>QXWX01000054.1 GCA_009911175.1 Lachnospiraceae bacterium | reverse complement strand
ACCAAGAAAAAGCTGTTAAAAATGTAATGTTTTTATAGCTTAGAAAAATAAAATTAAATTTATGCGTCAGAGCTGTTCCTGCAAGATAAATCTTTTCAATGTACGAAAAATGAGTTATAATAACAATAATCATACTATTTTGAGGAGATACTAAGAAAGGGTCAGAGGTTTGTTAGCTATGAAAAACATTTTATTTGCAGCTTCAGAATGTGTACCATTTATTAAGACAGGAGGACTTGCAGATGTAGCAGGATCCTTGCCAAAGTATTTTGACAAGGAAAGATATGACGTGCGCGTTGTACTGCCGAAGTACAACTGTATGTACCAGAAGTGGAAGGACATGCTGGAATATGTAGATCACTTTTACATGAATCTGGCAGGACAGGACCGCTATGTAGGAATTTTGAAGTGCCAGTATGAGGGCGTACAGTTCTATTTTATTGACAACGAGCATTATTTCAACGGATTTGCGCCCTATGAGGGAGATCCGAAATGGAATATCGAAAAATTTGCTTTCTTTTCCAAGGCAGTGCTGAGTATCCTTCCGGTGATCGGATTCCGGCCGGACCTGATCCACTGCCATGACTGGCAGACAGGGCTGATTCCGGTATATCTTGATAATTTCCGGTATGCGGGAGAATATTACCGCGGGATCAAGACCATCATGACGATACATAACCTGAAGTTCCAGGGCGTGTGGGATACGAAGACGGTACGCGGCATCACAGGACTTCCGGAATACTATTTTGTTCCGGATAAGATGGAAGCGTATAAGGATGCCAACCTGTTAAAGGGCGGTATCGTTTATTCCGATAAGGTGACCACGGTCAGCCAGACCTATGCCGAGGAGATCAAGACGCCGTTCTACGGAGAAGCGCTGGACGGCCTGATGAACGCGCGGTCCAATGATCTCTGCGGTATTGTCAACGGACTGGACTATACGGACTGGAATCCGGAGACAGACAACCGGATCGCAAAGAACTTCAATATTGAGAATTTCCGTAAGCTGAAGCAGATGAATAAGCTGGCCCTTCAGGAGGAGCTTGAGCTGGATAAGGATGCCCATGTGATGATGATCGGTATTGTATCCCGTCTGACAGACCAGAAGGGGTTTGACCTGATTGATTATGTGATGGACGAGCTCTGCCAGGACGCGGTGCAGATCGTGGTACTGGGAACAGGAGATCCAAAGTATGAGAACATGTTCCGCCATTTTGCGTGGAAGTACTCCGGAAAGGTTTCCGCGAACATTTACTATTCCGATGAGCTGTCCCATAAGATCTATGCTTCCGTTGATACCTTCCTGATGCCGTCTCTGTTTGAGCCATGCGGGCTGAGCCAGCTGATGAGCCTCAGATACGGTACCCTGCCCATCGTGCGGGAGACTGGCGGCCTCAAGGATACGGTAGAGGCATACAATGAGTATGAGAAGACGGGAACCGGATTCAGCTTTACCAATTACAATGCACACGAGATGCTCAATACGATCCGTTATGCAGAGCAGATTTACTATGACAAGAAGAGAGACTGGAATAAGATGATAGAGCGGGCTATGGCACAGGACTTCTCATGGAACAATTCCACGAGACAGTATGAGGCGCTCTACAGAGATTTACTGGGAGAATAATATGAAGATCATTGATAGGCTGAACGAAGATAAGATACACATTTCCTTTGAGGTGTTTCCGCCCAAGACGGATGCGGGATTTGACAAGGTACTGGACGCCACGGACAAGATTGCGGCGCTTAAGCCTTCCTACATCAGCGTGACCTACGGGGCGGGCGGAGGAACCAGCAAGAATACGGCGAGGATCGCGTCCCATATCAAGGACGATCTGGGCGTATTGAGCCTGGCTCACCTGACCTGCGCGTCTTCCACCAAGGAGGAGGTCAGGAGCGTTATCGCAAATCTCCGGCAGCTTGGAATTGAAAATATACTTGCACTTCGGGGAGATATCCCCGAAGGAATGGTATTTCCCACGGAGGATCGTTTTCGCTATGCATGGGAGCTGGTGGAGGAGATCAAAAAGTACGGCGACTTCTGCATCGGCGCGGCATGCTATCCGGAAGGCCATGTGGAGAATGAGCACAAGGCGGATGACATCCGGTTTTTGAAGCAGAAGGTAGACAGCGGAGTGGATTTTCTGACGACCCAGATGTTTTTTGACAATGATATTCATTATAATTTTTTATACCGGATCCGGGAGGCAGGCATTACGGTTCCCGTGCTTCCGGGGATCATGCCGATCACCAGCGCTACCCAGATGAAACGCAGCCAGGAGTTGTCCGGCACTGTATTTCCACGGCGTTTTCTGGCGCTGCTGGATCGGTTCGGAAGTTACCCGGAGGCGATGATGCAGGCGGGGATCGCATATGCCACGGATCAGATCATTGATCTGCTGGCAAACGGAGTAAAGAACATCCACATTTATTCCATGAACAAGCCGGAGGTGGCGGAGAAGATCATGTCGAACCTGTCGGAGATCATCCGGTGCTGAGACCGGATGCTGTCAGGAGACGCAGAAAAACCACGATACAAAAAAGACTGTCGCAGGCAGTCTTTCTGTACGTGTATTGGGAGTGTGCGGAGCATGGATCATTTGATGAGAGAGGCTGTCCGATACCTGGGATATGGAAAGCATGCGGTAGATGATCAGACACTGAGACTGATCGCGGATTCCTTCGGGAGCCTGCGTTCGGTCGGCAGCAGAAAGTCGGTCTACCGCATCTTTGATTTAGAGCAGGAGGACGGGGAGACCGTCCGGTTCGGGAGCCTGACCGTAAAGAGCAAAAGCCTGGGGAAAAACCTCCGGGGCTGTGATAAGATCGTGTTGTTCGGGGCCACCCTGGGAATCGGGGTGGATCAGCTTTTGTCCCGGACATCCAAAACGGATATGGCAAAAACCGTAGTGACGCAGGCATGTGCCGCGGCACTTTTGGAGAAGTACTGTGATGAATGTCAGGAACGGATCCGGCAGGAGATGGAGTTGGAGGGCCGGTATCTGCGGCCGCGTTTCAGCCCGGGATACGGGGATTTTCCCATAGAGTGCCAGAGGGATCTGATCCGGGTGCTGGATTGTGCCAGAAGCATTGGGCTGACCTTGACGGAGGGCTGCATGATGGCTCCGTCCAAATCGGTGACGGCTGTCATCGGGGCGGGCCGGACTGTGATCAGATGCCACAGACAGGGCTGTGAATCCTGTGAAAAAATAGACTGTATTTATAGAAGGGATACCTTATGATTAAAAATGATTTGGGAAAGAAACTGCTGTTTTTCGACGGCGGGATGGGCACGCTGCTCCAGGCAAAGGGATTGAAGCCGGGAGAACTGCCGGAGACATGGAATGTAACACACGGGGAGGAGATCATCGGCATCCATCAGGCCTATATTGAGGCCGGAAGCGACCTTGTCCTGACCAATACATTTGGCGCCAATGCCCTGAAATTCCGGGATGGAGGCTATCCGCTGCAGGAGATCATAGAACAGGCGGTCAGCCACGTGAAGGAAGCGGCCCGCCGGGCCGGGCGCGGCGTCTATACGGCACTGGATGTAGGCCCCACCGGGAAGCTGCTAAAGCCCATGGGGGATCTGGAATTTGAGGCCGCATATGAAGCCTTTAAGCAGGCCATGGTCTACGGGGAACAGGCGGGCGCGGATCTGATCCACATCGAGACGATGAGCGATACTTATGAGATCAAGGCGGCGGTGCTGGCGGCAAAGGAGAATACGAAGCTGCCCGTGTTTGTGACCGCCATTTTTGATGAGCGGAAAAAACTGCTCACCGGTGCGGATGTTCCTGCCGTTGTCAGCCTGCTGGAAGGCCTGCGGGTGGATGCTCTTGGGGTGAACTGCGGACTGGGGCCGGTTCAGGTGATGCCGGTTCTGGAAGAGCTGCTGCTCTGCGCGTCCATTCCTGTGATTGTGAAGCCCAATGCCGGACTGCCGAAGCAGCGGGGCAATGAGACATATTACGATGTGAGTCCCGAGGAATTTGCGCGGACCATGAAGGACATTGTGGAAAAAGGGGCGGCTGTCGTGGGAGGCTGCTGCGGGACTACGCCGGAACATCTTGGCAGCATGATCGAAGCCTGCCGGGGAATGTCCGTTAAACCGACGGAGAAAAAAACGTTTACCGTGGTCTCTTCTTACGGGCAGGCAGTGGTCCTGGGAAGGGGATCTAAGATCATAGGGGAACGGATCAATCCCACCGGAAAGAAGAAGTTCAAGCAGGCTTTGAAGGACCATGACCTGGATTATATTTTGAAGGAAGGCATCTTGCAGGAGGAAAACGGAGCACATATCCTGGATGTGAATGTGGGGCTGCCGGATATCGATGAGACGGCCATGATGGTAGAGGCAGTGGAAGGGCTGCAGAGCGTTACCAGCCTTCCCCTGCAGATCGATACGGTGGATGTGCGTGCCATGGAAGCGGCGCTTCGGATCTACAACGGAAAGCCCATGGTCAATTCGGTCAGCGGCAAGCAGGAATCCATGGATGCGGTGTTTCCTCTCATTGCAAAATACGGCGGTGTGGTGATCGGACTGACACTGGATGAAAAGGGCATTCCGGGTACGGCTGACGGCCGGGTACGGGTGGCAGAGCGGATCATCCGGGAAGCTGCGAAGTACGGGATTGAAAAGAAGGATATCGTCATTGATGTGCTGGCCATGACCATCAGCTCGGAACCGGAAGGGGCTGCCGCGGCACTGGAGGCCATCGGGCGGGTGCGCCAGGAGCTGGGGGTGCATACGGTACTGGGGGTGTCCAACATTTCCTTCGGGCTTCCCTGCCGTCCGATCCTGAATGCCAGCTTCTATATGATGGCCATGTACGCCGGGCTCAGCGCCGGGATCGTGAATCCCTCTTCCGAGTCCATGATGGAGGCCTATGACGCATACCATGCCCTGATGGGCTTTGACGAGAACTGCAGCCGTTATGTGGAAAAATATGCGGGACGCAAAGTTCGGGGGACGTCGGCTCCGGGCGGGAGCATGGCGGCACTTGAATCCGGGGGCAGGGCTTCGGCGGGCCTTGCGGCAGGCGGCGGAGCAGATATGCTCGGCGGTGACATGAGCCTCCAGACGGTGATCGAAAAAGGGCTGAAGGAAGAGGCATACCATATTACGGAAACGCTGGTCCGGGATCAGGCCCCGCTTGATATTATCAATACCCATCTGATTCCGGCCCTGGACCATGTGGGAAAGGGCTTTGAACAGGGAACCGTATTCCTTCCCCAGCTTTTGATGAGCGCGGAGGCGGCGAAGGCGGCATTTTCCGTATTGAAGGAGCGGATTGCGGAGAGCGGGGAAGCGGCGGAAAAGAAGGAAAAGGTGGTTCTGGCAACGGTGAAGGGAGATATCCATGATATCGGAAAAAACATCGTAAAGGTTCTGTTGGAAAACTACGGCTTTGAGGTGATCGATCTGGGCAAAGACGTGCCGCCGGAACAGATCCTGGAAGCAGTCCGGGCGCAGGACATCCGGCTGGTGGGCTTAAGCGCGCTGATGACGACCACTGTGGTCAGCATGGAGGAGACCATCCGGCTTCTGAAAATGGAAGCGCCGGAGTGCAGGGTCATGGTCGGAGGAGCGGTGCTGAATCAGGAATATGCCGATATGATCGGGGCGGATTTTTATGGGAAGGACGCCATGCAGTCCGTTTACTATGCACAGAAGAGTTTGCTGTGATTTTTGAAGGTTTACAAACAGAAAACGCTGTGATATGATGAAAAACAGTCGAATTGGATCAATAGGAGGATGAAACAAATGCACCAATATGGAGTGAACCAGCTGAGAAAAATGTTTTTGGAGTTCTTTGAGAGTAAGGGACATCTTGCTATGAAGAGCTTTTCCCTGGTGCCGCACAACGATAAGAGCCTGCTGCTCATCAATTCGGGGATGGCGCCGCTGAAGCCGTATTTTACAGGGCAGGAGATTCCGCCCAGGAGAAGGGTGACCACTTGCCAGAAGTGTATCCGTACGGGAGATATCGAGAATGTGGGAAAGACCGCCCGTCACGGTACTTTTTTCGAGATGCTGGGGAATTTTTCGTTTGGAGACTATTTTAAAAAGGAAGCCATCGAGTGGTCCTGGGAGTTTCTGACCGAGGTCGTGGGACTGGATCCGGACAGACTGTATCCTTCCGTATATGAGGAAGATGACGAGGCGTTTGAGATCTGGAACAAAAAAATGGGGATCCCGGCAGAGCGGATCTTCAAATTCGGAAAAGGGGACAACTTCTGGGAGCATGGTTCCGGCCCCTGCGGTCCCTGCTCGGAGATCTATTATGACCGCGGAGAGAAGTACGGCTGCGGCAAGCCGGACTGTACGGTAGGCTGTGAGTGCGACCGCTATATGGAGATCTGGAACAATGTATTCACCCAGTTTGACAATGACGGCAACGGCAATTACAGCGAACTGGAGCAGAAGAATATTGATACCGGCATGGGACTGGAGCGTCTGGCATCTGTCGTGCAGGATGTGGAGTCCATTTTTGATGTGGATACCATCAAGGCACTGCGCGACCATGTGTGCAGCCTGGCAGGAAAGGAATACGGAGCCGTATATCAGAAGGATGTTTCTATCCGGGTGATCACGGACCATGTCCGTTCGGTGACTTTTATGATCTCAGACGGGATCATGCCCTCCAATGAGGGAAGGGGATATGTGCTGCGCCGTTTGCTGCGCCGCGCCTGCCGGCATGGAAGGCTTCTGGGGATCGAAGGAAGCTTTCTTCCGAAGCTGGCGGAGACGGTCATTGCAGGCTCGAAGGACGGATATCCGGAGCTGGAGGAGAAGAAGGATTTTATTCTGAAGGTGATCGCGAAAGAGGAAGAACAGTTTAATAAGACCATTGACCAGGGGCTGGGAATCCTGTCCGACCTGATCGCGGAGATGGAGAAAAAGGGAGAGAGCACGTTGTCCGGAGATTCGGCATTCAGGCTCTATGATACCTACGGCTTTCCGCTGGATCTGACGAAGGAGATTCTGGAAGAGAAGAAGCTGTCCGTGGATGAGGAAGGCTTTCAGTCTGCCATGGAGGTGCAGAGGAAGACAGCCAGAGACGCCCGGGAGGTTACAAATTATATGGGAGCGGACGTGACCGTATATGAGTCGATCGACCCCGGTGTAACCAGTACCTTTGTGGGATATGACCATCTGAGCGCAGAGTCTGTGATCACGGTCCTGACCTCAGAGACCGAGTTGGCGGACGCACTGTCAGACGGAGAGGCAGGCACCGTTTTTGTAGAGGAAACACCGTTCTATGCGACCAGCGGCGGACAGGAGGCGGATACCGGCCTCATCCGGACCGGGGAAGGGGAATTCCAGGTGGAAGATACGATCAAGCTCTTAGGGGGCAAGATCGGCCATGTAGGACGTGTCGTAAAGGGCATGATCAAGGCCGGTGACCAGGCGGTGCTGGAAGTGAACGCGGAAAAACGCGCGCTGTCCGCAAGGAACCACAGCGCCACCCATCTGCTCCAGAAGGCCCTCCGAACGGTTCTGGGAACTCATGTGGAGCAGGCCGGATCCAGCGTCAACGAAGAACGGCTGCGGTTTGACTTTACCCATTTTTCGGCATTGACTGCGGAGGAACTGGAACAGGTGGAAAATCTGGTCAATGAGAGCATTGCAAAGGCATTGACCGTGGATATCAGAAATATGCCGATTGAAGAGGCAAGGAAGACCGGGGCGCAGGCCCTCTTCGGGGAGAAATACGGGGATATTGTGCGTGTCGTGAATATGGGAGATTACTCCATTGAATTCTGCGGCGGCACTCATGTAGGAAATACCTCGGAGATCATGGCGATGAAGATTATCAGCGAGACCGGCGTGGCGGCCGGTGTGCGGCGTATAGAGGCGCTGACCTCCAAAGGGCTTCTGAAATACTACGGCAGTCTGGAAGAGAAGATGCGGGAGGCGGCGAAGCTTTTAAAGGCGACACCGGAGAATCTTGGGGACAAGATTGCGCATTTGCTCTCGGAGAATAAGGCGCTCCACGGGGAAGTGGAAAGCTTAAAGAGCAAGATGGCACAGGATGCCGCAGGGGATATCCTGGATCAGGTAAGGGAAGTGTCCGGAGTGAAACTCCTTGCGGCTCAGCTGGACGGAGTGGATATGAACGGACTGCGCGACTTGGGTGACCAGCTCAAGGAGAAGCTGGGAGAGGGCGTGGTCGTTCTGGCATCCGCAAACGGCGGCAAGGTCAGCCTGATGGTCACAGCGACAGAAGGGACTATGAAGAAGGGGGCACATGCGGGCAACCTGATCAAGGCGATCGCAGGCTGCGTCGGCGGAGGCGGAGGCGGCCGTCCGAATATGGCGCAGGCCGGAGGAAAAGATCCGGCAGGCATCCCGGACGCGCTGGCAAAGGCGGCAGAGGTCCTGGAAGGACAGATCGGCTGAGAGATAGAAAAAACAGGAGAACAGCAGACGACAGATGGGTCTGCTGTTCTATAGGAATAGTCGAAGAAATATCCTATAGAACAAAGAAAACAGGATGCTGGTATTCCAGCATCCTGTCGTTTTGCGCATATTAATTATACTTCCGTTTTCTGGCCGCCTCAGACTTTTTCTTACGTCTTACGCTCGGCTTCTCATAATGCTCTCTTTTACGGATTTCCTGCTGAATGCCCGCTTTCGCACAGTTTCTTTTGAATCTGCGTAAAGCACTATCCAACGTCTCGTTTTCTTTCACGATTACATTTGACATAGACTCACACCTAACCTCCCCTCCAGCCTTGTATTGTGCATCATACGACTGTTCGGGTATATTTAGCACTACAGAAGATTATAACATATTTTTTCGTTCAGTCAACTGTTTCTTCACAAAAATTTTATGAAAGTCGTTGCATAAGCCTGTTTCACGACATTTTTTTGTGGTACCGTTGGATTTTTTGTTGACAATCGCCGGTATAGCTTATAAAATAGACGGGTAGGCAAAATGTCATATTATTCGCCGGGCGGCTTTGTCTGTCCGGCTATTTATGTTGAGGAGGTAATGTTGAGTATGTCATATGTTGATGAAGTCATTGAATCAGTTGTGAAGAAAAATCCGTCAGAGCCGGAGTTTCATCAGGCTGTGAAGGAGGTTCTGGAATCTCTTCGTACCGTTGTGGAGGCGAACGAGGAGAAGTTCAGAAAAGACGCTCTTCTGGAAAGACTTGTAGAGCCGGAGAGACAGTTTAAGTTCCGCGTACCGTGGGTAGATGACAATGGACAGGTCCATGTCAATACAGGTTACCGTGTACAGTTTAACAGTGCGATCGGACCTTACAAGGGGGGACTTCGTCTTCATCCATCCGTGAACCTGGGAATCATCAAATTTTTGGGATTCGAGCAGATTTTCAAGAATTCCCTGACAGGACTTCCCATCGGAGGCGGAAAAGGAGGCTCTGATTTTGACCCCAAGGGAAAATCAGACAGAGAAGTGATGGCTTTCTGCCAGAGCTTTATGACAGAACTCTGCAAATATATCGGGGCGGATACGGATGTACCTGCCGGGGATATCGGAACAGGCGCGAGAGAGATCGGATACATGTTCGGACAGTACAAGCGGATCCGCGGACTGTTTGAAGGCGTCTTGACAGGAAAGGGCCTGACCTACGGCGGTTCTCTGGCACGTACGGAAGCGACCGGATACGGGCTGCTCTATCTGACCCAGGAGATGCTCAAGCTCAACGGCATCGACATTGCCGGCAAGACCGCGGCTGTTTCCGGTTCCGGAAACGTAGCCATCTACGCCATCGAAAAGGCACAGCAGCTGGGCGCAAAGGTGGTAACAGCCAGCGATTCCAACGGCTGGGTTTATGATCCAGATGGGATCGACGTTGCGGCGCTGAAGGAGATCAAGGAAGTGAAGCGCGAAAGACTGACCTCCTACAAGAGCTATCGCCCGAATTCCGAATATCACGAGGGAAGAGGCGTATGGACCGTTAAGGTTGACATTGCCCTGCCCTGCGCGACCCAGAATGAGCTGCACTTAGAGGACGCTAAGGCGCTGGCGGCAAACGGATGTATTGCTGTTGCGGAAGGCGCGAATATGCCGACCACCATGGAAGCAACCGAGTATCTGCAGCAGAACGGGATCCTGTTCGCTCCCGGAAAGGCAGCCAATGCAGGCGGTGTGGCAACCTCCGCTCTGGAGATGTCCCAGAACAGCGAGCGTCTGAGCTGGTCATTTGAAGAGGTGGACGCGAAGCTGAAAGACATTATGATCAATATCTGCCATAACATGGCTGACGCGGCTGAGAAGTACGGATGCAAGGGCAACTATGTGGCAGGCGCGAATATTGCCGGATTTGAGAAGGTTGTAGAGGCAATGACTGCACAGGGGATCGTGTGATCCGGATGAAGTGTGTTGAGTTTTTCCGCGAAAGCGTGCAACCGATACGAATCTGATGGATCATTACCGAGTCAGACCTGCTCATTCGATAGGGCGGGCCTGACTCTCTTTCATAGTCAGGCCATGCCAAAATCCATTCTCTGATCGGCTGAATGCTTTTCAGAAAAGTGCAGGGCATTGTGGATCACAGGCTATGACATCAGGGTCAAACGGCCATGTTTGATATTGAATGCTTGCGGAAACGCTGCCTGCAGCAGGATTTCCGTTTGAAATGACCTTTTGCCCCTGATATCATATTATAAATTTTGATGATATTGTAAAAGATAAAGGGTAACTCTGTAATAAGGAGGATTTCATATGAGTGAATATTATCAATTACCGGGCAGGGAGGTTCTGAAAAAGCTGAATGGTTCCGAGGAGCCGCTGACGTCCCAGCAGGTCCGGGAGCATCAGGAGAAGTACGGGCGAAATGAACTGGCGGAAGGGAAAAAAGAGACGATCCTGCACATTTTCCTGGGGCAGTACAAGGACTTTCTGGTCATGATCCTGATCGCCGCGGCAATTGTGTCCGGTCTGTTGCGGGATGTGGAGAGCGCGGTTGTGATCCTGGTCGTGATTACCATCAACGCGGTTCTGGGAACCCTGCAGACCGTGAAGGCGGAGCAGTCGCTGGATAGTTTGAAAAAGCTGTCTGCGCCGGAGGCAAAGGTCATGCGGGACGGCAATCTCGTCCAAATCCCATCTGCGGAGGTGACGGTCGGGGACATTGTATATCTGGACGCGGGGGACTATATCCCTGCGGACGGCCGGATCCTGGAGTGTGCCAGCTTAAAGACCGATGAAAGCGCCCTCACCGGGGAAAGCCTTGGAGTTGAGAAAAGCACCGAGCCGGTGAAGGGGGAGGTTTCTCTTGGGGACCGCACGAATATGGTCTATTCCGGCTGCTTTGCGACCTATGGAAGAGCCTCCTTTGCGGTGACTGCCATCGGGATGGAGACAGAGGTGGGCAAAATCGCGGGACTTTTAAACCAGACCTCTCAGAAGCAGACACCTCTGCAGATCAGTCTGGATCAGTTCGGGAAGAAGCTGTCCATCCTTATCCTGATCTTCTGCGGTATTTTGTTCGGAATCCAGGTGATGCGGGGTGGAGACGCGGGAGACGCATTTTTGTTTGCGGTAGCCCTCGCGGTAGCGGCGATCCCGGAAGCATTGAGCTCTATCGTGACCATCGTGCTTTCCTTCGGGACGCAGAAGATGGCCAAAGAGCATGCCATCATCCGGAAGCTGCAGGCAGTAGAAGGGCTGGGCAGTGTGTCTGTCATTTGTTCCGATAAGACGGGAACTCTGACCCAGAACCGGATGACAGTGGAAGATTATTGTGTAAACGGGATCCGGATCCCTGCGGAAGGGATTGATCTGGAAAATCCTCAGGAAAGCATGCTGCTTCTGAGCAGCATCCTCTGCAACGACGCCTCCAACGCGGAAGGGGCGGAGATCGGGGATCCTACGGAGATCGCGCTGATCAACTTGGGAGATCGGTTCGGACTCTATGCGTCCGGCGTCCGGGAAAAATATCCCCGGTTCGGGGAGAATCCTTTTGACAGCGACCGGAAGCTGATGTCCACCCAGCATGTGATGGAGGACCGACCCACCATGCTTGTCAAAGGCGCGGTCGATGTGTTGCTTGAACGGATGACCCATATCCAGACGGATGAGGGGGTGCATCCATTGACGGAAACGGACAGGGAAAAGATCCGAAACCAGAATCAGGAATTTTCCAAAGAAGGGCTTCGGGTGCTGGGATTTGCCTATAAAGAGATTCTGGTCGGCCATGAGATTACACTGGAGGATGAATATCATCTGACCTTTATCGGGATGATCGCCATGATGGATCCGCCCCGGGAGGAATCAGCAGAGGCTGTGAAGCAATGTAAGCAGGCCGGGATCCGGCCGATCATGATCACCGGGGACCATAAGGTGACGGCAGCGGCCATTGCAAAACGGATTGGTATCTTAAAGGATGATTCTGAGGCCTGTGAGGGTTCGGAGATGGATTCCATGTCGGATCAGGAGCTGAGGGATTTTGTGGAAGATATCTCGGTCTATGCCCGGGTGACGCCGGAGCATAAGATCCGGATCGTAAAGGCATGGCAGGACAAGGGCTATATTGTGTCCATGACCGGGGACGGCGTGAATGACGCTCCGGCGCTGAAACAGGCGGATATCGGAGTGGCAATGGGGATCACCGGGAGCGAGGTGTCCAAGGATGCGGCCTCTATGGTGCTGACGGATGACAATTTCGCGACCATAGTCAAGGCAGTGGAAAACGGGCGGAATGTATACCGGAATATCAAAAATTCCATCCAGTTTTTACTATCTGGAAATTTCGGAGCGATCCTTGCGGTGCTGTATGCGTCTGTTGCGGCGCTTCCGGTTCCCTTTGCGCCGGTGCATCTGCTGTTCATCAATCTGCTGACAGACAGCCTTCCGGCAATCGCGCTGGGACTGGAGCCTCATACGAAGGACGTGATGGACGAGAAACCGCGGCCGGTCGGGGAATCCATCCTGACGAAAGCATTTTTGCAGAAGATCGGCATTGAGGGCTTATCCATCGCGGTAACTACCATGGCCGCATTTTATATCGGAAACCATTTTGGCAATGCGGTGCTGGCAAGCACCATGGCATTCGGGACACTGTGTACGGCACGTCTGGTCCATGGGTTCAACTGTAAGGCTGACATGCCGGTGGTGCTTTCGAAGAAATTGTGGAATAATAAGTATCTTCTGGGGGCATTTGCTCTGGGGCTGTGTCTGATCACGGCAGTTTTGATGATCCCGGCGTGCAGCGGAGTATTTCAGGTGCAGACTCTGACAGGGACACGGCTTCTGATCGTGTATGGACTGGCGGCGCTGAATCTGCCGATCATACAGATCATCAAGATGGTCCGCATCAAAATGAAGAAGTGATTCGTGCGGCCGCAGGGAACTGTAGGAAAATAACTTGTGCAGATCTTACTGGATATTTCCGTACAGTTCCCAGGTACGGAAACAATATAAAAAAGGACTGTCGGAAATCGTGTATTTCTACAATATATTTCGAATGATATATATTAAAAATACGTCATTTCCAGACAGTCTTTTTTGTTCACTTTACTGTGTCAGGTGTACCGTTTGATGGTCTCCTTGAGTACATATTTTTTATCGCTGTACCGGTCAAAGATATAGCTGTTTGCCTTGTGCTCCAGTTCATCCGGCAGCGGCTCTAGCCGGACCTCTGCCCCATATTTTCGGATCAGTGCCTTTTCCAGCAGATAATCGCATACGTGAGGATTCTTCGGCAGGAGCGGACCATGGAGGTAGGTGGCGATCACATTTTTGTAAACGACCCCTTCGCAGCCGGATTTTCCGGTATTTCCCAGACCGAAAAATACCTTTCCGAAGGGGGTGTGGTTTCCAATATAGGTGCGTCCCCCGTGGTTTTCAAAGCCCACTACAGGACGGTCGAATAAGGGGCTGTTCAGGATGATATTGCGGATCATCCGTTCCGGTTCCCATTCCGTATAAATGTCCAGAACCTCCAGACCTTCGATGGTCTTTTTTTCTGTTTTGTAGTACCGTCCCAGGAGCTGGTAGCCGCCGCAGACAGCCAGTACCACGCCGTTGTTTTCTACATAGTCCTGGAAATCAGTTTTGATGCCCTGCAGATACTGGCATACCAGCTCCTGCTCCCGATCCGACCCACCGCCCAGGAGCACGATGTCCAGCTTGTGAAAATCAATGCTGTCGCCGGAGAGGAACGGGATCACCTCTGCTTCCATGCCGCGCCATTCCAGACGCTTGCGGAAGCACTGGATATTGCCCCGGTCTCCGTAAAGGTTCAGCAGGTCGGGATATAAATGCCCAATGGTCAGCTTTTTCATGATTCTCCAGCCTCCTTCCGGTTGTCGTCCATTCCGGTCAGCAGATGATTGGTTCGGTAGAGACCGGAATAATTTACGATCACATACAGATTTTTCGTGCCAGCCGTTGTCAGTGTTTCAATCGTACCTTTCAGATCCGTAGTGGAACCGCAGTCGATATCCTCGTATTTGAGCCGTAGTCCCATATCATGCCGGCGTGTGCCGTTGGTGGTGATGGTGGCTGCGTTGGCATCTGCCAGGTACTGGAAATCTACATCCCACAGCCAGGAAATGTCTTCACCGTCCTGGTAGGTGTCGTTGATCTGGATGATCACGTCCTTGGGAGCCGGATCCTTTAACACCAGGGAGATCTTCTGCTGGAAGCCGATGGGGTTTTTCGCCAGATGGAGCTGGACCCGGGCGCCGTGGATGGTAAAGATACTCTCCCGGTTATTGCCGTAATCAAAGGCTTCGATCATTTCCTGAAAATGTCCTGTGGGCGCGTCAAGCGCCATCAGAGCGGCATAGGCGGACAGGGTATTGTAGATGTTGTAGGGCGTCCTAGCGGTAGAATTGATTTGCGTCCCGTCCATATCAAAGGAATAAACCTCATCGTGAAAGTCCACATTGGCCGCCGTATAATCCGGATCGGGACGTGAGAGCCCGCAGGCAGGGCAGTGGTAGATGCCAAGCTGCCCATAGTGGAAAAATTCGTAATCCAGCTTCTTTCCGCAGGAGCGGCAGAAAATACTTTCCCGGATCTCTGAGCGGGAGATCTCGTCAAAGATCTGCTCATTGATGCCGTAGGTGACATAAGAGTTCTTGCTTTCCGCAGCCAGAGTGTAGGAGAGCACGTCATCGCAGTTGATGATGAGGGTACTGTCCGGAACGCTGGTGACGGCGGTTTTTAATTTTTGAAAGGTAATGTCTACCTCACCGAAGCGGTCCAGCTGATCACGGGAAATGTTGGTCAGCAAGGCGCAGTCCGGCTTTAACTGGGGTAGAACGCGTACGGATGCGATCTCATCGCACTCAATGCAGGCGTAATCCGCGTCCAGCACACCATGCCTGTCCGTAGCCAGGACGAATGCGGATATGATGCCGTTGAGCATGTTGGCTCCGGTGCGGTTGATGATGACCTTCTTGCCCTCTGCTTTCAGGGCGTGATACAAGATACTGTTGGTGGTGGTCTTCCCGTTGGTCCCCATGGTGACAATGGTCTCTTCGCGGACCATGCCGGACATGGCGGAGAGGATCTTGGGATCAATCAGGCGCGCAACGTAACCGGGAAGGGTGACGCCGCTTCCCCGGTTCAGCTTTTTGATCAGGGCACTGGTGGCCTTGGCGCAGGTAATGGCCAGTTTGCTTCGTAAATTCATGGTTATTCTATCCTCTTTGTAGATTTTTGGTAACTCTGTATATTATACGGGAAGATGCAGGAGAAAACAAGGGATAAATTGTTACAGGTCGCAGCTTCGTCAGATGTGGTTACTGGTCACACCTTGACCAGGCGTACCCAGTAACTCAGGTCGTCATATAAAATTGCCTGCGGCAATGGACGTCCTGAATACCAGCTTTTATGTGCATCCTTCCGACCAATCAGCGTGGTGATTGGTCGGGGTGTGACATGTAATCAGATGTGCCATATGACGACAAATTCGCGGCGGATCTTAAATAAAATGGGTTCCTGAGTCAGATCTGCCGCTTCCAGTGCCGGATATGCTCAAAGCGCTCTTTCACGGCTTTTTCCTCACCTTCTTCCGTGGGATGATAATAGGTTCGGTGCTGCAGGGATTCCGGCATGCATTCCATGTGCGTCAGCTTTTCTTCCGTATCGTGGGCGTACTCATAGCCTTTTCCATAGTCCAGCTCCTTCATCAGCCTTGTGGGGGCATTGCGCAGCTGGAGGGGGACCGGCTCGGCACGAAGCGTTCCTACATCCTGCTTGCAGGACTCACAGGCCCGATAAAGGGCATTGGACTTTGGAGCCAGTGAGAGGTAGGTGACGGCATGGGTCAAATGTACGTCGCATTCCGGCATGCCCAGGAAATGGCAGGCCTGGTAAACGGATACGGCAACCTGCAGGGCATGGCTGTCCGCCATTCCAATGTCCTCGCTTGCAAAACGGATCAGCCGTCTTGCGATGTAGAGGGGATTCTCGCCTCCCTCGAGCATCCGGCACATCCAGTATATGGCGGCATCCGGGTCGCTGTTGCGCATGGATTTGTGGAGGGCGGAGATCAGGTTGTAATGTTCTTCACCGTTCTTATCATACAGAAGGGATTTCCGGCTGATGCACTGGGAAAGACCCTCCGCCGTGACCGTCATCCCCTTAGCATCGACCTCCCCGTTGAGGACCGCCATTTCCAGGGTGTTGAGGGCTGTCCTGGCATCTCCGTTGGCAAATCCGGCGATGGCCCGCAGCTGTTCTGGAGTGATCCGGATGGTCTGGGAGCCGAAGCCGGCAGGATTTTCCAGGGCATTTTCCAGGAGCCGGACCAGGTCGGCTTCCTCCAATGCCTTTAAGACAAATACCCGGCAGCGGGAGAGCAGGGCGGCGTTGACCTCAAAGGAGGGATTTTCGGTGGTGGCCCCGATCAGGGTGATACTTCCCCGTTCTACAAAGGGCAGGAAAGCATCCTGCTGGGCCTTGTTGAACCGATGGATTTCGTCCACAAACAGGACCGTGCGAATCCCCATGCGGCGGCTTTGCTCCGCCTGGTTCATGACCTCCTTGATCTCCTTGATTCCGCTGGTAACGGCGCTGAAATTGATAAAATCAGCCTGGGTCCGTCCGGCGATGATGCTGGCGAGGGTGGTCTTGCCAACGCCGGGAGGTCCCCAGAAGATCATGGAGGAGATCTGGTCCTTTTCAATCAGCTGCCGCAGCATCCTGCCAGGTCCCAGGAGATGCTCCTGCCCGACAAAATATTCCAGAGATACGGGCCTTAAGCGGCTGGCAAGAGGTGCGCTATCTGTTCGGTTATCAAATAATGTCATCTGTTCCATAGCGTTTTTTTGTCTCCTTCTATTGTACGGATTGCGCATCGGAAAAGGCAGTATAATCGCTTTGCGCTTATTTTAGTTTATCACAGGAATATGCCAGATTCTATTGATATTTTTTCGAATTTTATGTAGAATGATATTATTCTCCTTGTCTTGCGGGGATGGGGAAAAATAAAGTAAAATTAGCAGGTTTTAAGTGGAGGAGAGATAGTGATGAAAAAATCTATGAACCAGTCTACGTTGATGATGATTTTAAACGGGGGTTCTATTTTTGCTCTTGCTGTCGTGATCATTCTTCTGTTTGTTTACGGGAGTGTGAGCGGTCAGCTTGACGATGCAAATGAAGACCGGTTTAATCTTACATACAACGCGAACCGTTTTATGAACGGTTCCTCATATCTGACCAACGAGGTGCGTGCATTCGCGTCAACCGGGGAGCAGGAGCATTATGATAACTACTGGAATGAGATTAATAATCTGAAGAACCGGGATCAGGGAGTCGCGGCCATGCAGGAGATCGGGATTACGGATCAGGAGCAGGCCATGATTGACGAGATGTCTTCCTTGTCCAATGAACTGGTTCCGCTGGAGGAAGAGGCTATGAATCAGGTTCAGGAAGGGGAGCTGGAGAAGGCTCTGGATTATGTATATGGAACAGAGTACAGCACGGCCATCGCAAAGATCAATTCCTTGAAAGAGCAGTTTTTATCGGCGTTGGATGAGCGGACCGGGAGTAAGGTCAAGGCTCTTGGAAGAAGGTCGGATTTTATCCGCCTGGCAATGATCTTGGCACTTGTTATGGTAGGGGCGTTCCAGATTGCCAATCAGACCATGACCCGGAAACGGATCTTAAAGCCTGTCATTGCGGTCCGGGATCAGATGCGGGAGATCTCATGCGGAAATCTTTCCGCGGAGTTTGCGCTGGAGCCGGATACCTCCGAGATCGGTATGCTGGTACAGTCTATCCATGAGACGAAGCAGGAATTAAAAAAGTATATCAATGATATTGATATGAAGCTGGCGCAGATGGCTCAGGGAAATATGGACCTGGTGATCGGTGATGATTACCGCGGGGAATTTCAGCCCATTCAGAAGGCCATGCGCCAGATTCTGGAGGCGCTCAATTCCGCGCTTTCTCAGATCAACCAGTCGGCGGAACGGGTTACGGCGGAATCCGAGCAGGTGGCGGACGGGGCGCAGATCCTGTCCAGAGGCGCCATGGACCAGGCTTCTGCTGTGGAGGAACTGACGGCAAATATCCAGGAACTGTCGGAAGAGGTGGACAATTCCTCTGCAGACGCGGATCATGCAAGGAAGAGCTCCATGGACGCGGCAAGGCAGCTGGAGCTCTGTAACACAAAGATGGAAGAGCTGACTAGGGCTATGGAGGATATTTCGAAATCTTCTTCGGAGATCGGCGGTATTATCAAGACGATTGAGGACATTTCCTTCCAGACCAACATCCTGGCATTGAATGCCGCGGTAGAAGCGGCACGGGCCGGTGAGACAGGAAAAGGCTTTGCTGTAGTGGCGGATGAAGTGCAGAGCCTGGCAAACAAAAGCTCGGAGGCGGCTCAGAATATCACCTCTCTGATCGAGGACTCCATCAAGCTGGTGAAGGAGGGAACCGCTTTGTCGGCGGATACGACAGAGGCGCTTTCGGCAGGCGTTCTGGGGGCGCGCAGATCTACGGAGCTGGTGGAGCGGATCGCGGAATCCGCAGAGCAGCAGGTGGAGGCGCTGCGGCAGCTGACCCAGGGGATGGAGCAGATCTCAAATGTGGTGCAGACCAATGCCGCAACAGCGGAAAAGTCCGCATCCTCCGCGTCAGAGCTGTTAGAGCAGGCGCATGACCTGAAAGGATCGGTGCAGAAGTTCCGGCTGCGTCAGTATTAGATTACTGTTCACACCCTCGCCGGGTGCTCACAGCAACGAATCCGGCAATAGGCCGGATTCCAGCGTCGGTACTGTACTGCCTGTAACCGTGCGGCATAGTGCTCGCGGTTCAGGAAAGAACAGTAACTATTAGTGTTACATGTCACACACTGACCAATCACTACGCTGATTGGTCGGGAGGATGCACATAAAAGCTGGGATTCAGGCCGTCCATTGCCGCAGGCAATTTAAAATGACGGCCTGAGTTACAGGGCACGCCTGGTCAAGGTGTGACCTGTAACCTATTAGTCAATAGAACGGATAAAAAACCGGAATTTGTCTTGATTTTTCTTTCCTGGTGGCGTAATATGATTGTTGCGTATGAACCCGTCGGCCGTATATGCGCGGATGGGCGGGACATATCTGTGGGAGTATAGAACAGACAGGCAATGATGATATAAGGGAGGACTCCAATGTCAAGTCGTACATATTACAATGTTCTTGGAGTTTCCAGGGAGGCAACCCCGGAAGAAATTACGAATGCAAAAAATGCGTTGGCGAAGATCTACCATCCAGATGCCAATATGCACAATGATATCGATACAACGAAGGAGATGCAGGAGATCCTGGAGGCCTACCGGGTTCTCTCAGATCCGGAAAAGCGGAAAGTTTATGACCGCAAACTGGGCGGAGGCAAGGCGCGGGTATTCCGTACCTTTACCGTAGGGGAATCCAAAGAGACAGACGAGCAGTTTTCCTTTGTCAGCTGCTGGAATGCGGCCATGAAGCTCCAGGAAACGGTCAGGAGAAGCTCCTGGCTCTTAGAGCGGGAATCCAAACGGAAGAATATTTCCGCAAGGATCCTGGAAAAGCTGGGAAAGAACAGCCGCCTGGAGAAGGAGCTGCGCACCCAGATGGACGAGCTCTGCCAGGAGGCGCTGGAATATACAGCGGTGTTAAAAAACGCGGAGATTCCTGTGGATTACTGGAACGCGGAAGCCATGAACTGGGTGCTGGTTCACTGGGGGCACAACAAAAATGCGAATTACCTTACATTGTTTGCGCAGTATGACGCACATGTCAACAGGGATAAGTCAGGAACAGAGCGCCTGCGCTTAAAGTCTCAGAACAGGCAGTTCCATCATAACCTGAAAAGACTGCTGAGCTATGCGTTATAAGCGCAACCAGCAGTCTTCCAGGAGTGCTTCGCAGCCTTCTTTGATATCGCTGTAGGTGACATCAAAATTGCCGGTATACCAGGGGTCGGCAATATCCCGGGGATGGTCGGTAAAATCCAGCAGCCTGCACACTTTATGCTCCGGGTCATCTCTTAAGATCCGCAGCATGTTCCGGATGTTCATGTGCTCCATGCCGATCAGATAGTCGTATTTCTCGTAGTCATCCCTTCGAAGCTGAACTGCATATTTTCCATCTGTGGAGATGCCGAATTCTTTTAGCTTCCGCCGGGTGCCGTGATGTACCGGATTCCCGATCTCCTCCGTACTGGTGGCTGCGGACGCAATATAAAAGTCCTTTTCGGCACCGGCTTTTTTTACCATATCCTTCATTACAAATTCTGCCATTGGGGAACGGCAGATGTTGCCGTGGCAGACAAATAGTATTTTGATCATCTTTTTCATATCCTTTCTTTTTTTGATGTATGCTCATAAATGGCGGCTTTTCTTCAGATATCTTGAACTTTTTCTGCATTATAGACTTTTACAGGTATCACAGAGACTCCCCGTCTTTTTTATTCTTTCTTTACTGCCCGCATCTTCCAGCGCTTCTGTCAGACCAGTTATAATGCTGTTGTATATAAAAGCCATACGATATCTATTCGGTGTTCTATCTGTTAAGTTCCATAGAAACAATGCCACTTCATGGGAATAAAACCTTCTTTTAAATCGATTTTGCAAATTGAATATCTCATCCTCCCAGACCTCCGGCAAAATATAAACACCTATGGCAGATTTCTCAATCACGCCTTTCTCTACAAGATATTTGATATTCCCACGAGAGAAACCTGCCGCAACTCCACATCATAATTTGAAATATTCAGATTTCTATAAAATTTCCAAATTAATTCCTTTTTGCTATCTTTGTCTTATCAAGACTCTGATGTGCTGTTGGCGTGCGGCAATATGGAATTTTTATGCGGTTACAATTCTACAAACTGGAACTTGATTCTCTCTTTTTGTATACAATGATTTCAGGCTCTGCGCAATTGCAACCATATTCACATACAAGTAAATAGTCGTTATCTGCAGCAAGTCCATAGCACCTATCACTGTTTGATTTTTCGACTTGATAACCGAGATATATTTTTGTATCATCAAGCAATTTTATCTTTTTTCCGTTTGAAAGAGTATATTCCAAATTAACATATGCGCCGTTCAATTGAGAGAGGGTTGTTATTGTGGGCATATCCGAAATTCCAAGAGCATTGAACTCTTCGATTAAGCGCTTTTTGTTTGCAATAAAGCAGCTTTCGCCGCCTGATTTATAACACTCGGCAGCAATACAATCACCGCCAAAAGGGCGTCCGTTTGTTTCTGTACATCCTTTACAGTTGTCTCTAAAGCCGCATCCGCTGCAGTCAATTCCACAAATTGTTTTCATTTTGCATTACCTCCATCAAATTCACAAATTGTTGCTGCTTTCTGCTCCCTTTTCCCTTCATATTTTTCAATTTCATGATGTATAAATCGGTGGTATTTCATGATGTTTCGACCGATTGCATACAGCATAAACTCTTTATATACGTTTTCCGCTGAACGGTAGTAGAACCTTCGGAAGTCCTCGTTTTCTTTTATGTCCCCAAAGTGTCCTTACGTCTGGATGGAGCGTGTCTGGCGTTTCGGGATATCCGTCTCACTCTGGATGTTCGCATTGGATTCTTCTTTCAGTTTTTCCCATCGTTCGCTGAATTTCATAACCTTGCTTCGATCCGGTTCCTTTTCGGCATTGTATTTATAAAGACACTTCGCTTTGCGCTCACAGCCTCCGCAGCCTGCGCATTCATATACCTCAAGTGTCTGGGCATATCCAGCCTGTTCTCTGCTTTCTGTCCGGATATGGCTCAGCTCCCTTCCGCCATATTCTACCTCTACAAATATTCCAACTGTACGGTTGGATGCTCTAAAGAGCCTCCAACCTACTCATCCATTCGCAAAAACCGTGCTTACGCACTCTAACGTCTGCTAACGCAGCCGCTTTTTTGTTCATTTATGAGTAGATTGCTAATCCAAAATCTCAGTTTTATTGCAATAAATTGCATAAAATTGAGACTTCGGATTGCAACCGTACAGTTGGCAAATATTTTAGAAATGGGACGTTTGAGGGGCTGCCTGTGTAATAAAAAGTGTGATCTGTTCCTGGCTGGTTTCCGTCAATTCCAGAAACTGGCATCCATATTCAAATTGTGACGTATCTGTCTGCATCACACGCAGCACTTCACAATACACCACGAAGGATTTCTTTTCTCCGAACAGCCTTGCCTTCAGAAAGAATTTATCCCCTTTGTAATACCGATGCGCCAGGCTGATCCCGGCCCCGCCGATGCTGATATTTAAAAGTTTACATGCCCGTTCTTCGGCATCCGCCTTATTGGAGCTCATGACAGCGGCATTCATATCCATATCCAGGCGGGGGTCTGAACGCTCATTCTCGATTGCGGTAATGTTCAGATCCTCAATCTGCCATATATGCTTCTGACTGGTGGGACTCATATTTCCTTCCATAAAAATCGCTTTTCTGGTATTGTCATTATAACCGCGGATCCTGACGGGAACGGGAGCTGTTTTCGGAAGGGCTTCCGGATCCATATCCTGAGAAATTTCCATTTCAGAGTACTGGAACAGCTCTGCCATATGGCTTCGGGGATCCTGCAGTCTGGCTATAAAAAGCAGATTTCCCTCAGAACCCTCCACCAATACACGCATACCGGAATAGAGTTCAAGCTCTCTTGTATCGCTCAGTTTTTTATTTCCAGGTGTATTCTTTTCCGATTTTTTTCCGAATCTTTCAAATAGTCTCAAATCAGACAACCTCCTCTTTTGTATTCCCTCACTGTTTTGCATAAATTCTATTGTATCACAAGCCGGAGGGCATTTCTACATCTTTGTGAAGGCATTTTTTATAAACATTGATATATAGTTACAGGTCACACCTTGACCAGGCGTGCCCTGTAACTCAGGCCGTCATTTTAAATTGCCTACGGCAATGGACGGCCTGAATACCAGCTCTTATGTGCATCCTCCCGACCAATCAGCGTGGTGATTGGTCGGGGTGTGACATGTAACGATATATAACATGGCGGCAAGAGCAATAGAAAATATGGAAGTTTGTTGTCAGTAAAATCCGGGTAAACTGTGTTGCGTGATCAAAAGCTGCCGCATTGGTTAAAAATACGCTGACAATTACAGAAACAAACAGGAAAATGTTCTAAAAAGCGTTTCTGTACACTATATTGTGAATAGACGATATAACGGAGGGAGCTTTTTATGAAAGCATTTCTGGCAGTACTGTTGAGTTTGCTGACGGTGACAGGAGACGTATCATTTACAGGATACCTGATATCAGGACAAAACAGCGGCAATACAGACGTGTATGCGCAGGATGTACATATTCTTCATGAAGAGACAGTAGAGAGGGATGCAAAGCAGGACACGGCGTCAGACAGCGAGGAGCAGAAAGCAGACGCAGATGCGGGGACGGAAACCAATGCGGAGGCGGATACGGCGGAACATACAGGAGGGCCGCAGATCAGCGCCCCATCGGCAATCTTGATGGAGGCGTCCACGGGAAGCGTGATCTATGAAAAGGATGCGGATACCGCACGGCCTCCTGCAAGCGTGACAAAGGTCATGACCATGCTCCTGATTTTTGACGCATTGGAAAGCGGGAAGATCAAGCTGGAGGATGAGGTGACGGTTTCGGAATACGCGGCTTCCATGGGGGGCTCCCAGGTCTATCTGGAGCCGGGAGAGACGCAGACTGTGGATACGATGCTGAAATGTATTTCCGTAGCGAGCGCGAACGATGCCTGTGTGGCCATGTCGGAATACATAGCCGGCAGCGAAGAAGAGTTTGTCCGGCAGATGAATGAACGGGCGAAGGGGCTGGGCATGAAAAATACTCAGTTTGTCAACTGCAACGGCCTGGATACGGACGGACATGTGACCACCGCGCGGGATATAGCCCTGATGTCCCGGGAGCTGATCACAAAATATCCCCAGATCCATGATTACTGTATGATCTGGATGGAAAATATCACCCATACCACCAGGAAGGGCAGCAGCGAATTTGGGCTTACCAACACGAATAAGCTGGTCCGCCAGTATGAGTATACGACCGGCCTGAAAACAGGGTCCACCGGACTGGCAAAATTCTGTGTTTCAGCCACCGCAAAGAAAGGGGATGTGGAGCTGATCGCCGTTATCATGGCGGCGGATGATTCCAAGACCAGATTTAAAGACGCTACCGCGCTTCTGAATCATGGATTTGGGAAATGCCAGATCTACAGGGATGAAGACTTAGAGCCTTTGGGAGAAGTCGCGGTGGCAGGGGGAGCGGAGGATACCGTGTCCTGTGAATACGGAGGGATCTTTACCTGGCTGGATACGGAAGGGGCAGATTTATCGGCCATCACCAAAGAATATAAAATGGAAGAATCCGTGCAGGCGCCTGTGAAAAAAGGAGACCGAGCAGGTTGCGTTTCCTATATCCTTAATGGAAAGGAGATCGGCAGTATTGATATTCTGGTGAGCGAGGATGTGGAAAAAGCAGGATTTCTGGATTATCTGATCAAAATGATGGGGCAGTTCCGGGCATAGGAGATTAAATATATTATAAAAAGCAGAGTGTGCTCTGCAAATAAAAGAGCACACTCTGCTTTTTGAGGCGGAAAACGGGAAAAATAAAAGGGTTCTTTACTTTATGGGGAAAAAATGGTAGGATATAGTAGTTGATTCGCACATTGCTGTTTACGGTCTGATTGTGGACTGCAGGCGGGAGCAGATATGAATTCGGCTTATAATATGGAAAAAACACAACAAAGTATGCGTGTATACAATTTGCGCAGACCATACATAAAATAATAAAAATACGGAGGAAAATGAAGATGGATTACGGAGCTTTGATTGATCATACGATACTGGCCCCCCAGGCAACCAAGGAACAGGTGGAGCAGCTATGTAAAGAAGCGATGAAGTACGGCTTCCATTCGGTCTGTGTAAATTCCAGCTTTGTCTATTATTGTGCCCGGCTTTTGAAGGACAGTGATGTGGCGGTATGCACGGTGATCGGATTTCCGCTGGGCGCCATGTCTACGGCCGGTAAGGCGGCGGAGGCAGAGCAGGCGATCCGGGATGGCGCCGCGGAGCTGGATATGGTGATCCATATCGGAATGATCAAGAGCGGAGATTGGGAATATGTAAAGCAGGACATTTCCTCGGTTGTGGAAACGGCAAAGGGTAGGGCGAAGGTCAAGGTGATCCTGGAGACCTGTCTGCTTACGGACGAAGAGAAGATCAAAGCCTGCCGGATCTGCAGAGAATGCGGAGCTGATTTTGTGAAAACATCCACCGGATTTTCCAAGGGCGGAGCAACGACGGAGGATGTGGCCCTGATGCGTAGGACCGTAGGGCACGATATGGGAGTGAAGGCCTCCGGCGGGATCCGTACTCTGGAGGATGCCAGAGCCATGGTGGAAGCCGGCGCCAACAGATTGGGTACAAGCTCCGGCGCGGCAATCGTGCAGGGACAGGAATAAACAGAATTCAAAGGCAGGAACAATACAGTAAAAGGGCCGATCGTACGATTGGCCTTAAGGAATCAGCTGCTGTTGCTGTGGGCTCCGGTCAGAATACAGCGGTAACGAAAAATGAGGAATCTGTATGAAATGGTGGAAAAAAATAGCCCTTTCAGGCGCCGGATTATTTTTCCTGGTGTTGGGAGAGGGCACGAGGGAATGCCGCGGCTTCCGGATGACACATTACCATCCGGAACGTTCTAATCAGCATCCAAATGGACCCACGAATGAAAACAGGATCGTATTTTTAAGCGATTTGCATAACCGGGTATACGGCAGCCAAAATGACATCTTGCTGGAAAAGATTCGCAAGGCCAGGCCGGGACTGATCCTGATCGGCGGGGATATGCTGATCGGGAAAAAGAATGCTTCGCCGGAGCACGCCTTGGATTTTATCCGTCGGCTTCCGGAGATCGCTCCGGTATATTATGCCCTGGGCAATCATGAGCAGCGGCTGAAAAGCCAGGTGGAAAAGTACGGGGATGTGTTGTATTATTATAGGAAGAAACTGACAGCGGCAGGTATCCATTTTCTGGAAAATGAATCTGCCGATGTTACGCTGTCCGGAAGAAAAATCAGGATTACCGGTCTGGCGCTTCCGCTGGATACTTATACCCATAAGGCAACCCATGGCTTCTGCTCCTGCGGAAGGGGTGGATTTCGCCCGGCATGGGATACCCGAAAGGCATCTGTGACAGGAAGAGATATTAGAAAACTGGCCGGACCAGCAGACAAAAGCCGGTATCAGATCCTGCTGGCCCACAATCCGGCCTATGTCCCGGCTTATAAGGAGTGGGGCGCCAACCTGGTGCTGTGCGGGCATCTGCACGGAGGCGTTCTGCGGATTCCAGGCTGGCGAGGGGTTGTGACCCCCCAGGCAACTTTGTTTCCGAAGTACTCAGGGGAGATGACCGTAGAGGACGGTACGACGGTGGTGGTCAGCAAAGGACTGGGAACCCATACCGTCAATCTGCGCGTGTTCAATCCGGCGGAGGTCGTGGTGCTCCATATATAGACGTCCAACCGCGCGGGTGAAAAGAACTGTTTGCGTTGGAAACGACAAAGGCACAAGTTATGGATAGAGGGGGAGATTTACATGGGGATACCTGTAAAACTGGAAGTATTTGAAGGGCCTTTGGACCTGCTCCTGCATTTGATTGATAAGAACAAAATAGACATCTACGATATACCGATCGTGGAGATCACGAACCAGTATATGGACTACATCCGGCAGATGCAGCGCGCGGACCTGAATGTGATGAGTGAATTTCTTGTCATGGCAGCTACGCTTCTGGATATCAAATGCCGCATGCTCCTTCCGAAGGAAGTCAATGAGGAAGGGGAGGAGGAAGACCCGAGGCAGGAGCTGGTGGAACAGCTCCTTCAATATAAGATGTACAAATATATCGCGTTTGAACTGAAGGACAGGCAGCTTGACGCGGATCTGGTACTGTTCAGGAAATCCACCATTCCGGAAGAGGTCCGGGAGTACGAAGAACCGGTTGACCTGGACGCGCTGCTGGCAGATGTGACGGTTTCCCGGCTCGGCAGGATCTTCCGGGATGTCATGAAACGGCAGAATAACAAGATCGATCCGGTCCGAAGCAAATTCGGCAGGATCGAAAAGGAGGAAGTGCCCCTTCCGTCCAAGATCGCATTTGTGGAGGGCTATGCGAAACATCACCGGAAGTTCAGCTTCCGGCAGCTTCTGGAAGGGCAGAAGAGTACCATGCATCTGGTCGTAACATTTCTTGCGATCCTGGAATTGATGAAGACCGGGGCGATCCGGGCAATCCAGGAAAATACATTTGGAGAGATCCTGATCGAATCCACGTTATAAAAAAGAATTGCCGATGTATCTGCTAAAGAATCAGCGTAAAAATATACTCACGGCAGATTCTAAAGATACAGAACGGATATCAGAAGGCAAAGGCGGGTGGGCTGATGGCGGAAGACAGAAAGGAACAATTGAAGCCGATGGAAATAAGAAAGATGCAGGGGATCATTGAGGCGATTCTGTTTACGATGGGCGATTCCGTGGAATTGAGCAGGATCGCGTCTGCGATTGAGCATGATGAGGAAACGACCCGAAAGCTGATCCACAATATGATGGACCGATATAAAAAGGAAGACCGGGGTATCCAGATCCTGGAGATGGACGACTCCTTTCAGATGTGCACCAAAAAGAATGCCTATGAGTATCTGATCCGCATCGCAAAGCAGCCGAAGCGCTATGTCCTGACGGATGTGATGCTGGAAGCCCTGTCTATCGTGGCCTATAAGCAGCCGGTGACCAGGCTGGAGATCGACAAGATCCGGGGGGTCAAGACGGATCATGCGGTCAATAAGCTGATTGAGTACGGGCTGATCGAAGAGGTGGGTCGGCTGGATGCGCCGGGGCGGCCGATCCAGTTCGGCACCACGCAGGAGTTTTTCCGGAGGTTCGGCCTGCAGTCGCTGGATGAGCTGCCGACTCTGGATGAGGAGCAGATCGCGCACTTTAAGGAAGAGGCGGAGGATGAGGCACAGCTGCAGCTGGACATCTGAAGAAGCATCGTAACATATACATCTGATTATGTGACAGACAGCAGGCGGGCCGAAGCAACCATCGCAGATCTGAAATACATAAAAATGCCGGGGCCTGTATCATAATGAATGCATGCTGTTTCCATAAGTTCTAAGAAAAGACAGACAGTCATACATATAGGATAAAGCGTGTATCACGGAGTTTTGTGCAGGATGAAAATGAATTTGGAATGTGGAAAACTTGTGGAAAAAGCGGAAAAGAGTGTGGATAACTTCCGAAAAATGGTGAAAAAGTGCGGGATATGTCTGATTTTATGCGCGGCGATGTGGATAACTACAACTGCGGAGGTCCATGCAGAGCCTGAGAAGGAGATCAAAGAACCAGAAGGATTATACGCCCAGTCAGCGGTATTGATGGATGCGGACAGCGGGCGTATTTTGTTTGCGAAAAATGGACAGGAGGAGCGGGCCATGGCCAGTACCACCAAGATCATGACCTGTATCCTTGCGCTGGAAAACGGCAATCTGGATGATACGGTGACTGCCAGCGCCAGGGCGGCGTCGCAGCCGGAGGTCCATCTGGGTGTCCGGGAAGGGGAGCAGTTCCAGCTCAGGCACCTTCTGTATTCCCTGATGCTGGAATCTCATAACGACGCGGCGGTTGTCATTGCGGAGCATATCGGGACCAGTGTGGAGGGCTTCGCGGACATGATGAACGAAAAGGCCAGACAGGCCGGATGCACCCAGACCCATTTTGTCACGCC
Organism: Lachnospiraceae bacterium; assembly: GCA_009911175.1. The sequence continues at coordinate 20,910 of QXWX01000054.1, read as the reverse complement.
CAACGGACTGGATGCCTCGGATGAGGAAGGCTCCCATCATACGACGGCAGAGGACCTGGCCCGGATCATGAAATACTGCATTATGGATTCTCCACAGAAAAGCGTGTTTCTGGAGATTACCCGGACAGAAAGCTATGAGTTTACCAACATAGACGGCAGCCGCGGCTTTTCCTGCAATAACCACAATGCATTCCTGAAAATGATGGAAGGGGCTCTTTCCGGAAAGACCGGTTTTACTGGGGAGGCGGGCTACTGCTATATCGGGGCGCTTCAAAGGGATGACCGCACCTTTATCGTCAGTCTTCTGGCATGCGGGTGGCCCAACAATAAAGGCTATAAGTGGGCGGACACCAAAAAGCTGATGACCTACGGAATCGATTTCTTTCATTATCAGGAGGTATGCAGGGATGTGGATACCGGCACGGTGCCTGTCCAGGGCGGCATCCCGGATGGTAACCGTTTCAACGGGACCGCTTCGGTACATACTATTGCCGGACAGGGCGAAGGCAGCGGGACGCAGACGGACGGGGATGAAAGTCCTGAGGGAGTGGGGAAAAAGATCCTGCTTCGGGATGACGATGAGATCTTGGTTCATGTAGAAAAGGAGGAGAGTCTGGACGCGCCTGTCTCAGAAGGCGATCCTGTCGGAAAAATCTTCTATATGCTGGGAGACGAGGTGCTTTTCACCCGGAAGATCATTGCGGACGAAGCGGTGGAGGTTCGCGATTACCGATGGTGTCTGGAAAAGCTTGGGGAGATTTTTTTCATGAGGGTGTGAGAGAAGGCGTTTACTCTGCGCCATTCGCAAAACTCATCTTCGCTGCTTTCCCGCTGCTTTGCGGCTATTTTTGTTCATAAACGAGTGAACTGGGATGATAAAATACATCAATAAAAATGATTAAAAATGTCACTGGATTATATACCCTGGATGTGATAGTATAAGCGAAGATAAAATAAGACAAAATGATTGATAAAATATAAGGAGATGTTACCATGAAGAATTATGAAAAGTACGCACGGACTTATTTTATGCCGCCGGTAGACTGTTATGACTGGGTGAAAAAGGACTATATCAACCACCCGCCGACCTGGTGCAGCGTGGATCTGCGGGACGGCAACCAGGCATTGATTGAGCCCATGAGCCTGGACGAAAAGGTGGAGTTTTTCCAGATGCTTGTGGATGTGGGATTCAAAGAGATCGAAGTCGGATTTCCGGCGGCCTCGGAGACAGAGTACCAGTTTATGCGTACACTGATTGAGCGCGATATGATCCCGGAGGATGTGACAGTCCAGGTGCTGACCCAGGCCAGGGAGCATATCATCAAGCGGACCTTTGAGGCGGTCAAGGGTGCTCCGCATGCAGTGATACATGTATACAATTCTACTTCCGTAGCGCAGCGGGAGCAGGTTTTCCGGAAGGATCAGGAGCAGGTGAAGCAGATCGCCATCGACGGCGCGAAGCTTTTGAAGGAGCTGGCGGAGGAGACGGAAGGAAACTTTACCTTTGAATACAGTCCGGAGAGCTTTTCCGGTACGGAGATGGAGTACGCCATGGAGGTGTGCAACGCGGTACTGGACGTATGGCAGCCCACCCCGGAGAACAAGGCCATCATCAACCTTCCGGCAACCGTGGAAAATGCCCTTCCCCATGTATTTGCGAGCCAGGTGGAATATTTCAACAAGTATATGAAATACCGGGAAAATACGATCATCAGCCTTCACCCCCACAATGACCGGGGAACCGGCGTGGCTACGGCGGAGCTTGGGATCCTGGCAGGGGCAGACCGGATCGAGGGAACTCTTTTTGGAAACGGAGAGCGGACCGGGAACGTGGATATCATCACGCTGGCAATGAATATGTTTTCCCACGGAGTAGACCCGGGACTGGATTTCTCCAACATGAGCGAGATCAGCGAGGTCTATGAACGGCTCACAAGAATGCATGTTTCTCCCCGTCAGCCTTATGCGGGAGAACTTGTATTCACTGCATTTTCCGGATCGCACCAGGATGCCATTGCAAAGGGAATGGCATGGAGGGAGGACGGAAACACGGAGCAGTGGTGCGTCCCCTATCTTCCCATTGATCCGAAGGATGTGGGCAGAAGATACGATTCAGACGTGATCCGGATCAACAGCCAGTCCGGAAAGGGCGGCGTAAATTACATATTAAAACAGAACTTCGGCATCAGCCTGCCGCAGAAGATGCGGGAGGAAGTGGGGTATCTGGTGAAGGATGTCTCCGACAAAGCGCATAAGGAGCTGTCCCCGGAATGGATCTACCAGATATTCGAGGACCACTATATCAACGCGAAGAATGTGTTTACCCTGGAGGAGTGCCATTTCAAGCAGGAGGACGGTATTGTGGCTTCCGCGACCATTCTGCACGGCGGGAAACAGCAAGTCATTACCGGAGTGGGAAACGGACGCCTGGATGCGGTCAGCAACGCGATCAAGCATTATTTTGATATCAGCTACGAGCTGTCGGTCTATGAAGAGCATTCCATGACAAAGGGGTCTTCCTCCAAGGCGGTAGCTTATGTGGGGATCATCTGCAACGGGAAAAAATATTGGGGCGTCGGGATCGACCCGGATATCATCAAAGCGTCCATCGCGGCTCTGGAGGTTGCGGTAAATAAGATTGAGGAGATCAAAAGCAGGGAGGAGAGTAAGGATGAGCGGCTCCTGCAGATCACCAATTATATTTACGCAAATTATAAGACCGTGACGCTGGATGACCTTGCGGAAGAATTTTATCTTTCCAAGCCCTATCTTTCCAAGTATATCAAAGAAAAATCCGGGGAGACCTTCGGGGATATTCTGAAAAAGGTGCGGATGAAAAAAGCCCGGGCAATGTTGAAAAGCGGCAATGCGACAGTGGAAAGCATCGCGGAATCCGTAGGCTATCAGAATGTAGAGCATTTTAATCGGATCTTTAAGAAAATGTACGGCCTGACACCGGTGCAGTTCCGGAATCAGAATTAGGAGTTGTAAAAAAGCACAGAACTGTTTGTGTGTAGACAGTTTTGTGCTTTTTTGCAGCGCAGGCGTTGTATGGTGTGAAAGCAGGAAGTCTTTATTTCCGCGAAGCAACGAGCCAAGCAGCCATGCTCGCATGGATATTTGGCGATTGCCGCGAGGGTCAAATCCCCCGCAGCTTGCTTCGCTAGAATTTTGATGCCCGTCAGCTTGCTACGGGGTATTTGGCTCCTCTAACTCCGCCCACAGCTCGTACAGCTCCTCCAGCTTGGCGTCATTGGCTGTCTTTTCCTCGGCAAGCTCCTGGCACTTGACGGAATTGGAGTAGACATCTTCATGGATCATGAGCTCATTGATCTCCTGATTGCGTGCCTCCAACATAGAAATCGTTTCCTCCGTCCGCTTCAGTTCATTTTTTCGCTTCCTCTCCCGGGCCTGTGCCTCCTTTTGCTCCAGCCAGTTCTGCTTATTCACGGAAGCCGCGCCGGTTTCTGCTGCCAAAGGCCCCGCTGCCGGGCGTTCTGCCTGAAAATAAGTCCCTTTTGAAGTTCCTTTTACCTCCTGCGGCCCGGCGGTGGACAGGGCGGCGGTCCGTTCTTCCTTCTTTTCCAGATAGTAGTCATAATTTCCGATATAGTTCACAAAGGTCTGGTCGGAGAGCTCCAGGATCCGGCTTGCGGTCTGATTGATGAAATACCGGTCATGGGAGACATAGAGGACGGTTCCGGTATAATCGTTCAGCGCCTGTTCCAGGATTTCCTTGGAGGTGATATCCAGGTGGTTGGTGGGCTCGTCCAGGATCAGGAAATTCGCCTCCGAGAGCATCAGCTTCGCAAGGGAGACCCGTCCCTTCTCCCCGCCACTTAAGTCCCCCACCAGCTTGAATACATCGTCCCCGGTAAACTGAAAGGCAGCCAGCGTATTGCGGATCTCCGTATTGTTGAGGGATGGATAATCGTCGGAAATCTCATCGAATATATTTTTCCGGTCGTGAAGTACATGATGCTCCTGGTCATAATACCCGATATGTACCTTTGTACCCAGGGAAAAAGAGCCGCTGTCCGCGTCGGCCAGGCCGTTTAAAATTTTCAAAAGTGTGGTCTTGCCGGTTCCGTTGCCGCCGATGACCGCCACATGCTCCCCACGTTTGATCTCAAAGGAAGCGCTGGAAAACAGGGTCTGCCCGTCATACTGCTTGGACAGCTCATCTACGGAGAGAACATCATTTCCGCTGACGCAGGAAGGCTCCAGTGAAAAATGGATCTCCTGCACGTCACTTAATGGTTTTTCGACTACGGTCATCTTGTTCAGCATTTTTTCCCGGCTCTCTGCGCGCTTAATGGATTTTTCCCGGTTGAAGGAGCGCAGCTTCTCGATGACAGCCTCCTGGCGGCTGATTTCCCTCTGCTGATTCAGATATTCCTTCATCTGCGCGTCCCGGATCTGCCGTTTCTTGTCCGAGTATGCCTTATAATTGCCGCTGTACATGCGGATGCTGCCGTGTTCGATCTCCACCACCTTTGTCACCACCCTGTTCAGGAAAAAGCGGTCGTGGGAGACGATGAACACGGCGCCCGGATAGTTCAGCAGATAGGTCTCCAGCCAGGAGATGGAGTTTAAGTCCAGGTGGTTGGTGGGCTCGTCCAAAAGCAGGATATCCGGGTTGGTCAGGAGCAGCTTTCCCAGGGATACCCGGGTTTTTTGGCCGCCGGAAAGGGTATCGGCAGGCTTTTCGAACTCCTCCTCCTGAAATCCCAATCCCTTTAAAACCCCGACGATCTCGCTCTCGTAGGCGTATCCGTTTTTCGATTCAAATTCGGACATGAGGCGGTTGTAGGTCTCAAGCCTGGCCTCCAGAGCCTCACCGCTCAGTGATTTCAATTCCTGCTCGATGGAACGAATCTGCTGTTCCAGCAAAATGATGTCGGACTTTGCCGTTTTCAGCTCCTCATAAACGGTATTTCCGCTTTCCAGGTTCTGCTGCTGGGCCAGATATCCGAGCTGTTTTCCCCTGGTGAGGATCACATTGCCGCCGTCGAGAGGCTCCTCGCCGATGATCATTTTCAGGACCGTAGATTTTCCGGCACCGTTGACCCCGACAAAAGCGGCTTTTTCCCGCTCCTCAATATGAAAGGAGCCATCCCTTACAATGACTCTTTCTCCAAATGATTTATTCAGATTATGACATGCAAGTATCATATGAAACCTCCTGTAAAACCGCATTGACAATTATTATACTACATTCCTTTGATTGTATCAAACAAAAAAATGACTTTAAATTGACTTTAAGCAGACTATTCTATATAATAAAAATAGTTTATTTGGAGGTTGATTAAAATTGGAAGAGAAAGAAATATCAAAAGCGGTGATCAGCAGGCTGCCAAGATATTATCGATATTTGGGCGAGTTGACAGACGCGGGGGTGGAGCGGATATCATCCAATGACCTGAGCCAGAAGATGCGGGTGACCGCATCCCAGATCCGGCAGGATCTGAATAATTTCGGCGGATTTGGACAGCAGGGGTATGGATACAATGTAAAGTACCTCCGGACAGAGATCGGTAAGATCTTAGGCTTGAACCAGAGCCATAGCATGATCATAGTCGGTATGGGGAATCTGGGACAGGCGCTGGCCAATTATGCTTCTTTTGAGAAAAATGGATTCGTGATAAAAGGGTTGTTTGATGTGAATCCCAGCTTGGACGGCAGGGAGGTCAGGGGGGTTACGATCCGTATGCTGGATGAGCTGGAAGTATTTTTGAAGGAGAATCCCATCGAGATCGCGGCGCTTACGATCCCAAAATCAGAAGTGCCGCGGGTCTCCGACATCCTGGTAAAATGCGGGATCAAGGCGATCTGGAATTTCGCGCATACGGATCTGAACCTGCCGGAGGATGTGATCGTGGAAAGCGTCCATCTTTCAGACAGCCTGATGAGACTGTCCTACAATATTACCAGCTATCAAAAGGAACATGGCGAATAAGAGATCGTACATCATTGTATTTATTCCTGCATTCATTTTGCGTGTATTCATGCAAGAATGCATCAGGTAGCGAACAGGATACCATGCAGAAGGCTTGCATGGCATCCTGTTTTTAAGAGGAGGAGGGAAACAGGATGCGTTATTTACCAGACGGAACAAGAATGCGGCAGGCGGATGCCCATACGATCCAGGAGATCGGAATTCCATCCGTAGTCCTGATGGAACACGCGGCGCTGCGGACCGTAGAGGCCATGGAGCAGGAAAAGATCGACTGCTCCCGGGTTCTGGTGGTCTGCGGTTCTGGCAATAACGGCGGAGACGGATTTGCCGCCGCAAGGCTTCTGGCCGGGAAGGGCAGCGCGGTGACTGTTGTATTTGCGGGGCGGGAGGCTTCTCTGACTCCGGAATGCCGGATCCAGATGCAGATTGTGGAAAATCTGGGAATCCCGGTGGTTTCGGAGCTTCCGGAAGGCCGGTATACGGCTGTGGTGGATGCCCTGCTGGGGGTGGGACTGAGCCGGGATGTGAGCGGAGCCTATGCGGAACTTCTAAAAAAACTGAATGAGCTGCCGGGCGCAAAGGTGGCAGTCGATATTCCCTCCGGCATCTGCTCTGCCACGGGAAGGGTGCTGGGATGCGCCTTCCGGGCGGATCTGACGGTTGCGTTCCAGTGCGAAAAGCTGGGTACGGCGCTGTATCCGGGCAGGGAATACGCAGGAAAGGTGATCCCTGCGGAGATTGGGATCGATACCTCCTTTTACGAAACGATTCCGGATATCTGTTATACCTTGGAGAAAAGCGACCTTTCCCGTCGGCTTCCGATGCGGAAGCCGGATTCCCATAAAGGGACTTACGGAAAGGTGCTTATGATCACCGGAAGCAGAGGCATGGCAGGTGCGGCTTATTTAAGCGCCAAAGCGGCTTACACGAGCGGTGCCGGGCTGGTGCAGATCTATACCGAGGAATCCAACCGGGCCATCCTGCAGCAGCTTCTTCCGGAGGCCATTATTTCCGTGTACGAGGAATATGATCAGGAACAGCTTACGTCTCTGCTGCGCTGGGCGGACGTGGTGTGCATCGGCTGCGGGCTGGGACAGAACCGGACCTCCGAAAGCCTGCTCAAGGGAACGCTTTTGGGATGCCGTGTGCCCTGTGTGGTGGACGCGGACGGCATCAATCTGCTGGCCTGCCATCCGGAGCTTCTAAAGGAGATGGGGTATCCGCTCATCCTGACACCTCACATGAAGGAAATGTCAGGACTGCTGGGATGCTCCGTGGCAGAGCTGCGGCAATCCCGGATGAGCCGCCTGCGCGCGTTTATACAGACCTGTCCGGCGGTCTGTGTGCTGAAGGATTCCTGTACCATTGTGGCACAGCGCGGAAAGCAGGACTTTGTCAATACGGCAGGCAATCACGGAATGGCAAAGGCGGGCTCCGGAGACGTGCTGGCGGGAGTGATCACCGGACTCTTGGCCGGCGGGCTTGATGCGTATGACAGCGCGGTGCTGGGCGTGTACCTCCATGCATGCGGGGGAGACGCGGCCAGAGAAAGGCTGGGAAGCTACTCTCTGCTGGCAGAGGACCTGATCGGCGGGATCAGGGAATGCCTGAAAGAAGCCGAAGGAAACAGCAGGCGGCAGAGAATCACGGAATGATAAACCATGGAGGAAATAAAAAAGTGAGTCAACACAATCGGGTGTATGCAAAAATAGATTTGCAGGCCATTGCATATAATATGAAACAGATGAAGCTTCGGATCGGCGACAGCGCGCAGCTGGCGGCCGTGATCAAGACCGACGGCTATGGGCATGGAGCGGTTCCCATTGCACAGTTATTTGAGCATACGGACTATGTATGGGGGTATGCGGTCGCAACCCTGGAGGAGGCGGTCAGCCTTCGGGAAGCGGAGGTGAAAAAGCCCGTCCTGGTCCTGGGATGTGTCTTTCCGGATCAGTATGAGGAAATGGTTTCCCTGGAGATCCGGCCGACCGTCTATACAAAGGAAATGGCAGAAGAGATGTCCCGGGCAGCCGTAAAACTCCGTAAGACTGCGTATTTCTACATTAAGATCGACACCGGCATGGGCAGGATCGGGTTCCCGGTATCGGAGGACAGCGCGGATACCATCGCGGAGATTGGTAAGCTTCCGGGTGTGGTGCCGGAAGGGATGTTTACCCACTTCGCGAAAGCGGATGAGACAGATCCTGCGTTTACCCGGGAGCAGCATGAGCGGTTTGTATGGATGCGGCAGGCTTTGGAACGACGGAAGCTGCGGATTCCCTGTCTCAGCTGCGACAACAGTGCGGGGATCATTGATTTTCCGGAATACAGGCACAACCTTGTCCGCGCGGGGATCGCGCTGTACGGAATGTACCCGTCGGATGAGGTGGATCAAAAGGCGGTTCCCTTAAAACCGGCCCTGGAGCTGATCAGCCACATTTCCTATGTAAAGGATGTGGAGGCGGGGACACCTATCAGCTACGGGGGAACCTTTACGGCGGAAAAAAGCATGCGGGTCGCTACGATCCCGGTGGGATACGGGGACGGTTATCCCAGGAGCCTCTCCAACAAAGGGGAGGTTCTGATCCGGGGGAAACGGGCCAAAATCCTGGGGCGGATCTGTATGGATCAGTTTATGGTTGATGTGACAGACATCCCGGGCGCGGCATTTATGGATCCGGTCACGCTGATCGGTCGGGACGGGGAGGAGCAGATCACGGTGGAGGAGCTGGGCGCTTTGAGCGGACGGTTCCACTATGAATTTGTCTGCTGTCTCGGAAAGCGGATCCCCAGGGTTTATATCCGATGAATCTTGTATATTTCTGCGAAACGTGGAAATACTTTAAGTACCATTCGATGTAAGGAACTGTGGATCTGATATCCTGCGCGGGAGGCGCAAGCTTTTTCACAGCTCCCGAAAACAGAGATTGGAAAAGAGGTAAAATCGGAGTGTGAAAAATTTTGACGATCAAACGTGGAGATATTTATTATGCAGACTTAAGCCCGGTGGTAGGTTCGGAACAAGGAGGAGTCCGTCCAGTGCTGATCATACAAAACGATGTAGGCAACCGGCACAGCCCGACGGTGATCTGCGCCGCCATCACGTCACGGATGAACAAGGCGAAGCTGCCTACGCACATTGAGATCAGTGCGCAGAAATATCATATCATAAAAAATTCGGTCATCCTGCTGGAACAGATTCGGACCATCGACAAGCAGCGTCTTCGGGAGTTCGTCTGCCATGTAGACAGCCGACTGATGTGCAAAGTCAATGAAGCGATTCGGATCAGTCTGGAGCTGAATACATAAAAAGAACGCGCCAGATCCGGAGTTACTGTTCACACCCTGACCGGGCGCTCACAGTAACGATCCGGAACCGTTGCTGTGCTTCCGGCCGGTAAAATAGCTTTACAGATAGAAAAAAGCGTGGTAAACTAAACAAAGCACGAAAAAAGAGGAGATTTGAAAAATGTCAGGACATTCAAAATTCGCAAATATCAAACATAAAAAAGAAAAAAACGATGCGGCAAAGGGGAAGATCTTTACCAAGATCGGACGTGAGCTGGCCGTTGCGGTCAAGGAAGGCGGTGGTCCGGATCCATCGAACAACAGCAGGCTCCGCGACGTCATTGCCAAGGCAAAATCTAACAACATGCCCAATGACACCATAGACAGGAACATCAAAAAGGCGGCGGGAGAGGGTGCCGGGGACAATTACGAGCACATTACATATGAAGGCTACGGTCCCAACGGGACGGCCATCATCGTGAAGACGCTGACAGACAACAAGAACCGCACGGCTTCCAATGTGAGAAATGCCTTTACCAAGGGCAGCGGTAACGTAGGCACACCGGGCTGCGTCTCCTTTATGTTTGACGAGAGGGGACAGATCTTCGTTGCAAAGGAAGACTGTGAGATGGATGCCGATGAGCTGATGATGCTGGCTTTAGACGCAGGCGCGGAGGACTTTTCGGAGGAAGAGGAGAGCTTCGAGATCCTTACAGCCCCGGCGGATTTCAGTGAGGTCCGCCTGAAACTGGAGGAGGCAGGGATTCCCATGGCAGAGGCGGAAGTGACCATGATCCCCCAGACCTATGTGGATCTGACCAGTCCGGAGGATATCAAGAATATCCAGAAAACCCTGGACCTTTTGGAAGAGGATGACGACGTTCAGGACGTATACCACAACTGGAACGAAGATTAAGCGTTTACAGGCCGAACCCCGTTACTGTGAGCATCCGGTCAGTGTGTGATCAGTCATCAGAACAGAGACAACAGGAGGAAATGAACATGAGCGACTTCAGAATAGAGACGAAATGCATCCAGTCCGGATACGAGCCGGGCAATGGGGAACCGCGGGTCCTGCCAATTTACCAGAGTACCACATTTCGGTACACGAGCAGTGAGCAGATGGGACGTCTGTTCGATCTGGAGGAGTCCGGTTATTTTTATACCCGGCTCCAGAACCCGACAAATGATGCTGTAGCGGCAAAGATCTGTGACCTGGAAGGGGGAGCGGCGGCCATGCTGACATCCTCCGGGCAGGCTGCCAGCTTTTATTCTGTGATGAATATAGCCGGAGCAGGGGACCATATCATCTGTTCCTCCGCGCTTTACGGCGGTACATATAACCTTTATGCGCATACGCTGAAAAAGATGGGCGTAGAAGCTACTTTTGTAGATCCGGACTGTACTCCCGGGGAGCTGGAAGGGGCATTCCGTGAGAACACCAAGGCCGTATTCGGTGAGACTATTGCCAATCCGGCGCTGGTTGTCCTGGATCTGGAAAAGTTTGCCGGGGCGGCCCACGCCCACGGGGTTCCGTTTATCGTGGACAATACCTTTGCGACACCGATCAACTGCCGGCCCATTGAGTGGGGAGCGGACATCGTGATCCACTCTACCACAAAGTATATGGACGGCCATGCGTCCTGCGTGGGCGGCGCCATCGTAGACAGCGGGAATTTTGACTGGGAAGCGCACAGCGACAAGTTTACGGGGCTGACCACACCGGACGAGACCTATCACGGGATCGTCTATACACAGAAGTTTGGAAAGCTGGCATATATCACCAAGGCTACCGCACAGCTGATGCGGGATCTGGGTTCCATCCAGTCGCCCCAGAACGCATTTCTGCTGAATCTGGGATTGGAAACCCTGCATCTGCGGATGCCGCGCCATTGTGAAAATGCGCTGGCGGTTGCGAAGTACCTGAAAAACCACGAAAAGGTGGCATGGGTATCCTGTCCGTCCCTGCCGGACGACAAGTACTATGACCTGGCGCAGAAATACATGCCGAACGGAAGCTGCGGCGTACTCACATTCGGCTTAAAAGGCGGAAGGGCGGCAGCGGTAGAGATGATGGATAAGCTGAAGCTGGTTGCCATCGTGACTCATGTTGCGGACGCAAGGAGCTGCGTGCTCCATCCGGCCAGCCATACCCACCGTCAGATGAACGAACAGGAGCTGGTAGAGGCAGGAGTTCAGCCGGATCTGATCCGTTTCAGCGTGGGAATTGAAAATGTAGAGGATATTATTGCGGATGTAGAGCAGGCACTGCTTTAACTAAGATGGTATGGATGTATACAATTTGCATCCATACCATTTTTGGTGAAAGGGGATTTTTGGAAAAGTGAATTAAGAAACAAAATAATGTCCGTTGTATAATTCTAAGCCTTTTTTCACATACTACCTCTGATCAATATACGAGAAAGGTTGTGAAATGATGGGAGAGACGCAGGAAAAAAAGGAAGCTGAGCGGGAGGAGATCAAGGAGACCGGGACGCTGGATCTGCATCAGAATCCGGACAGACACCGGATCCAGCTGATGACGATCATCGGGGAGATCGAGGGCCATGAGGCGGTGTCCGGCAATACGAAGGCCACCAAGTATGAGCATCTGCTGCCCAGGCTTGCGGAGGCGGAGGACAGCGAGGAAGTGGAAGGCGTCCTGATCCTTCTGAATACACTCGGAGGGGATGTCGAAGCCGGTCTTGCCATTGCGGAGATGATCGCCTCTTTGAGCAAACCGACGGTTTCCCTGGTGCTTGGCGGAAGCCATTCCATCGGCGGACCTTTGGCGGTATCGGCAGATTATTCCTTTATCGTACCAAGCGGGACCATGATCGTCCATCCGGTGCGTTCCAGCGGTATGTTCATCGGGGTCTATCAGAGCTATCGGAATATGGAAAAGACTCAGGATCGGATCACCGGATTTATTGCGGAGCATTCCCGGATCAGCCAGAAAAGACTGGAGGAGCTGATGCTGGATCCGACCCAGCTTGTGAAGGACGTGGGCACCATGTTAGACGGGGAGGACGCGGTCCGGGAGGGCCTGATTGATGAAGTGGGAGGTATCAGTCAGGCGATGAAAAAACTCCATGAAATGATTGACGAAAAGCGGAAAAAGGAGTAAAAATAAATTCGGAAAACAGGACCGAAAATCAGAATTCCAAAATTTTTTGATGACAGTATTTTGAAATAATGCTATACTAGTTTATAGTATGTTCAAAAATACCAAGGGGGAAGTATAATGGCTGCAAAGTCAACCAAAAAGAAAAAATCAACAAATGAAAGGGCAAAAAAAGCACAGGGAAGCCCGGCACTGCAGGAGGAGATCATCATCCTCTGCGTGCTGGCAGTCTGTATCCTGATGCTGATCAGTAACTTCGGACTCGGCGGGCTGGCAGGGGAGGTCTGCTCGGCAGTCCTGTTCGGGATCTTTGGCTGGATGGCCTATCTGATCCCGGTCCTGATGTTCGGAGCAGCGGCATTTCTCGTTTCCAACAGAGGCAATGCCCATGCTTACATAAAGGCGGCCGCTCTGTTGGTCCTGCTGGTGGTGCTCTGTGCGCTTCTGGAGCTGATCATGAATCCCTATACGCCAGGGATGGGTCTTATGACCTATTATAAGCAGGCAAGTATTCATAAAAATTCCGGCGGCCTTCTGGGAGGCTGTCTGGTTATGTTGCTGTGCCCCATCATCGGAGTGGTGGGCAGCTACGTGGTCCTCATCGTGCTGGCGGTTATCTGTGCTATTCTGATCACGGAGCGATCTCTTCTTAAACCGTTGGGAAACAGCAGCCGGAAGATGTATGAGGGCGCAAGACAGCGCCACGAGACTTCTGTGATCCGCCGGGAGGAGCGGATGCAGGAGAAGAGGCAGCGCCGGGAGGAGGACCGGCCTCGGAAGTCTTCACGGAGGCGGCAGAAGATATCCGGTGTTTCCTTTGCCACGACCCTGTCCGAGGGCAGAAAATCGCCAGAGGTCCATGAACTGACGGTGGACGGAATGTCTCCGGATCCGGCGGTATCCCTGGATCTGGAGGATAAGACCACGGATCCTGCACCTCTGGAGAAGTCCCGGGAAGCTGTTTTTGAAGCGCCTGCGGAGGAATTTGTGATCAACCGGGCCCAGCCGGATTTGGAGGAACAGGACGGATGGGAAGAAGCGGCCGAAGAGCCGGAGCGCTTCCCGGCGGAAGAGAAGCCGGCGAAAAAAGAGACGGTCCGGCCGACGCCGGAAAAGAGCAGTCCGAAAAAGAATGAAAAAGACAGTGCGGCAGACGTGGAAACCGAGGCGGCGGCAGTGGAGGAGAGTATCCGCATGCAGCAGGAGGCTTTGCCGAAGGAATACCATGTGCCGCCGTTCAATCTGCTGAAGAAAGGGAAAAAATCCGGGGGAGACTCGGATACCCAGCTTCGCGCTACGGCCCGCAAGCTGGAACAGACTCTGCAGAACTTCGGCGTGAAGGTGCATGTGACCAACGCAAGCTGCGGTCCTTCCGTGACCCGCTATGAACTGCAGCCGGAGCAGGGTGTCAAGGTCAGCAAGATCGTGGGCCTGTCGGATGATATCAAGCTAAACCTGGCGGTCACCGATCTGAGGATCGAAGCGCCGATCCCCGGCAAGGCCGCGGTGGGGATCGAGGTGCCCAACAGTGAGACGACGGCGGTGATGCTCCGTGACCTGCTGGAGTCATCCGAGTTCCAGCAGAGCAAATCCAGGATCACGGTGGCGGTAGGAAAGGACATTGCCGGAAAAACGGTGGTTGCGGATATCGCCAAGATGCCCCATCTTTTGGTGGCCGGATCTACAGGCTCCGGAAAATCGGTCTGCATCAATACGATGATCATGAGCATCATCTACAAGGCGGATCCGGAGGATGTGAAGCTGATCATGGTGGATCCCAAGGTGGTGGAGCTGAGCATATACAACGGCATCCCGCACCTTATGATCCCGGTCGTGACCGACCCGAAGAAGGCGGCCGGCGCGCTGAACTGGGCCGTAGCAGAGATGATGAAGAGGTATGACCTCTTTGCGAAATATAATGTAAGAGACCTGAAGGGCTTTAATGAAAAAGTGGAGAATCTGGAGGAAGAGGACGCGCCGAAGAAGATGCCCCAGCTCGTTATCATCGTGGACGAGCTGGCGGACCTGATGATGGTGGCGCCCAAAGACGTGGAGGGCGCGATCTGTCGTCTGGCGCAGCTGGCAAGAGCGGCGGGGATCCACCTGATCCTGGCGACTCAGCGTCCGTCCGTCAATGTCATCACCGGACTGATCAAGGCCAACATGCCGTCCCGGATCGCGTTTGCGGTGTCCTCCGGAGTGGATTCCCGAACCATCATCGATATGTCCGGCGCGGAAAAGCTCCTGGGCAAGGGCGATATGCTGTTCTACCCTACAGGAGTTCCCAAGCCCATGCGTGTGCAGGGTTCCTTTGTGTCCGATAAGGAAGTCCAGAAGGTGGTAGATTACCTGATCGAGAATCATGGAAATGCCGATTACAGCAATGAGCTGGAAGAACATATGAATGCAGACATCGGAGGAGATTCCATACCGGTCTCCGACGGAGAGGGAGAGGGTGGAAACGCCCGGGATCAGTATTTTGTGGAAGCAGGAAAGCTGATCATTGATAAGGACAAGGCTTCCATTGGAATGCTGCAGAGGATGTTCAAGATCGGATTCAACCGTGCCGCGCGGATCATGGATCAGCTTTCGGAGGCCGGCGTGGTAGGGCCGGAAGAGGGAACCAAGCCGAGGAAGGTCCTGATGACGGCGGAGGAATTTGAAGAGCTGCTGTAAAATCCATGCGGCTTGTAAAAAAGCGTAACCATAAACAGGCGCCCGTGCTTTGCGGGACGGGCGGCAGGCAGTCGATCCGCCCTGCGGATTGACCGTGATCAACAGGAGGGATACGAATGAAGACAGATATTCAGATTGCACAGGAAGCGGCAATGCTGCCCATTACAGAGGTTGCAGAAAAAGCGGGGATCGAGAAAGAGGATCTGGAGCTTTACGGAAAATACAAAGCAAAGCTTTCCGATGACTTCTGGGAGAAGATAAAGGACAACGAGAACGGAAAGCTGGTCCTTGTGACAGCCATCAACCCTACCCCCGCGGGAGAGGGCAAGACGACCACTACCATCGGACTGGGACAGGCCATGGCAAAGCTTGGGAAAAACGCGGTCATCGCGCTCCGTGAGCCGTCTCTTGGACCCTGCTTCGGGATCAAGGGCGGAGCGGCAGGCGGCGGTTATGCGCAGGTTGTGCCGATGGAGGATCTGAACCTGCATTTCACCGGGGATTTCCATGCCATTACCTCTGCCAATAACCTGCTGGCAGCCCTGCTGGACAACCACATCCAGCAGGGGAACGAGCTTGGGATCGACCCCAGACAGGTGGTGTGGAAGCGATGCCTGGATATGAATGACCGGGTACTCCGCAATCTTGTCGTAGGACTGGGCAATAAAATGGACGGGATGGTCCGGGAGGATCACTTTGTCATCACCGTGGCTTCCGAGATCATGGCGGTCCTCTGCCTGGCGGACGATCTGCAGGACCTGAAAAAAAGGCTGGGCAGGATCATTGTGGCATATAATTTTGCCGGAGAGCCGGTGACTGCGGATCAGCTCCATGCAACCGGGGCTATGACGGCACTTTTGAAGGATGCCATTAAGCCCAACCTGATCCAGACGCTGGAGCATACGCCGGCATTGGTACATGGCGGGCCTTTTGCCAATATTGCCCATGGGTGCAACAGCGTCCGGGCAACCAAGACGGCATTGAAGATGAGCGACATTACGATCACAGAGGCCGGATTCGGAGCGGATTTGGGCGCGGAAAAGTTCCTGGATATCAAGTGCAGAAAGGCCGGACTGAAGCCGGACGCGGTGGTCCTGGTGGCAACCGTACGCGCTTTGAAGTATAACGGCGGAGTACCCAAGTCAGAGCTGTCCAGGGAAAATCTGGATGCTTTGGAAAAGGGCATTGTGAATCTGGAAAAGCATATCGAAAATATACAGAAATACGGAGTTCCGGTAGTCGTGACTCTCAATTCCTTTGTCACGGACACGGATGCGGAAAATGAATACATCCGCCGGTTCTGTGAGGAGAAGGGCTGTGAATTTGCCCTTTCGGAGGTATGGGAAAAAGGCGGAGAGGGCGGCATCGCCCTGGCGGAAAAGGTGCTGGAAACACTGGAGACAAAGGAGAGCCGCTTCCATACGCTGTATGAGGACAGCCTTTCCCTGAAAGAAAAGATCGAGACCATTTCCCGGGAGATTTACGGCGCGGGAAAGGTGATCTATGAGCCGGCAGCCGAAAAGCAGCTTGCCAGGATCGAAGCGCTGGGCTTCGGAGAGTTCCCGATCTGCATGGCGAAGAACCAGTATTCCCTTTCCGACGACGCGTCGAAGCTGGGGCGGCCGGAGAACTTTGATATCCATATCCGGGAAGTCTATGTCAGTGCAGGCGCGGGCTTTGTTGTGGCCCTGACCGGAGCGATCATGACTATGCCGGGGCTTCCGAAGGTTCCCGCGGCAAACAGCATTGACGTATCTGATGACGGAAAGATCACCGGACTGTTTTAAAGGAGAAGTAAGATATGGCACAGTTGATAGACGGAAAGAAGATTTCCAATGAGATTAAAGAAGAATTAAAAGCAGAAGTGGAAGCACTTAAAAGGCAGGGAAAGGAGATCTGCCTTGCAGTGGTGCAGGTAGGGCAGGATCCCGCGTCCTGCGTGTATGTGAACAATAAAAAGAAAGCCTGTGCCTATATCGGGATCCGCTCGGAGGCCTATGAGCTTCCGGAGACCGTGGAGGAAGAGGAACTGCTTGCGCTGGTGGAAAAGCTGAATCAGGCCGGACATGTAAACGGGATCCTGGTGCAGCTTCCTCTCCCGGCCCACATTGATGAGGATAAGGTGATCCGGGCTATTTCACCGGATAAGGATGTGGATGGGTTCCATCCGGTCAGTGTAGGGAGACTCTGGATCGGGGAGCCGGGGTTCCTTTCCTGTACGCCGGCCGGGATCATCCAGCTCTTAAAACGCTCAGGGATTTCCATAGACGGGAAGGAATGCGTGATCGTGGGAAGGAGCAATATCGTAGGCAAGCCGATGGCGGCGCTGCTTCTGCGGGAGCATGCCACGGTGACGGTTGCCCATTCCCATACAAAGGATCTGAGGGAGATTACAAAACGGGCGGATATCCTGATCGTTGCCATGGGAAAACGGCAGTTTATCGGGGCAGAATATGTAAAAGACGGGGCTGTTGTGATTGATGTGGGGATGCATCGGGATGAACATAACAAGCTCTGCGGCGATGTGGCATTTGACCAGATATGTGAAAAGACATCTGCGATCACACCGGTTCCGGGAGGAGTAGGACCGATGACGATCGCCATGCTGATGAATAATTGTGTGCAGACAGTGAGGTAGAAATAAGGGGGAGCACAATATGAGATGTAGAAATTGTGGCGCCGAGATTCCGGAGGGCCAGCTGATCTGTCCGTCCTGCCATATGGAAGTGCAGATCGTTCCTGACTATGATCCGCTGCAGGATGTGCTTGCGCGGGAGGTCAAGGGTTCTGTGGAATATGCGACTCGTCCCATTGATTCTCAGGACCTGAGACGCTACCGGAGCCGTGAGGAACGTGAAAATGACTATGCCACCCGCGTACTGAACCAGGGGGAGTACAGAAGTTCCACGCGGGTGCTCAGTCAGGGTGAGATGAGCCGAATCCGTTCCCAGTATACCAGGACGCCGTCGTCCTCCCGTGGAGGCGGCACAACGTCTGTTCGGGGCACCGGATATGCTCCGGGGAATCCGGAAACCGGTTATACCAGAAGGAGTAATCCGTGGGAAGGCGATTATGTCCGGCGGGATTCCGGCTATGCGAACAGAGGGACTGCCAGAGGCTCCGCGCGGGAGACCGGCTATACCGGAAGGACTCCCGGAAATTCCGTACGGGAAAACGGTTATATCGGAAGAAATACGGGGAATTCCGCGCGGGAATCCGGCTATGTCAGAAGAGATTCCGGGAACAGCGGATGGGAAACCGGCTATGCAGGGAGAGATCCCGGAGGTGCTGTACGGGAGTCAGGCTTTTCCAGAAGGGATACCGGGAATCCTCCGCGGGAGACAGGGTATGACCGGGGGGCTTCGGAGGCCCGCCGCGGTACCGGCAATATCCGGCGGGAAAACTCCGGGTCCCAGTATACGGGAAACCTGCGGCAGGATCCGGAGGGCAGGAGACAGGGAACAGGTGAGATCCGGGATTCCCAGGAGCGGAGACGCCTGCAGAGAGAGCGAAAAAAGCGTTCCGCGAAAAAGCGTTTCCAGAAGATGGTCACTGTCTTTTGCGTGATCCTCATCCTCTGTGCGGCAGTGGGCTTTCTTCTGTACCAGAATTCCTATGCAGGCGCAGTAGGGAAGGGACAGAAAGCGCTCCAGACCGGGGACTATTCTGCCGCGGAGACTTATTTTGAACGTGCCTTGAAAAAGGATGTGAAAAAGCCAGATGCCTATGCCGGGCTGGCAAAGGTGTATATCCAGCAGAAAAATCTGGAAAAAGCGGAGGGAGTTTTCATTGCGGCAATTGATTCTCAGCCGGAAAACGGAGATTTGTATGAGGCGGCGATCCGGTTCTATATCGAGTCTGAGCAGCCGGAAAAGATCTCCCCGCTGCTGGAGGGGTGTGATTCTGCCGTATTGTCCAGAGTGTCGGATTATGTGTCGGAGGCGCCTGTATTCAGCCTGGATGAGGGAAGCTACCAGGAAGTGCAGGAGACTTCTCTAACGGGAGAGGGAACGATCTATTTTACGGAGGACGGAAGTACCCCTGACGAATCCAGCACCGAGTATACCGAACCCATTCTGCTCAGCGAGGGGACTACAGTCTTAAAGGCGGTCTGCATCAATAAAAAGGGGATCCCAAGCCTTGTTTCCACCAGGACCTATACGGTCGAGCTGCAGGGCGAAGGAGCGCCTGCGGTGACGCCCTCCACCGGAAAATACAGCGCGCCCTTCCAGATTACCATTCAGGTGCCGGAAGGCTATACTGCGTATTATACCGTAGACGGCACTACGCCGTCGGCCGCGTCTCAGATATACGGCGGGCCGATCGACGTAACGGAAGGAGGTGGCAGCCTGATCTTCTCGGCTGTGCTGATCAGTGATACCGGAAAGATGACTCCGGTCACAAAACGGAATTATACCCTGCAGTTTGAGTAGGATATTTCGTATATTTTTTATAAATCTTTTTTGAAATTTTTAGTAAATATGCTTGTGTTAAAAGTTTCACAGTGCTATAATAAAAGCTGTTTAAATAATAACACATAGATCATACATAAGGAGATGTGTAACATGAGCAGATTTACATTACCAAGAGACGTTTACCACGGAAAAGGATGTCTGGAAGAACTGAAGAACCTGAAAGGGAAAAAGGCTATCCTCGTTGTCGGCGGCGGTTCCATGAAGCGCCAGGGATTTCTGGATAAGGCAGTGGATTATCTGAAGGAAGCAGGCATGGAAGTGGAGCTGTTCGAGGGCGTTGAGCCGGATCCGTCCGTTGAGACCGTTATGAAGGGCGCGGAGGCGATGCGCGCGTTTGAGCCTGACTGGATCGTATCCATGGGCGGCGGTTCTCCGATTGATGCCGCAAAGGCAATGTGGGCATTCTATGAGTACCCGAATGTGACCTTTGAGGATCTCTGTATTCCGTTTAATTTCCCGGAATTGAGACAGAAAGCAAAATTCTGCGCGATCCCGTCCACATCAGGAACCGCGACGGAAGTGACCGCGTTTTCCGTGATCACGGATTACAGCACGGGCGTGAAGTATCCCCTGGCGGACTTTAACATTACTCCGGATGTAGCGATCGTAGATCCGGATCTGGTAACCGGACTCCCGGTAAAGCAGGTTGCTTACACCGGTATGGATGCTCTGACGCATGCCATCGAAGCATATGTGTCCACATTGAACGGACCGTTTACGGATCCTCTGGCGCTCCAGGCAATCGAGATGGTTCTGGATTACCTTCCGGCTTCCTATCACTGCGATATGGATGCCAGGGAACAGATGCACTACGCACAGTGCCTTGCGGGAATGGCATTTTCCAACGCTTTGCTTGGAATCGTTCACTCCATGGCGCACAAGACCGGCGCGGCATTCTCCACAGGACATATCCCGCACGGCTGCGCAAACGCGATCTATCTGCCTTATGTGATCAAATATAACGCAAAGGATTCCGTCGCGGCAAGCCGCTATGCGGACATCGCGCGCAGAATGGGTCTGCCGGGAGCATCGGAGAAGGCTCTGATTAACAGCCTGTGCGAAAAGATCGACGCATTCAACGTTGAGCTGAATATCCCCAAAACATTGAAGGACTTCGGCATCAATGAGGACGAGTTTAAGGAGAAGGTAGCCAAGATCGCGGAGCTGGCAGTAGGCGATGCATGTACCGGATCCAATCCGCGCTCCATCGACCCGGCAGCAATGGAAAAATTATTCACATGTACATATTACGGAACAGAGGTTGATTTTTAAAAACCGCGGGGCAGGCACGATCCTTGGTGCCTGCCCCCGTTTTGGTGTGCCCGGTGGGCACACGTTCTAACGGGTGAAAGTCCCCAATCCGCCCGGCAGTGGGAAGGATACAGCCG
>QXWX01000053.1 GCA_009911175.1 Lachnospiraceae bacterium | reverse complement strand
CATTATAGCACGTGCATCTACGAATAGGATGATTCTTTTTGCTTTTTGGTTTGATTGCAGCCGTAGGCTGCGGTATGCTATACTCAATCCATACACAGGAAAGGAGCGTTTTGGCATATATGGAAGAAAAGAAAAAACTTCCGATAGGAATTGAATTTTTTAAGGATTTTAAAGCAGATCATTTCTACTATGTGGATAAAACTGGCTTTATCAGCGAACTGCTCAGAACCAGAGGAAGTGTAAACCTTTTTACAAGACCACGCCGTTTTGGGAAGAGCCTGAATATTGATATGCTGAAATCTTTCTTTGAGATCGGCATGGATCCATCTCTGTTTGACGGATTGGAAATATCCAAAGAAACAGAACTGTGTGAGCAGTATATGGGCAGGTATCCGGTGATATCTGTCAGCTTGAAGGATGTGGATGGTGAAGATTACCAGGCTGCGTTTGAAGCATTTTCCGCAGTAATAAGTGAAGAGGCTACCAGGCTGGATTATCTATTACAGAGTGATAAACTAACGCAATATGATAAGGCAAAGCTCGTTCGGCTGATAGAAGGGGAACTGGATAAACCGATATATCTTCAGAGCAGTCTGAAATTGTTGACAAGCCTTCTTTATAAGCATTATGAAGTTCCTGTTATCGTGTTGATTGATGAATATGACGTTCCTCTGGATAAAGCTTATCAAAGAGGATATTATTCAGAAATGGTACAGCTGATCCGTTTGCTGTTCAGCCGTCTGCTAAAAACAAATGCGAATATGCATTTTGCTGTGATCACAGGCTGTCTGCGTATAGCCAGAGAGAGTATTTTTACCGGACTAAATAACTTTAAGGTCCGCACCATTTCTGACGTGCGGTTTGCTGAGCATTTTGGATTCACGAATGAAGAAGTAAAATCAATGCTTTCTTATTATGGATTGGAAGATAAATATAACCTGTTCAAAGAATGGTATGACGGATACCATTTTGGAAATGTAGATGTTTATTGTCCATGGAGTGTGATCAATCAATGCGATAAATTTTGTGAATCTGAAAATGCACAGATAGAGTCTCATTGGGCCAACAGCAGTAATAACGCGATCATCAAAGAAATCATAGAAGGGGCTACGGAATCCACCAGATCGGATATCGAAGCATTGATTTCAGGGGAGACTGTGAAGAAAAGACTGATTCCGGAATTGACATATACAGACTTTGACAGCAGAGATATTGATATACGTCAATCCTATTTGTGGAGTGTTCTTTTTGCGGCGGGCTATATAACGGATGACGGAGAACCAGAAAATGGAGTTCATACATTGGCGATACCAAACAAAGAAGTTCTCGGTATTTATGATACAAAGATTCATTCCTGGCTCAGAGTGAAAGCAACTGGCAATACAGTGAATTGGCATAGATTCTGCAGTGCTTTTAAAGAAGGAGACGCAGAGACAATACAGGTAGTATTTAATGAATTTATGGCAGATTCTATCAGTATCAGAGATACTTATGTGAAAAAGGAAATGAAAGAAAACTTTTATCATGGAATGTTACTGGGGCTGTTGAAAGCAGAAGGAAGCTGGATTGTAAAATCGAATGCAGAGTCAGGAATCGGCTATACGGATATAAAGCTAGTGATTCCGCCGGAAAGGACAGGTTGTATTATAGAGGTAAAATATGCGGAAAATGGAACCTTTGAAACAGCCTGCCGTAAAGCGATGAACCAGATCGATCATGATGGATATGTGATGTCATTAAAACAAGAGGGTATGCATACCATTCATAAATATGGAATTGCCTGCTATAAAAAGAATTGCAGAGTGATATATCAGGAAGAGAAAATATAATCTGAAATGGCTGTTTTTCGGATTGACAGGATGAAAGAATACCGCAGAATTGGGAACAAGATTAAGATAAAAGACATCGAACGATTACCAAAAGAAAAAAATCTTTCTGCATATCTTTAAAATTGAAAAACTTTCCTGTATAATAGAATGGATCTCACGGGATCCATTCTATTTTTATGGACATAAGAAACTGTCTCAAAATAAGAAGCTGTCATGAAATAACTTTTTATTTTGAAACTGTTTCTAAAGATTTACAAGAAAGGCCGTATCTGTGAATCCATCGAACAGATACGAGAGGTACAGATTTTTTATGGATATTAATCAAAAACTGACACAGGAACTGGATGTAAAGCTCTGGCAGGTGGAAGCGGCGGTGAAGCTGATCGACGAAGGCAACACGATCCCATTTATTTCCAGATACCGGAAGGAAGCCACAGGCTCCCTCAATGACGAGCAGCTTCGGAAGCTCCATGAGCGGCTGATGTATCTGCGCAACCTGGAGGAGAAGAAGGAGCAGGTATTGTCCAGTATAGAGGAACAGGGGAAGCTGACCGAGGAATTGAAATCCCAGATCCTTGCGGCGGAGACCCTGGTCGTGGTGGAGGACCTATACCGTCCTTACCGCCCGAAGCGGCGCACCCGTGCGACGATTGCCAAGGAAAAGGGGCTGGAACCGCTGGCGGCCCTCATCACCCTGCAGCAGACGAAGGAACCTCTGGAGGAGACGGCAAAGGCATATCTTTCCGAAGAGAAGGAAGTCAGGACCGTAGAGGAAGCCATCGCCGGGGCACAGGATATCATTGCCGAATCCATTTCCGACGAGGCGGATTACCGGAGCTGGATCCGGAATACCACCGCCCGGAAAGGTAAGGTGATCTCCGCGGCAAAGGATCCGGAAGCGGAATCTGTATACGAGATGTACTATGAATTTGAAGAGCCGGTGAGCAGGCTGGCAGGTCACAGGATATTGGCATTGAACCGGGGGGAGAAGGAGAAGTTCCTGACTGTGAAGGTGGAGGCGCCGGAGGAGGACATTCTGCGTTATCTGGAAAAAAAGGTCATACGCAAGGACAATCCCATCACCACACCGGTACTCAAAGCAGCCGCGGAGGACAGCTATAAGCGTCTGATCGGTCCGGCCATTGAGCGGGAGATACGAAACGAACTGACAGAAAAGGCGGAGGACGGAGCCATTGAGGTGTTTGGGAAGAATCTGCACCAGCTTCTGATGCAGCCGCCCATCACCGGGCAGGTGGTGCTGGGCTGGGATCCGGCGTTCCGTACCGGATGCAAGCTGGCTGTGGTGGATGCCACAGGAAAGGTGCTGGGGACCACGGTCATATACCCCACAGCGCCGACTACCCCGGCCAAGATCAAGGCATCAAAAGACCTGCTGAAAAAGATCATTCCGAAATATAATATCACCCTGATCTCCCTGGGGAACGGCACTGCTTCCCGGGAATCGGAGCAGTTCATCGTAGACCTTTTGAAGGAAATTCCGGAGAAGGTGCAGTATGTGATCGTGAGCGAGGCAGGAGCTTCCGTGTATTCCGCGAGCAAGCTGGCGACCGAGGAATTTCCGAAGTTTGACGTAGGGCAGAGGAGCGCTGCTTCCATTGCGAGAAGGCTCCAGGATCCGCTGGCTGAGCTGGTGAAGATCGATCCTAAGTCCATCGGAGTGGGGCAGTACCAGCATGACATGAACCAGAAAAAGCTGGGAGAATCCCTTACCGGCGTGGTGGAGGACTGTGTGAATAAAGTCGGCGTGGATCTGAATACCGCTTCCGCCCCGCTGTTATCGTACATTTCCGGGATCAGCAGCACCCTCGCAAAAAATATCGTCACCTACCGGGAAGAAAACGGAAGGTTTACGGACCGGAGGAAGCTTTTAAAGGTTGCCAAGCTGGGACCAAAGGCATTTGAGCAGTGCGCCGGGTTCATGCGGATCCAGGGCGGGGACAATCCATTGGACGCGACTGGCGTCCATCCGGAATCCTACGAGGCGGCGGAAAAGCTTCTCGAAAAGCAGGGCTTTCGGCCGGAGGACATCATCGGCGGCAAGCTGGTGGGATTATCCCTGACCATCAAGGATTACAAAAAGCTGGCGGAGGAACTGGGAATCGGAGAGATCACTTTGCGGGATATCGTAAAGGAACTGGAAAAGCCTGCCCGTGACCCCCGTGAGGAAATGCCCAAGCCGATCCTGCGGACAGATGTGCTGGAGATGAAGGATCTGAAAGAGGGCATGATCTTAAAGGGCACGGTGCGAAATGTGATCGACTTCGGTGTATTTGTGGATATCGGCGTACACCAGGACGGGCTGGTACACATTTCCCAGATTACGGAGAAGTTCATCAAGCATCCGCTGGAAGTGGTGAGCGTGGGCGATATCGTGGATGTGAAGGTCATGAGCGTGGACTTGAAGAAAAAGAGGATCCAACTGACGATGCGGGGGATTTCCTAGCAAAAACCCCAGAAAATCCTTGAAATATAGCCATAAATGATGTAAAATACCATAGCAAGGCATACTTTATGCCAACTGGCAACAGTCGGAATAATGTATGCTTTGTTTGTATTTCCGACACTTTATACAGATAAAGTGTTGAAGCGCTGACTTAAAAAGGAACAAGAGAGGAGAAGCAAAAACAGATGGAAACAATTAGTGCGATCATCAATGATATTGATAAGTTTGTGTGGGACTGGTGGATGATCATCCTGCTGCTCGGTACCCATGTATTTCTGACAATTCGGACAGGATTTATCCAGAGAAAGACCATTTCCAAAGGGATTAAGCTTTCCGTGGTAAAAGATCCGGACGCGGAGGGAGAGGTAAGCCAGTTCGGGGCGCTGTCAACGGCCCTGGCTTCCACCATCGGAACCGGAAATATCATCGGCGTGGGAACCGCGGTTGCAATGGGAGGCCCTGGAGCCGTGCTGTGGTGCTGGCTGACCGGCGTATTTGGGATTGCGACCAAGTACGGGGAATCCCTGATCGCGGTAAAATACCGTGTCAAAACAGAGGACGGCAGAATGCAGGGCGGCGCCATGTATGCTCTGGAGCGGGGCCTGAACATGAAGTGGCTGGGCGTGATCTTTGCGGTATTCGCGGGCTTCGCGTCCTTTGGGATCGGATGCGCGACACAGGTCAACGCCATTGCGACAGTCTGTAACGAAAATCTGCACATTCCGAAATGGATCGTTGGACTCGTGATTGCGGTTCTGACAGCCATTGTTATTTTCGGCGGGATCAAGAGTATCGCAAGAGTCTGCGAGCGGCTGGTTCCGTTTATGGCCGTCTTTTATGTGATCGGATGTATCATCATCCTGTGTATCAATTATGATTTTATCATCCCTGCCATCGCAACCATTTTCCGGCTGGCATTTACACCGGGGGCAGCGGCAGGTGGTCTGGTCGGCGGTGGGATCAAGCTTGCGATCCAGTACGGGGTTGCCCGGGGACTGTTCTCCAATGAGTCCGGTATGGGTTCCGCGCCCATCGCGGCGGCAGCGGCACAGACCAGGAATCCGGTGCGTCAGGCGCTGGTTTCTTCCACAGGGACATTTTGGGATACAGTGGTCGTATGTCTGATGACCGGGCTGGTTCTGGTGACGACCATCATGAAGAACCCGACGATCAATGCAAATGAGATTGACAACGGCGGTGTGCTGACTTCCATGGCATTTGCTCAGATTCCATATCTGGGGCCTGTGATCCTGGTTATTGGAATCATTTCCTTTGCTTACTCTACCATCCTGGGATGGGCGTACTACGGAGAGCGGAGCGTGGAATATTTTGCGGGGAAGAAGGGACTGATTCCTTACCGGGTAGTGTATATCCTGGTTGCGGCGGTCGCTCCTGTACTGGCACTGGATCTGGTATGGACGGTTGCGGATATCCTGAACGCATTGATGGCAATTCCGAACCTGGTTGCGGTTCTTCTGCTCTCACCGATCATTGCCAGTGAGACGAAGAAATACATCAACAACCTGGATGCGAAGGACGACACACCGATCCCGGTGGTAAAGACAGGGATCGGAGAGAAATCAGGGAACAGGGAGAAATCCAAGCTTAATTGGTGAGGACTGCAGGGGAGAAGTGATTGAAATATGATTGCGATTATAGATTATGACGCGGGCAATATCAAAAGTGTGGAAAAAGCGCTGCTCCTTCTGGGGGAGGAAGTGAAGATCACGGATGACGCACAGGAGATCCTTTCGGCGGACAAGGTGGTGCTTCCCGGAGTCGGCGCCTTCGGGGACGCCATGGGTAACCTGGAACGCCGCGGGCTGGTGCCGGTTATCCGGGATACAGTGGAAAAAGGAACGCCTTTCCTGGGCATCTGCCTGGGGCTGCAGCTTTTGTTTGAGAGAAGCGATGAGGCGCCGGGAGTTGCGGGCCTTGGAATCCTGCCGGGGGAGATCCTGCGGATTCCTTCGAAAGAAGGCTTGAAAATTCCGCATATGGGATGGAATTCCCTGCGCCTGGAGCATGGCGGACGTCTTTTTGATCAGGTGTCGGAGCAGTCCTACGTGTATTTTGTACACTCCTATTATCTGAAAGCCGGAGAAGAGGAGATCGTGAAGGCATCTACGGAATACGGCGTACATATCCATGCGTCGGTGGAAAAGGGAAATGTATTTGCGTGCCAGTTCCATCCGGAAAAAAGCAGTGAAGTGGGACTGCGGATACTGAGTAATTTTGTGAATATTTAGAACAGCAGCTGCCATGCAGCGGATAGTCTGCGCGGCAGACGGGTCTGAGGTCTGCTGTTCGTTAAAGGCAATACGATAAAAAAGCAGGAGAAAGCGATGCATACAAAGAGAATCATCCCCTGTCTGGATGTGAATGCGGGACGGGTGGTAAAGGGCGTGAATTTTGTAGATCTCAAAGACGCGGGAGATCCGGTGGAGATTGCAAAGGCCTATGATCAGGCCGGTGCGGACGAACTGGTCTTTCTGGATATCACGGCGTCTTCCGATAACAGGAATACGGTCGTGGACATGGTGCGCAAGGTGGCGGAATGCGTGTTTATCCCGTTCACCGTGGGCGGAGGCATCCGGACGGTAGAGGATTTCCGGGCGCTGCTCCGGGAGGGGGCCGATAAGATCTCCATCAATTCTTCCGCCATCAATACGCCGGAGCTGGTGCATGACGCGGCGGAGAAGTTCGGAAGCCAGTGTGTGGTCGTGGCCATTGATGCCAAGAGAAGGACAGACGGAAGCGGCTGGAACATTTATAAAAACGGCGGGCGTATTGACGTGGGACTGGATGCCGTGGAATGGGCGAAAAAAGTAGAAAGCCTGGGGGCAGGCGAGATCCTGCTGACCAGCATGGACTGCGACGGGACAAAGGCAGGGTATGATCTGGAGCTGACCCGTGCCATTGCGGAGCATGTTTCCATTCCGGTCATCGCATCGGGAGGGGCCGGAACCCTGGAGCACTTTCGGGATGCATTGACGGAAGGAAAAGCCGACGCGGCGCTGGCGGCGTCCCTGTTCCACTATAAAGAACTGGAGATCCGGGAAGTGAAGGAGTACCTTCGGAAGGAAGGAATTTCCGTACGCTTATAAGGAGGAGTACATAAGAATGGCAGGAATCAACGGAGACTGGTACGAAGTATTAAAAGAGGAATTTGGGAAGCCTTATTACAAGCAGCTTTTCCAGACAATCAAGCAGGAATACAATACACGGCTGATCTTTCCTCCGGCCAATGACATTTTCAATGCGTTTCATCTGACCCCGTTAAAGGAGGTCAAGGTGGTGATCCTGGGACAGGACCCTTACCACAATCACGGTCAGGCACACGGGCTTTGCTTTTCTGTGCAGAAGGGAGTGAACGTTCCTCCGTCACTGGTCAACATTTACCAGGAGCTTCATGACGATCTGGGCTGTACCATACCGAACCACGGATGCCTGACAAAATGGGCCGAGCAGGGTGTCCTGATGCTGAATACCGTGCTGACCGTGCGGGCACACCAGGCAAATTCCCACCGGGGGATCGGCTGGGAGGAATTTACGGACGCGGCGATCATGGCCCTGAACGCGCAGGATAGGCCCATCGTATATATCCTTTGGGGCACGCCTGCGCAGAGAAAGGCCAGGATGCTGGACAATCCGCGGCATTTGATCTTAAAGGCGCCCCATCCGAGTCCGCTTTCCGCTGCCCGCGGATTTTTCGGCAGCAGACCGTTCAGCCAGACCAACGCATTTTTGGAGGAGCACGGTCTGGAGCCGATCGACTGGCAGATTGACTAGACAAAAACAGCAGTGCGGCAGACGGCAGTTTTTACGGGCTACAGGTCACACCTTGACCAGGCGTGCCCTGTAACTCAGGCCGTCATTTAAAATTGCCTACGGCAATGGACGGCCTGAATCCCAGCTTTTATGTGCATCTTCCTGACCAATCAGCGTAGTGATTGGTCAGTGTGTGACATGTAACTTTTACGGACGGTACAGGGATTTTTTGCAAAAAAACGGGTTGACAGTCTCCGGCGTGTGTGGTAAAGTTTTTTTAAACCGTTGAGGAAGAGCAAGTACTTTTTGTTTCTGCCGCACAGAGAGCTGCAGGCGGTGGGATTGCAGCGGGCCAGGGCATGGAGGAATGGGCTTCTGAGGGCGAACTGAAGGGGATACTTGTTACAGCGTATCGGACCGCATGACATTGAAGCGGCGGCAGGAGAGCGGTACAGGATCCGCAGTAGGATAGCCGGAGAGAGTACTCCGTTAACAAAGGCGCATATGTCAGTATGCATGAGAGGGTGCTTATAGCACCAAGCCGGGTGGCACCGCAGGAGCGCGGACACGATATTAGATTCGTACAGCTCTTGTCCCTGCAATAGTATGATATTGTGTGGGATGAGGGCTTTTTATTATGCAGGAGAAAACGGTAGGAACCGCGAAAAATTGCAAGTTATTTTTGCATAGTTCCTATAAGGTATATAGAAACCGGACAAAAGCCGGTCATCCCGAAGAAAGCCGCGGCTGCGTCAAGGCCGCAGGATCTGCGGAAAATGAAAGGAGAATAAAACAATGAGTGAGAACAAGATTCCCTACAAGATTTATCTGGAAGAAAGTGAGATGCCCAAGGATTGGTACAATGTCCGCGCGGATATGAAGAACAAGCCGGCGCCGCTTCTGAATCCGGGGACTCACGAGCCGATGACAGCCGAAGAGCTTGGCATGGTGTTCTGTGAAGAGCTGGTGAAGCAGGAGCTGGACAATGACAACCGTCATATCGAGATCCCGAAAAAGATCCGGGATTTCTATAAGATGTACCGTCCGTCGCCGCTGGTACGGGCGTACTGCCTGGAGGAAAAGCTGCAGACTCCGGCAAAGATTTATTACAAGTTCGAAGGAAATAATACAAGCGGAAGCCACAAGCTCAATTCTGCTATTGCACAGGCATTTTACGCAAAGGAACAGGGCCTCAAAGGCGTGACAACGGAGACCGGAGCCGGACAGTGGGGAACCGCGCTGTCTATGGCATGCTCCTATCTGGACCTGGACTGTAAGGTGTATATGGTAAAATGCTCCTACGAGCAAAAGCCGTTCCGGAGAGAAGTGATGCGCACCTACGGCGCCAGCGTGACTCCCTCACCGTCAGAGACGACAGAGGTCGGACGCAGGATCCTGGCAGAACATCCGGGAACCACAGGAAGTCTTGGATGCGCCATCTCGGAAGCGGTCGAGGTTGCCACCCATTCAGAGGGATACCGTTATGTACTGGGCAGCGTTCTGAATCAGGTCCTGCTCCATCAGTCGATCATCGGTGTAGAGACCAAGACGGCCATGGACAAATACGGCATCAAGCCGGATATCATCATCGGATGCGCGGGCGGCGGCTCGAACCTGGGCGGATTAATATCTCCGTTCATGGGTGAAAAGCTGCGGGGCGAGGCGGATTATCAGTTTATCGCGGTTGAGCCGGCATCCTGCCCGAGCCTGACCAGAGGCGTATATGCGTATGATTTCTGCGATACGGGTATGGTTTGCCCGCTGGCGAAGATGTATACCCTAGGAAGCGGCTTCATCCCGTCGGCAAATCATGCGGGAGGCCTGAGATATCACGGAATGAGCTCCGTTCTGTCCCAGCTTTATGCGGATGGCTACATGGAAGCAAGATCCGTAGAACAGACCTCCGTATTTAAAGCGGCAGAACAGTTTGCAAGGGTGGAGGGAATCCTGCCCGCGCCGGAGAGCAGCCATGCGATTCGGATCGCCATCGATGAAGCGATGAAATGTAAAGAGACCGGGGAAGAGAAGACCATCCTGTTCGGCCTGACAGGAACCGGATATTTTGACATGTATGCTTATGAGAAGTTCCACAATGGTGAGATGAGCGATTATATTCCTACGGATGAAGATCTGAAAGCCGGATTAGCAGGGCTTCCCAGGTTCTGAGCATTTTCGGAGAAGGTAATATAACAGCCGGAACCGCATGCTGTAATCCACAGTTCCTTCCACTATCGGACTGTGGATTGTAACAATGTATTTGAAAGTCCCTGCCGGATACAAGACGAATTTGTATGGGCAGGGATTTTTTGGTAAGGAGGAAAATCAGATGTCATATTTTCCCATGTTTATTGAGCTGAAAGACAAGCCCTGCCTGATAGCGGGAGGAGGAAAGATAGCTCTGCGCAAGGCGGAGACACTCCTGGAATTCGGAGCATGGGTCACGGTTGTGGCTCCGGACATCCTGCCGGAGCTGCGGGCGGAGGAAGGCATTGTATGCCGCGAAAAAAGGTTTGAAAGCTGTGATCTGACGGGACAGGAGCTGGTAGTCGCGGCCACCGGCGACCCGGAAGAGAATCATCGGATCAGTCGGGCCTGCCGGGATAGGAAGATCCCGGTCAATGCGGTGGATCAGAGGGAGGACTGCAGCTTTCTCTTTCCTGCTTATCTGAAAGAAGGGGAAGTGGTGGCAGCGTTTTCCAGCGGAGGACAGAGTCCGCTCATTTCCCAATATCTGAAAGCACAGGCCATGCCGGCAATGACTTCCCTGCTGGGGGAACTGGCAGAAATATTGGGAGCCCTGCGGGAAAGGCTGAGACATTTGGGTTCGGAGAGTATGAGAAAAACAATCTATCAGGAAATTTTGGAGATGGGCCTGAAAACGGGTGAGGTTCCTTCTTCTGAAAAAATAGATGAGATCATATTACAAAATATGAGGAAAGGATGAACGGATCATGGAGAGAATGAGAAGACTGAGAGTCAGCCCGGCCATGCGGAGCATGGTGAGGGAGAACCATCTTCGGGTGGACGAGCTGATCTGCCCGATCTTTGTCATGGAGGGAGAAAACCTGTGCAGCCCGGTGGATTCGATGCCGGGCATCTGCCAGTATTCCATCGACCGGCTGCCGGAGGAGCTGGACCGGATCGTGGAAGCCGGGATTTTGTCGGTCCTTTTGTTCGGAATTCCCGCCCACAAGGATGAAGTGGGCAGCGGCGCCTATGACGATCAGGGAATCGTGCAGCAGGCCATTCGTCTGATAAAATCGCAGGAAAAATACAGAGATCTGATCGTGATCGCGGATGTCTGTCTCTGCGAGTATACCTCCCACGGACACTGCGGTCTGGTGAAGGAAGGGATCATCCTGAATGACGAAACCCTGCCGCTTTTAGCCAGGACCGCAGTCAGCTATGCCGGAGCCGGGGCGGATATCATCGCGCCCAGCGACATGATGGACAACCGGGTAAGGGCCATCCGGGAGGCTCTGGACGGGAACGGATTTGTCCAGATTCCTATCATGGCATACAGCGCCAAATTTGCTTCCGGATTTTACGGGCCCTTCCGTGACGCGGCCCACTCGGCGCCGGGCTTCGGCGACCGCAGGACCTACCAGATGGATCCGGCAAATGGACGGGAAGCCCTGCGGGAGGTGGAGGAAGACCTGCTGGAAGGGGCGGATCTGATCATTGCCAAGCCTGCCATGGCCTATATGGATATCATAAAGGAGATTACCGCGTCTTATAATGTGCCGGTGGTGGCCTACAATGTGAGCGGGGAATATTCCATGGTGAAGGCGGCAGCAGAAAACGGATGGATTGATGAAAGGAAGATCGTCCTGGAGATTTTGGTGGGCTTAAAGCGCGCCGGGGCAAAGATGATCATTACGTATCATGCTCTGGATGCCGCAAGGTGGATTCGGGAAGGAGAATAGAAATGGATACAAGATCAAGAGAGCTGTTTGAAGCGGCAAAACGCCATATTCCGGGGGGAGTGAACAGTCCGGTGCGCGCTTTTGGCTCCGTAGGACGGACACCCCGGTTTATAGCGTCCGCCCATGGAAGCAGGATCGTGGATGTGGATGGAAATGAGATGATCGATTATGTCTGCTCCTGGGGACCGGGAATCCTGGGACATGCCCATCCCCGAGTGATCGAAAAGGTCCGGGAGGCGTGCGGATACGGGCTGACCTACGGCGCGCCTACGGAACAAGAGGTGCAGATGGCGGAATTGCTTGCGGAGCTGATCCCATCCATGGAGGTGAGTCGTCTGGTCAGCTCCGGCACGGAGGCGGTGATGAGCGCGATCCGGGTAGCGAGGGGGTATACGCAACGGGACAAGATCATCAAATTCAAGGGCTGCTATCATGGGCATTCGGACGGGCTTCTGGTCAAGGCCGGTTCCGCCGCATTGACCACCTCAGTGCCGGACAGCGCCGGAGTTCCCGCGGATTATACAAAAAATACCCTGGTGGCCCTGTACAATGATCCGGCTTCGGTGGAAGCGCTGTTCCAGGCCAATCCGGAAGAGATTGCCGCCGTGGTGGTGGAGCCGGTTGCGGCCAATATGGGAGTGGTGCCCCCAGCTCGCGGCTTTCTGGAATTTTTGCGGGAAATTACGAAACAAAACGGCGCGCTTTTGATCTTTGATGAAGTGATCACAGGCTTCCGGCTGGCGCTTGGCGGTGCCCAGGAGTATTTTCATGTGACGCCAGATCTGACGACTCTCGGCAAAATCGTGGGAGGCGGAATGCCCATCGGTGTCTACGGAGGGAAGCGCGGGATCATGGAAATGATCTCACCGCTGGGGCCGGTGTACCAGGCGGGAACCCTGTCAGGAAACCCCATTGCGACGGCAGCAGGGCTGGAAACCCTCCGGATTCTCAGAGAAGATCCCGGTATCTACCAAAGGCTGGAGGAAAAGGCAGTACGGATCGCCGAGTCAGTCAGGGAAGCTGCCGGGGAGGCCGTATGCGTCAACCGGATCGGCTCCCTTTTGAGCATCTTTTTTACTCCGGAGCAGGTGACGGATTATGAGAGCGCTGTATCTTCGGATACCGCATGGTACGCAGAATATTTCGGATATCTGCTGGATCATGGGATTTATACGGCGCCCTCCCAGTTTGAGGCGATGTTTGTATCGGATGCCCATACCGGGGAGGATATCGAAACTACCTGCCGGGTCATCCGGGACTGCCTGCGCAGAATGATATAGACCCGTCTCAACTGTATTAGGAACTGTAGGAAAATAACTTGTGCAGACAAGTTGAGAGGCATAAGTTTTTTTCATGTATTTCCTTACATGTGACGCGAAAAACAGACGGAGGAAGTTTTTTCAGATAGAAGGAGAGACAGCGGGATGCAATTTGGATTTTTGGGAATCAATTATAAAAACGCGAGCCTTGATATCCGCGATAAAACCGCGTTTACGGATGCGATGAAGCTGGATTTTTTCCGAAAGGCCGAAGCTGCGGGAATCCAGCAGTGCATGGTGCTGTCCACCTGCAATCGGAGCGAGGTTTTTTATTTTTATATAGAAGAAAGACAATGTGAAGCGCTGTGTCAGATCTACGAGGAAATGTTTCCGGCTGTGGAGGTGAAGGTGTATCTGGTCACGCTCTCGGGGGAGGCGGCTTTTGTCTACCTGTTCCGGATTGCGGCGGGACTGGAATCTCTTGTTCTGGGAGAGGACCAGATTCTGGGCCAGGTGAAGGATGCTCTGGATTACGCCAGGACTATGGGATACGGGGGCAAGGAATTAAACAAGGTTGTCCGGGATGCCGTTGCCTGTGCCAAGCGGATCAAAACTGGATTGAAGATCAGCGAAAAACCGCTGTCCGTCAGCTATATCGGCATCCGGAAGCTGGAAGAAGCCTGCGGGATCGCCGGGAAACGGATCCTTGTGATCGGCAGCGGAAAAACGGCTGTGCTGGCTTTGAAATATCTTTTTGAATATCAGGCAGTCCGCATATCTGCATGCAGCAGGACAGACGCGCATGCCAGACGGCTGCGGGAGGACTTTCCTGAAATAGAAATCATTTCTTATGAGGAAAGATATGAAGTTCTGAAAAAATGTGATATTGTAGTATCAGCTACAGCGTCCCCACATCTGGTCCTACGCCGGGAGGATTTTGTACCGAAAAGGCGCCTGACCATGCTGGATCTGGCAGCGCCCAGGGATGTGGATACCGCATTTGCAGAGGAACCGCGGGTCACGCTGATCAACCTGGACACACTGCAGGAGATTGCGGCCAGCCACCGGAGGGAAAGGGAAGCTCTGGCAGAGAAAAGCCGGGAAATGATCAGAGAAGCGCTGCAGGAAACAATGGGCTGGTTGTTGCAGAGCCGGATGGACTCTACCATTGAGTCGCTGCAGCAGCGATGCGGGGAGATCGTAGAGGACAGCTATACATATCTGAACCGGAAGATGGAACTTGGAGAACGGGAGAAAAAATTGCTGAAAAAGGTACTCAATGCCTCTTTGCAGCGGCTTCTGCGGGAGCCGATCCGGGAGCTGAAACGCCTGGATACGGAGGAAGAGCAGGAAGAGTATCAGCGGTTGATCCGACAGCTTTTTCAGATCTGATCTTAACAGAAAAAACGGCTGCGCTGGAAAGCAGCCTGTAATTTGCGGGCTGTCCCTGGGACAGTCCCTTATTTTAACAGTAGAAAGAGATGAGGTATGTATGAAGTATACAATCGGCACACGAGGCTCGAAGCTGGCACTGGCACAGGC
The DNA here is from genome assembly GCA_009911175.1 of Lachnospiraceae bacterium. Next base: position 35,420 of record QXWX01000053.1, on the reverse strand, counting down.
GGAATATGTGCGGGACAGGCTTGCGCAGGCATATCCGGAGGAAGAATTTGAGCTCCAGATCATCAAAACGAAGGGGGATCTGGTTTTGGACAAGCCCCTTCATGAGATCGGCGATAAAGGCGTATTTGTCAAAGAAATTGAGGAAAAAATATGGTCCGGCGAGGTACAGATCGGTGTGCACAGCATGAAGGATATGCCCTCCCATCCCGCGCCCGGACTTCTGTTTGCAAAGGCATGGAAGCGGGAGGACCCCAGGGACGCGCTGATCCTTCGGGAAAAAGAACGGCTGGAGGACCTGCCGAAGGGGGCCGCCATCGGGACCGGCAGCAGACGCAGGGAATTTCAGATCAAGCGTCTGCGCCCGGATCTGCGTGTCGTGAATATCCGCGGAAATGTGGACACCAGACTCCGCAAAATGGAAGAAGAAAAGCTGGACGGCATCATTTTGGCGGCAGCAGGCCTCCGGCGTCTGGGAATGGAGGAGCGGATCACCCTGTATCTGGAGCCGGAGGAGATGATCCCCGCCCCTGCCCAGGGAATTCTGGCCCTGGAGATCCGGGAGGGGGAGACGGAGCTTTTGAAGCTTTTGGATGCGCTCAGTGATGAAGAGACGGAGCAGGCGGCTGCTGCGGAAAGGGGATTTTTGCGTGAAATCGGCGGGGACTGTCATGTTCCGGTGGGAGCCGTATGCAGGAAAGGAGCGGACGGACTCTATCAGTTGGATGCCATGTTTGGAAATGAGACGGGGAGCAGGCTGGCTTATGCGGCAGTCCGGGGAACTGTTCCGGAGCGGCTTGCAAAAGAAGCAGCTGTTCAGATCCGCCGCCAGATGGCAGGAACCGTATCACTGGTGGGCGCCGGTCCTGGAGATCCGGGGCTGATCACGGTGAAGGGGCTGCAGGCGCTTCGGGAGGCAGACTGTATTATCTATGACAGATTGTCCTCCCCGGAGCTTTTGGACGAGGCAAAGCCGGGCTGTGAGCTGATCTATGTGGGAAAGGCGGACCACCGCCATACGATGGAGCAGGAGGAGATCAATCAGCTTCTGGCGGAAAAAAGTATGCGGTATGAAAAAACAGTCCGCTTGAAGGGCGGGGATGTGTATGTGTTTGGACGAGGCGGCGAGGAAGGACTGTTCCTGGCGGAAAAAGGAGTCTACTTTCAGGTGATCCCGGGAATCAGCTCCGCCATTGGGGGACTGGCCTATGCCGGGATTCCCGTTACTCACCGGGGAAAAGCACAGGGCTTTCACGTAGTGACGGCCCACAACAGCAGGGACGGGCTGGCGGAGATTGACTTTGAAGCAATGGCAAAAGGAAAAGAAACCTGTGTCTTCCTCATGGGACTGCGTAAGGTAGAAGAGATTGCGTTCGGGCTGATGGAGGCCGGCATGTCTCCGGATACGGAGGCAGCAGTGATCTCCTGCGCCGCCACTCCCGAACAGAGAACCTGTACGGCGGATCTGGCTCATATTGGGGAAACGGTCAGAGAGGCCGGACTGGTTTCTCCGGCGGTCATTGTGGTGGGGAAGGCGGTTTCCCTCCGGACCAGCCTGAACTTTTATGAGAATCGTCCTTTGTTCGGAAAACGCTTTTTGATTCCGAAAATCGGGGAAAAATCCACCGAATTGAAAGCGCTTTTGCGGCAGCAGGGCGCGGCGGCGGATGAGATTCAGGTGGGAAGGATCGTGCGTGCGGAACGGATATTTTCCGCAGGGGAAATGAAGCAGGCGGACTGGCTGATCTTTACAAGCCAAAACGGGGTAGAAGCATTTTTTGAAGGTCTTGAAAAAAGCAGGCTGGACATACGCTGCCTGGCCGGGTGCAGGATTGCGGCCATCGGCGGAAGGACCGCAAAAATGCTGGAGGGTCATGGGCTTTACGCGGATCTGATCCCGGATGAATTTCACAGTGACGCGCTGGCGGATGCGCTGAAAAAGCAGATTTCTCCCCAGGATCGGGTCTGGTATCTGAAAGCCGGAAACGCAGACAGACATTTGAAAGCGGCACTGGAAGACTGCTGCCGGTTCGAAGAAATTGAAGTTTATGAGAACCAGGCAGTGAAGCCTGATCTGGAAAAGCTGCCAAAACCGGAGGAGTACGACGGAATCTTGTTTACCTGCGCATCCTCTGCAAGGCGCCTGCTGGAAGCTGCGGGAAACGAATGGAAGCAGTGTCGGGCATTCAGCATTGGTCCCAAGACGACCGCATGTCTGAAAGAATGCGGTATGGAACGGATCACAGAAGCAGACCGGGCTGATTATGAGGGAATGATTGGTATTTTACAAGTTTTTTTAAAAATAAGTTGACAAAGTGATTTTTTTGTATTAGAATGGCCGACGTAATATTTTTGTAATAATTGTAATAAATTCGAAAAAATATACATATAATTTATAAGAAAATATTTACAATTTTGCAAAAAATAGGAGGTTGGAGTATATGATACAAAATAAAAAAATCATTGCGTTACTTATGGCGGCTACGACCGGTCTGGTGATGTCATCTGAATTTGAGAGTGAAGCTGCAGACCGTATGATGAATATGGAACAGATGAAGCTCCTGGGAGAGTACAAGCTTGCACAGCCCTATGGATTTACAGATGCGCCCGAGGAGGCGCTGCTGGATCTGAAAAAAGCAGCAATGGAGGCAGAAGAGCGCTACCAGGAAATGAAGCGGAAGGAAGAAGAGGAACGGGAAAGAAGAGCAGCTGAGGAGGCCAGAAAGGCAAGGGAAGAAGCCGAGAGGATCGCTGCAGAGGAGCAGGCAGCAGCGGAACAGGCAGCGATGGAACAGGCAGCGGCTCAGCAGGCAGCGGCAGAACAGGCAGCAGCGGAGCAGGCAGCAGTACAGCAGACGGCAGCCTACAGCGCGTCTGCCAGCGATCAGACACTTCTTGCAGCCATCATCTTCTGTGAAGCCGGCAACCAGCCTTATGAGGGCCAGGTGGCGGTAGGAGCCGTGATCCTGAACCGGGTGCGCAGTGCTGTATATCCAAACAGCATTGCAGAGGTGATCTATCAGTCCGGACAGTTCGGGCCTGCGATGAGCGGATGGCTGGATACCGTTCTTGCCAGCGGCGGCTATACAGATACGGCTATGCAGGCAGCAGCGGACGCGCTGGCAGGCAGCAATCCGATCGGAGATTGTCTCTACTTCGGATGCGGAAACTTTGGAATTCAGATCGGAGATCATTTCTTCCATTAAGATCAGATGGAGTTTCTTCTATATTAAATGAGTAATCGTGATCCATAAGTAAGCATGAAAAAGTGTGCGTCAAAACGCACACTTTTTTTCAATCTTTAAGAAATCTTAAGAATATTTTGTAGAGATAATACGTTTTTCGTTATATAATAAAAACATAGTTTGTAATTTTAAGAATACGCAGAGGAAAGGAGGGGGAAAGTGGACAAGGTAATTGAGGTAAAGAATCTGTATAAATTGTACCGGGTGGGTAATTCTGTTGTGCGTGCGCTGAACGGCGTAAGCTTTGAGGTTTACCCGGGAGAGTTCTGCGCGATTGTCGGGACCTCCGGTTCTGGAAAATCTACACTTCTGAACATGCTGGCAGGCCTGGAGAAGCCGACAAAGGGGGAAGTCATTGTCAGCGGACAGCATATGGAAAACCTGAATGAGGATGGCCTTGTAAAGTTCCGTCGGGAGAATGTGGGTTTCATTTTCCAGTCATTTCATCTGATCGGAACCATGAACGCCCTGGAAAATGTAGCTCTGCCCTTAAGCTTCCGGGGAGAGGCAAAAGGAAGCCGCCTCAGGAAAGCGGACAAGATGCTTGATCTGGTGAATCTGAGGAAGCACAAAAAGCATATGCCGAATCAGATGTCCGGCGGTCAGCAGCAGAGAGTCGGTGTGGCAAGGGCTCTGGTAGTGAACCCGAAGATCATCTTTGCGGATGAGCCAACCGGCAATCTGGATTCCCACACATCAGAAGAGGTGATGCATCTGATGCAGAAGGTAGTACGAGAACAGAAAAAGACACTGGTTATGGTAACGCATGATAACCATCTGGCGACTTATGCCGACCGGATTTTTCATATCATAGACGGCGAAATCGTTAGGATTGAGGATAACCGCCAAAAGGAAAATTCGCCCAATCTGGAGAGTGTAGGAAGGCATGGTTTGGACGGCGGCGAGGAAGGTTTATAGAGTAAGGAACTGTAGAAAATGGAAAGAGAGGAACAGGATTCATGAAAAAATGGAAGCAATGGACAGGAATTTTTCTGGGCCTGTCGCTGGCGGTTTCCTGTGTGCCGGTGATACATAGTCAGGCAGGATACGATGCGGCACATACATGGGCTGCCGCAGCAGGAGTTTCGGGTATGGGAATTATGTCGGCGACGACAGGGACGGCGGATCCGGACGGTAATCCGACTAATGCGTCTGGTACAGCAGATCCGCCAGACGCGGATTCCGGAAATTCCCTGTCTACGATCCGCATTTCCGTAGGAAACGGACAGGCAACCCCCCAATATCAGGCAGGGCAGAAGGTGGATAAGCTGACGGTCACCGTAAAAAACAGCGGTGTTTCCAGCGCGCAGAACGTAGTGATCACTCCCGTCATTAATGCTGCGGAGGAATGGCCTTTTGAGATCGACAGCATGAATTATGAACAGGAGCTGAAAGAAATCCAGGCCGGAAAATCGACAGAGGCTATCTGGTCTGATCTGAAGGTCCGCGAAGACGTGGAGACCAAATCCTATAAGCTGGTGTTCCGCATTTCCTATGACGATGGAAAAAAGGAATATGAATGCGAGAAGTCTGTCTATGTAAAAACCGCTGGGACAAAAGGAAACGAGCCGGAGGAGCCGGGATATCCGCCCTACCCTCCGATCATTATCAACCCGCCGTCAGTCGAGCAGCCGGGGGATCAGCCTTCCGACGGGCAGCCGGAGGAGCCGGACCAGGGAGACATGGGGGAAGGCGGCGTATATAACGGCGATATCTCGGCAGTTGGAGGCGGAGGCGGTTCTGATGAAAGGAAAGGGGTTCCGCGGGTCATTGTGACCGGATTCAACACCGAGCCGGGAACCGTGAACGCGGGAAGCAATTTCCGGCTCATCGTCCACGTGAAAAATACATCTACAACAACGGCAGTTTCCAATATGCTCTTTGATTTTCAGGCGCCTTCCGCAGGGACAGAAGCGGCTGCGGAAGCACCGGCGTTTTTGCCCTCATCCGGGGCCAGCTCCATTTATCTGGACCAGATTCCGGCAGGGGAGACGAGGGATGTTGCCATTGACCTGAATGCCAGGGCGGATCTGGTGCAGAAGCCCTACAGCATCAATATGTCCATGCTCTACGAGGATTCTAATGCGTCTCAGTACGAGGGAAGCTCCAGCCTGGCAATCCCCATCTACCAGGCGGCTAGGTTTGAATTCAGCGAGATCGAGCTGTCGCCGGCCAGCATCGAGGTGGGACAAGAGGCAAATCTGATGTGCAGCCTGTACAATACCGGCCGTGTGAAGCTTTACAATGTAAAGGTGAAGTTCATGGGCGACGGCATCAGTGCCAAGGAAGTATTTGTGGGCAATCTGGATTCCGGCGCCACAGGAACCATTGACGGGATGCTGACCGGAGAATCCGAGATCATGCCCGGGACAAAGTGTAAAATGGTCGTAACCTATGAAGACGAATCCGGGAACCCCTCCTCCAGAGAGGAGGAATTCGAGATCCAGGTGACGGCTCCTATGGAAATGGATATGGGAGATATGGAGATGATGGGGGAGATGCCGGAGGAAGCGAAGGGATTTCCGGTCATTCCGGTTGTCATTGCGGCGGCGGTCATTCTGGTGATTGTTCTGGCCGTGGTTCTGACCCGCAGAAGGAAGAAAAAACGGGCACAGGCAGAAGAGGAGGATTTAGTGGATGAGGTGGATCGATTTACTGAGGATGAGTAGCGGAAACCTCAAAAAAAGAAAGCTCAGGACCTTTCTGACAATCCTGGGCGTGGTGATCGGTACGGCTTCGATCGTAGTCATGATCTCCCTCGGGCTTGGGATGCAGCAGTCCATGTACAAGCAGATCGAGCAGGCGGGAGGCATGACGGCCATTACGGTGACCGGACAGGATGCGGGCGGCGGTATGTACTATTTTTCGAATGGCTCGGAGGAGGGCGAAGCGACGAAATATGTCACCGATGATGCCATTACGGAGATAGAACAGCTGGAGCATGTGAAAAGCGTGACTCCGTCTCTTACCATGAGCTCTGTCATCCTGAGCGGAAATTACTATGGCTATATCCAGTTGGTAGGCATGACTCCGGATGAACTGGAGAGGCAGAATATGGAGCTTGTGGAGGGCAGCCGTATGCCGGAAACCAATTCTGCAAGCCTGGAACTGGTCATTGGAAATATGGTTCCCATGGATTTTTATGAAAAGGGTTCCAACAAAGGATATTGGGAGACGCAGCAGCTTCCGGATATTGATTTTATGAAGGATCCGGTGTTCCTGGTTTTGAGCCAGGAGGACTATTTTAACGCGCAGTCAGGTACTAATTCTGGGACATTTGGTTCGGAGGGGAATTCCGCGCCGGTGAAAGCCCCAAAAAAGTATGTGGTTCAGGCCAGCGGAATGATGTCCGGAGGAATCGAGACCTACAAGAATGGTTCCTATAACGTATACTGCGATATCTGGACATTAAAAAACTTTCTGCAGAAGGAATACAGGGGAAGAGCCATTCCCGGACAGCCTAAGACGCAGACGGGAAAGCCTTATAAGTTCTTCGCCTATACCAATGCCATGGTGCAGGCAGATGATATCGATCACGTAGAGGATCTGGCCGCAACCATCCAGGGGATGGGCTACAGGACCAGCACCAATGCGGAATACCTGAAAAGCGCACAGCAGGAGTTTGCCATGATCGAGGCGGTGCTGGGCGGAATCGGCGCTGTGTCGCTGTTCGTAGCGGCCATCGGAATTGCCAACACGATGATGATGTCCATCTATGAGAGGACGAAGGAAATCGGAGTCATCAAGGTGCTGGGCTGCAGCCTGCGCAATATCAAGCAGATGTTCCTCCTGGAAGCCGCGTTTATCGGCTTTATCGGAGGTCTGGCAGGCAATATCCTGAGCTTTCTGCTGTCCTTTGCGATCAATGTGGTTACTGCCCACGGCGGGGCCATGGGACTGGACAGCGATATATCCTACATACCGGTGTGGCTGGTGGCCGCATCCATGGGTTTTGCCGTGCTGGTGGGTATGGTAGCCGGCTACTTTCCGGCACTGCGCGCCATGCGCTTGAGTCCGCTGGCAGCGATCCGGAATGAATAAGAAGCTGTAGAAAAACAGAAAAGAAAAGCAAAGAGACAGCGGAACCGGGACGGACGCTGTCTCTTTCATGACGCGGTATTCAGCATGCAGATGATTTCTGCCTGTATGATTTTTACATAGCTATTCTTCGATTACCTGGATTTCAAGATAGTCAAAATCAATGGAATCCACAAAATTATCCTGGTAAAACCGTGCCTTGCTGTGACGCTTAAATTCTGCGACCGTGGCATCCAGCCAAATAGGCTTGCTCAGGTCAAATTCATAGCAGATGGCATCCAGTGCGTTGAAAATCTTATGTGTACGTGTGTCATCGCTCTCATCACAGATCACCGTGTCGCGGACCATGCGGTTATCCTTCCATTCTTTTCCCCATAAACGGAACATATCGAAAACTCTCCTTATTTTCAGTAAGGAACTGCAGAAAAATAAGTGATACGGATAAGTCAGGATGTATCGGTTATTTTCTTAAAGTTCCTAGAGTAAATACCAAGTCCAGTATATCATCAGACAGGGGAAAAGAAAAGAGAGGAAATTTAATGACAAAAGAGAAAAATCGTGATATGCTATTTTACAATGTAAAAGGTAATATGACATAAAGACGGAAAGTAACCTGTTATGGGGGAAGAAAAGATGAAAAGTGCATTGGACAGAATTTTTGTAGACGGACTTGGCGGAATGGCTCAAGGGCTCTTCGCCACATTGATCATTGGGACAATCATCCAGCAGATCGGCCTGTTCGTAGGAGGAGACACGGGCAATATGATCTATCTGGCCGGGAAGATGGCGGCAGCCATGACAGGAGCCGGGATCGGCGTGGGGGTTGCAAGAAAATTTCAGGCGGATCAGCTGGTGGTCGTGTCAGCCGCTACGGTGGGGATGATCGGCGCCTTTGCCGGCAAGCTGCTCTCAGGCGAGGTGACGCAGGACGGCGGCACCATGGTATTTGCAGGGCCAGGAGAACCGCTGGGGGCATTTGTGGCGGCCTATATCGCAATCGAGATCGGAATCTTGATCAGTGGGAAGACAAAGCTGGACATCATCCTGACACCTTTGGGATGTATCGGCGCGGGAACGCTGGTGGGGATCTTTGTGGGTCCGCCCATATCAAAGTTTATGGCCTGGCTGGGATCGCTGATCAACTGGGGGACAGAGCAGCAGCCGTTCCTCATGGGAATCGTAGTTTCCGTCCTGATGGGAATGATCCTGACCCTTCCGATCAGTTCGGCGGCGCTGGGCATCATCCTGAACCTGTCCGGGCTTGCGGCCGGAGCAGCTACGATCGGATGCTGCTGCAATATGGTGGGGTTTGCCGTGGCCAGCTTCCGGGAAAATAAATTCGGAGGGCTGCTGGCCCAGGGGATCGGAACCTCCATGCTGCAGGTGCCTAATATCGTACGCAGACCCTTGATCTGGCTTCCGGCAATTCTTTCCAGTGCAATTCTGGGACCGGTCGGAACCATGCTGCTGCATATGACAAGCAATGCCACAGGTTCCGGCATGGGGACTGCCGGTCTGGTAGGACAGATCATGACATGGCAGGTCATGACCCAGACAGAATCGGCCACCATAGTCCTGGTGAAGATCCTGGTGATCCAGATCCTCCTTCCGGCAGTGCTGACCTGGGTGATCTCAGAATTTATGCGTAAGAAGAACTGGATTCGTTATGGGGACATGGGGTTGGACCTGTAACCGTTTTACAAACGTATACCCAGAGGGGCATCCCATCATGGCTATGCGGCCGTTTCACAAGGTATCCCCAAGGGCATCCCATTATGGACATACGGCCATTATATAAGGTATATTCTATAAAAATCACCAGATTTTTTTGTGCGGATCATTTATCACAAAACTGCCTGGTGATTTTTATGTGGATGAGAACTGCGTCAGTTGTTCATTATAATGATCAATATACATAAATATGCATGTATTTTGAATAAACAGAGAATTCGGTTGAATAGATGGGCTGTACGTGATATGATAACATTTAGGACTGTAAAAAAGCGGGGGCTGTTTGCCCGAAACCGCTGCTTTACTGGGCGGATGTCCTGCGGCAGAGTGCAGGGCGCCGTGAACAGTAAAGGATACTTGAGTAAGGAGGTGATCAATTGAGGGGAGAACAACAGATGCAGGATGCAATCAGGAATTATGAGGACGTAGACAGCTGGAAGACAGTGATTTTTCTGTATAACGCAGCCCTGAAGGAAGTTGGGACCAAGCTTGAGATCTTGAACGATGAATTTCAGCACGTACATAAATACAATCCAATCGAGCATATTAAAACAAGAATCAAAACACCGGAGAGCATTGTAAAGAAGCTGAAGCGTTACGGCCGGGAGACTTCCATTGTAAATATGGTAAAATATATCAACGATATCGCGGGAGTCCGTCTGATCTGTTCTTTCACCTCGGATATATACCAGCTGGCTGAGATGATCGGAAATCAGAGTGATCTGAAGGTACTGTCGATCAAGGATTATATCAAGAATCCGAAGGAAAGCGGATATAAGAGCTATCACATGCTTGTGTCTGTGCCGATTTTTCTTTCCGACAGTGTTGTGGATACAAAGGTTGAGATTCAGATCAGAACAATAGCAATGGATTTCTGGGCAAGTCTTGAGCATAAGATTTACTATAAATTCGAAGGAAACGCACCGGAGTATATCAGCAGGGATCTTCGGGAGTGCGCCCAGATGGTTGCGGAGCTGGATGACAAGATGCTTTCACTGAATGAGGCGATCCAGGCATGTCTGGATGATATATAAGGCTGTCTTAGAGACGGCCTTTTAGTATACCATCATATGCAGAAAAGCTGCAGGCGGCAGATGTTCTGTACATCGGAATTTGCTTTTTTTGCCCTGCCCGGCAGGAGGAAATTGCTCGAAAAAGGGAGGATGCCGGGTGACTGATCTCTCAATCCCCGGCATGTATTATGAAAAAGTTTATTCAAGTAATCTTCTGACGTCTGCTTTAGGTATCAAATGCATTCTTCATTTGATATTTTTAGTATATCCGTGAGAAATGAAGAAAACGTGATGATAAAGTGAAGGTTTTTTAAATGATAAATGAACAATCTGTGAACTGTGTTAGCAGACGCAAAAGTGCGGTAGTACGGATTTCGCGAATGGATGAGCAGGCTGGAATTTTCAGGGAACTCAGCAAAGGATTTAGAAAAATGTAAGAAAAGGCAGGAAAAATTTATGCGGATGGCACTTGGAAAGTGTGGAAGATTGTGCTATCCTAAAAGCGAAGTTTTTTTGGAGATACGTTTTCAGGACAGTGAGATATGAGAGAACATCTTGGAAGGCTTTCAGGTTTCAGGACTGAGGAGGGAACAATATGACGAAGAGTGAATTTCTTGCACAGCTGAAAAAAGCATTGCAGGGCAATCTGAGCAGCAGTGCGGTGCAGGAGAATATGGACTATTATGACCGATATATTATAGAAGAGACGGCAAAAGGAAAAAGCGAGCAGGAAGTGGTGGACATGCTTGGCGATCCCTGGATCCTGGCACGGACGATCACCGATGCCAGTGACGGGACGGACTGGGAGACCGTACATGAGGCAGGAAGTGACAGAGGCGCTTCCTCTTATGAGGATCGCGGCTCTCAGCAGGATCGCAAGGGGACGCATATGTTTGCTCTGAACACCTGGATACACAGAATTCTTTTGATCCTGTTTGTGGTCATGGTCATTCTTCTGGTCGTTGCCATTGTCAGGGGAGTTGTCGCTCTTCTGGCCCCTATACTGGTGCCGATCCTCATTGTAATGATCGTGGTCCGCATATTCGGAGGCCGGCGATCGTGAAGCACAGAGAACAGTAAAGTTACAGGACGCGTCTGGTCAGGGTGTATCCTGTAAATCAGTAAAAGACCGATGGGGGAGCCATCGGTCTTTTGAGGGGAGTATAAATAATTAATAAGGGGTTGTAGAAAGTATACTTTCTACAAATCTTAGTATAATATATGAAATTGGAAAATGCAAGCAAAAATGAAAAATTCTTTATAAAAATTAAAAGAAAACGGCTTAAAATGGGCTAAAATCGAAAATGAGCTGGAATTTGATGCATAAAAAATCAAAATGGAGAGAGAATAGGAGTGTACTAAATAAATTTCAGGAGGAATTTACTCATGGCAAAGAATACTAACAACTCAAATTCAAACAGCAACAGCTCATATTCATCTTACGCAGATGAGAGCAACAAGAACTCTTCTAACAAGAATGTACAGAACAAGAACAGCTCTAACGCACAGAATAAGAACTGTCACCAGAGCAACAGCCAGAACAAGAACGCATACGACGAGAAGAACAACTACTAGTCAGCATGCAGTAGCAGCAGAGACGTGATACTCACGACTGATTTGATCGGCTGCGAGTATAGATCAGGGGCGTAGTAAATTCAGCTTTACTACGCCCCTGATTTATAGTAAGATAATAAATGTCCGAGCAGGACGATGCGGTTAACGCATTGCCTTGTATGAACCAGGATTATTTGATTTGAAGGAGGTATTCATGGAAAGGGTAGAATTGATTGCTCCCTGTCACTTTGGTTTGGAATCGGTGCTGAAAAGAGAGATTCTGGATCTGGGATACGAGATTATCAAGGTGGAAGACGGCCGGGTAACCTTTCAGGGGGATATGAAGGCAGTCTGCAGGGCCAACATATTTCTAAGAACGGCAGAGAGGATTCTGTTAAAGGCCGGGGAATTTCAGGCAGTTACATTTGACGAGCTTTTTGAAAAAACAAAGCAGATTCCATGGGAAAACTATATCCCTGCAAACGGCCGGTTCTGGGTAACTAAGGCCGCGTCAGTAAAGAGCGCGCTGTTCAGTCCTTCTGATATACAGTCTATTATGAAAAAAGCGATGGTAGAGCGGATGAAAACCTGCTATCACAAGGAACGGTTTCCGGAGGACGGCGCGTCCTACCCGATCCGTGTCTTTTTCATGAAAGATATCGCAACGATTGGTATCGATACATCCGGAGTATCATTACATAAGCGGGGGTACCGCCAGTTTTCCAGCAAAGCTCCCATTACAGAGACTCTGGCGGCTGCGCTGATTTTGCTGTCACCCTGGAAAAAGGACAGGATCCTTGTAGACCCGTTTTGCGGAAGCGGTACATTTCCCATTGAGGCGGCAATGATCGCCGCAAATATCGCTCCGGGTCTGAATCGGGAATTTACGGCAGAGGACTGGCCGGAGCTGATTCCGAGGAGGCTGTGGCGGGAGACTGCGGATGAGGCCAGGGAGCAGGAGAACCCGGATGTGGAAACAGATATCCAGGGCTATGACGCCGACGGGGATGTGATCCGGGCGGCCAGACAGAATGCGATCGACGCGGGAGTGGATCATCTGATCCATCTGCAGCAGCGTCCGGTAAGTGATCTCCGTCATCCGAAAAAATACGGATTTATCATTACCAACCCTCCTTATGGGGAAAGGCTGGAGGACCGGCAGTCTCTGCCGCAGATCTACCGGGATTTTGGGGAAAGCTTCCGCCGTCTGTCTGACTGGTCCGCATATGTGATCACCGGCTATGAGGATGCGGAACGTTATTTTGGGAGGAAAGCAGATAAGAACCGGAAGATCTACAACGGCATGATCAAGACCTATTTTTACCAGTTTATGGGACCGAAGCCTCCCAAGAAAAAATTCCAATAAATAAAAGTAAGATTGCGTTTTTTTATCGCAAAAAGCACAGGTTTATGTTATACTGTTACTGGATTGGATATGAATTTATAAATCAGTAAACTTAAGAAAGACGTAAGAGGAACTAAGAAGGTAGGATTATGGAGAGAAGAATCGTATTTGCGACGGGAAATGAAAATAAGATGGCAGAAATCCGTATGATTTTATCAGATCTGGGAATGCCGGTCTATTCCATGAAGGAGTTGGGAGTTGAGGCGGACATCGTGGAAGACGGTATTTCTTTTGAAGAAAACGCAGAGATCAAGGCAAGGGCAATTTCAAGGCTTCTGCCCGACGATATCGTTCTTGCAGATGATTCGGGGCTGGAGATCGACTATCTGGATAAGGCGCCGGGGATCTACTCCGCAAGATTTGCGGGCGAGGACACTTCCTATGATGTTAAGAACTGTATCTTGCTGGACAAGCTGGAGGGGATACCGGATGAAGAGCGTACTGCCCGCTTTGTGTGCGCGGTGGCGGCTGCATTTCCGGACGGAAGTGTGGAGACAGTCCGCGGTACGATCGAAGGTACGATCGCAAAAGAGATGCTTGGAGAAAATGGCTTCGGATACGATCCCATTTTCTACGTGCCGGAATATGGCTGCACAACCGCGCAGATGGATCCGGATAAGAAAAACGAACTCAGCCACCGGGGAAATGCCCTTCGTGCCATGCACAGGATTATAGAAGCAAGATTTGGGAAGGGAGAGGAATGAGGATCTTAATTGTCAGTGATACACACGGTTATCACAGAAACCTAGATCGCGCGTTAGAGAGTGCGGGTGCGGTAGACATGTTTATCCATCTGGGGGATGTAGAAGGCGGAGAGGAGTATATCAACGCTGTGGTAGCGTGTGAAAAGCACATTGTCAGAGGAAATAACGACTTCTTTTCAGAACTTCCGAAGGAGGATGAATTTTATATCGGGGAAAAAAAGGTGTTTATCACCCATGGACATACTTACTGCGTTTCCCTGGATCCGCAGCAGGTGAAAGAGGAAGGCAGAGCGAGGAGCGCGGATATTGTCATGTTCGGGCATACCCATCGGCCTTATCTGGAACAGAATCCGGACATCACGGTGCTGAATCCGGGGAGCCTGTCCTTTCCGCGCCAGGAAGGGCGGAAAGGCAGCTATATGATTATGGAACTGGAGGAGGATCAGGCAAAATATCAGCAATGCTATCTGAAATAGGGATCGATTTTGGAGTTTGCTGATCCATATTGCGGGATTCAGTTCTCGCTCCTGCCGCAGCAATAGCCTACGGCAAGTCCGATCAGAAACGATATGCCCGTCAAAATGAGAATGACTGCGATCTGCTGCATGGTTCATTGCCTCCGCGGATTTATATATATGATCAGTGTATGCGGTTTGGGCATGGATATTGCATGGTTTTGTTTGGAAAATCTAAAGAGAATATCGACACTTCGGGGCATGAAAAGTTTGCCCCTTTTCTGCCCCTTTTTTCTGATTTTACAAATAGAAAAACACCGGAAAACCTTATAAACAGGACCTCCGGTGTTTTCAGCTCAATGCGGATAACAGGACTTGAACCTGCACGTCATAGACACCAGATCCTAAGTCTGGCGCGTCTGCCAATTCCGCCATATCCGCATGATCTAAAAATAGAATCTAAGATCACAGCCTGCAGAATCATTTGTACTGCGAATGATCCGCTGCTTGATGTCTCTTATATCAGATCCTATATTATTATGGATGAAAAAATATCCGGGAATCAATTCCAGGATATTGTCACCAAATGAGCGTGCGGGGATTCGAACCCCGGACAACTTGATTAAAAGTCAAGTGCTCTGCCACCTGAGCTACACGCCCGTAATCTTATGAAATTCCCAAACCCGAATTATCCGGGTAAACTGGGCTAGCTGGATTCGAACCAGCGAATGCAGGAGTCAAAGTCCTGTGCCTTACCGCTTGGCGATAGCCCATCAAAGACTTGGATAAACATCATGTCTCTCTGATGCTTTCTTCTTCCTGCGAGAAGAAGGTGGGTAGTGGGACTCGAACCCACGACATTCGGAACCACAATCCGACGCGCTAACCAACTGCACCATACCCACCATAACGAGCCTGGGGGGATTCGAACCCTCGACCTACGGCTTAGAAGGCCGTTGCTCTATCCAGCTGAGCTACAGACTCATAAATGAAACAGCCCCCATGCACTGTGTAGGCTTCCTTCTTACATTATCAATATCTGTAAGAGAGCGGGTGATGGGAATCGAACCCACGTATCCAGCTTGGAAGGCTGGTGTTCTACCATTGAACTACACCCGCATGTCAAGTCGGGGTGACAGGATTCGAACCTGCGACCTCCTGGTCCCAAACCAGGCGCTCTAGCCAAGCTGAGCCACACCCCGCAACATCAAAACCATACGTCCCACCCGTGACGCAAAACCTATTATATAGTATCCAGAGCACATTGTCAACAAAAATTTTATCGAATTTTTGTAATTGTGTTTACGTGTGGTTATTATTCACCGACACTTTACAGACATGTGCAAAAACAGCCCAGAATAAACGCATGAATGAACATGTAGGGATATTACAGAAAAAATTATGCATATTTACGAAGGTATATTTTTCCAATACTCTTTATCTGACATCGAAAATCGTGTATACTATGCCTGAAATGAACCAGATTATAGTTTAGAAAGGCAAATAAAAGAGATGTCAAAGAAAGATACCAGGCTTCAGAGTTTATCAGAAACCATCCATATCCGAGTAGAAGAATTGAGGGGACTGGGGATAAAAGATTTAGACAAAATATTTATGGAAGAGTATTTAATACAGGCAGATCAACTTACTGACAGCCGGCAACAGGCGAAGGTATGGCATTCCGTGAAAGATATTGTCGGGATTGTTTTCTTTGGCGTCCTTGCAGGAAACGATGAATGGACAGATATTGCCGATTTTGCGGTAGACGAAAGGGAGACTTTGGAACAATATCTGGAACTGCCTCACGGGATCCCTTCCCATGATACGATCCAGAGAGTCTTCTTCATCCTACGTTCGGACGAACTACAGAGTATGTTGGTAAATATCTTGATACGGATTGTCACAGTGGCTGGTAAAAAGCTGGATGAATATCTTTATAAAAATGATGAGCTGGGCTGTTATATCAGAGATGTGATTGCGGCGGATGGAAAAGAAACTCACAATACCGGCAAAAAAACAGCGAAGATCCCAAAGAAAGACGCAACCTCAATGAGTTTAATGTGATGTCAACGGAATGGGGAATCAACCTTTCTTCCACACGAATTGACGAAAAAAGCAATGAGATTCCGGAAATGCGGAAGGTCATGAAACAACTCAACTGCAGAGGCTGTGTGGTGACCGCGGATGCGATGAATACACAGAAAACAACAGCAAAAGCCATCATAGAAGAGGCGCATGGGGATTACTGCCTTGCCTTGAAGGAAAACCAGAAAACCGCATACCTTGAGGTAAAAGAATATTTTGCCTGTGAAGAACTCCTGAAAGAAGTTCAGGCAAAGGAGGGGCAGTATTTCAAGGAAACCGAAGAAACGACCTACGATATCATCACAAGAGAATACATGATCACAGACGAAATCAAGTGGTTTGAAGGCAGGAAAGACTGGAAAAAACTGACATCCATAGGGTATGAAAGAAAAACAATTTCCAAAAAGGAGACTGGAGAAGAATCCATAGAGGAACGGTATTATCTGTGCAGTATCAAGCCAATCGCAGAACTGTTCGCAATTGTTGCGCGTCGGCATTGGCATATCGAAAATGGGCTGCATTGGGTGCTCGATATCGTATTCAAAGAAGATAAACTGCGTTCCAAAGAGAAAAACGGGATACACAATCTTGGCTTGGTCAGAAGGTTTGTCATGTTCATTATAAAGTTGTTGAAAGTTTACTATCATAGGAGCATGAAGCGAATCCGTAACAAAATAGGCAGAAACCTGGAAACGGAGATTCCTGTGATTCTTGCTGTCCTGAAAGTATTATACGATAATGATATGTTGGATGCAATTGACGAACTGGCCAAATAAATGGGCAAATAAGTCCGTCTTACTGTTCGTGCGTTTATTCTGAAAAACAGCCGGCAAAGCCTTGACATCTCTGTTTTACCATGCTATTTTGGAAAACAGCATGAAGGATCTAAAAATAGGAAAGAGGGCCATACAAGTGAGAAGAGCTGACAGAGAAGTAAAAGATGTGAATGAAATGATCAGGATCATGAAACAATGCGATGTGTGCAGGCTTGCGCTGAATGACGAGGGATATCCGTATATACTGCCTTTGAATTTCGGAGTGAAGGTGCAGGAGGGAAAAGTGACGCTGTACTTTCATGGAGCGGAGAAAGGAAAAAAATACGAGCTGATCAAGAAGGACAGCCGTGCCTCCTTTGAGATGGACTGTTCGCACAGGCTGGTTTCCTCAGAAGAGAAGGGGTATTGCACGATGGAGTATGAGAGCGTGATCGGAAGAGGAAAAGTAGAGATCGTATCTGAAGAAGAGAAGATGGAAGCATTGACCATCATGACAGACCACTACCACGAAACGCATTTTGATTTTCACACAAAGGCGGTTCCGAGAACGACGGCGATGAAGCTTGTGGTGGAGGAAATGACAGGAAAGCGGAGAGTGAAGGGAGAACATTAAAAAATGAAGTATATCACGTTTGCGATTCCATGCTATAATTCGGAAGCGTATATGGAAAAAGCGATCAATTCTATCCTGCCGGCAGGTGAGGACGTGGAGATCCTGATCGTGAATGACGGTTCTACAGATAAGACGAAGAAGATCGGGAAGCAGTATGCGGAACGGTTTCCGTCTATTGTGAAAGTGATCAATAAGGAGAACGGCGGACATGGGGACGCGGTGAATTCCGGACTGTCCCATGCTTCCGGAAAATATTTCAAGGTCGTGGACAGCGACGACTGGGTAGACGAGGATTCCCTGATGAAGCTTCTGGAGGTGATCAGGGGATTTGTCCGGGAAGGGTCTGAGGTGGACATGATCGTATCCAATTATGTCTATGAAAAAGCAGGGATGGAACACAAGAAGATCATCCATTACCGGAATGTCCTTCCGCAGAACGAGATCTTCCGGTGGGACGATATCGGCAGCTTCCATCTGGATCAGTATATCCTCATGCATTCGGTCATGTATCGTACAGAGATGCTCAAGCTCTGTCAGTTAAAGCTGCCGAAGCATACGTTTTATGTAGACAACATTTATGTCTACTATCCGCTCCCCCATGTGCGCCTGCTGTGTTATCTGGACGTGGATTTTTACCGGTATTTTATCGGCAGAGAAGACCAGTCTGTGAATGAGAAGATCATGATCAGCCGTGTGGACCAGCAGATCTATGTGACAAAGAGCATGATATCCATGTACGACCTGCGCCTGATCGGGAGCAAGAAGCTCAGGAAATATATGATCAATTATCTGGCGATCATGATGACGGTATCTTCCATATTATGTATCCGCTCTAAAAATGCGGAGAACCTTCAGAAGAAAAAAGAATTGTGGAAATATCTGCGGCAGATGGATTATAAGATTTTCCTGAAGATCCGCTATGGTATCCTGGGACAGACCATGAATCTGCCGGGAAGGTCCGGGAGAAAGGTATCTTCCATGGCGTACAGCGTCGCAAGAAGGCTGATCGGATTCAATTGATGCCTTTTGCGGCTTCTGCGGGCCGGATTTTGAAATGCAAAACGGCGGAGTCCCGCCGAATGATAGAAAATATTGGATTTTGAAGTATATTTTTCCAGCCATGGGACAGACTACTTATCGAAAGATAGAAAAAGAAAGGGAGTTTGTTCTATGGCTGTTCATTTTAAGGAAAGCAAGACAAAAGAAAATCTGATGCGGGCATTTGCCGGGGAGAGCCAGGCAAGAAACCGTTATACGTTAGGCGCGGAAAAAGCGCGGCAGATGAAAATGTATTCGATCGCGGATATTTTTGAGTACACGGCAGAGCAGGAACGCGCCCATGCGGAGCGGTATTATGAACTGCTGAAAAGCCTGTCGGGAGAGACGATCTTTATTGACGGAGGATATCCGGTGGACCAGCAGGAAGACCTTGCACAGCTGATCCGGGCCGCGGAGCACAATGAAAAGGAAGAGGCGGACGACGTATACCAGGAATTTGCCAGGGTTGCCAAGGAAGAAGGCTTCCTGGAAGCCGCATCTGCTTTTTCTCTGATCGCGGAAGTAGAACGGACTCACCAGCTCCGTTTTGCGCAGGTGGCCGAGATGCTGGAAAAGAACGAATATTTTGCCAGTGAAAATACCGGGAAATGGATCTGCACAAACTGCGGATACATTTTCGAAGGAAAGCAGGCTCCTTCATCCTGCCCGTCCTGCCACCATGAGCAGGGGTATTTCCTGCCTTATGAGCTTGCTCCATATAAAGGGAAGAATTAGTATATTTTTTGCAGATTGCCGCTGCTTTTGGTGTGCAGTCTGCATTTTATCGGAAAGAAATGAATGCGGTTTCGCTCATTTTCGTTATGCGGAGGATCATTTTGCATCTTGGCAAACCGCGGCATTTGTGCTATCATTTAACACAGATAGGAAAAGAGAGGCTGGATTTTATGTTCTGGAAAATGACAAATCTGCAACTGAAAAAAGGTAACATTTTACTGCTTTGCGGGGATAGTGCGCCTTTTTTCAGGAAGATTTGCAGAAGAACAGGAATCTATAAGCAGGATTTTTGACAGCTTCTGTTTTTCATTCATCGGATTTATAACAGGCACATTATCTCCTTAACGATTCTAAAATTACAGTTAAGGAGATTTTTTTATGCAGAATATACAAAAACAAATAACGAGATTGTATCTATCGACTGTACTCGGCAGTCTGTCCCTGACAGGCGCGTGGGTGGCGATTCTTGCGGCACGGGGTTATACATTGGTTGAAATAGGCTTTGCGGAAACTGTATTTCATATCACCAGTTTGATATTGGAAATTCCGTCAGGTGTCCTTGCCGATGTATTCGGAAGAAAAAATATGCTGATCGTCAGCAGCATGATGAGGATGACCGGTAATATCATGATGATAGTTTCCGGCAATTTATGGATGATATGTATATCCATGATGTTCCAGGCAGCAAGCTATAATTTTTCGTCAGGGTCAGGGGAGGCGCTGGCTTACGATTCGCTGAAATCAGAGGAACAGGAAGATCGCTATGAAAAGTATGCGTCAGATCAGCTGATCTTATATCGGCTTTGCGGCGGAATCTCTACGCTATGTGCCGGCTTCGCGCTTTTTATCGGATATCAGGCGGCATATGGGGCGGATCTGCTGATCGGGATTGCGCAAATGTGGGTACTCCGTTCCTTAAGCGAGGTTCGATGCTGCGAACATGAGAAAAATGGGAGGAGTCCGCAGCCGGGCTCTGCCATGAGGAGCCGGAAATTCCGAACCGCTCTATTTGCCATCAGGAGTGAGCTTGTGTCCTGTTTTCTCATGAGCCTTGGCTTTATGAAAAAGGCAAAGCGTGCCGTGCTTCTCATGTTCTGCAATTCGATGGTCGGGGCGGTTGATGTTTTGCTGTTATTTTTTCTTCAGGCAAAGCTGCCCAAGGCCGGTATGCCGGGGCATGTGCTTGGCTTCACACTGTTTTTCATGCAGCTGGGCGGCATACTCGGCGCGAGACTCATACTCAGATGTAAGAAGCTGCGGTATCGAAGCGTATTTGCGATAACTGCGTCACTTGTGCTTTGCGGTGTACTGGCGGAGCATTCCGGAAGGTATCTGCTTATGACCGCAGGAGGCTTTGCCGCCGCGCTCAGCGATGACGCGCTTCAGGTCAGAACCAATACGATTCTGCAGGATATGTTTCCGTCAGAGAAGAGGGCAACCTTGATTTCTATGGAATCATTTACCTTTTCGATGATCATGATCGTATTGTCACCGCTTGCGGGAGTGTTGTTTTCACATTGGTAAAGGACGGATGAGGCCGTCGGGAAATGGCATTTTTGTAAAATCTCTTGCTGTGATGCCTAATCGGTCCCAGCCATTTCCCGACAGCTTCGTTTTTCAGTATGCGGAGGGATTTCAGAAGATCGGAGGATATGGATTCGCATTTTGTATAAATCCGGCATATTGTAAAGGAGAGTGTGTGAAAAGCGGCGGTGCATTTATGGATAGTCAGAAAGCAGATAATCAGTTAAATCTTGCTCTGGATGCTTCGGAGGAGGAACGGCGGAAATCACTGGAGCTGGATGTGGGATATGACCCGATTGACCGGGAGTGGGATCTGATCATCAAATATTCCGGCAATTTGAATGAAGTTCGTCTGATTGCGGAGTCTGTAACGGAGATGGCCAATGAATATGCGGTCATTGTGATACGGGAATCCCAGATCCCTGAGCTGGTCAGGATTCCGGAGGTCGAGTATATCGAAAAGCCGAAGCGGTTATTTTTCCAGGTGGCAAACGGAAAAAGAGTTTCCTGTGTCAATCCGGTTCGGCAGGCTCCTTTTTCCTTAAGGGGAAAAGGCGTTCTCGTAGCGATCGTAGACAGCGGAATTGATTACAGCCTGTGGGATTTCCGCAATCCGGACGGTACGACGAGGATCCGTGCATTATGGGACCAGTCGATTGCCGGGAGCCCTCCCGAGGGGTATGCGATAGGAACGGAATATACACAGGAACAGATCAATGAGGCATTATCGGCGGAAAGCCTGCAGGAGAGAAACCGGATCGTGCCAAGCCGGGATTCCTCCGGACATGGTACGGCGGTGGCCGGGATTGCGGCCGGGAATGGACGGCAGTATATGGCATCAGGAAATGCCCGCAATGGGGAAAACGGGGGGCTGCCGGATATGCCGGAGGATGCAGGAAGCAATGCGGGAATCAGCTATCGTTCCGACAGCTCAGCCGTGGCGGAACAATATGCCGGCGTGGCTCCGGAAAGCGAACTGCTGATCGTCAAGATGGGCAGCCCCCGGGCGGATGGATTTCCCAGAACGACAGAACTGATGCAGGGAGTTGATTATGTGATCAAGAAAGCTCTGGAGCTGCGGATGCCGGTGGCGGTGAATATCAGCTTTGGAAATACCTATGGGGCGCACGACGGCTCATCATTAGTGGAACATTTCCTGGATGATATTTCGAATTACTGGAAGAGTGTGTTCTGCGTCGGCACCGGAAATGAGGGGACCAGCGCCGGGCATACGGCAGGGCGGATGCGTGAGAACCAGGAGGAAGAGGTGCAGCTTGGAGTGCAGAGCAATGAACCTGCGCTGAATGTGCAGATCTGGAAGTCTTATGTGGATCAGGTGGATATTTCCCTGGTCAGCCCTTCCGGTGTCCGCGTGGGACCGATTCAGGAGATATTAGGCTCCCAGAGATTTGTGCTGGGAAATACGGAGATCCTTCTATACTATGGAGAGCCCAGCCCTTATAGTGTGCGGCAGGAGATCTTCATAGATTTTCTTCCCAGGCAGTCCTATATCGACAGCGGAGTCTGGAGGATCATACTGACGCCCAGGAAGATTGTGAATGGAGAATATGAGATGTGGCTTCCGAGCCAGGGAGTGCTGAATATAGGAACGGCATTTTTATATCCGGAAAGCGGGGCTACGCTTACGATTCCGTCCACTGCGTCCAGAGTTGTGACGGTGGGGGCATATGATGCCCTGAACTTTACGTATGCGGACTTTTCCGGAAGGGGCGCCCGGACGGAGTATGCGGCGGGGTATGAAAATATGATGGCATTTAAGCCGGACCTGGCGGCTCCTGGAGTCAACGTGATGACTGCGGCGGCAGGGGGCGGATATGCTCCGGTGACGGGGACCTCGTTTGCGACGCCGTTTGTGACAGGGGGTGTGGCGCTGCTGATGGAGTGGGGGATCGTGAACGAGAATGATCCTTATCTGTATGGGGAGAAGGTGAAGGCTTATCTTAGGAGAGGGGCAAGGGCGCTGCCGGGGTTTGATGTGTATCCCAATCCGCAGGTGGGGTATGGGGCGCTTTGTGTGAGGGATAGTCTGCCGGTTTGAAAAATTTTATTGAAATTAAGAAAATGAAAACATATTCTTCTCAGTTTTATAAAATAATGATATACTAAAACCATTAGGGAGGTATCGAGAATGGCTGTTATAACGTATAATGACCAGTTGAGAAGGTTATTAGCTAATGTGAGATGCGTACTGGCATTTGATACAGCGGCAGACTTTTTGGGATTAACGAATGGTGGATATAGATCTGTAGTGCAGATTTTTGTTGATAAAAAACAAAATATTGAAGGAACTGAACAGACTTTGGTGCCTTCTTTAGAGACTCTTAAGTATGAAGAACGCAATGGGTTGAAATGTACAACAGTAAGCCAGACCATTATAGATCTTCTTGAACAAAATGGTGATGAACAGATTATTACAGAAAGTCTGGCAAATTATTATGAAGAGAATAATGAAAGTTTTGAAGGACTAGTGATACCAGCGCGTTTGCAATCAAGATTTGAAAAGTACAGAGTGTGGGCAATAGAATATTATGAAGAGTAGGTGACATATTTGGAGTTGATGGATTTTCTATATAGAGTTATGGAAGAGCTGGGAAATGCAGGTGTACCAATTGTCTTCAAAGGAGCAATGGTTCTTAATCTTGCAATTAAAAATAACAATCCATCAAAGGTAGAACGGGCAACCAGAGATATTGATGGAGACTGGGTCGGAGAATTACCGACAATGAAGGAAATAGAAAAAGCGTTGCAAAATGCTGTAAATAAAGTGGATTCTTCTTTAAATATTCAAGTCGTCAGAGTGTTTGGGGAAAGGAAGTCAGCAGGATTCAAAATTAGCAATGAGAGAGGAGAAAAGATTGCAAGTATTGATTTGAGCATTAGACAAAACCGATTTTGTAAATCATATATTTCTTATGTGAATGGAGTGGCTATTAAAGGAGCCAGCTTATCAAAAATGCTGTCGGATAAAATTTATGCAATTTCAAGTGGAAATGTGTGTAGAAGAACAAAAGATGTTTTAGATATATATGTGATGTCTTTTATTATGAAAATTGATGCGGATGAATTGCATCGAATATGGAAAGAGTCGGGCAGAGTACTTGGAGATTTTAAGGAATATAAAATACGATTTTCTGAATTGGAAGAAGCATATGGTAAAATGAAGGGCATAAAAAATAAACCGGATTTTATTGAGGTATACAACCGTGTAAGTGATATTGTTCATATGTTTGAAATTTAAACAAAGATAACATTGAAGAAGCAGAGTTGTTTACTGAGTTTCAGACAGCGTGAAAGAATGTAGATATCTTATAAGATTGAATTTGCGGACACAGGATGAATGAAGTGATACGGATGCGTCCGTTTGAGAGGATGGAGGGGGATTACAATTTGAAATATTTGGAATCAATCCAGGAAACCGTATACTTGTCTGCCGGTAATGCTCCGCAATACAGGCGCATAATGCGGATTTTTTTATAGAGTACGAAAAAATGCACTTTCAATTATATAAGGAAGATGTGTTAGAGTTGCTTAAGGAGTACCCGGAGTTTTCAGATTATAATATGGAGCAGTTGAAAGCAGATTTGGAGGCGTTGGTTGGATGGAAAAATCTTACTCCGCTCCAAGACCCGAAAAGGGTTTATACGATTGCGGAATATAAAAAAAGCAGTACCGTTATACGATGTCAGAATATGCAGTAGAGATAGAGAGAATGATGGTAAAGCTTGAAAATCTTTTTATGGACAGTGGTAATCTGTCCATGAATTATTTTGTGAGGATTGAAAATGCCTTGAATAAAATGGAACAGATAGACCGCCAGGAACTGAAAGTGGTGAATGAGTGGTGGAGCAATCTACAGGAAGATTTTAAGAGATTAAACCGGAATTATCAGGATTATTTGAGAGAATTTTATTCAGGTAAATCAGATAAGGTGCTCAAATCCATTGAATTTGTCGTACATAAGGATCGGTTTATTTCTTACTTACAAGAGTTTGTGCAACAGCTTCAGAATAAATCCATACGTATCGAAAATATAATTAAGAATTTGCCGCAACAGATGGTAGACGGGGTATTGGAGAGGGTTATTGACAGTGAACTGGCAATCCCACATCCAGATTCGGAAATCCAGGATTTAAGAGTGAATGCGATAAGAGAAAATATTTACGGAAAATGGCAGAGCCTGTCAGATTGGTTTGTTCCGACGGATAAGCATCCAAGCGAAAGTCAGAAAGTAATGGATATTACTGACGATGTTATACGGAAAATTATACAGAATGCCGCCTTAATCGTACAGATACAAAATTGGGGAATCAGCCGTAAGGAAGATTATAAGAAATTTATTCAGATGTTTGTACAGTGCAAAAATGTGGAAGAGGCACATAAACTTTCGGCACATATATTTGGAATACAGCATGTGCGGTATTTTAAAGTAAACTGTTCGCGTTCTACGGATAGTATAAACAGCAGCGTGTTTGATGAACTGCCATCGGAATATGAACTGAAGCCCCATACAAGAACTTATAAACCAAGAATACATAAATCTGGGTTTGAAAGTAAAGCGTTGGAGAAACTTGCACAGCGTAACCAATATTTGAAAAAGCTTGAGGAAGACAGAGAACTGGTTATGAAATATATCCAGGGCAATCAACTGGATATCAGTCGGATTGATGACTGTATTTCTGTGGATACAAGGGAAACTCTTCTGCGTTGGATTGCGCAGGCAAATCTGACTGTTTCCAAAAGCGGACGGACTGAGTATGGGCAGGCATTTCATTTAATAAAACAGGAAGGAGAAAATTTATGAAAAATCTTTTATGGAACCGGATTCCGTCTACCTGTATCTGCTTTACCCTGATTGTGCTTGCAAACTGGGGGCTTAATCTGCTGTGGGGGAATGAAGTTTCCTCCTTCCCACTGATTTTGTTTGTGTGGATTGCTGCATGCCAGCTCATAGATGCGCTGATCAGCAGAATAGAATTCCGGAAATGGAGTCATTACTGCATAGCAGAGTCGGTGGTGTTGTATCTGCTGTCACTGTTTATTTCCAGGATGTTCTTCTGGAAGGGCATGGATGTTTCCATCTTTGTGTCTTTTACGGTAAGCTTTTTATTTATTGATGGGTTTATCTTCTGGTATTTTCGTAAGCGGCAGGAAATCCAGGCAGAGGAGATCAATGAACTGATCCGGGCAAGAGAAGAAAATGGTTCTGATTGCGCACGGAATTCTTAAAGCAGTCTCATTGCACAGGCAGTTAAAATAAGCTATGCCTGGAGCGGCTTCCGGGGATTTTGCGTAGGGAAAAGTAAAAAGTTTGTGACATTAACTTAACATGAGAGGGGATCGTGAAGGGGAATGATCCTTATCTGTATGGGGAGAAGGTGAAGGCTTATCTGAGGCGGGGGGCGCGGGAGCTGCCGGGGTTTGACGTGTATCCGAATCCGCAGGTGGGGTATGGGGCACTGTGTGTGAGGGATAGTCTGCCGATTTAAGCAGATATTAAAAAAATGTTGACATGTGTAAATAAAAATGCGATAATATGTGTAATAAAAAATGCAAATCGTACAATTGGAGTCTAAAATGAAAAAATTAGTGGTAAAAAATACAGAAATATCTATGAAAAAAATTGAAGATAGAGACTATATATCATTGACAGATATGCTGAAAGCAAAAGATGGAGATTTTTTTATTTCAGATTGGCTTCGGAATAGAAATACTCTGGAATTTTTGGGGATTTGGGAAAGGATTTATAATCCGACTTTTAATTATGGCGAATTCGCCATAATTAAAAGCCAGGCAGGACTTAACCGATTCAAAATAAGTGTAAAAGAGTGGGTAGCGAAGACTAATGCAATTGGTTTGAAAGCAAATGCAGGACGATATGGTGGAACATTTGCTTACAAAGATATTGCCTTCGAATTTGGAATGTGGATAAGTCCTGAGTTTAAAATATATTTAATTCAGGAATTTGAAAGGTTAAAAGAACTTGAATTGAAACAATATGGTTGGGACATAAAACGGAATTTAACAAAGATTAATTATGGGATTCATACAGATGCAATAAAACAGAATTTAATTCCAAAAGAATTGTCGAAAGAAATGATTAGCAGAATTTATGCATCTGAAGCGGACATACTAAATGTAGCGTTATTTGGAACAACCGCAAAAGAGTGGGAACTTGCGAATCCAAAATCAAAGGGGAACATTAGAGATTATGCAAGCGGGGCACAGTTAGTTTGCCTGACAAATTTAGAAAGCTTAAACTCTGTTATGATAAAAGAAGGGAAAACTCAAAAAGAAAGAATAGAAAAGCTGAATGAGATTGCGATTTATCAAATGACAATTCTGACAGAAGACAAACGAATAGAAGATATGAATTTATTAATACAGGATGAAGATAAATCATGAGAGATAATACATATATAAAATTAGAAAGTATCTGTAAAAAATATAAAGGTTATGTAAGGACGCAGAAATTGCTTGAAGAAGGATTTTCAAATCGTCAGATAGCATTTCTGACAAAGGACGGTTATCTGGAAAAAATATGTTATGGAGTCTACTGGATCAACGGAAGAGGGTATGATAAGCCGCTAGATTATAAATGTATCGAAGTATGTCTTAGTGCGCCAAGAGCTGTTATTTGTATGGATAGTGCGTTTTATTATCATGGAGCGATTGTAACAGAGCCAGGTTGTTTATCAGTAGCTACAGAAAGAACAGACAGAAGTGTATTGAATATGAATTTTCCCGTAAAGCGACATTATTTCTCCAAAAATAATTTTGAGATTGGTCTGAAAAAAATAGAAACAGAATATGGCCGCTACTCTATTTATGATATTGAACGCAGTGTTTGTGATATCGTACGCTTGGAATCAAGAGATATTGCAGAGATTATAAATGAAATATACAAAAATGAATATCAACGAAAACGGTTATTAAAATATGCAGAACTTTTGAGAGTTAAGCAAATACATTGAGAGGGAACGTGATGAATTACATTTTAGATTATATAGTATTTGAGAGGCGGAACTGTGATGAATCAGAGCAATTCGATCGCATATCAAAAGCTTATTATGACTTGAACAAGCAGGATAGCAGGTGAATTAATCACCTACTTCCTACTCGATTGGCTCAGTTGTTGAGAAACAAGACGGTACAGCCTGCTTCAAGAACGTCCCTTCCTGGCTGCCAGCTCCGCCCGGAATCCCGGCAATGCCTCCCGGCCCATCTCGGTCACAGGCTTGATCCATTTTCCGCTCCTGGTATACCACAATTCAAAGGCAAGCCGGATCAGCTCGTCCGTATACAAGAACGAGAATACGGCAAGGAACGGGAGATGCCAGATCATGCCGGCAGCCCATGTTGCGGGAACGCTTACGACAAACAGGCATATGATCTCCAGCAATGTTCCGAATACGGCTTCCCCTCCGGCGCGGTAGCAGCTGTTCATGATATAGTTGCAGGTACGTATCGTTCCGGCCGCCAGATAGATAAGGATCATATATTTGCCGAAAAACATCGCCTCCGCCCCAAGACCGAACAGCGAAAGGAGCGGCCCGTTCAGCAGCAGGCCGATCAGGCAGATGCTGAAGGTGACCACCGGACACAGCAGAGCGAATTTTTTCATATATTGATAACCGCTCATAAGGTGGCCGGAGCCGACCTCCTTCCCCACGACCACAGAGGACGCGTCCGCAAGGCCGGCAAAGAAGGCGAATACAAAGCCTTCCAGCACACGGAACGCAGCCATGGCTGCGATGGCTGACTCGGACTGATGTCCGATGACGATATTGATCAGCATCTGTCCGATTCCGTAAAATAATTCATTGCAGATGATTGGCAGACATTTCCCCATGTATTCCCTGAGAAAACCATCCTTCCAGGAAAACATATCTTTGATTCTCAGCACAACTGTTTTTTTATCCCTTACAAGAAACAGGAACAGCACAAATACATTTACGATTCCTGATACCAAAGTCCCCACTGCCGCGCCTGCTGCCCCCATCTTGGGCATGCCGAAACGCCCGTAGATCAGGATCCAGTTCAGGATAAAGTTGGTGATCAGCGCAAGAATGGAACTGATCAGAGGCGGCTTTACGCGCTCAGTAGAACGCATCAGGAAGCTGATGATCATGGCGATGACCTGCAGGGGATAGGCAAAGCCGACGATTCGGATATAAGGAGCCCCGATGGCGATGATATTCGCCTTATCCGTATAGATCTCCAGTATAAACTCCGGGTTGGCGACTGCGGCTCCGCCGAAGAGCACGGACACAGCCAGCATACAGACCAGCGCAAGCCCAAAGACACGGTTGATCCCCTTCTCATTGCGGGCGCCCCAATACTGGGAGAAAAACAGCAGTCCCCCGCTTGCAAACCCGAAGTAGCAGGAAAAGAATAAAGATGAAATCTGGGAACAGATCCCAACCGCAGCTACGGACAACTCACCCTGGCTGCCGATCATGATGGTATCTACCATGCTTGCCGTGGTGGATAAAAAATTCTGAAACGCGATAGGCAGAGCGATGGTAAGCGCTGTCCGAAAGAAATTCACCCAGCTGATTTTTTCATTTCTCATAGTTTGACTCCTTTCATTTACATTCTATTATACGGGTCTCCCGCAAATCCCGCAGAAGACCCGTATGCCCCATTATACACGGAAAAATTGACAATGCAAGAGTTATTTCGTAAATGAAGAAACTTAATGGAGAAACCATTAAAACAGAAATGTATGTGCCTGCTTCAAAAGGTACTGGATGAGGTGGAAAAACGGATTCCCATCTAGTACAGCATTGTGTAATTAACGGTGAATACCGCACCTGCTATTTCTGCCAGCACTGCGTTGTCGTCAATCAACGATGCCACCGCATCGCCTCTTTCCTCCGCCTTGTCCTGACAAAAATATCAGGCATATTATTCATCATTATATACGCAATGCTGTACTAGCTCTTGACATTTTCAGGAAAGAAGTGCAAAATAATGGTGTTGAAAATGAGTTTTATGCATGTCCTGTAGTTTTATACAGCATGCGGGAATATGGGAGGTTGATGGGATTGAATCCGGAAGAAGCACAGAAGACGGAAAGGGATGCAGTACAGCAGAAGATTGATGAGATGCAGCAGGAGATTGAGGAGCAGAGAGCGCTCCTGGAGGAAAAAGCCAGGGAGATCGCGGAATTAAAGAAGCTTTTCAATGACAGCGGTGATGCGGCGGGCCAGGCTTTTCGTGTACCTCATGAACATGGTAAGGACAGCCTGGAGGAGGTCTATGAGATTGTCTCCGGCCTGGAAAAATATACGACGGAGGAAGTCCTTTTTTATGCGGCGCAGATTTTGTCGGAGCTGATGGATACAAAGGACGTGGCAATCTATACCGTGGCGAACCGGGATTACGCCAGATTGTGCTCCGCTACCTCTCAGGAGGCGCGAAGGCTGGGCAATTCTATAAAATATACGGCAATGGGAGAAATGTATGATACGCTGAAGAACGGCCAGATTTATATGAATATGTCTATGGCGGAAGAGTTCCCGCTCATGGCAAGCGCCGTATACGATCACGAAGAGATTCGGGTATTCCTGATGTTCTGGGGGATTCCGTCTGAGCGAATGACGCAGAAGGAGATAAAACGTCTGACGGTGATCGAGATGCTGCTCCAGAACGCGATCCTGCGCGCAAGCCGCTATATGGCGACGTTCCGCAGGCAGCGTTATATGGAAGGGACCAATGTGCTGAATGAGGAAGCATTTACCATTCTGGTCAATGCGTTCCTGGAGGCGAAGGAGAAGGGACTGACGGAATGCGCGCTGGTAGAGGTCGATATGGGCTATGAAAGCTATGATGATGTTTCCACGCAGGTAGCCTGCAACATACGTCAGACAGACTACATGGGCCTGATGAATGGGGAAAGGTTGTACATACTTCTGGCCAATACGGATTTGAAAAATGCGGAGGTTGTTCAGGAACGTCTGAGGAAACTCGGTTATGAAAGTACGCTGAGGGAAGATGTGGCATAAAATTTTAAGCGTATTTTGAACAATTCATTTTTGAAACCATATGAAGGTGAAACAGGATACGAAGAAGCCGCCGCGGACGGATTTTCCCGTATCCTGAAGAGAAAGAGGGGCTACCGGGAAATGGCAGATTTTCCGACAGTCCCTTCTTTGCGGAGTACCGTATTCTTGTCAGGAATCCTATGCTTAGGAACTGTTAAAGAATGGATCTGTACATCTGACTTGTGTAAATCTTTTTATGCATGATTCTGAACAGTTTCTTATTTCAAAAAGAACCGCACCAGTTTTTCGTGGAACCTTTTATATGGCTGGTAACGCATGGGCAGATCAAGCCAGTTCTTTTTATCTACGATACTTTTATAGTGAGAGAAGGTGTCAAATCCGGTTTTTCCGTGATATGCCCCCATTCCGCTTTCCCCGAAGCCGCCGAAGCCCATCTCGTTTGTGGCAAGGTGAATGATGGTATCGTTGACGCAGCCGCCGCCGAAGCCGCAGCGGGATGTGATCCTGCGGGCAAATGTCTTATCCCTGGTGAAGACATAGAGCGCCAGCGGATGCGGAAGGGTGTTGAGATTGCGGATGACCTCATCTTGCGTGTCATAGGTGAGGACGGGCAAGACCGGGCCGAAGATCTCTTCCTGCATCACTCGATCGGCAAAGGTCACATTGTCCATGACCGTGGGTTCGATCTGCAGGGTCCCTCGGTTTACTTTTCCGCCGCAGACCACCTTGCCGGAATCAATAAGCCCGCAGATCCGGTCAAAATGCTTCTCGTTGATGATCTTTCCGTAGTCAAAATTATGGAGCGGAGTCTTGCCGAACTGCTTCTGAATCTGCCGCCGGATCTCCTTGACCAGCCTGTCCTTCACGGCCCGGTCGCAGTATATATAATCAGGAGCGACACAGGTCTGCCCGCAGTTCAGATATTTCCCAAATACGATCCTTTTTGCCGCCAGCCGGATGTTGGCGGTCTTATCCACGATGCAGGGGCTTTTTCCGCCCAGCTCCAGAGTGACGGGGGTGAGACGCTCCGCCGCGTGCCTCATGACCTCCTTGCCTACAGCCTGGCTTCCGGTAAAGAAAATATAGTCAAAACGTTCGTTCAGAAGGCAGGTGTTTTCTGCGCGCCCGCCGGTGACGACAGATACATACTGCTCTTCAAAGCATTCACGGATGATCATACGGATGATCTCACTGGTATGAGGGGAATAGGCGCTGGGCTTTACCACCGCCGTATTTCCTGCGGCAATGGCATCCACCAGGGGATCAAGAGTCAGCAGGAAAGGGTAATTCCAGGGACTCATAATCAGTACCACCCCATAGGGCGACGGCTTTTTATAGCTTCTGGAATGAAACTGCGCCAAAGGAGTCCATACAGTTTTTTCCCTGGCAAAAGAGTGGAGATGCTTGAGCATATAGCTGATCTCGCTGAGTACCAGGCCGGTTTCACACATATAGCTTTCAAATGCGCTCTTTCCCAGATCCTTTTCGAGAGCGATGTGGATCTTTGACTCGTATTTTTCAATGCATCTTTTCAATTTCATAAGTGCCCTGACTCTGCGGCGGACATCCAGGGTTGCGCCTGTATAAAAATAAGTACGGTGTTTCTGTACGATTTCTTTGATCTCTGTATCTGTCATGACATCTGTTCTCCCTTCTTTATCTAATGCTTGCTGAAAAAATATTCGATTCACCGGAAGCTGTATCAGCTGATTTTTCGGTGCGCTTGGGATTGTAGGAAAACAACTTGTGCAGATTGCGCGACGCATAAGTTATTTTCCTACAGTTCCTTACAACGGATTTACTGCTCTGAGACCGCATAGTAAAACTGCTCTAGTTCTCCGGCGTCCATCAGCACCGGCACGGGATAGAGGGGATTTGCCTCTTTGTCCGCATAGTGGGCAAGCTTGGGGATATCCTCCTCTTTGATTTCCCTGATGGTATCTCCGATCAAAAACCGTTTCTTCATATCCTTGACGGCATCAATGAAAATACGGGCAGCTTCTGTGTATGAGGTCCCCTTTTCCACAAGTCCTGCGGCCAGGGCCAGGTGATACAGCTTTTTATGAATGCTTTCTCCATAAGCTTCCAGCACAAACGGAAGCAGGACGGCATTTGCAAGACCATGGGGAATATTGTATTCTCCACCCAGGGAATGGGCGACTGCGTGCACATATCCGACGTAAGATTTTGTGAACGCGCATCCGGCATAAAAGGAAGCATGGAGCATATTGCGCCGCGCGGCGATGTCGGTTCCTTCGTTGTAGGCAGTATCAATATTTTCAAAGATCAGCCGGACCGCCAGAAGGGCATCCTTTTTTGTCCCACGAGTGGTGGAGCGGCCGATGTAAGCTTCTACCGCATGAGTCAGCGCATCCATGCCGGTGGTGGAAGTGACGGCCTTTGGAAGGCTGATCGTAACCCTGGGGTCAAGCACCGCATAACGCGGGATCAGAGGGAAATCATTGATGGCGTATTTATGCCTGGAAACTGCGTCCGTAATGACGGCTGCCAGGGTAGTCTCGCTTCCGGTTCCGGCAGTGGTGGGAACCGCGATCAGCAGAGGCAGACGGGTATGTACCTTCAGGATACCCTTCATCTTGGAGAGGGGCTTTTTCGGCTTGGCGATCCGGATTCCAACGCCTTTTGCGCAGTCTATACTGGAACCGCCGCCGAATCCGATGATGGCGTCGCAGCCTTTTTCCAGATACAGGGCCGCCGCTGTTTCCACATTCGCAGTGGTAGGATTCGCAACGGTCCCGTCGTAGATCGTATAAGGGATGTGATGTTCTGTGAGCGCCTTTTCCAGACGCTTAGTCAGTCCAAGCTTCATAATGCTGGGATCCGTGATGATCAACACATTAGTGCGTTTTTTCTTTTTGATCAGGTCCGGGAGAGCCTTTACGCTTCCCACAACCTTGGGTTTCCGATAAGGCAGGAAGGGAATGGAGATTTTCAATACTGTCTGAAATGTTCTGCAATAGAGTTTTCTGAGTGAATTCATAGCTGATCATTGTCCTTTCGTACTGATAGTTTATACAGATCGTTGATTAAAAGCAAGATTGTTCTTTTAATCTGAATAAAACAACATTTTAACCGTATTGACTATAGCAGGAAAAGGGCAAGAAGTCAATTGCAGACTTTCTTATTTATAATGGCTTCCGGACAGAAAAGGGGACAGGACTTATTTTGCTACGCTTTTGCCCTCTCTCAGCCATGGAGCCACTTCCATCTTGACTACCGTGCTGTCGGAGTGGCAGATCTTACTGATCAGACGTTCTACGCCCAGTTCTCCCAGCCGCGGCCTGGGAACAGCCATGGAGGTCAGGGGAGGTTCCAGCACATCGCAGATGGAACTTCCGTCAAAGCCGATGATGGAGATATCCTCCGGAATCCGGTAACCATACTCTTTCAGCGCACGCATGGCGCCTGCTGCGATCAGGTCATTGTCCGCAAAATAAGCAGGGGCAAGGCTTGGAGCGTCTGCCAGAAGCTTCTTCATATCCTGGTAGGCGCCGTCAATGGACGGGGCAAGCCTGTGGGCATAGGGATGGCCGGTGGAGATGCCGTGGTGGCGGAGGGCTTTGTAATACCCGTCCGCCCGTTCCTCGAAGTTTCCGATGGAATAAGAGGAACGGAGATACCCCACCTCGGAAAAACCCCGGCTGATCAGATAGGAAGTTGCAGTGTATGCCCCCTGCACATTATTGATCAGTACACAGTCACAGTTTAATTCTTCAAAATACGTATCTAGGACGACAATGGGGATATTGAGCCTGGAAAATGGGCGGAAATCCTTTTCAGACAGCTCAGTTCCCAGCAAAAGGATTCCGCTGCAGTTCTTTTCGGCAAGCATCCGGATCTGTGTGTCAATATCTGAATCTTCGTGAAAATAAGTGACCAGAAGCTCATATCCGGCTGTCTTGCATCCGTATTCGACGCCTTCGGTTACCCAGAAGGGCGTGTCAGCGACAATCGTTCCCTGCTTTTTATACGTGACGAATTGGATTCGGCCTTTTTGGAAGGCAGCTTCCGCCTTTTTGGAAAAATGATATCCATATTCCCTCGCGGCATCCATCACAAGTGTACGTGTCTTTTCACTGATTCCGGGTTTGTTGTTCAGGACCATGGAAACAGTTGCCGGCGAAACGTTGAGTTTTTGGGCCAGTTCTTTAGCAGAAATCGACATGTCAGTTCTCCTTTTTTGCTTATTGTAATCAATGTTAACAACTTAAATATTATTCTTCCTACTAACCACAATATCTTGTGTTTTTGATTTTTAATCGCAGATAAATATATTCCATCTTTTTAGTGGTATGGCATATTTTCCATACCGCTTTTTCTTTTCCTCAACGTAGGGTTCTATATCTTTTCTTGCTTAATATTGCACAAATATATTGCCATGTTTTTGGTAATATTTACCTATTGACAAATCGCGAAAATTTTGCGGCGAAGCTCCTTGATTATACACTTTTTGAAAGG
>QXWX01000052.1 GCA_009911175.1 Lachnospiraceae bacterium | reverse complement strand
AACCGCTGTATACCGAACGGTACGTACAGTGGTGTGGGAGGTCGGCTGCTCAACTAATGGGTAGCCTCCTACCCGATGCGCGACCGACGGGTGCTTCCAATTCGCCGCGTTTCAGCAAATCTGCCGAATTTCTTATAAGTATCTTCCTTTATTATTTAGATTTATCTATAGAAAAACTTAAGAATTGCCTGATATCCTAATATCATCAAAAAATGAACATAAAAAAATAAGATGAAAAAGCAAAATCTGAAAAAACTGCCGGCCGCGGCATCGGATAGCCGGCAGCTTTCAAGAGGAGGAGGGGCATCATGAAGTACATCACATTTGCAATTCCCTGCTACAATTCGCAGGATTATATGGAGCGCTGCATCAATTCTCTGGTAAAGGGAGGAGAGGACGTGGAGGTCCTGGTCATAGACGACGGCTCTATGGACAGTACCGGAGAGATCGCGGACGCATACGAGAGGAAATATCCTGGCATCGTTAAGGCAATCCACCAGGAAAACGGCGGTCACGGAGCAGGAGTCAACAAGGGTCTGGAGCTTGCCCGGGGACAGTATTATAAAGTCGTAGATTCGGACGACTGGCTGGAGGAATCGGCATACAAAAAGCTTCTGGTAAAGGTCAAGGAAGTCTGCGATGCCGGAAGCCCGGAAGAGATGCCGGACCTGTTCGTCTGCAACTACGTGTATAACCATCTGGACGAGGGAACATCCAGGGAAATGAACTACCGGAATGTATTTCCGGCAGATACGCTGTGTACCTGGAATGACATCAATCACTTTTCTCCGTCCCAGTATCTGATTATGCATGCGCTGGTCTACCGGACAGAGGTGCTGCATCGGTCCGGAGTCCGGCTGCCGGAGCATACATTTTATGTAGATAATCTGTTTGCGTACCAGCCCCTTCCCTATGTGAAGAAGCTGTACTATATGGACATTGCCCTGTATCAATACTATCTGGGACGGGAGGATCAGTCCGTCAATGAAAAGGTGCTGATGCGCCGGATCGACCAGCAGATCAAGGTGACGGAGCTGGTGGCGCGGTGCATGGATCTGGATGAGGTGGCAGAGCAGTATCCGAAGCTGGCGGTGTACATGCGGAGAAACATTTCCATCATGATGGCGATTTCCTCGATCCACCTGCTTCTGATCAATTCCAAGGAAGCATATACAAAGAAAAAGAACCTGTGGAGCGGCATCAAATCCAATGACCGCAGGCTGTATTACCGTCTAAAATTCGGGACCATCAGCGGATTGACCGATCTGCCCGGAAAGCTGGGAGGGAAGCTGACCATCGGCGGTTACCGCCTGGCCAAGAAGGTATATCAGTTCCAGTAGAGTCTAGTGTAGTGGGCGAAGGAGATTTGGCGGAAGAAAGGAATGGGAAGCGGCGAAGATTAACAGGCCGCATGCTCTTAACAGGCTGCACGTTTTTAACAAGCCGCACGTTCAGATAACAGGATAGATAAGTGCATAAAAAGACAGCGAGGGGGAAAGACAGTGGCGCGGATTTACATAGCATTGGTAGACACACCGGGGATTTTTGCGTATCTCATACGGCGTTTTTTGAAACAGAAATACATCCATGTGGTCATCTCCATGGATGCGGAGCTGGAGGAAGCGTACAGCTTCGGAAGGCGGAACCCGTTTATCCCGGTGATCGCGGGATTCGAAAAGGAAAATAAGAGAAAGATTCTGCGCGCCTTTCCGACCGCGGATTACATGATCTGCGAAATGGAATGCACAGGGCGGCAGAAGGAGCAGATCCGGCAGACGCTGGAACAGGATATGCGGGATAGATTCCATTATCACTATGCGGTGCTTGGACTGCCATTTATCCTGTGCGGCAGGCCCTTTTACCAGAAGAACCATTACACCTGTTCCTCCTATATCGCAAGGTTATTGTCGGAAAATGGGATTCAGGTTTCGGAAAAGCATTTCTCATTGGTGACGCCCAGAGATTTTTATGAATATCCGGACAAACAGGTTCTCTTCGAAGGCGCTCTGGAGGAGATCGTACATACGGAGGAATCCTGGAAACTTCGGAAACCGGAGGCTGTATATGAATACTGACAGAAAGCAGAGAATCCGAAAAAATCTGATCAATTATACGATATTTCTCCTGATCATGGGACTGACTTTTTATACCGTGCTGCACGGACAGGACTGGAATCAGATCTGGGAGGCGCTCAAAGGACTTTCCCTCCCCTGTCTGCTGCTGATCCTTGCGGCCGCGTTGTTTTTTGTGTGCGCGGAAGGGAGCATGATCTGGTATCTCCTGCGGATGATCAGCCCGGACAGCAGCGGGCTCGGCAAATGTATCTCCTATTCCTTTATCGGATTTTTTTATTCCGGTATCACACCCTCCTCAACGGGAGGACAGCCGGTGCAGCTTTATTATATGAAGAAGGATGGAAATGCGCTTTCAGACAGCTCGGTCGTCCTGATGACGGTTGCGCTGCTCTATAAATTCGTGCTTGTGATCATCGGATGCGCCATGCTGGTTTTCTGGTATGACCCGCTGAGATCCTACCTTCGGAAATATTTCGGCCTGTATATCCTGGGACTTGTGCTGCATGTGGTTCTGGTGGCCGTGCTGCTGGCGGTCATGCTGGCGCCGGAGGCAATGAAGAGGCTGATCTTTCAGATCGAGCATTTCCTGACACGGATCCGGATCTTGAAGCCGTCAGCCGGAAGGGCGGAAAAGATCCGCCAGTTTATCGGCGGATATCAGGAAGCGGTTCATTTTCTGGCAAAACAGAAGTACAGGATGCTGCTGGTCCTTGGGATCACATTTCTGCAGAGGTGCAGCCTGTTCCTCCTCACCGGGCTGGTGTATCTGGGATTTTCCCAGCAGGGGACCAGCCTTCTGACGGTGATGCTTCTGCAGGCTTCTGTGTCCGTGGCGGTGGATATGCTCCCCCTTCCGGGGGCGCAGGGGATCACGGAACTGATGTACTGCCGGGTGTTCAGCCATGTGTTTTCACAGGCCTGCCTCATGCCGTCGCTGTATGTGGCAAGAGGGAGCAGCTTTTATTTTGTTCTGGTGGTCAGCCTTCTTGTGGTGCTGCTCAATGAAGCGGTCCGGCGCAGGGGAGAAACGGTGAAGGAGAGGCAGTGCTTGAGAGCCGCAGGACGCAGGTATACCTTGTGAAACGGCCGAATGGCCATAACGGGATGCCCTTGGGTATACTTTATAAAACGGCCGAATGGCCATAACAAAAAATATGTAAAGCAGGGAATCATACGGCGATTTCCTGCTTTACATATTTTTTGAAGCTATTCTTCTTCCACAAATTCGTCTTTCCCAAGTCCGCATACCGGGCATACCCAGTCATCCGGAAGATCTGCAAATTCGGTGCCGGGCTCGATTCCGTTGTCCGGATCACCCACTTCGGGATCATAGATATATCCGCAGGGCTCACATACATAGCGTTTCATGATCAATACCTCCTTGCTTATTTTCATGTACTCTCAAAAGGGAATTTTTATAGACCACACCTTTGCCAGGCATGCACTGTAACGGGAAATTCCCTGATTCGATACAATAACAGTATAACGCGCAGGCAGATGATTATGCAAGTATTCTTTCTCAAAGTTCCGTGTCTTTAAATATGAAATGCCTTAAGACTATTGACAAATAAAGGAAATGCGGTAAAAATATGATGAAAGGGAGTTATGGGGGAATACGAATCCATGATATCAGGAGGCAGATTATGACAAGAACATTGAAGAAGAGACCATTTTACGGAAGCCAGTCACAGGAGATTGCAGCCTATGAGGCTCCCCACCGTGCAGCGGCGAGAAAAGCAGCGAGCGAAGGAATCGTACTGCTGAAAAATGAAAAGCAGACCCTTCCTCTTGCGAAGGGAAGCCGGATAGCGCTCTACGGTCCGGGAGCAACCCACATGATCAAGGGCGGCACAGGCTCCGGGGATGTCAACGAGAGAGAGGTCGTGAACATTTACCAGGGACTGCTGAACGCCGGCTATACCGTGACGAGCAGGGACTGGATTGATGCCTATGACAGGATCTACACGGACGCGAGAATTGCATGGCGGGACGGGATCCTGGAACGGGCGAAGGAAGAAGAATTTTTTATCGCATATTCGACCAGCCCGTTTTTCGTGCCGGACGGTCCGGATGTGGAAAAGACAGACGCGGACATCGCGATTTATGTGCTGAGCCGCGTGGCCGGGGAAGGGGCGGACCGGTTCAACGAGAAGGGAGACTTTTATCTGACGGATCAGGAAGCAAAAAATATCCGGGATATCTGTAGGCTTTATGAAAAGGTAATCCTCGTGATCAATACAGGCGGGCTTGTAGACCTTTCCTTCGCAGATCAGTATGAAAATATCGGCGCCATCCTGTACCTTGTTCAGCCGGGCATGGAGGGCGGCAATGCCCTTGCGGATGTGATCTCCGGTCAGGCAGTGCCAAGCGGAAAAATGACGGACACCTGGGCGGATAAGTACGAGGATTACCCCAATGCCATGACATTTTCCCATATGAACGGAAATGTGGATCAGGAAAAATACGAAGAAGGCATTTATGTAGGCTACCGCTATTTTGATTCGTTCCAGGTACCGGTCAGATATAGCTTCGGATTCGGCCTGTCTTATACAGATTTTCAGATTGAGACCGTAAAGGTGACGGCAGGATCGGAAGTGGCGGCGGAGGTAAAGGTGACCAATACCGGAAAGCTGTACAGCGGAAAGGAAGTGGTGCAGGTTTATGTATCGGCGCCTGTCGGGAAGCTGGAAAAGGAAAGCCGCCGTCTGTGCGGTTTTGCAAAGACCGGCCTGCTGGCTCCGGGAGAGAGCGAGATATTGACGATCCGTTTTCCGGTTTACCGGATGGCATCCTATGACGAGTCCTCTGCGGAATGGCTGCTGGAACGCGGAACCTACGGCGTATGGATCGGCAATTCCCTGGCTGACAGCAGGATGGAAGCGATGCTTGTGCTGGAAGAGGAGAAGATACTGTCCAGAGTGAAGAATATCTGCCCGCTCAGGGAAGAGTTGAATCTGCTCTCGATTCCGGAGGAAAAAAGGATTGCGCGCTATGAAGCAGACCTGGAATCCGGACGCGGGAACGGGGCTGCGGAGATTCCGCTGGACCTCTCCGGTGTGGAAACCGAAGTCATTGACTACGAAGCAGCTTATGAGCCGGAGGACGATGAGGCGGCGCAGATCGTAAATGGCCTGGATACCGAACAGCTCATCCGTCTGGCCACAGGGGAGCCTGCCAAGGGACAGGGGAGCAACCTGGGATCCGCAGGCGTCTCCGTACCGGGCTCTGCGGGAGAGACAAGCACTGCGGCTTATGAGCAGGGCGTGGCAAATATCGTGCTGGCGGACGGCCCCGCGGGCTTAAGGCTGATGCAGACCTATGGGGTGAAGGACGGTGTGATCCGGATGCCCTCCTTTGAGGCCAGCTTTGAGCACGGCTTTTTCAGCCAGGGATTCCAAGCAGAGGGAACGCCCTATTATCAGTATTGTACGGCGATTCCGGTGGGAACCATGCTGGCCCAGACCTGGAATGAAAAGCTGATCGAAGAAACGGGCGCCATGATCGGGAAAGAGATGGAGCATTTTGGCGTGACGCTCTGGCTGGCGCCGGGGATGAACATCCACAGGAATCCGCTGTGCGGAAGAAACTTCGAATACTATTCCGAAGATCCGCTGGTCAGCGGGAAGATGGCCGCTGCCATGACAAAGGGCGTGCAGAGTGTTCCGGGATGCGGTACTACGATCAAACATTTTGCGTGCAACAATCAGGAGGACAACCGGATGGGCTCTGACAGCATCCTGTCTGAGCGGGCCCTGCGGGAGATCTACCTGAAAGGCTTCGAGATCGCCATCCGGGAATCCCGCCCTATGTCCATTATGACCAGCTACAATCTGATTAACGGCATCCATGCCGCCAACTGCAGGGATACCTGTACGGCTGCCGCGAGACAGGAATGGGGATTTGACGGCGTGATCATGACCGACTGGACGACCACAGAGCACGGGGAGGACTGCACGGCGTCCGGCTGTATGCGTGCGGGAAATGACCTTGTCATGCCGGGACAGTTTTCAGACCATGACAATATGAGAAAGGAACTGAAGCAGGGGACTCTGAAAGAGGAAGACCTGAGGAGATGCATCACCAGGCTGGTGAGAGTTGTGCTGCGGTCCGGGCTGTATGAGACGACAGAATAAACAGGAAAAATAGAATAAAGAATGCCTATCCCGTTTGTCCGCAGGATAGGCATTTTTTTAGACCATTTTATACTAAATTTCTATAAAAGTTGTTTTTTTTCGTATATGGATTGTTATATATCATAGATGCATCACAAGAAGAGAGGAAGTGGATCACGCGTGTCTGCCGGCAATTTGCTGAACCACATTTTATACAAGGATGGATATCTGGAAAAATTAATCACAGACAACTATGAATCCATTTACAAATACTGCTGTTATCATCTGAACCAGCGTCATGCGGCGGAGGATCTCACGCAGGAGGTGTTCTTGAAATTTCTGAACAATCTGGACAGCTACCGGGATTATGGAAAAATAAAGAACTACCTCTATGTGATCGCCGGAAATCTGATCCGGAATTATTATAAGAAACCGAAGGAGGTCTGCATTGAGGATGGGGGAAACCGGGAGGAAACGGTTCCGGACCATGCAGGGGATATCCTGGACAGGCTGATGGTCATGGATGCGCTGTCCGCTCTGGATCAGACGGAAAAGGATATTGTGATCTTAAGGTATTATCAGGATCAGAGAATCCGGGATATATCAAGGATACTGGGGATTCCGGCATCGACTGTGCGGTATAAGCTGAAAAACGCAGAAAAGAAGTTAAAGAGCACGCTGGAGCTGTGACAGAAAGGAGCGAGTCTATGGAAAAACGAAAATTAAAAAAATATCTGGCATCCGTTCAGGTCCCGGAATACAGCTCCCAGGGCTTACAGGAGACCATATCCCAAGCAAAGAAAATCCGTTTTCATCCGGAAAAGCAGAGGATGACCAATCTCCAATTTTTCCGAAACCAGCTTTATTTTATCCGGAAGGAGTTCTGGGGATTGAAATTGCTGTTTACCGGACTGTTCCTCTGCCTGATCTTATCTGAACCGGCAGAGCCGGACAGCTGGATCTGGACCTTCTCGGCCATATCCGGTCCGTTGCTGTGTCTGGCAAATGCAAAGATACTATGCGATATTTTTCAGCCCGGAATGCTGGAGCTGCAGATGACGACGAGGCACTCCCTCCGGAAGATCCTGGCTTTCCGTCTGCTGCTGTCCGGGGTGCTGGATTTTCTGATCCTTGCCTGCTGTGCCGCAATCTTTACCCTGGGGCAGGGCGTATATCTGCGGCAGACATTGCTGTATACGCTGGTTCCCTACAACCTGATGTGCCTTGGGTGCCTCGCAATCCTGAACCGAAGGAGCGAGGAAAACAGCATGCTCTACTGCATGACCTGGGGAGCTTTTCTGACCTTTGCGGCGTGGCTCTTAAAGGCGGGGGGATTCCCGATCTATACGATGGAGTATCGGGAAAGCTGGCTGCTTTCCGGAGTTCTGTCAGCTCTGGGGGTGATGTGGGAGATCAAAAAGCTTTTAAAATTCGGAGGAGGAAACACGGATGAAATTAGAGTTGGAACGTTTGTCTAAACATTTTAAAAACAAGATTGCCGTGGAGGAGGTGAACACGGTATTGACCGAAGGGATCTATGGATTTCTGGGAGCAAACGGCGCGGGAAAGACTACGCTGATCCAGATGATCTGCGGGATCATAAACCCCACGGCGGGAGAGGTGAAGCTGGACGGAAAAAATACGGCCGGCATGGGAGAGGACTACCGGGATCTTTTGGGATATCTGCCCCAGGAATTCGGCTATACCCCCGGATTCACGGCAAAGGACTTTCTGCTGTATATCGCTTCGATCAAAGGACTGGAACCGAAGTTTGCGAAACGGAGGACAAAGGAGCTTCTGCAGCTTGTGAATCTGGGGGATGAGGCGGACGCAAAGATTCGGACCTTTTCCGGGGGGATGAAGCGGCGGCTGGGGATCGCCCAGGCGCTCCTCAATGACCCGAAGCTCCTGATCCTGGATGAACCCACGGCAGGGCTGGACCC
Organism: Lachnospiraceae bacterium; assembly: GCA_009911175.1. The sequence goes on along the minus strand of QXWX01000052.1, from coordinate 42,162 downwards.
CAAGGAACGGGTGTATTTCCGGAATCTGATCTCGGGGATGTCAAGAGACAAGATTATCATCATTTCCACCCACATCGTGTCAGATATTGAATACATTTCCGACAGGATTCTGGTCATGAAAAAGGGCAGATTCATTCTGGACGGTCCGGCGGAAGAGCTGGTGAGAGAAGTAGACGGCATGGTCTGGGAATGCAGGGTGCCCCAGAAGGAATGGCCCGGGTTCGAGCAGGAGCGCTGCATTGCCAATGCCCACAACCGGGAGCATATGGTGGAAGCCAGGGTGGTCTCCCCGAAGAGGCCGTATGAAGGGGCGGAGACGGTGGAACCGACACTGGAAGACTTGTACCTGGAATGCTTCTGGGATGAATTATGAAGAGGGATCATAAGGAACTGTATGAAAATAACTTATGCATTTTGGCTTGAAGCGTTGTGATCTGTAGATGTTCAGGCCGCTGAATGCAGGCGTATCTGTGAAAAATAGAAGAGCTAAGGAACTGTCAAGAATTAACTTTGCAGATGACGTAGGATAAATCTTTTTATGCAAGGAGGAGAAATGCTATGGGCGGAATGATTCGGTATGAATGGAAAAAAATATGGTCAAGCAGGCTGACTCAGCTTTCTGTGCTGGGATGTACGTTGTTTTTGCTGTTCTGTACATGGGCGGAATTAAGGCAAATCTCCGCATGGGACAGCCAGGGAAATCAGCATTCCGGGACTGCGGCAAAGGAGATTTTAAAACAGACGCGGTTAAGGCAGGAACTGGACCAGGAAGCTGTGGAAGGAATCATGGAGGAATATCTGGAGAAGGCAGAGGAGATTGCGGAAGCGGAGGAAAATCCGGAGGATGCCTTAGACAAATTTTGGCGGACGGTTCGGCTGTCGCAGATGGAACTGTATGGTTTGATCAAGAATACTTACGAGGAGTCGGGAAGCGACCTCCCCGCGGAGAATGTATTTCGGCAGAACATGGGAAGGGATTTTTACCAGGCGCGAATGGAGAGAGTTCAAAAATATACAGCACGTTTGAAGAGCAATGGAATCATATCGGCGAAGGAGGCCGAATATTGGAATAACCGAAATGCTACGGTTTCGGAATATGTATATGGATATTGCAAGGGATGGGAGTCTGTCTTACAAGGCATGAAGTGGAGCATTCTGATCATGATGATCACCTGTGTCGGGATCGCTCCGGTCTTTGCAGGGGAATACCAGTCAAAATGCGATTCCCTGTTCCTGTGCATGAAATACGGCAGGAGCAGGCTGCCGGCCGCGAAGATCGCCGCGGTCTGGCTGTTTACGAGCGTGGTCTATTTTGGACTTACGATCCTCAATTCCGTATGGATCTTGCTGTCGGCGGGGGCGGAAGGCTGGGATACGTCTGTGCAGTTTTTGTATCCGACCGTGCCGGTGAGCTATCCTGTGACGGTAGGTCAGGCCTGCCTTCTGATGCTCCTGCTGGGATATGTGCTGACACTGGGGATCATGGCAATGACATTGTGGATGTCCTCGCTCTTCAAGAATGCGTATGGAGTGATCGTAGTGGCGTTCCTGCTGCTGCTCGTTCCGTCGTTTCTGCAGGCGGGGTTCAGCGGATATCTGCTGGAGCATATCCTGGCCCTGCTGCCGTCGAATATTATGAGCTTTGACTTTACGAATTATACGGCGTATGCTGTCGGCGGAAAGATGATAAGCTGCCTGTCCATGGACCTGATCGTCAATGGGGCAGCGGCGGTGATATTTTCCGCGGCGGGGTATGGGATGTTCCGGAAGCATCAGGTGAATCAGTAGTCGGATTCCATAGACAAATTCTTAATATAATCTTGCTATTAGAAAAAGGCGGCAGAAGCAGATTTTTGTTGTAAGAATAAAATTTTAACGATATAATATGTATAGGGGAGAAGAGACTTTTCGTATGAGGAGGTGAAATAATGGCGTTTTCAGAAAAATTGATGGATTTGGAAACATTGGAAATGTCTAATAAACGTAATCATAAAGTTATGATCACGGATGAGGCAATTGAAAAGGTTCCATTTATCCGATATAAAGAGATTCCGGAAGAAGAATATCCAATTATCCAAATGCTTGCAAAAAAAGTATTGCAGCTGTCAAAGGATGAAAATGAATCTAATGAAGTAGCTATTACGTACAGTATGGACAATACAGAAGATGAAAGAGAGGCAGAGCAATGTTTTGGTGTAGATTTTGGAGATGACCATTCTGCCGATCCAATGCGTGATAGTTATTCATTTCATCTGATATGCGGAAGTAAAAAATGTGCTGTTATTTCATTACACAATCATCCGTCATTATCTAAAATATCTTTGGTAGATGTTCGTTTTTTTCTTGAGCATCCGGCTATTAAACTGTTGACGGTTGTTACAAATCTGGGCAATATATACTATTTAGTTAAGAACAATAAATTCAATTGGGGAAAAGCGATTGAGATTTTTAATGAAGCGGTATCTATGAACAACGAAGCTATAGGTTTAAAGGCTTTGCAAAAAGCTTCAGAACATTTTTTGAAAAACTGTTCTAAAGCAGGTATAGTTTATGAAGACAGATAGGAGGTGTGTGTTATGAAATATGGTCATGCGGTGCTGGGGGAATCACCTGAATTGTATCAAGAAGCAGCAGAATGGGGCAGGGAGCAAAAAAAGCGTCTGGACAAAAATGAAAAAGCCAGAGCCATTATACGTGAAAGTCTGGCGCCTATGCTCGAAGAAAAACGAAAAATACTTGCCAGCCGGCAAAACGGCAAATAAAAAATCATGTCCTGTTTTTTTCGTAGATTAACTTTGCCTGTTCCGCTACCGCTTCTTTCAGATGGGCAGGTGAAAGGATATCCACCCGGGTTCCGAAGGACAGCAGAAACCCGATCAGCCACGGATCCTCCGGCATGTTCGCGGAGACGATCAAATCCCCGTTCTCCTGCCGCTGGATCTGTGCCTTATCGAACTCATCATAGACGCGGTATGACATTTCTTTCGGAAAACGAAGCGTGACCTTCGGATATTCCCCTTCGAAGGTCTCGATCGGTCCCGGAGGATTCAGCTGCGAAAACCCTTCCTCCAGCGCCTCCAGTTCTAAAATACGGTTTAATTTGAAAATCCGCCAGTCCTGCTTTTCCGTGCAAAATGCCTGCAGATACCATGCCTTTGCTTTGTAGACAAGCTTATAGGGCTGTACGGTTCTTTCGCGGATCTCTTCGTAAGAGCCTGCGTAACGGAGCTTCACACTTCTGTGGCGGATCACGGCTGATTTCAGAAGCTCGAAGGTTTCATTGTCATATCCGGGATTTCCCCATCTGGAAAAATCCACTTCAAGCCAATTCTCCGAATGGAGCTGAAACAATGCGGACAGCTTCTGTAAGGTCCGGCTGCCGTCCATGTTCCGGGTGATATGGATGCTCTGCAATGCCGCAAGGATTTCCTGCTTTTCAGCCTCGGATAGAACGGCCTTGTCCAGGACAAAATCATTCAGTAAATGAATCCCGCCGTTTCTGCCTGCTTCCGTATAAACGGGGATGCCTGCTCCGCTCAGGGCGTCGATATCCCTGTAGATCGTTCGGACCGATACCTCGAATTTTTCCGCCAATTCCGGGGCGGTAGCCTGGCCCTTATCAAGTAAATGGTATAGGATCTTAAATAGTCTGCTTTCCTGCATCTGTGCTACCTCTTATGTTTCATCAGGGGAAGTTCTTCTGTATCATGGAGATATCAAAAGAGCCGAAAATGAACGCTTTGCGGCGGAATTGTCTGACGGCAAGAAAGCTGCCGCCGAGACTGATGTCAGGATAACAGAGTTTGGATGGAAATGCAAGAGCAATTTCGGGATAAAATAGTGCAGGATAGAAATAAAACCAGGTACGGAAGGGGGAATTGTTTCCGTAACTGGATTCTGGACTTGAAGGCTGCAGGCGCTGATCGATACGCAGGGACAAGTGGCGGCTCCGGCAAAAGGAATGGTGACGGAAGTCGGCATAAAAGCGGGAAGTACGACGACGGGCGGGGGAGATATCCTGCTGTCGGATCTTTCCGGCGGGGCAAGCCTGACTGTGACCTTCCCCGAGGAAATGAGAAAATATATCCGGGAGGGGACTCAGGCCGTGGTTACAGCAGAGAACCCTCTGCCCGGACAGCAGGCCGCAACAGAGCGGGTGACGATTCAGACCATAGCGGACAGCGGTATTTCCGGCAATGGGGCATCCGGCATGGAGGCAGGCGCGGCATCTGAAGCACAGTCGGGAGGCAGCTTTACGGTGACGGTTCATGTATCCTCGGATCATTTTTCGGCAGGGGAGGCGGCAGCCTTGAAGGTGGAAGCACAGGTAAGCGATTATGCGGCCTGTGTTCCGACAGAGGCCCTCCATCTGATGTCAGGAGACCAGTATTATGTCAATGTGGCCGAGAAAAAGTCTACGATCCTGGGGGAAGAATGGGTGGTGCGCCAGGTCAGTGTGGAATTGCTGGAAAAGAACGAAAAATATGCGGCGGTGGAAGGAATTTCATCTGAGCAGGAGGTTGTAACGGAATCCTCCCGTACCTTGGAGGAGGGAAGCCGGGTGAAGGTGAACCATGAAATGGATTGAAGTTGTGGACAGGAAAAAATGGAGAGAGCGGTGTCTGCTTTTCCTCCTGGGAGCCGTAACTCTGCTTTGTTTTGCGAAGGAAGTCCGCCATGCGGAGCTTGTAAAAGCACATGCTTCCAAATTGGACTTTGCGGCATCCGGAGAGCAGGGGGCATTGGATTACGCAGGGGCTAAGTCTGCATGGGAAGAGAATCAGAAGCGGGATCATCCGCTGGAATACGTGAACTGGACACAGGCGGACGGGGTGCAGGTCTCTGCGTCCGCTCTTGGAACATCGGAAGAAAGTGACGCATTGATCCTCTGCGGCCGCTCGGATCTGCTGTTTCCGGGTTATGCCGTGCTGGACGCGGAGACTCAGTACGGATGCCTGCTCAGCAGCGCATTGTCGGGGAAGCTGTTCGGTGGGAAAGACACGCGGGGACTCATGGTCGAGATACAGGGCAGAAAGCTGGAAGTTCTGGACGTAGTAGACAGCGAGGAGGTATTTCTGGCCTATGAAGCCGGGGAACAGGACTCGTGCGCCTTCGACCGCGCGGCGGTGAACTGTGTCTCGGGAGAGATCGGTAAAACCGAAGAAGGGTATCAGCAGTTATGCGGCAGCTGGGAACGGATGGAGAGCAGGGTGCTTGTCTGGATCTCGCAGGGGCTTTGTTTTTTGGTCCCCGGGATTTTGTGGATATTCCTGATGCGTTACTGTGCAAAAATGTCACGGATGGCCGGAAGGAGAGCGGAACGGATCGACAAGATAGAAAAAAGGATCTGGAGATCACTGCTGTATCTGCTGCTGGCAGGAGGGATCCTGTTGCTGATTAAAATGGTGCGGATTCCGGAAGATATGATTCCTGCAAAATGGTCGGATTTTGATTTCTGGACGGAATATGGGAAGAGGCTGGGAGCAGCGTGCCAGGTTTTGATCCGGTCTGAGAAGAGGATACCGGATATTCCGATGATGAAGGAATTTGCGGGAGCACTGCAGTGGACAGCGGCTGCAGTGGCAGGAGAGGTGGTATTTTTGCGCAAAATTTGAAAATGTGTAGGTTGAGGCTTATAAAAATCTTGTTTTCGTGATATAATACGCTTATAAAAACCTTGATTTCGTGTATCGGTGCGGCATAAGGAAAGGACTGATACCGTTATGAAACGAAAAATATATGCGGAAATGCTGAAATGGAAGCAGGAGAGCGCCCGAAAAACCGCCCTTTTGATCGACGGCGCGTACCGTGTCGGAAAAAGCTATATTGCGGAAGCATTTGCAAAAAATGAATACAGGTCATATCTTATGATCGACTTCAACAATGTCAGCAGCGATGTAAAGGATCTGTTTTACAATTATCTGAATGACCTGGATACATTTTTTATGTATTTGTCAGGGTATTATAATGTGAAATTATATCCCGGGGAGTCCCTGATCATTTTTGATGAGGTTCAGCAGCTTCCAAGGGCGCGGGCTGCCTTGAAATATCTGGTTGCCGACGGCAGGTTTGATTATATGGAGACCGGATCTCTGATGTCCATCCGGAAAAATGTAACGGATATTGTAATTCCGTCGGAGGAGCGGCATATCAAAATGTACCCGATGGATTTTGAGGAATTTCTGTGGGCGATGGGGAATGAAGTTTTGATGGATATGATCCGAAAATGCTTTGATACCAGGAAGATGATGGGGCAGCTTCTGCATAGAAAGGCGATGGATTATTTTCGCCAATATCTGATCGTCGGGGGAATGCCCCAGGCAGTCGGAGAGTACGTATCCTCCCGTGATTTTGACCGGGTGGACGCAGTGAAGCGGGATATCCTGACGCTTTATCGGGCGGATATCGCAAAGCGCGCGGAAGGATATGTGCAGAAGGTCAGCAGCATTTTTGATGAAATCCCGGCGCAATTGCAGAAGCATGAAAAAAAGTTCCGCCTCTCCGCTATCAAAAAGGATGCCCGTTTCAGGGACTACGAGGACGCGCTTTTCTGGCTGAATGACGCGATGATCGTAAACACCTGTTTTTGCTCTGCAGAACCCAATATTGGATTGAAGCTGAATATGGACCGGCTGACATTGAAGTGCTATATGGCAGATACCGGGCTGCTGATCAGCCATGCCTTTGATGAAAACGGTCTGGTATCCGAGGAAATATACAAAAAGCTGCTTTTTGATAAGCTGGAGGTCAACAAGGGCATGATCATGGAAAATATTGTCGCGCAGATGCTTGCCGCATCCGGCCATAGGCTGTATTTTTATTCCAACCCCGACAGAAACGACGCAGATTCCCGGATGGAGATCGATTTTCTGCTTGCTAAGAGTAAGATCAGCAACAGGCACAATATATCACCGATAGAGGTGAAGTCCGGAAAGAACTATACGCTGTCGTCGCTTCGGAAGTTTATGAAAAAATACCATGAACAGCTCGATACCCCATATGTAATCCATACGCTGGATCTGAAGGAAGAGGAGGGCGTCGTATACCTGCCGGTTTACATGACACCACTATTATAGTGAACGACAAAATATAATAGAAGCAGAGGTGAACATGCCATGCACATTTTAATCGTAGAAGATGAATCTGCTATCCGTCAGGAGCTGAGGCTCCTTCTTGAAAATGCCCTGTACCGGGTGACTGCCCTGGATGATTTTACAGACGTGCCGGAACAGGTGCTGTCCTGCGGCCCGGACCTGGTGCTGCTGGATCTGAACCTGCCGGGAGAATCCGGATTTGACATCTGTACCAGGATCCGCGCTTCATCGGAGGTTCCGATCATCTTTGTGACCAGCAGGACCGATTCCATGGATGAACTGACCGGCCTGATGAAGGGCGGGGACGACTATATCACCAAGCCCTTCCAGGCGCCGATCCTGCTGGCGCATATCGCGGCGGTCCTGAAGCGCGCCGCGCGGGAGGGTACAGAAGTGACAAAGCTTACCCACAAAGGGGCAGAGCTGGATATCGCACGGGGCAGCCTTTCTTTCTGCGGGCAGGTGGTAGAATTGACCAAAAATGAATTAAAGATCATGCATTATCTGTTCCTGAACAAAGAAAAAATCGTTTCCCGGGCGAACCTGATCGAGTACCTCTGGGATAACCAGGTCTTTATTGATGATAATACCCTGAGCGTTAATATGACCCGGATCCGCGCAAAACTGGAGCAGGCCGGGATGCATGATTTTATCAGGACCAAGAGAGGGATGGGGTATTCGATATGATCCGCGGGGCAATGAAAAAGGAACTGCATAGGGAAGAGGGTTCTCTGCCTTTCGGCGCTTTCCTGAAGGATAGGCTCCTTCTTTTTCTCCTGCATATCACCTGCATGCTGGTGCTCACCGGCTACCTCCTTCTCACAGGATACCCATGGGATTCCAGCGCCCTCATTCTGATCTGCTGGCTTCTGATCCTGACCGCCTGGACACTGTATGATTATTATGACCGAAAAACATATTTCTCGAAGATAGGGCATGTGCTGGACAAGGTGGATCAGAGATTCCTGCTGGGTGAACTGATGCCGGGATCTCCGCGTATCGAGGACAGGCTGTACCGGGAGATGATCCGCCGGTCCAATAAGTCCGTCATCGAACGGATCCGCCGGGTGGAGGAGGAACAGCGGGAATACCGGGAGTACATCGAAAGCTGGGTTCACGAGATCAAGGCCCCGATCACCAGTATATCCCTGATGTGCGAGAACCGAAGAGCGGAACGGAGATATCCGGAGTCCCTCAGCGAAAAGGCGGGCAGGGCTGACAGAATGAATGAAAACGATGCAGGCTGGGCACAGGCGGACTGCCCGGAGACGGGGGCGCCGGAAAACCAGAACGCGGCAATCCGGCAGATCGCGCTGGAAAATCAGAAGGTAGAGAATTATGTAGATATGGCGCTGTACTATGCCCGTTCGGATGAGGTATACAAGGATTATGTGATTCGGGAGACCGATCTGCAGACAACCGCGGAGGAGGCAGTGCTGAAAAATAAATATTACCTGATCCAGAATCAGATCCAGGTAGAAGTCCGGTGCGGAGAAGAAAAGGTATATACAGACCGGAAATGGATCCTGTTCATTCTGAATCAGCTGATCCTGAACTGTACAAAATATAGAGCAAAGGAAAACGCCCGCATCCGGATCACTGCGGAAGCCCTTCCGAATGGTGTTCATCTGCTTGTAGAGGATAACGGCGCGGGGATCAAAAAGGAAGAACTGCCGCGTATCTTTGAAAAAGGTTTTACCGGGACCAATGGGCGTAAGAATGACCGGGCTACGGGGATGGGACTGTACCTCTGCCGGAAGCTGTGCGGGAAATTAGGAATAGAGATTGACGCACGCTCAGAGTACGGAAACGGCACATGCATTGTGCTGGAATTTCCGATTAGCAGCTATGTCATAAACGAAGCATAGAAGAAAAGAACATGCCGCATTGCTTCGGCATAACGGCACGAAATTTTCATACACTTATTTGGCAGTGAGAATGGATGCTTGACGATTGAATTATGAGTCTGTTTAGAAGGGATGATAACGATGGCATTGGAAAATAAACTTGGGATCACAAATTCAGCAGAGCTGGCACGGGAAGAGGAGAAAATCAGCAAGAAAAAAGCTCTGGAATTATTCGAATCAGGTATGCTTGACGAGCTTGATGCCGGAACCTTTGCGGCCCTTGCGGAGATTCACAGATACTTGTTCGACGAGATTTACGATTTCGCGGGAAAAGTGAGATCTGTAAATCTTGCGAAAGGAAACTTCCGTTTTGCGCCCTTGATGTATCTGCGGGCCGCATTGGAAAATATAGATAAAATGCCACAGTCCACGTTTGACGAGATCATCGAAAAATATGTGGAGATGAATATCGCGCATCCTTTCCGGGAAGGAAATGGACGGAGCGCCAGGATCTGGCTGGACCAGATCTTGAAAAAAGAGCTGCGCCAGGTGATCGACTGGAGCAGGGTGGACAAGGAGGACTACCTTCTCGCCATGGAACGGAGCCCGATCCGGGATATCGAGATCAAGCATGTATTGAAGGCCGCTCTGACATCAGAGATCCATGACAGGGATATCTATATGAAGGGGATCGATACCAGCTATTACTATGAAGGGTATACCACATTTAAGATGGAGGAATTGAAAGACTGACCGCCATGTCACAGAAAACTTCCCACCTGTACGGTTGGAAATCTTTCGAAAATGTAAGATAATTGTAAGCGAACCTGATACAATCCATCACCAGAATCTGTTACGATCAAGTTATACTCACGGCTGACGAAATCTGCTGTGAGTATCGCGCCAGCCGTAGCTGCAAAGCAATATATTTCCTCATACGGCTGTGCGCGTCATATGATACTGAGCTGCGGATTTATCTGGCGCTCAGTATACCATATGGTTTCGAAGGGAGAGTGACAGACAATGAAAGACTACATCCGGATCTGTGATGTGGAGAAGTATTATGGAAACGGCGCAAATGTGACAAAGGCGGTGGACCGTGTCAGCTTTACGGTGGAAAAAGGCGAATTTGTCGGTGTGATGGGGGCCTCTGGCAGCGGGAAAACAACCCTGCTCAACATGCTGTCCACCATTGACAGCGTAACAGCCGGGCATATCTACTACGGGGATACTGACATTACGGAACTCAAAGAGGATCAGCTGGCGGATTTCCGCAAGGAGAATCTGGGCTTTGTATTCCAGGACTACAACCTCCTAGATACGCTGACCATTGAGGAAAATATCATGCTGGCCATGACGCTCCAGCAAAAAGGCCGCCGGGAGATCCAGGAAGAGTGTGAGAACATGCTGAACCTCCTGGGCATTGCGGACGTCCGCGGACAGTTCCCCTATCAGGTATCCGGCGGGCAGAAGCAGCGGTGCGCCTGTGCCAGGGCACTGATCAACCATCCCCGGCTCCTGTTGGCGGATGAGCCTACCGGGGCCCTGGATTCCAGGTCGTCCCAGACCCTTTTGGAGACCTTTACGAAGATGAACCGGGCGCTTTCGGCCACTATTTTCATGGTGACTCACGACGCGTTTTCCGCCAGCTACTGTTCCCGGATCTTATTTTTGAAGGACGGACGCATTTTCCATGAACTGGTCCGGGGGGAGCAGGACCGGCGCGGCTTCCTGAACCAGATCCTGGATGTACTGTCCCTGACAGGAGGTGAAGTCTCTGATGCTCGCTAAGCTCGCCTTCCGCAATGTCAAACGATCCGCCAGGGACTACCTGGTCTATTTTCTGACCATGACCTTTGTGACCGCGCTGATGTTTGCCTTCAACACCGTCATTTTTTCCAAAGACCTGCAGGGCAGAGTCAGCGATGTGGATATGATGCAGATGCTGATCATCCTGGCAACCGTATTCGTGGTGATCATCATTGCCTGGCTGATCAACTATATGGTGCGGTTCATGCTCGGCAAAAGAAGCCGGGAGTTTGGAACCTATCTGCTGCTGGGCATGCGCAAAAAAACGATCGCCCGCCTGTACATGCGGGAAAATGCGGCTCTCGGCATGGGAGCATTTTTCTGCGGCCTGGTGCTGGGAATCCTTCTGCAGCAGATTTTATTGTCCATCCTGTATGGCATGCTCCAGGAAACGTATCACCTGCAGATCGTTCTGGATCTCCGGTGCCTTCTGATGACGGCATCCTGCTATGGGGGCTGCTATATCCTGGCATTGCTACGCTGCTCCCGGAAATTCCGGAAAATGAACATCCGGGAGCTGATGTACGCGGGGCAGCAGAATGAAGAGATCAGGGAATCCCATGAAGCGCTGAAAAAATGGCTGTTTCCGGCATCCATCCTGCTGTTGTTTCTCCTGGGATACAAGCTGTTTTTCGGAGAAACGTGGAGTACGGGGGATATTCTGCTGTTCCTGGTGTCTCTGGTTTTCGCGATCTACCTGTTTTATATGGGACTGTCCTCCTGGATCGTCTGCTATGTGAGAAAAAAAGGCAGTGCCGTTTACAAAGGGGAAAACCTGTTTCTCCTGCGGCAGTTTTCCTCCAAGGTAAAGACCATGCAGTTTACGATGGGGACGCTGACCGCGTTGTTTGCCATCGCGCTTCTTGGCTGTGCGTTTGCCATGATGTTTTCGGATTACCAGAACCAGATGCTGGAGCAGAAATTTCCTTTTGATGTGCAGGTATTCAGTGAGAGGACGGATGAGGATTTTGCAAAGGAGCTGGAAGTGCTGGAGCAGGAAACACAGATCCATGACGCATACCCATATCCGATCTACCAGAACGGTACCATGGAGATGAATATATGGCTGAGTACGCATCTGCGTATCTTTGATGATTCCTTCCGCAAGGCCGACGGAACGCCGGATCTGAAAAAGATCAAGGAAGAGGCTGGCGGCTGTTACGGAACCTATGATACCTATATAGGTCTTTCGACATACAACCATCTGCGCGGGATGCTGGGCTATCCTGCGGTCTCATTAAAAGAAGGGGAATACCTGATCCACCTCAAGGAACGGATTTATCAGGAGACAGGAGATTTTTCCGGGGAGCTCTCTGTCAGAGGGAAGGATGGGGAGCTTTTCTGCGCCGGATACCGGACAGAACCATTTTCCCAGGACGGGCACAATGGGGCGGATTACCTGATCGTGGTCCCGGACAGCGAGACGGAGGCAATGGACGTATTTTACAGAGAGCTTGCCGTGGATATTGAGGGGGAGGCTCCGAAGGATCTGGGAAAACGTCTGGATGATCTGGCAGAATTGTCGGAGGATGAGATTCAGGACATGATGGGGCATGTGTACCTGGACGAAACAAGTATGGGATGCGGAACGGATACGATGGTGGTCTACTATACGAAATATCTGGTCCGCGACAACCTGATCCCGGAGGTAAAGTATATGCTTTCCTCTATCATCTTCCCGCTGTTTTATATCGGTCTGGTGTTCCTGTGCGTGGCCCTGACCGTGCTGTCCGTACAGCAGCTCAGCGACTCCGCGAAATACCGGTTCCGGTACGGGGTGCTGCAGAAGATCGGGATCAAGAAAAAGAAACTTGCGGCCGTGGTATGGAAGCAGCTGTTCATGTATTTCCTGTGTCCGGCGCTGTTTGCCGCGGTGCTCAGCGGAGTCGTCATCATCTTTGCCAGTGCGATGTTTGTCGCTTCCACCGGGGTGCATACCTTTGTACTGCAGTATTTCATGACGGCATTTCTGCTGTTCTTCGGGATCTATGCGATCTACTTTACGGCGACCTATGTAGGATTTCTGAGGAATGTGGAATAAGGAACTGCCCGCCTTCTGCTAAAAGATATATCTCTCACCGGAAGCAAACATGTGGAAAGCCTGTCCGGGGCTGAACCGGTATAAGCAGTCCACGAAGTAGGCCGGGCTGAGTCCGTTGCCCGCATACAGGTCAAAATGCATGGGCACAAGCAGCCGCGCATGGATTTCCTGTGCCAGCAGTACGGCCTCTTCCGCGTTCATATTTCCGATAATGTCATTTTGCAGTTTATAGTAGTCTCTTCCGTTGACCGGAACCATCAGGATATCCACCCCGCTGATCTGCTCTGCAAGGCCGTCGTAGATGCAGCAGTCTCCGGAGTGGAACAGGGTGGTGCTGCCGAAGGTCATCCGATACCCCAGTTCTTTATAATTTCCAGATTCATCGGTATGCAGCTCTTCGTGGGCCGCCGCGACAGGTGTGACACTGCAGGGGCCGAGAGACAGCTTCTGCCCGGCGGCAGCGCTCATGATACGGGAATCGTCCACCCCGTAGGAGCGGATATTTTCACGGACCGGCGCCGGAACAATGAATACCGCTTTGGTGTTGTGCGCGGCAAGAGCGCGCAGCGTGTCCGGATCCGCATGGTCCGTATGGTCATGGGTACAAAATACATAGTCTACAAAATCCAGCTCCTCCGGCAGGATGGGGATGTCATACCTGCGTGTCCAATCCGCGTCCTGCATTCCGTGATGGCGGTCGATGGAATCCGACAGATAAGGGTCGATGAGATAAAAGTGGTCACGGTATCGGATCAAAAATCCTTCCTGCCCCAGATAAAACATTGCGATCTGCTCTTCCGTCAGACGGGTGTTCAAAATCTGTTCTTTTGTCATATGGAAACCTCCTGAATGTATTATAAAATGCAAGCGTCTGTCCGGCTTCGGAGCTGTGGAGCCGATGGAGATCCTGAGCAGAAAACCACCGCGGCCGCAATCCTTTACACCGCACCGCCGGAGGACCCATGGACGATTATTTCTTACTGTCCTGCGGATTCCCTTCGGAGACATCCGGGTGCAGGAAGCTGTATTGAAGAATTTTGACATCCTCGGCGTCAACGGTATTTAAGATCACATTGCCGGTCTCCAGATACCAGACGTCGCCGGGGGATGCCAGATCGGAAAATCGATCCGAATTGTACTTGAACCCGCTTTTGCCAAGCATATCCTCCGCCTCCTTGTGGATCTGATCATAAACCGCCAGGAGATCGTCGGAATCGCCGGTTTCGTACATCCAGGCCATACTGACAAGCCTGTCATTTTCATCAAAAGAATACTTGACGGTTCCGTTCAAACCATCATATTCCTTCGGATAAGAATAAACCGGGCCGCCGTATACGGTGGAATCGTAGGCTTCACTGTCGGTGCCTTCCAGCTCCTGAATATCCTCCAGCGTATGCTCCCATGTGATCGTTGTGAATGGACACTCCGCCGCCTTCTTCCCGCATCCCCAAGTAAATAAAATGCAAAAAACCAGAGCGAAAAGCAGAGTGAAAAGTTTGCGCAGTTTTTTCATAGTAAAATAGAACCTCCATAATCGTTTCGCAAAAAATTGAAGACCTGTTTGTGCATCAGCATAGTTCCTATTATACAACAGATGGAATGTAAATAAAATGTCGAATTTTCCGTCAAAATATAGGAATTATTAGAAAATTTGGAATTTTCTATTGACTTGACCGAGAAAAATGTGCTTTACTAGAAAAAGTATTGAAACTAAGCGGTTCGTTTGACAGAAAGGAAGGTGAGAGTCGTGCCGGCAACAATGCGCGATGTCAAAAACAGGACAGGTTTATCAATGGCGACGATTTCCAAGTACTTGAATGGAGGAAACGTACTGCCGGAGAATAAGATTTTGATCGAAGAGGCAATCCATGAGCTGCACTATGAGGTCAATGAGATTGCAAGAGGACTTGTGAAAAATAAGACAAAGATCGTAGGCGTCATGGTTCATGATATTGCATGCTATTTTTCGGGGATGCTGCTGCATTACATAGGACAGGAGCTGAGAAAGCGGGGATATGGGATGATGAGCTGCGACTCCTGCAATGATGAAGAGATTGAGGCGCAGAATCTGAAGTTCCTGGTCAGCAGGAAGGTGGACGGGATCATTGCGCTCCCTGTCAGCATGAGAGGAACCTTTTTGAAGCCTGCGAAGCAGAATAAGATCCCCATCGTTCTGGTGGACCGGGCGTTTCAGGACGAAGAGTTCGACTGTGTGGGGATTGATAATAAAATAGCGGCCTACCGGGCGGTGGACCTGCTGCTGAAGCATAATCATAAAAAGATCGCGGTGATTGCTTCTGATGTGGAGTATACCGGGATCGAACGGATCAAGGGCTATGAAGACGCCATGCGCCAGGCGGGGCTGGAGATCCGGGAGGAGTATATCAAGCGGGGGCGCCATTCTATGGAGGTCGGTTATGAGAAGATGAAGGAGCTGCTGGCGGAACCGGATCGTCCGACAGCGGTCCTGATGGGGAATTATGATACGATGCTGGGCGGAGTGCTGGCGGTCAACCAGTCTGAATTTTCCTGTCCGGAGGACATCTCCCTGATCGGGTTTGACAACCTGATGCTTTCCGGACTGATCAATCCGAGCTGGTACATGGTGGAGCAGCCGATGGAAAGGATGTGCATGAAAGCGGTAGAACTGCTGTGGAACCGGATGGAAAAAAAGGAAGAGGAAGATTCGCCTGTAAAAATCTGCCTGGGAACAAAGATACAGAAAGGAGAATCTATCCGCAGACTGGAGGAAGACATCCCGTCCTGAACGCGGGCGCATGGATTTGCGAGGCAGTATATGAAGGGATGCGGAAACGCTGCAGGGGAAAGCGTGCGGACATAAGAAGCGAAGCGTTTCGCTTTCGATAAAACGCTTCGGGAAAAGAGAAAGCTGAAACGGGATTCTGTTTGTAAAAATAATATAAAAATATGTTGACTTAAAGGAGGTTAGATAGTATAATATGCCCTATAGAAACGAGAAAACGTCGCGGGGTATCATGAAATATGTTCAAAACATTTCAAAAGCGTTTGGGGTGAATGAGAGCGAAGCGTTACGCGTGGCGAGCTGGATGCGTTCGCGAGAGCGGTATCTTGTACGGAAAAACGGACGTATTCTGGAGGAATCATTCATGGAGGAGGAATGAAAGTGGAAAAAATCAAACAAAATGCATTTGTAAAGAAGGTGGGGTTTAACAGAATTGTCCTGATCTTTGTACTGCTTTTAATGTACCTGGCATTCGGGGCATTGACCGGCGGAAGCTTTTTCGGCTTTTCGCGTATCATGAACACCCTGAATTACGTTTACTTTCTGGGATTTCTTTCGCTGGGGGTAACATTCGTGATCGCGACAGGAGGAATTGATTTCTCCATCGGGCCGGTGATGTTCTGCTGTTCACTGGTGTCAGGGTATTGCCTGACTACCTACGGTGTGCCCATGGCGCCCAGCCTGATCATGAGTATCCTGATTGGTGTTTTGTTCGGCGTTTTCAATGGATATCTGGTAGCATACTGGAAGGTACCTCCGTTTATCGTGTCTATGGCAAGCATGAACATTGCAAAAGGAATCGCGGCCGTATTTACAAAGACTCAGTCCGTAAGCTGGCCGCAGTCAACGACAGATGACGGATGGTACAGGAATTTTATCAACATGAACGGCATTCCGGTCGGCCTGTTTATCTTTTTGGGGATTTCAGTCATCTGCGCGATCGTATTGAATAAGACAAAATGGGGACGTTACATACTCTGCCTTGGAAGCAATGAAGAGGCTGTCAGGCTTTCAGGCGTGAATGTGAAAAAGTGGAAAATGCTGGCTTACATCATCTGTGGAACTCTGGTCGGCGTGGCATCAATCTTCTTCGTAGCCGCATACACGACCGTACAGCCCGGATATGGAGACCAGTATAACAATGAAGCGATCGCAGGATGCGTGATGGGCGGTACATCCATGGCCGGCGGGCTTGCATCCATCAGTGGTACTGTAATTGGTGTATTTATCATTTCTCTTTTACAGCAAGGTATTCTTGCGCTGGGATTTACAAAAGAATATCAGTATATTATCACCGGTTTGATCGTTATTGCGGCAGTTTACTCGGACGTTTCCGCAAGACGCAGAAGGAATTAGTGATAGTATAAAAGAAAGGAGAGGTGAGAAAATGGGCGAAATTATTTTGACAATGAAGGGTATTGACAAGTCTTTCCCTGGTGTTCATGCACTGGATCATGTTGATTTAGAGGTGAGAAAGGGAGAAGTCCTCGCGCTCATGGGCGAAAATGGAGCGGGAAAGTCAACTCTGATGAAGGTATTGACGGGAATCTATAAAAAGGATTCCGGTACGATCACATATGAAGGAAAAGAAGTCGAATTTAAAAATACAAGAGAAGCTCAGGACGCGGGTATCGTAATCGTGCATCAGGAGCTGAACATGCTTGGTCATCTGACCGTTGCGCAGAACCTGTTCATCGGCAGAGAATTCAAAAAAGGGATTCGGATCGACGATAAGAAGATGAATGAAGAAGCGGCGAAGCTTTTTGAAAGACTGAACGTGCATATTGATCCGACAGAGACCATGTCCAACCTGACGGTAGGAAAACAGCAGATGTGCGAGATCGCCAAGGCCGTTTCCTTTGACGCCAAGGTCATCATCTTTGACGAGCCGTCCGCGGCCCTCACGGAGTCTGAGATTGAAGAGATGTTCAAGATCATTCGTGACCTGAAGAAAAAAGACATTGCCATGGTCTATATCTCTCACCGTATGGATGAGATCAAGGTGATCACGGACCGCGTTACAGTTATGCGTGACGGTACTTATGTAGGAACATTGATCACAGAAGAGTGTACAAAGGAAGATATCATCAATATGATGGTAGGCCGCGTTATTTATGAGGATCCGAAGACCGAAAGCGCGGTTCCGAAGGACGCGCCGGTTGTATTAAAGGTAGAACACCTGAATGCGGGCAGGATGGTACAGGATGTCAGCTTTGAACTGCGCAAGGGCGAGATCCTCGGATTTTCAGGCTTGATGGGCGCGGGACGTACCGAGACGGCGAGAGCCTTGTTCGGAGCTGATCCGAAGGAAAGCGGAGACATCTACATCAATGGACAGAAGGTCACTATCAACAATCCGCAGGACGCGGTTAACTGCGGGATCGGATATCTGTCCGAGGATAGAAAGCGGTTTGGTATCGTTGTACAGAAGACCATTGCGGAAAATACAACGATGGCTTCCATGAAGGATTTCATGAATGGGATCTTTATTGACAAGAAGAAAGAGACTGATGTTGCCAACCAGTATGTAGAAGCGCTTGCAACCAAGACTCCGGGTGTGGACGAACTGGTTGTAAACCTCTCCGGCGGTAACCAGCAGAAGGTCGTAATCGCAAAATGGCTGACACGAAACAGTGACATCCTCATTTTCGACGAGCCAACGAGAGGTATTGACGTCGGAGCGAAGAACGAGATCTACAAGCTGATGAACAGGCTGGTAGCAGAAGGTAAATCCATTATCATGATCTCCTCGGAGATGACGGAGATCCTGCGTATGAGCGACCGGATCGTGGTAATGTGCGAAGGAAAAAAGACAGGCGAGTTGGATATTTCTGAAGCAAAACAGGAAACAATTATGAATCTTGCGACAAGAGAGATTGAATAGAGGAGGGCGGGAGAATGGCAAACAAGAAAGCTTTTGGTAAATTAAAAGGGCGAGAGGCCATGGTATTGGCAATCATCGTTGCGATGATCGCTCTGTTCAGTATTCTCAGCCCCACGTTCAGAACCTATCCGACTCTGGTGAGTGTTTTGGATAATACCTATTATATCACGCTGATGGCACTGGGAGTTACGTTTCCGCTGATCACAGGCGGTGTAGACCTTTCCATAGGTACAGGACTGGTTTCTTACGCGCTGATCGGAGGATTCCTGATCTTCCAGAAGGGAATGCCGGTTGGGGTTGCGATTGCGGTATGTATCGGCTTTGGAGTATTGATCGGTGTATTTAACGGTGTACTGGTTGCGATCATGGACCTGCCGCCGTTCCTGGCGACACTGTGTACCTGCATGATCACGCGTGGACTCGGACCTGCGCTCTGCGGCGGTTTCGGCGTATCCTGGCCGTCATCCATATCAGCAGACGGAGGCTTCCGGAAGATCTTCAAGTTCGTGACTGCGGAGGGAACGGTCATACCGATCGGGATCGTGTTTATGATCATCCTGGTAGCGATCATGTCCTTTGTATTAGATCATACCAGGGTAGGGCGTTATACGATTGCCATTGGAAGTAATAAAGAGGCAACAAGACTTGCAGGTGTAAACATCAAGTTCTATCATGTACTGGCATATGTGATCTCCGGATTATTTGCAGGTATGGCAGGGGTTGCATACGCTGCGACTTATGCAACGATCTATCCGGGCGCCGGCGCGGGATTTGAGCTGGATGCCATCGGCGGAGCGATCGTAGGCGGCGTATCTGCATCCGGCGGTGTAGGAACGATCCTGGGTTCCTTCCTCGGAGTTATCGTCATCTGTCTGATGAAGGTCGGACTTCCGTTTATCGGCCTGCAGGCAAACTGGCAGCAGATCTTTACCGGTATCGTGCTGATCGCGGCAGTATTGGTAGATGTATTGAAGAAGAAAAAAGACTGAGAAGAAACCAAAACTTTAGTTTATAAGAAACGGTAAACGAAAAAGAATCTGTTTTAAAACAGCAAGAATATGTTGTTCGAGCAAGAACTTCATATATAAAAAAATCTCATTAAAAGGAGGAAAAAAAATGAAAAAGAAGGTTTTAGCTATTTTACTCAGCGCAGCAATGGTGATCTCCATGGCGGCATGCGGCAGCGGTGGAAATGACAGCGGCGACAGCGGAAGCGCGGACAGCGGTGCAGCTACGGAAGATGCTGGGGATGCAGCAGATGACGCAGGAAGTTCCGAAGGCGGAAGCAAAGGATATTCTTTCCAGATGATCGTTAAGAGCTTCCAGTCTACATACTGGCAGGCAGCAATCCAGGGCGTTGAGCAGGCTAAAGCAGAACTGGGCGTGGAAGTAGAAGCAAACGGACCGGCGAATGAGTCCGATATCGCTGACCAGGTTCAGATGCTGGACAGTGCAATCGAGAAGAAACCTGACGGAATCGCTTTGGCAGCATGTGATACAAAGTCTGTAGTTGATTCGCTTGCAAAGGCTCTGGAAGCAGGAATCCCGGTTGTATGTTTCGATACCGGCGTTGATGAGGCTCCGGAAGGTTCCGTATACGCAACGGTAGCAACCGACAACGCAGCAGCAGGCGCTGTAGCAGCAGAGAATATCTTCCCGGTGATCGAGGAAAAGATCAAGGCTGCAACAACCGACGCGAAGGTTCGTATCGGTGAAGTAAACCAGGATGCAACCGCACTGAATATCCAGCAGCGTGGACAGGGCTTCATCGACAAGATGATTGAGCTTTGCAACGGCGCTGACAAGAAGGTCGCAGTAGTTGGTAACGAATTCTACGTAAACGCAACAGAAGGCGCGGTTGCAGAGGCAGAAGCTGAAGTAATCATCGAAGTTGGCGTTCCGGCACAGACAACTGTAGATCTGGCTTCCACAGAGGCTCAGAAGATCATGTCCAAGGACGACACGATCGCAATCTTCGGCTCCAATCAGACAACAGCTGAGGGTGTTGTAACAGCGAACCAGACACTGAACAAGCTGTCAACAGATCCGGAAAAGGGTATCATCGGCGCTGGATTTGACGCTGGTACACCGCAGAAGGAAGCGATCCTGAACGATCAGCTCATCGGTTCCGTAACACAGTCTCCGCTGATGATGGGTTATGAAGCTGTTGTGACTCTGACCAAGATCTGTGACGGCGAAGAAGTAGCTGATATCCCGATGGATGGTTACTGGTACAGCAAGGATAACATGGAAGACGATAACATCGCTCCTAACCTTTACGATTAATTGTGATTCGAATGGGGCAGATATGTCGGCATGAATATCTGGCGCAAAAAGTAAAAGGATCAGATTATGATCAGCTAGTAAAGGTGACTGCAAGTGTGCAGGCGCAAAAAAGGAATCGGATCTACTCCGATTCCTTTTTTTAAAGAAAGCTTGTCAGCAGCAGGCCTTTTGTTGTATAGTTATATGGAACGCCGGAAGATATCGGCTGTGAGAAAAAAATAAAAAGACTGGCTGCGCCGAGAAGCTTATGTATGCTGTGGACCATCTGCTGATCTGTAGCTACGGCAGTTTTTCAGGATCAGGGCAGTGGGAGGGATCATATGCTTGATAATGCGGAAACAATGTTTGATAATATGGATCTGATGTTGAAAAAATTAAAGAAAAAATCGTATGAAGAGAATATGCGTCAATTCCTTGGAAAAAACCAGCACTATTTTCGGGAAATGACGGATCATATGGAGGCGGCGCAGGATAAAGAAAAGGCGGCCGATGAGATTGCGGCGGTATTGGCGGATTGTGTGGAAGGTCGATTTGCAAAGGGAGAAAAGAAAAAGATCTCTTCCCGGATGCAGGCGGATATCAATTTTTTTATGATCTATTATATCTTCCCGGCAATTCTTAAGACAGAGCATGCAGACTGCCGGCTGCTCGCAGACCGGATCTGCGCTGAATGGAAGAGCAGATTTAAGGACAGCGCGATCGGATATACGGATTATGATTCACTGTATGAATCATTCCGGGAGAAAATATTCGGGATTTTTTAAGTGAATAAGTCTTGAAATCAATCTCCCAATGCGTTATAATATTTTCTGTAAAAAGAATGAATTCTTCGGGGTCGGGTGTAATTCCCAACCGGCGGTATAGTCCGCGACCCGCTTAGGCGGCTGAACTGGTGACTCTTATCAACAGAGAATTCCAGTACCGACAGTAAAGTCTGGATGAGAGAAGAAATTTATGCCATAAAAGCGTGGATAGAATCAGACCCCGGATTGTTTTCCGGGGTTTTTATATGCCGCAAAACGTGACAGGATTTCCGTGAAGAGGTTCTTTCTTTTTAAAATATCGCGGCAATCGGTACGGCAGGCCGGTCGAATGACCACAGACTATCATTATTTTAAAGGAGAGAAGTAACATGAGTACACAGACAAACGTAGCAGTAAGAAAAGAATCAAAGACAGATATCCGTATGATTGTGCAGATCGGTATGCTTTCCGCAATTGCGATCGTATTGATGCTCTTTGAGATTCCGCTCCCATTCGCTCCCTCATTTTATGAGATTGATTTCAGCGAAGTGCCGGTCATGGTCGGATGCTTTGTGATGGGACCGCTGGCGGGGGCTGTGATCGAGCTTGTCAAGATCCTGCTGAACCTGGTCATCAACGGAACTGCAACTGCAGGAGTCGGCGAGGCGGCTAACTTTGTGATCGGATGTGCGCTGTGCGTTCCGGCAGGGATCATCTATAAGAGGAAACATACAAGAAAGGGCGCTCTGATCGGAATGATCACGGGAACGATCATCATGACAGTGGCAGGCTGCTTTATCAATGCATTCATCCTGCTTCCGGCTTACGGAGCGGCATTCGGAATGCCGATTGATGCCCTGGTCGGGATGGGAACGGCTGTAAACCCCAATATCACCAGCCTGACAACATTCGTGATATTCGCGGTTGCTCCGTTTAACCTGCTGAAAGGGGCACTGGTATCCTTGATCGTATTTATTATTTATAAGAAGATCCGTCCAATCTTCAAGATGAGATAAAAAAATTGGATTTTATAAGGGCTTCGGGTACTTTACCCGAAGTCTTTTTTTCATCCGGACATTTACGAATGTGCCGTTTCATCTGGACACCTTCCTCCTATATGGTTTATAATTGAACATGAAAAGTAAGGAAAGGACAGTGGAGCAAGATGAGGAAAAAATTTAATACTACCGGCTTATGTATGCCGGAAAAGCATTATATGGCAGACATATCCGAACACCTTCATAAGATAAAAGAATATGTGAGTGAAGGAAATTATTTTTCCATTTACTGTGCAAGGCAGTATGGCAAAACCACCACATTACATGCGCTGTCCCGTCATCTGGAGAAAGAGTATCTGGTGATCAGCCTTGATTTTCAGGCATTGGGAAATGCGTCCTTCCAAAATGAAAATATTTTTTCGCTTACATTTGCAGAATATTTTTTCAGGGAACTGCAGTTGGCAGATTGTGGGAATCCCCCGCAGCTAAAAGCGCAGTGCGATTTATTAAACTCTGCCATACAGAGCAAAGATGATAAATTTGTCTTATTTCAGTTGTTTGGACACCTTACCGCGATTTGCCGGACTGCGCCAAGACCGATCGTATTGATGATCGATGAGATAGACGGAGCTTCGAACAATCAGGTTTTTTTGGATTTTCTTGCTCAATTGAGATACTATTATTTGGAAAGAGAAAAGAGGAATATGCCGACATTTCACTCTGTAATTCTTGCCGGAGTATATGATATCAGGAGATTGAAAATGAAACTCCGACCAGAAAGCGAGCACAGATTCAACAGTCCATGGAATATTGCGACAGATTTTAATATTGATATGAGCCTGTCTGCTGAGGGAATCGGACAAATGCTCACGGACTATGAAAAGGATTATCATACAGGTATGAATGTACAGGCTATTGCCCGGCTGATCTATGATTATACATCAGGATATCCATTTCTGATTTCACGTATCTGTAAGCTGGTTGATGAAGAAATTTCATTAGGCAGGGAGTTTGAGGGAAAAACCGCGGCGTGGGCGAAAGATGGGGTTCTGCTCGCCGTCCGTATGCTGATTGCGGAACGCAACTCGCTGTTTGAATCTTTGACAGAAAAGCTGGACAACTACCCAGAATTGGAACGCATCCTCCACACACTGTTGTTTGTAGGAAAAGAGGTTCCGTACAATGCAGATTCCGAAGTCATTAGTCTTGCCTCAATGTTTGGCTTTGTGAAAAATAGAGATGGAAATGTCGCAATTTCCAACCGTATATTCGAAACACGTCTTTACAATCGATTCCTTTCAGTGGAAGATCTGCAGGAAAATGATATTTATAAAGCGTCTCTCTGGGACAGGAATCAATTTATTGTCGGCGGGCATCTAGATATGCGGCTGATACTAAAACGATTTGTACAGCATTTTACTGATGTTTATGGGGACAGCGATGAAAAATTTGTGGAAGAATCCGGCCGAAAATTATTTCTGCTATATCTTCGCCCAATTATAAACGGGAGCGGAAATTATTATATAGAGTCTCGGACAAGAAACATGGGACGCACAGATGTGATTGTTGATTATAGGGGAGAGCAATACCTTATAGAGTTAAAAATATGGAGGGGCAAGGAATACCATAACAGAGGGGAGCAGCAAATTATCGGCTATCTGAAAGATTACCACAAAAATAAGGGATACATGCTGAGTTTTTGTTTTAATAAGGAAAAACAGGTCGGAATACAGGAAATTGTGATTGATGGTAAAACAGTGATTGAAGCGATTGTTTAGGGTAATGATAGATATAAGAGAATTTACGATGAGGATTTTGCTGATGATTGAGTTTTATTCGAATGAAAAAATCAAAGATTTGAAAATCACTCGAATAAAACTCGAAAAGCAAAATTCCATGAAACAGGCAATCATTTAAGTCGTGTGTCAGTGAAATGGGATTTTTATCTAACTAGTACAACGAATAATAAGTATCTGGCTATATCGCGCAGGATGATTTTTCAGATACAAGGCAGATTTTCGACGGCGTAGCGGTGGCTACGGCTAGAAAATCTAACGCAGTAGCTGGAAAATCAGACAAGTGATATGGCTAGTTATTTATTATTCGTTGTACTAGCCAGTGTTCTCCTCTTACGGTACAGATAATAAAGAATAAATAATATGGAGGTGGTCAGCCAGGTCACCGGATAGCTGAGAATGATCGCATTCACTGTCGGCCGGATCTGAAGCGCGCCGAACAGCCACAGGATCCGGAAAAGGCAGACCCCGCCCAGTGTGATCAGTGTAGGAATGATCACATCGCCGATCCCGCGCAGCGCACCGGACAGCACTTCAATACAAATGAAGAACATATAGCAGGGCGTGATCAATGCCATCATTTCACATCCGATCCGGATGACGTCGGCGTCATTCGTAAAGATCCGGAACAGCGGATTGCGCAGCAGCAAAAAGAAGATCACTAAAACACCCGATATCAGAGCATCGATCCCCAGGCAGACCCGGACACTTTTCTTCACCCGGCCATATTTGCGGGCGCCGAAGTTCTGCCCGACAAATGTGGTGATGGAGATCCCGATCGCACCGCTGATCATCCAGAACACCGCGTCCAGTTTACCATATACAGACCATGCGGCGACGGTATCCGTTCCGAAACTGTTCAATGCGGATTGGATGATGACGTTGGAAAGGCTGTACATGATGGACTGAAATCCGGCAGGCATCCCGATGCGCAGCAGCGATCTCAGTACATTTGCATGAAAACGGAGCTGTTTCAGGGATAATTTCAAGATCCCCCCGGATACCATCAGTTTTCTCGTCACCAGCGCCGCGCTGGCCGCCTGTGAAAAAAATGTGGCGATGGCAGCACCTGCAACCCCCATATCAAGCCAGACGACACACAGGATATCCAGGATGATATTCAGCAGACAGCAGACCATCAAGTAATACAGCGGGTGCTTGGAGTCACCGATGGCACGCAGGATACTCGATCCAACGTTAAAAATAAAGACAAACAGGATTCCAGCAAAATAGATCCGCAGATACAAAGCCGAATCCCGGATCAGCTCAGCCGGCGTGTTCATCCATCTCAGCAGATGGGGAGCCAGCAGGATGCCGGGAATTGAGATGGCAATGCTTCCTAAAATGGAAAATGCATAGGCCGTGTGCAGGCTTTCCTGCACCGAGCGTTCATCCCGGGCGCCGTAAAACTGTGCAATGATGACGGAAGCACCGGAGGAAAGCCCGGTAAAAAATCCGACTACCAGATTCACGATCTGAGTAGAGGAGCCGCCCACGCTGGCGAGGGCGCTCTTTCCGATAAAATGACCTACTATGATCGTATCGATCGTATTGTATAATTGCTGAAAGAAAGTACCGAATACAATCGGAAAGAAAAAGATCAGAAGCTGTTTCCAGATGATCCCCTCCGTAATCTGATTCGCGAGTTGCGTTTCTTTTTTCATAGGTATACCTCAGTTATTCTCTATCTGTATTCAGATTGATCGTTTTGTACCAGAACCGCGGGATAAAACGAGAGCAGGAACCTGCTCAAAAAATGCAAAGTTCCTGCCCCATGTTAAGGAACCGTATGGAAATACTCACACCCTGACCGGGCGCTCAAAGCAACAGCATTATTCAATAGGTTCAAAATCCGCAGCTCCATGCTTGCAGAGCGGGCATACGAAATCCTCAGGCAGCTCGTCGCCTTCGTAGATGTAACCGCATACAACGCACACAAAGCCTTTCTTGCCTTCGGTCTGCGGCTTTGGCTTCACATTATTCTGATAATAGGTATAAGTCATCGTATCAACATTTGAAATCACCCGTGCCTCTGTAATGGTGCAGATGAACATTCCGTGTGTATCCAGATCCACATACTGTTCGACCTTCAGCGACATGAAGGAGTTGATGTATCTCGGCAGGAATGCAAGTCCATTGTCGGAGTGCAGCGGTTTCAGGTCCGCGAATTTATCCGCGGTTCTTCCGCTCTGGAATCCAAAGGTCTCAAACACCTTGAACGGCGCGTCCGTAGACAGGCAGTTCAGGTTCATGATGCCGGTCTGCTTGATCACATGGTGGGAGTAGTTATCCTTATTGATCGTCACAGCAACCCGGTTCGGTGTGTTGGTCACCTGGGAAACCGTATTCACGATCAGGCCGTTATCCTTCTTGCCGTCGTTGGAGGTGACCACATATAAGCCGTATCCGATCTTGAACAGAGCGGTCAGGTCGTTCTTATCCGCAGTCTCGTCCTGCTGTGCCAGATAGTCCTGGCAAAGCTCCTCTGCCAGAGCTTCCAGCTGTGCGTTGCTGTCATCATTCAATGCAGACTTGATCTGTACGGTTGTTTTAGTAAAGGTCAGCTTTTTGCAACCTTCCAGCATGGACTTCATGGTCTTTGCAGCCAGCGGAGCCCAGGATCCATTCTCGATCAGTCCGACGATCCGGTTCTGGAAATTCCGTTCGGTCAAATGATTGATAAATTCACGCATGAATGGGAAGATTCCTGCGTTGTAGGTTGTAGTAGCGAGCACCAGCTTGCCGTAACGGAACGCGTCCTCTACAGCCTCCGCCATGTCTTCCCGGGCGAGATCAGTAACGACCACCTTTGGACAGCCTTTTGCGGTAAGCTTTGCAGCCAGAGCTTCTACAGCCTTCTTTGTATTTCCATAAATGGAAGTATAGGCGATCATGATGCCTTCGGTCTCCGCGGAGTAGGAGGACCAGGTCTGGTACAGTCCCAGATAATAGCCCAGGTTTTCCTTCAGGACGGGGCCGTGCAGCGGACAGATGGTCTGAATATCCAGTCCGGATGCCTTTTTCAGCAGATTCTGCACCTGCGCGCCGTATTTTCCGACGATTCCGATGTAATAACGGCGTGCTTCACATGCCCAGTCTTCTTCCACATCCAGGGCGCCGAACTTACCGAAGCCGTCTGCTGAGAACAGTACCTTGTCATAACTGTCGTAGGTCACGATCACCTCCGGCCAGTGTACCATGGGCGCTGCAACAAAAGAAAGCTCATGCTTTCCGAGAGAAAGAGTATCTCCTTCCTTTACAACGATCTGCCTGTCCTCAAAATCGGTACCGAAAAACTGCTTCATCATGACAAAGGCTTTTGCGGAGGAAACGATCTTGGTGTCCTTATATACCTGCATAAAATTGGCAATATTTGCAGAGTGGTCCGGTTCCATATGCTGGATGATCAGGTAATCCGGCTTGCGGGAGCCCAGAGCCGCCCCGACGTTGTCCAGCCATTCATGGGTGAAACGGGCATCCACGGTGTCCATGACCGCTGTCTTCTCATCCAGGATCACATAAGAATTATAAGCCATGCCGTTTTTTACAACATACTGGCCTTCAAATAGATCCACCTCATGGTCATTGACACCTACGTATCTGATATCGTTCGTAATATCCATTTGCAATACACTCCTTTTCTCTTTAAATGCAATTTATTATAATTTGTCACCAACTTTCAACGAAAATTGATGACCTGCTTGCGCTCAGCGCAATTCATTATAACATATGTTGATTTTTTTTGCAGGAAAATTGGAAAGATTTTATAATATATTTTTGGGCTTGCGGTGAAAGCACCAAAGGCAGCTTTTCCTTGTGTAATTTTCGGCCGCGTGCTATAGTGAAAGTCAGGAGGAAAAGCAGATGGCAAAAATATTATTGGTAGAGGATGACGATACGATCTCATTTGGGATCCGTGCCTCATTGGAGAAAAAAGGATATGAGATCACGGCCTGCACCTGTCTCGCAGGTGCAAAAAAATTGTTTTCAGATGCATTTGCGCTGGTACTTCTGGACCTGAATCTGCCGGACGGAACGGGATATGAATTGTGTACCTGGGTAAAAGCCAGATGTGATACGCCCATTATCTTTCTGACAGTACGCGACGAAGTGAGTGACATTACGAGAGGACTGGATATGGGCGCTGATGATTATGTGACAAAGCCCTTCCACATTGCGGTCCTGGAGTCACGGATCGCGGCAGTGCTCCGGAGGGTGCCGGAAGAGCCGGACGGATCTGCTGCCTGCGGAAATATCCGCCTGAACAAAGAAAAAATGCAGGTTCTTCTGGATGGCCGGGAGATCACGCTTACTGCCCTGGAATACCGCATGCTGCTGATCCTGATGGAAAATAAAGGACGCACTCTGCCCCGCAGTCTGATCCTGGAAAAGCTGTGGGACTCGGAAGGGAATTTTGTCAATGACAATACGCTGACCGTGACGGTCAAGCGTCTTCGGGAAAAGCTGGATCATACCCGCTGCATCACAACAGTCCGCGGGATCGGCTACCGGATGGAGGAGGCGGGAGATGGGATATGATGACAGAGAAAGCGATTCCCTTAAGGCGGCGGACCGGAATCCGGACTATTCAGGCGTGACGGCTGCCGCAGGGGACGGTCAGCATGCGGCTGCCGGCGGAATATGGGGACACAGGACATGGATATGCTGGCTTCTGCCCGGACTGGCAGCCGGTTTTTTCATTGCGCTGGCTGTGACATATCAGGAGTACCATTGTTTCGCGGAATTTACAGGCGCGGTTCTGGACCAGGATGTGAGCGTATGGGAACAGACGGACCAGGGGGACCGGGACGCGGAGATATCTTCGCGGGAAAAACAGGAGGGAGACGCTCAGAAACGTACAGCGAAAAAAATCCTTGCGGCCGCGGCAAAGAGCCGCAGCCGCGGGAACAGGGAATCCGGAGAAGCATTTCTTCATGAATACGGTTATCACACATGGGGGCGTCTGGGGACACTTCTTCCCTTTACGCTGGGGATCTGTATCCTGCTGTCAGAGATTGCCGGCTGGTGTGTATTCCGAAAAGAGGAACGGGAGCGGAAAAAGCAGGAGCAGCGTATGGAAGAGCTGACCCGTTATCTCCTGGCGGCAGAACGCGGCGAAGCTGCGGTACTGCTGCGCAGGGAGGATGCCTTCTCCCATCTGGAGGATGCGGTCTACAAAGCGGTCATGGAGCTGAAAGGCACGAAGGAAGAGGCAGTACGCAGCCATGAGGTCCTTTCTCAGAGGATTGCGGATGTGGCCCATCAGCTCAAAACTCCTATCACCTCCATGTCTCTGATGACAGAGCTTCTGGGGGAGCAGGAGACGAAGGAGGGAAAAGAATGCCTGCGGCGTCTGACTCTGCAGATCCATCGGCTGCAGAATCTGGTCCAAGCCCTGCTGTCCCTGGCAAAGCTGGAATCCCATACGATCCGGTACGAAAGGGAAACCCTGGATCTGGAGGATCTGATAGAGAGTGCGGCAGAGCCTCTTCGGGAACTGCTGCAGAATCGGCAGATTTGGCTGGAATATTCCGGAGATCCGGTGTCGGTCAGGGCGGACAGGCAGTGGACGGAGGAAGCCATACTCAATGTAATTAAAAACTGTGCGGAGCATACGCCGGAGGGCGGGCAGATTCAGATCCGGTGGGAGAAAAATCCCCTTTACACGGAAATCCGTTTCACAGACAGCGGAAAGGGATTCAGCAAAAAAGACCTGCCCCATCTTTTTGAACGCTTCTACCGGGGAGAAAACGCTCAAAAGGACAGTGCAGGGATCGGGCTTGCCCTTGCAAAGCTGGTGGTGGAACAGCAGGAGGGGCATATCTATGCGGAAAATACAAGGGATGGACATGCCTGCTTTATCCTGCGCTTCTTTCGGTAATTATGACAGGAAACAGAAGGAATTCGGACGCCGCGGTAAAAATCGCAGACGCACGGATTCCTTCGATTTTCTATCCCATCATGGCCATGCGGCCATTTCGCAAGGTATACCCAAAGGCATCCCATTATGGCCATACGGCTGTTTCACAAGGTATCATTTTTGATTGCGGTGATGATATTCTCCTTTCGGATTCTCCGTCCCCCGACCAGGTACGCCCCAAGGACCGCCAGAAGGATCAGTGCCGTATATCCCAGGATGATTCCCAGCGGCGCAAAGGGCAGGTATTCCAGCAGCGTCACTTCACTGAGCCGCAGGAATACGGCCACGAATACGATCTGGAAAGGGAGGCTTAACAGCAACGGCTTGAGTCCCAGTGTTACCCCTTCCAGGAAGAGCAGACTCTTAAGCTGCCGGCTGGACAGCCCGACGGATTTCAGCATGGCGAACTCCCGGCTGCGCTGCCTCAGATTTCCGGAAATGGCCGCCCACACATTGGACAGGCCGATCACCGCCAGAAACGCGGTCAGGAAGGCGATGATCAGATTCCAGGATTCCTTCATATCCGCAGTCATTTTTTTGTAGTCGATGACATCTGTAAACACATAATCTCCGCTTCCGTAATAGTAGGAAACAATCTCCTTCATCTGCCGGGAGACCTTCTCGATCCGGGAATCCGACAGGCCGCCCTCACTGCTGACCTGAAATCTTCCGTTGAGATTCTGCGTGCTGTTATGCCGCCTCTCACTGCAGTGTGTGCTGAGATCTAGGACATGCCGCATGGGCATGACGGCAGTCAGCGTAAAATGTGATTTGTCATAAAGGCCTGTGCAGGGAAGGGCATCCACCAGATCCCCGGCCCGCAGGGAAAACGTATAATCTCCGGTATCTTCGTCGTAGGCATGCTCCGTAAATTCCAGTGTCTGCCCCTGCTTTAGATCCAAAAGTCCGCAGTCTACCGGATGCCTCCGTGTGCTTGCGTCCGGATCCCGGGCAAAATTGTAGATCAGCGCCTGGCCCGGATCTTCAAAATAGGGCTCCGGGTCAATGCCAAGTCTCTCGCAGTATTCACGGAAGCAGTGCGCTTCCAGACCGATCAGTTCGGTCTGCATCCGGTAGCGTCCGTCCCGCTCAATGAGGGAATATTTATTTCGGCTGACCACTCCGTCAAAGCCGCCGAAACGCTCCTGGATATCCGGGGAGGCATCCTTGGCCGAAACCCAGACCGCACAGGTCAGAGTGTTATAAACCGCAGCCTGCCCGAGATCTGGAACCTCAACCAGCGCTTCCAGAAATTCCGGATCCGGTTCCCGTCCGTCACTGACGGACAACTGGATGTGTTCCTCCTGCATGGACTGATCCCGCAGTATGGTACTGGATGCGTCATTGATGGAAAAACCATACAGGAAGGTGGTCAGCAAAAGAAAGGACAGGCAGAGGGAAATGACAGCAGTCCGGTAGGAGCGCTTTCTCTGGGCCAGAGAAAGCGCCGACAGTTCCCCGATGATCCCTCCAAACGGCGATGCGGATGAGGTACGCGAAGGCTTGGGAACCGTTGCTTTCAGACGGCAAAAAAACCTCCGGGAGCGGGATATGCTCATAGCTTCCCCTTTATGCTTCCGTTCCTTTTTCTTCCCGGAGCTTCGAAGCCCTTCCTCCTGCTTTATGATCTCGATGGGCAGCGCCTTGGCAAGCTTCTTTGCCGGAATCCTCGCTGACAGGCAGGCTGTGAGCAGAGAGAGCAGGAGGGCGGGAAGAACGGCGGGCAGCCCGAATACCGGTATGATATCCGGCGCGGCCCGTCCGATGTCATTGTGGGCATTGATATTTGCAAACAACTGGATATTGACAAACCACCCCGCGGCCAGACCGAAGGGCAGGACCGGGATCACCAGGATCAGAGCCTCCGAGACGGCAGCTGTCAGGATCTGCCCAGGCGACGCCCCGACACAGGACAGGGTGCCGAACTGGGCCATTTTTTCATTCAGCGACAGGGCAAAAGCATTGTGGATGATCAGGACGAATACCCCTACGATCAGCAAGGCTAACACCAGAATCATCAGCGGAACCGCCAGCATTTCCAGGGAAAAGGACTGATCCGGCGGCAGGATCATATAGTCGGCCAAAAGCCTGCTATTGTACCGCAGAAGATAATTTCCGTATTCATCCTTTTTATAACCTATGGATTCGGCCAGCGCGGGAAGCTCCCGGTAAGTGCCGCGCATCGGATCAAACCGCAGATAGACGGTGATGGAATCCTCCGGCGCGATGGATTCCCGGCTCATATAGCTCATGCCGGTATAAGCCGGAACCGCGGAGGAAGTGGTGACATCCATGATCCCCACCAGCGTATAGGTTTTGGTGCCGGTCGGACGGAAGGTTTCCCCTTCCCGCCAGGTATCCGTTTCCATACAGACCTCTCCGTTATAAACGCGTTCCCCGACAGGAAGCGTCAGTGTATCCCCGACGTTGACATCAGGATGATCTTCAAAATATTGTTTGGACAGAACCAGCTCCGAATCTTTTTCTGGCAGACGACCTTCCAGAATGCTGTGCTTCTCCGGCATGGAATCCCAGTATTCTTGTGTGGCGGGCCGCTGGATGATGTACCTGCGCCGTCCGCTGTCGCTGATCTTTGCCACCTCCCAGGAGCCCTTGATCATAACGGCGGAAACAGAAGCGTAGTTTTCAATCTTTTCCAGATCCCTTCCATAGCTGTTATCAAACAGCTCGCCGTGCCAGTTTCCGTCATACCATTGATTCAGAAATACATCGTCCGCCCACATCGTATAGACCATGCCGCAGAAGCAGGACATCAGGGTGGTCATCAAAAACAGAGCCACCAGGATGGCAGCGCTGGTGTATTTATTTCTGCGGAGACTTTCGAACGCATATTCACGTATCACCTGCATCAGGACATCACCTCATCTCTGACAATTTTCCCGTCCTCCAAAGTCAGGATCCGTTCCGCCATAAGCGCCGTCTTTTCGTCATGGGTAATCAGGAGCACGGTCTGGCCGTATCTCTGGTTGGACAGCTTTAAAAGCTCGATGGTCTCCTCGGAATTGCGACGGTCCAGATTACCCGTGGGCTCATCGGCCAGAAGGATGGCAGGCTGGTAAATGAGGCTGCGGGCAATGGCCACCCTCTGCTGCTGACCGCCGGAGAGCTCCCTTGGAAGATGGGACAGGCGGTCCGAGAGCCCTAAGGTGTTTACGATCTGTTCAAAACGGGCCTCGTCCGGTTTCCGTCCGTCCAGGAGTATGGGAAGAAGGATATTTTTCCGGACATTCAGGGTGGGGATCAGGTTGTAGAACTGATACACCAGACCCACCTTGCGCCGGCGGAAGACCGCCAGCTCTTCCATATTCAGCGTGGAAATATCGGTATCCTCGATATAAATATTTCCGCTGGTGGGACGGTCCACCCCGCCCAGCAGGTGGAGCAGTGTGGATTTCCCGGAGCCGGACGCGCCGACAATGGCGGTAAAGCTCCCCTTTTCCAGCGCCAGGTCTACATTGTCTAATGCGACGACCTGATTCGAACCGGTTTTGTATGTTTTTGTTAAATGGCTGCAGCGCAGTATTTCCATAAAATGTAACTCTCCTTTCTGTAAGAGGATGTGACTTGTGACTATGGTATGGTAACAAATGAAAGTGACAGGAAGGTGACAAAATAAACATTTGCTGGTAAACTGATATAAGTGACACTGCCCAGCAGATAAAAAACAGTTTTCGTGAGAAAGGAATCCTTATTATGAAAATAGATTATAGGATCCGGGATAATTCTGCGGAGATCATCCGCTGCCGCGGGACGGTCTCAAAGATCGTACTGCCGGAGCAGATCGCCGGATATCCCGTGAAAAAGATCGCTGCCTATGCATTTTCCGCAAAAAAGGGGGAGGAGGATCCGGACGTACTTGTCTATGAGAGTCCGGAGGAGGTTTTGTTTGAAGAAAATGAAAGGCTTTTAGCGGGGGACGCGGTTGAGGAAGTTGTTTTTCCTGACACGGTAGAAGAGATTGGAAACTACATTTTTTATAACTGCAAAATGCTGAAAAAGCTGGAATTTACGGATTCCCTGGTATATCTTGGGAGCGGCGCGTTTACCGGATGCGGGAATCTTGACACCTTGAAGGTTCATTTGAAGCGCGGAAGGAAATCCTGTGTGAAGGAGATCCTGGGTGATCTGTGGCAGCGGATGGATGTGCTTTTTCTTCACGAAGGCTCCAATGCGCAGGAAGAAGTACAGGCGGTAAGACTGGTTTTTCCCGAGCATTATGAGGAGGCCGTGGAAAATACGCCTGCCCGGATCTTATTTACCCAGCATCATGGGACCGGGAACAATTATCGCCAGTGCTTTTACGGCCGGGAGATGGATTTCCGGAAATATGACAGCATATTTTCGCTGGCAGTGGCCCAGGAGAAGCCGGAGGTGCTGGCGGACATGGTGTTCTCACGCTTGACAGGTCCATGCGGTCTGACGGCGGAGCATCGGGCGATATACGAAGCCTATGCGCGGAATCATCCCAGGGACGCGGCGCGGTACCTGGTAAGCCGGGAAAATCTGCAATATTTTCAATGCATGTCCGAGCGGGGACTTTGGAGCCGGGAAGGGCTGGAGGAAGCGATCAGGGAGGCCGCGGAAAAAGGAAAAGCGGAAGTGCTCAGCCTCCTGATGAATGAGAAGCATCAGCGTTTTCCGGAAAAAAGGAAAAAGCGGTTTGAACTGTAGACGGCCCAGGCTGGAAGGGACTATCCATCCAGCCGTTCCTTGATCGCCCGGTATTCTTCTGGAATCTCCTCCATTGTGAGCGTATCGTGTACGGAGCAGGTGCCGACATCACGGGCGATCTCATAATACCATTTTTTATAATTCAGTGTATCCAGTGTCTCCTGAACCTGCTTCATCTGCAGAATCACCGCGTCTCTCTGGCGTTCGATCAGCTCCAGCCGCTGTTCAATGGTCGAATCCCCTTCCATACACCAGCCGATGAAGGTCCGGATATCCTTGATCGACATGCCTGTCTTTTTCAGGCATTCGATGATGGACAGCCATTCAAAATCATTATCACTGAACATGCGGATTCCGCCCTTGGAACGCTCCACAAAGGGGAGAAGCCCCTCCTTGTCATAATAGCGCAGCTTGGAAGGCGCTACATGCAGCTTTTTCGCCATTTCTCCGATCGTATAATACATAGACAAAACCTCTTTAAAGTTGATATAAGATATTAAAGATACTTTAACCTTTGATATTATAACAGGAAATAAAAGGTAGAGTCAATCATTTTATCGGGTTTGCTATTTTTTGAAGATTCACATATAATATACTCACGGTCGATGAGATCTGCAATTCGGACTACCGGCAATAGAGGATAAAGGAGCTGAGACAGATGGATATTAAAAGGGCTAAGCAGGAGATCAAGGATTCTATAGAGGCATATCTGGCTAAGGATGAGTTCGGCGCGTACCGGATCCCGGCTATTCGTCAGAGGCCGATCCTTCTGATGGGACCGCCGGGAATCGGTAAAACGCAGGTCATGGACCAGATCGCGAAGGAATGCCGCATCGGCCTGGTGGCATATACGATCACTCACCATACCAGACAGAGCGCGGTGGGGCTTCCGTTTATTCGGGAAAAAAATTATGGCGGAAAGACATTTTCCATCACAGAATATACGATGAGCGAGATCATCGCCTCTGTGTATGACAAGATCGAGCAGACCGGCATCCGGGAGGGGATTTTGTTTATTGACGAGATCAACTGTGTGTCGGAAACGCTGGCACCCACCATGCTGCAGTTCCTCCAGGGAAAGACTTTCGGCAATCAGCAGGTGCCGGAAGGCTGGATCATTGTTGCTGCGGGAAACCCTCCGGAATACAACAGGTCTGTGCGGGACTTTGACGTGGTGACACTGGACAGGCTGAAAAAGATTGATGTGGAGGAGAACTTCGGCGTGTGGAAGGAGTATGCATACAGGCAGGGGATTCACCCGGCAGTCATTTCTTACCTGGAACTGCGGAAGCAGAATTTTTATAAGGTGGAGACAACGGTAGATGGAAAATGCTTTGCCACGGCCAGGGGCTGGGAGGATCTGTCCCAGCTCATCCAGGTTTATGAAAGCCTGGGAAAAAAGGTGGACCGGGAGGTCATATCCCAGTATATCCAGCATCAGAAGATTGCCAGGGATTTTGCGAATTATCTGGAGCTCTATCATAAATATAAAGCAGATTACGGCGTGGAGGAGATCCTGCATGGGAAGTGGAATACGGCGGTTCTGCAGAAGGTGAAGGCAGCAGCGTTTGACGAGCATTTGAAGATCGTCAGCCTGTTTAACGGGAAGCTGAGCGAGCTCTTTACGGAATGCTTCCTGTCCGATGCCTATGTAACCAGGATGTATGAATATCTGCTCCATTACCGGGAGGGGCAGGAGCTGGAGGCCGGAGACGGGCAGGCAACGGAAGGAACCGGGAATAGGCAGGTTCCCGAAGTAAGCGGTAGTGTTAGGATTTCGGTATCGATTGGAGATGAGCTTCACCGTGCGGAGAAGGACCTGGAAGAGCTGGAACAAAAGGAACTGCTGACCCGGCAGGAGGAGATCATTCTGAAAAGGGTGATCGCCGCATTGGAACGATTTACAATAAGCGTCAAGGGGACACTGACTGCGGATAATACAGAATTTGAAGCGGTAAAGGCTTTATTCCAAAAAGAAGCGGATGCCCGGGAGGCATTGATCACACGGACTTCGGAAACGTTGACTCATGTCTTTGACTTTATGGAGGATGCGTTCGGGGAGAGCCAGGAAATGGTGGCACTGATCACGGAGCTGAATGCCAATTATTATAGTGTCTGGTTTATCAACGAATATGGATGCGAGCAGTATTACCGTTATAACAAGGGACTTCTCTTCCAAGAACGCTATCAGTCGATCGTGCGGGAGATGGATGATGTGGAAGAACTGCTCAATACAGGATTGAAGTAAAGGCTCAGGAAATCTGTTAACGGCAATTTTTACTTCGTGATGTCTACTGGATGGAGTATGTTCAGAGTGCAGGTATATCAATAGAAGATGAAATTTTCTTATACACACAGAAAGAAGCTCCGTCAGGAGCTTCTTCCGTATAGTTATCTAAAAAGGAATGAGAGTAAAAGTGCGGAATCCGGGGTTACCGCCCCGGATGTCCAAAACTTTATGAGGGGGGAGATAGTTGTTTTTCAACTATCTGACATTTAGTATAATAGAAAAATGTGTCCAAAGTGTTTTCATTTCATAAAAGAACTCGAAAAATTATAAACAAATCAAAAAGGAATTCAAAAGACTTCAGGGAGACTTATCTTTTCACTCTGCGGAATCTGCATATACGATCCGGCCGCTGCACAGAGTATATTTCACCTTTCCATATAATTTACTGCCTGTAAACGGGGAATTGGAGGACAGGGAATGATAGCTGTCCGGGATCCATGGTTCCTCCGGATTAAAAATTACAAGATCCGCCGGACTGTCCTGTTTTATAATTCCATAAGGCAGGCGGTAGAGCCGGGCCGGGTTTATGGTCATTTTTTCCAATAGCTGCATCAGTGTGAGATGGCCGGGGCGGACAAGCGACGTGATCCCAAGAGCAAGGGCTGTCTCCAGTCCGATGATGCCGCTGGGGGCGTCCGGGAACGGCTTCTCCTTTTCCGCCGCGCTGTGGGGGGCGTGATCCGTTGCAATGATGTCGATGGTGCCGTCGGACAGTCCCTGGATGATGGCCTGCCGGTCTTTTTCTGTGCGCAGAGGAGGGTTCATTTTTGCCAGGGTGCCATGGGTGAGTACAGCATCCTCCGTCAGGGTAAAATGATGCGGAGTCGCCTCGGCATGGAGTTTCGCGCCCATCGCCCGGAAGGACCGTACAAGCTCCACGGAATATCCAGAGCTGATATGCTGAATGACCACATGGGCGCCGGAGCGCAGCGCCAGCATACAATCCCTCGCCACAAGAGACTCCTCGGCGATGGACGGAGAGCCATAGAGCCCCATCTGTCGGGAGACCTCTCCGTGATTGATTCCATTATTCCGGATCAAGGCAGGATCCTCTTCGTGAAGGCTGATAGGAACG
Source organism: Lachnospiraceae bacterium (assembly GCA_009911175.1). The sequence continues at coordinate 3,923 of QXWX01000052.1, read as the reverse complement.
CCAAGCGCCCCTGCGGCCTTCATGGCCTCATAGCAGAATGCGGCATTGGTGATGGGAATCCCGTCATCCGTAAACCCGCAGGCGCCCGCTTCCTTAAGCGCCGGCATGTCTGTCATCACCTGGCCTTTCAGCCCCTGAGATACGGTTCCGGCCTGGAAGACGCGGATATCTTCCTGCTTTGCCCGCTCCAGGATATCCTGCAGTACGGGAACCGAATCCACCGCAGGGGACGTATTTGCCATGCAGATTACAGAGGTGAATCCGCCTCTTGCCGCCGCGAGCGCGCCGGTGTGGAGTGTCTCCTTGTGGGGAAAGCCGGGATCCCGGAAATGTGTATGGGTGTCGATCAGCCCCGGAGCAATGACGAAGCCTTCCGCGTCCAGACATTCCTCACCGGGAGCGGCACTCAGGTCCGGGCCGATCTTGGCAATGACGCCGTCTCGGATGTGAAGATCAGCTTTGTACGATGCGTTGGTACCTGGATCCATAATCAAGCCGTTTTTTAGAATCATAGTGTTGTTCCTTTCTGATTTTATGCAGCCGTGCAGTAAAGACACGGCATGATGTAATCTATTTTTACATATATTATGTGATTTGGCAATACAATTTATAGGCGTGTAGGATGAAAATGAAATTCTATTATGAAAAAACTAAATTTTCTACCAGTCAGATAAAAACTGTCAATCGGCTTCTTACAAGCTTCTCTTGACGAATCTGACTGCCATTTTTTATCTGACTGTGAATAGTAACCCCGGTGCTTCAAAAAGCACAATATATTCTTGACATTCATCTTGGAATGCGGTATATTTATAACATAAAGAGCGAAAAATACCACATACAAAAAGGAGGATTACGAATGAAAAAGATTAATTATCTGGGATTTTTATCTCTGCTCTCCCTGATTTCCATATTGGGATGGAAGAGCGGCAACACAGGACTGTATGGATTTTTTGGATTTATCTATTTTCTCCGCTATTTTTGGATGATTCCGGATGAAATGTTTCTATTGAATGTGCAGAAATCCGCGACCATCGCATTTATGCTGAGCATGGTTTCCCTTGTTCCGCTTATGTTTTCCTGCTCTGTATTCTACAATATCTCTGCGGCAATCCCTATGGCGTTTGCACTGAGCTTTGTGGTATCAACACTTGCGTTTACATTTGTGCTGACAGGATTGGAGTGGAGAGAGCGAAGAGGAGCGAAGGAATGATTAAAAACAGAATAAAAGAATACCGGGCCAGATATGATATGAAGCAGGAGGAACTGGCAAAGCTGGTCGGTGTGCGGAGGGAAACGATCGGGAATTTGGAAAAAGGAAAATACAATCCTTCGCTGGTTCTGGCATGGAATATCGCAAAGGTATTTCAGGTTACGATTGAGGAGGTTTTTACGGTAGAACCGTAATAATAAAAAAGACAAAGAAATCCGCTAACCTCACGGTTAGCGGATTTCTTGTTATAGTTATCTAAAAAGGAATGAGAGTAAAGTGTGACATCCAGGAATCTCTCCCCGGATGTCTTAACTTTATGAGGGGGGAGATAGTTGTTTTATCAACTATCTGATATTTAGTATAAAAGAAAAATGTGTCCAAAGTGTTTTCATTTTATAAAAGAAGTAGAAAAATTATAAAGAAAAAGTTTAGAATGTAGAAAACTGTCATAATTTGCGGCTAAAGTATGATAAGATAGACGTATTCAGAATAGGAAGTCACAGTTTTGATTAAAGTAAATGGATAGATAAAAACGGTGAATTGGCAGGAAGCGGGGAAAGATAGTATGGAAAAAAGAGAAGCGGCCGGGCGTCTGGAGCTGCTCGGAGAAAAAATATGGAATGCATCCAGGGATGAATTGTATCTTGGAATGCGTTTTCTGGATGTTGCGCTGAACAGCTTTGTGCATCAGATGGATACCAAAGTCAGCCCATTCGGAACCGACGGGGCTGTGTTGTACTTTCATCCTCAGCAGCTTGGCGGATTGTACCGGCAGAATCGGATCTTGGTGAACCGAGGGTATCTGCATATGGTGTATCACTGTATTTTCCGGCATATATGGAAGGAATATCGGGCAGGATCCAAGGAGGATATTCCGGAGGCAAAACGCCAGGAGACAGATCCCGGTGCCAGGCTGTGGAACCTGAGCTGCGACATTGCCGCGGAACATCTGATTGATGGAAGCTATCACCGTTCGGTCCGATATTCCAGAAGCCTCCTTAGAAGGGAAACTTATCGGAAACTGGAACAGGAAGGGAAAACACTGCATGCCGAACGGATTTTTAAGCTGCTGCTGGATTGGGAACTGGACGAAAAGAGGCTGGCAAAGCTGGAACAGGAATTTTACGTAGATGACCATCAATACTGGGCGGCTCACCAGCCGGACAGGAAGCCTGATGCGGATTCCTGTATGCAGAAGAAGTGGCAGGATATCGATGAGCAGATGGAAACAGATCTGGAGAGCTTTTCCAAAGAGGCATCCGAGCAGAATGGAGACCTGCTGGGCCAGATGAAGATCGAGAACAGGGAGAGACACGATTACCGCTCTTTCCTGAGAAAGTTTTCCGTATTGAGAGAAGAACTGGGAGTCGATACAGACACCTTTGATTACACATTTTACAGCTATGGACTGTCCTTATATGGAAATATGCCGCTGATCGAGCCGCAGGAGACAAGGGAAGTCAAAAAAGTGGAAGAATTTGCAGTGGTGGTGGACACCTCCATGTCATGCTCTGGGGAGCTGGTGCGCAGATTCCTGGAAGAAACCTATGATGTATTGAGCCAAAACGAAAGCTTCTTCCGAAAGATCAATGTGCATATCATTCAGTGTGATGAGGATGTGAGGTCTGATGTGAAGATCAGCAGCGAGAAGGAGCTGAAAGCGTATATGGACAATCTGACATTGTACGGAGAAGGCGGGACCGACTTCCGTCCGGCATTTGAATATGTGAATGAGAAGATCAGGCAGGGGGAGTTTACAGAGCTCCGGGGGTTGATCTATTTTACGGATGGATACGGAATCTATCCGAGGAAGGCGCCGGGATATCAGACGGCATTTGTATTCATGCAAGAGGATTACAGGGATGCGGATGTCCCGGGATGGGCGATGAAGCTGGTGATATAGAGTTTTTATAGTTCTCTGGTCAGTACAAAAATAAACAAAATGTTTCTGGATGTATATTTGGCAAATTGTTGTTGCATTCTTCTGAATATGTGTGTAAAATTGGTTGTAAAAATGATACAGACACTTACATATCGAGATCAATGGCATAAATATAAGGTTTCGTAAGTGCAAAATCCTGGACCTAAGGGGCATACCACAGCGTATGTACCTGTGGAACGGACTTTGTCCGGCAAGAGAAAGAAGGAGTTCATATGCATCGTGAAGAAATAGAGCAGTTTGCTTTTTTATATTTATGCGGAGCAAGGGATCGTAGACTGCTGTCAGGAAGGGAGAAAATGACTTTTTCAGATTTTGAAAGGCTGATATATATTACTGCCTTTTTCGGATTAATCCATTATAATTTGAAAATATGGAATCAATATTCCACACAGTTTCAGAAGCAGTTAGAGTACTTCAATTTGTCCTTTGAATCAAAGAGTACTCCGTTCCATTCATCAGAATATGAAGAGGATATACACAAGCAGTGGAAGTGGCTTGCGGAATTTTGCGGCAATGCTCCAAACCGAAGCATCCGGGAGTACTTGAAAAAAGTAACAAACATGTAACTGATTGTTGCCGAACAATTTGTTTATAAAGAGTTCGGTACGGAAAAGCAGCATACCGGGTTTTGTATAGATGGGACTGTTGAAAGATATAAAGAGCCGGAAAGAAACATAAATCAATGGATACGTAGTCAGGATTGAAAGGTGAAATTTTTTCGCACTAAAAAAGTAAATAACTACTGTTGTTTGAGGCGGTTTGTGATAAAAT
>QXWX01000051.1 GCA_009911175.1 Lachnospiraceae bacterium | reverse complement strand
GGCATAACCAAGAAGGTGGTTGCTGTAAGAGAGCAGTATGGATAGGATAATGATTCTTCGTGTGTAGTTTTGAAGGTACATATGTTAAATATGAATAGTGTAAAAGTTCCGTATGTTCTTTGCAGACGGAACTTTTTTTATGTTCTATAGAAAATTTCTCCGAATTTTCTGATTCTTTTTTATAATATTTCTGAATGTTTGATATAATGGGATTAGAGTATTTTTGAAAATAATGGAAACGTACTAGAAATTCTTTAGAGTAAATATTTCGGCAGCGGGAGGTGATACCATCTCAGTTAGAAAAAAACTAATGTTGATCCTTGCAGGTATTGTGATTATATTGGGGTTATCCGTGGGATACTGTTCATATGAATATGCCCTGAACATGGTTACGGACAATAAAAAGAGTGAGATGGCCGATACCGTCAACCGGATCGATATCAATATCAATTTCTGGGGACTGGAAGTAACCCGGCTGGCACAGCGCATCATAGACGGCAATATTGCGGAAGAGGTATTTGAGGAGCAGAATCCGGGGGAGGATGGTTATCTGAATTACTGGATTTCCGACTATGTACATATTATCGAGGCGGTTTCTGACATTATTATTCTGGACATGGACCGGAATATCCGGTATCATTACCTTACAGGGCTTGATACGCTTCGGGACGGATGTCGTCTGCAGGAATGCTTCGAGACGGCGTCCCTCAATCCAGAAGAAGAGATCTGGCTTGGTATGGAGGACTCCCTCTATCAGGAGGGAGAAGCGGTTACACTGGTCAAGGCAATTCCGGCAGGAGATCATTTGAGAAAGGGAAACTCTCCGAGAGAAACGATGAAGGGGATCGTTATCATTGAGATCAACCCGGAGATATTCAGAAGCCTGCTGTTAAACAACCAGAGCCTTCCAATCAGCCAGTATACTTTTATCGTAGATAAGAAAGGGCAGATCCTCTGCACCAACAGAAGGGTTCAGCCGATGTGGCTGGAAAAGATCGAAACCACTTTCCAGAACGGGGAACGGAACTTCATCTTGGAATGGGAAAAAGAGAAGTATTACGTATTCGGCCAGTATAACGGTCTGACAGGCTGGAAAACATATTCCGTTGTTGCCGTACCGGAGATATTCCCTCAGGCGTTACAGCTTCGGGGAACGATTGCAATGATCGTATTGTCAGCCGTTCTGGTTGCCCTAGTGATCGTGACTGCGATCTCTTATTCCATTACGGCGCCGATTCGTGAATTGTCCAATGCAATGAAGCAGGTGGAAGCAGAGAATTTTGATATTGAAATCCGGAGTAAGAGAAGGGATGAGATCGGACGGCTTATCATCTCCTTTAACTATATGGTCGGAAAGATCCGCCAGTTGATTTATGAGGTGTATCAGAAGAAGCTTGAACAGAAGAACGCAGAGATCCGGGCACTGCAGGCGCAGATCAATCCGCATTTTCTATACAATACGCTGGATTCTATCAACTGGATGCTGATTGAGCGGGACGAGCAGGATATCAGTGATGTGGTGATCTCACTGGGGGAAATCCTGCGTTATGCGATTGGCGGGGAAAGCCATGTGGTGCCTCTGCGAGATGAAATGCGCTATATTGAAAGCTATCTCTGTATCCAGAAGAATCGACTCGAGGAACGGCTTAACTATCGGTGGGAGGTGGACGAGGACGCCCTGGATTTTTCTGTGCCAAGGCTGATCCTACAGCCAATCGTTGAAAATGCGGTGATCCACGGAATTGAGCCGTTAAAAGAAGGCGGAACGATCACAGTCAAAGCCTGGATGGAGGGAGAGACGCTGATTCTTCAGATCACAGACAATGGAAAAGGGATGACGCGGGAAGAACTGGCGGAATTGAAGAAAAAGATTGACGGAAAGAATGATACCGGCAGTATCGGCATGCGGAATATACGAAGAAGGATCGAATTGACCTATGGCGAGAAAAAGGCAATAGAGATCCGAAGTAACCAGGACGGAGGCACTGCGGTTACACTCCGGATGACGGAAGATCGGCGGGAGGGGTGAGGAGAAAATGGAGATCGTGATCATTGACGATGAGCCGAAAATCAGAAACGGATTGAAGCACCTGCTGGAACGGCAGGAGGGCTGGGCTGTGGCAGGCGCGTTTGAAAATGCAGTGGATGCGCTGGGGTATCTGTCACATCACTGCACGGATGTGATCATCACGGATATCAAGATGCCGGAGCTGAACGGTCTGGAAATGCTTGCGCGCCTCCGGGAAAGAGATATGGACGCAGACGTGATCACCGTGAGCGGATATTCAGATTTTCGTTTTGCACAGCAGGCCATCGAGCTGGGCGTCCTGCGGTATATGGTGAAGCCAACCAATCCGAGGGAACTGCTGCAGATCTTAAGGAGTGTGGAGGAGAAAAAACGTGGAACGGTCAAAAAGCCTGCGCCAGCAGTCCATAATCTGCTTGTGAAGAAGGCGGTGGATTATATTGAGTCTCATTACAGTGAAAAGCTCAGCCTGAAAGAAATTGCGGAAAAGCTGTATGTCACCCCGAATTATCTCAGCGATCTCTTTAAACGGCATACCGGGAAAAATATTTCCGTATATATCACGGATGTGCGTCTGGAAAAGGCGAAGGAATATCTGACCATACCGGAATGCAATGTGGCGTCTATCTCGGAGCGGGTTGGTATTGGAAATTCCAGGTATTTCAGCAACATTTTTAAGAAAAAGTATGGGATGACACCCAGCGAATATCGGAACAGATCAGTAGAATTTGAAACATAATCGTAGATTTGCTGCATTGTGGTCTGCGGGCTCCTCATTTACAATATTCTTATCAAAAAGTTAGACTTTGGGCCGAAGAATAACAAAGAAACCAGATGGAGATGAGATGTGTAAAGGAGGACAACGATGAGCTTGTTTCAAAAACAGACCGGTGACATTGTGGAGCTGACCCAGGCCGGTATTGATGAGATCGGAAAGTACAAAAATAATTATACGGAAGTAACAAAACCAAACAATATGGACGACAGACACTGGTCCGCGTGGGATATGGGAAACCTCTGGATCGGGATGCTGGTCTCCATTGCGGTATATCAGGTGGCAAGCGGGCTGATCGTGTCCGGGATGTCATGGGCGCAGGCATTGGTGACCATCGTGCTGGGACATTCCCTGGTTATGATATTTGCCGTGATCCTGGGGCACTTTGGAGTGAAGTATGGAGTGTCTTATCCCATGCTCTGTAAGATGGTCTTTGGAGCTAAGGGAACGATCGTGCCTTCTCTGGTACGCGGGATTCTGGGCTGTTTCTGGTTCGGCGTTCAGGCATGGATCGGCGGGCAGGCGATTCAGACGATCCTGGTCACCTTTATTCCGGCATGGAGCGGGTTCGGCTTTACCGGGCAGTTTATATCCTTCCTTGCGTTCTGGGCAATGAACGTTTATATTGCAGGCTCCGGTTCTTCAGCCATTCAGAAGCTGGAAAAGTTCGCGGCGCCGGTGCTGATTATTTTGAGCTTTATCGTAATCGTATGGGGAATCTCTACAGCTGACTGGAGCATTGCGAAGCTGATGTCCGAGCCGTCCATACAGGGACAGGAGGGAGCTGACTTCTGGAAGCTGTTCTTCCCGGCACTGTCTTCCATGATTGCTTTTGACGGCGGGATCGCATTATCCATGGCAGACTTTACAAAGAACTGTAAGACACAGAAGGCGCAGGTGCTCGGACAGGTAGCAGGCGCGCCGATCATGACGGCATTTATCGCATTTGTTGGGATTTGCGGAACGGCGGGCGCGTCCTTTGCCTTCCACGAAGCAATCTGGGAACCGGCTGTGCTGGTAGGAAAATTTGGAAATCCTCTGATCGTGGTGATCTTCTCCATATTCATTATCATGGCAGTATTGACTACGAACGTCGCGGCGAACCTGGTGCCGCCGACAAATGTGATCTCGACCCTGTTTGCGAAGAAGATAACCTATCGGCATGCGGCCATTATCGCGGCGGTCCTTGCACTGTTTGCACAGCCCTGGAATGCTCTGGCAAGTGCCTATGACCTGATCTACAATGTATGCGGGCTTCTGGGAGCATTGCTGGGACCAATCTCAGGACTGTATCTGGTGGCATATCTGTTTGAGCATAAGACAGAGGTGGATATGGTAGACCTGTACAGGGAAGACGGCGGAAAGTATTTCTATAAGAAAGGGTGGAATACGGCGATCATTGTGATTTTTGTCGCATCCATGATCCTGGTCCTCCTTGGAAAATTTGTTCCGGCCATGCATGTACTGTTTGATAATGCATATGTGATCGGAAGCATCGGAGCCGGCCTTGCATACTACATTTACCTGAAGGTGAAAAAGATTGCTTAATGATTCGGCGTTCGAATGTATGTTTTGAAAAGCGTATTTGTTTTATAAGGAAAGGAAGTAAAGCAAAATGAAGAAAATAGTGAAAAACGGAAGGATCTTTACAGAAGCGGAGGATTATCAGGCAGACATCCTGATCGAGGATGAGAAGATCGTGTGTATTGGAACCGATATTTCAGACGTGGACGCAGAAGTCATCGACGCGGCCGGCTGTTATGTACTCCCGGGGGCCGTGGATGTACATACCCATATGGATCTGGATGTGGGGATTTCCAGGGCGGTTGACGATTTTTATGACGGAACCGTGGCGGCGGTCTGCGGAGGAACGACCTCCATTGTAGACCATATGGCTTTTGGGCCGGCGGGAATCCCGCTGCATTATCAGTTTGACGTGTACCGGAAGCTGGCAGAGGGAAAGGCAGTCATCGATTATGGATTTCACGGGACAGCGCAGCATGTGGACGCAGAGATCCTGGCAGAGCTGGAAACTATGGCGGCGGACGGGATCCCCAGTGTAAAGGCGTATCTGACCTACGGCTTTAAACTCAATGACGCGGATGTTCTGCAGATCCTGCGGAAAATGAAAGAGATCAACGGGATCACCGCATTTCACTGCGAGAATCATGACGTCGTGGAATTCCTGAAGCAAAAGCATAAGAGCGAAGGGAAAACATCCCCGATCTGGCATGCGAAAAGCCGTCCGAACCTGGCGGAAGCGGAAGCGGTAGGCCGTGTTCTGAAGCTGGCCAAGATGGCGGACGACGCGCCGGTATATATCGTGCATCTCTCCTGCAAGGAAAGCCTGGAGGCTGTACGGGAGGCAAGGAGACTGGGACAGAAAAATATTTTCGTGGAAACCTGTCCGCAGTATCTGCTTTTGACAGAGGAATGCTATACAAGGGAGGACGGCCTGAAATTCATCATGTCCCCGCCGCTCCGTACACAGGAAGACTGCGATGCGCTGTGGGATGGGCTTGCGGCCGGAGAGATCCAGGTCATTGCCACGGATCACTGCCCGTTCAACTATGGAAAAGAAAAGCAGATGGGCAAGGAGGATTTTACCGCATGCCCGAACGGGGCTCCGGGAGTGGAGGAGAGACTGATGCTTTTATATTCCGAGGGCGCGGCCAAAGGACGCATCACCATGCAGCGCCTGGTGGAGACACTTTGTACAAAGCCATGCAGGATCTATGGACTGTATCCGGAAAAGGGCGCGATCCTGCCGGGGGCAGACGCAGACCTTGTAATCCTGGATCCGGATGCATCGGGAGTGCTGACACACAGCCGGATGCATGGGGCTGTTGACTATACCTCTTATGAAGGCATGGAGCTGCGGGGAGAGATCCGTCTGGTCATGCAGAGAGGAAATGTACTGGTAAAAGAGAATCAGTTTATCGGAGAAAAGGGCGCCGGACGTTTTATCCATCGGAAGCCTTTGCAGGGATGATACATAGTATAAAACGATATGGCAGGGTCCTGCTGGCAGGTATCTTCATGCTGCTGCTGTGGGGCTGCGCGCTCCAGGGCCACAGCCCGCGAAGGGAATTGAAAAACAGCCGGATCGTAGTGCTGCTTCCGGGAGAGGGCGGCGACCTGAGCTGGAATGATACCAATATGGAAGGAATTTCCTATTGCGAGGAGAAGCTCGGGATTACAATAGAATGCAGAAAAAATGTACAGGAAACAGAATTTGAACAGGTTCTGGTAGAGTGCGCAGAGAAAGACTATGATCTGATCCTGGCGTCTGGAGAGCAATTTACGGATTCGGTGAATACGACAGCGGAACGCTATCCGGACACCTTTTTCTGCGTCATCAACGGTATCCGGGCCGATCAGGAAAATGTGGCGTCGGTCAGGCCGAGGGAGTACGAAGCCAGCGAGATGGCTGCGGTGATCACGGGAAATATTGCGGAAACCGGAACGATCGGAATGGTTGCGGGATACCCGAATGAAGGGATGGAGCATCTTCTGGACGTATATGAAGAGAAGGTTCGTGAAATCCTGGAGGAGCGGGGGATGGAAAAAATAGTATTTCTGCGGGCATATACCAACAGCTGGACAGATCAGGGGCTGGCCAGGAAGATGGCGGAACAGATGATCGGCAGCGGAGCAGAAATCTTATTCGTATATTCCAATGAAGCAGGACTTGGATGCATTGAAGCTGCCAGAGATCAGGGGACTAAGGTGATCGGTTTTTCCAGCAATCCTACCCGGGAACATCCGGATACGGTGGTGGCGTCCATCAAATTTGACTTTGGGAAGCTCTATGAATGGATCCTTTCCCGATATGAGAACGGGAAGCTGCGCGGGAAGAAGCTGGAAGAGGTAGGACAGGAGGAAGGGATTTTTGTTCCTGTATATTCTTCCGGTATCAGTCCGGAGATCCGGGAAAAGGTCAAACAGGCTTCCGGGGAATAGACTCACCCTGGATGTCGAAACTGCCTGACGGTTTTCTTCTTTTTTCACGGTTACAATGTGCTAGACTGTAACACACTTGAATCATGAAAAAGGAGGACAGGCTTATGAGCAGACTGAAAAAAAACTGGATGCAGGCAGCTGCCCTGGTGACTGTGATGACAGTTCTTCTGGGCGGCTGTACTGCATTCGACGCATGCGCCTATATGCAGGCAATTCTGGATGTTTCTTATAAAAATGAGACAGAGGATTATATGGAGCTGACAGGCGCGACAGAGGAGGAGGCCAATGAAATCTTCCAGAATAATCTGGATGCCACGATGCATGAATTTCATACGGCAGATCTGTCGGAAGAACTGGAGGAAAGCTACAGAACCTTATTTGAAAAGACCATAAAGCAGGTAAAATATACGGTAGGAGAGGCAGCGGAAACAGAAGAGAACGGGTATACGATCGATATCTCGGTGGAACCGATCCTGCTGTTTGACAGCACCTATGATGAATTCCAAAAGAAGGCCGAGGAGTATGCGGCGGAGATTTCCAACGGTGTGATGGACGGAAGAGAAATGCCCTCGGATGATGAGATTCAGGACCATGTATACCAGACCTACTATGAGGTTCTGACAGAAGCATTGGACTCCGGATTGTCCTACGGTAAGGCCAAAAAGATTGCGGTACATATCAACAGGACAGAGGAAGGCACTTACGAAATTCCGGAGGAGGACCTGCGTGCTTTGGACCAGACTATGATCTCACAGGAAAAGCTGGGACAGGACGGCAGCGAAACCGTGAAGAAGGAAGCGGATGAAACTGAGAAATTGGAATAATTTCGTTGACAAGAACGGGTATCGGTGTTATTCTAAATAAAATAGAAATGGAAACGAGATAGAGGTCGCATTTTTTATCAGTACATTGCCGGATGTGCAGGGCAGGGGAAGGCAGCGGAAAGGAAAAGATGCCGAAAGGATATGATTCCTGAGGTCATATTGCTTGGGCATGGCGTGAATAACGGCATGACTGTCATCGCAGGATGGAGTGCTATCTGATATACATGGATGTATATTTTAGGGGACGGCGCATCTTGCCGTTTCTTTTTTCGTCAAAAAAGAGCAGGAGGAAAAAGCAGTGGCAATTTTTAAGGGCGCAGGTGTTGCGATCATTACACCAATGAAGGAAAATCTGGAAGTGAACTATGATAAGCTGGATGAGATCCTGGAGGAGCAGATTGCCGGGGAGACAGATTCTATCATTATCTGCGGAACGACAGGAGAGTCCGCGACTTTAAGCGAGCAGGAGCACATGGACGTGATCAAGTTTGCAATTGAGCGCGTGAACCACCGAATCCCGGTTATTGCGGGGACTGGTTCCAACAGTACCGCTACGGCAGTGCAGCTCTCCAAAGAGGCGGCAGCGGCAGGGGCGGAGGGACTGCTCCTTGTGACGCCGTATTACAATAAGGCGACGCAGAACGGACTGATCGCCCATTATACAAGGATCGCCAATGAGGCAAAGATCCCGGCCATCCTTTATAATGTACCCAGCCGTACCGGATGTGCGATCCAGCCGGAGACTGTGGCGCATCTGGTAAAAAATGTGGAATACATCGCGGGGATCAAGGAGGCATCCGGCAATATCGGCAATGTGGCGAAGATCATGCACCTGTGCGACGGGAAGATTGACCTCTATTCCGGCAACGATGACCAGATCGTTCCGCTGCTGTCTCTGGGAGGTCTGGGAGTGATCTCTGTGTTGTCGAATGTGGCGCCGAAGTACGTACATGATATGGTCTATAAGTTCTTTGAAGGTGATATCCAGGGAAGCTGTAAGATGCAGCTGGATGCGCTTCCGCTCTGTGACGCCCTGTTCTGTGAGGTGAATCCGATCCCGGTGAAGGCGGCAATGAACCTGATGGGGAAGGAGTGCGGACCGTTGAGAGGACCATTGACCGAGCTCGAGCCGCAGCATAAGGAAGTGCTGAAAAAGGCGATGCTGGAGTTTGGGATCCTGTAAAAAAGAGTTGCTGTCATTACAGTTCACTGGCCAGCCAATAAACTGTCGTTTGCAGCGATAAAGTTGAATATTACGAGTGGTTTTAAGAGCCGCCGCGGCATGCAGAGGAGAGATGCATACTGCGGCGGTTTGTCATTCAGCCACGGAGGAAACGGAAGAATTGCAGCAGAAGAATACTTTTAAATATAAGTTTTGCATAGAAAAAGAAAAGAAATCAGAACTTTTTTATTGACTTTTGCCTGGAAATGTAGTACGATAATTTTAACAAAAAACCGAAACGTTTCGGTTTTAATAAAGGAGGAGAACAAGATGCCATTAGTAACATCAGAAAAAATGCTGGCAGACGCACAAAAGGGCGGCTATGCCGTAGGCGCGTTCAATGTGGAGAACATGGAGATGGTGAAAGCGGTCATTGCTGCCGCGGAGGAGCTTCATGCCCCGGTCATGCTGCAGACAACGCCGTCCACGATCAAGTACGGGACGCTGGAGACCTATTATGCGATCGTCGCTGCGGAGGCGAAAAAAGCGGCAGTTCCGGTCTGCCTTCACCTGGATCACGGCAGCAGCTTTGAATTGGCGGTACAGGCGCTTAAGGCAGGATATACTTCTGTGATGATCGACGGTTCTCATGAAGATCTGGAGGGGAACATCGCGGTCAGCAAAAGGGTCGCGGATGTGGCAAAAGCCTGCGGCATCCCAGTAGAGGCTGAGCTCGGCAAGGTAGGCGGCAAAGAGGATGACCTGGAAGCAGAAGCAGATACCAATACGGATCCCGCGGAAGCGAAGGAATTTGTGGAAAGAACCGGAGTGACCTCTCTGGCGGTTGCCATCGGAACGGCCCATGGATTTTACAAGGGAACGCCGGTGCTGGACAAGGAGCGTGTATCCGAGATCCGGAAGGTGGTTTCCATCCCGCTGGTGCTTCACGGAGCGTCTGGGCTGAGCGATGACGAAGTACGGGAATGTGTGCGCCGGGGAATCTGCAAGGTAAATTTTGCGACCGAACTGCGGGCGGCTTACACTGCTGCGGGCAAGAAGCTGATCGAAGAGAAGCCGGACACTTTTGACCCAAAGAAGCTGGGCGTGGTCGGTATGGAGGCAGTGAAGCAGCTGGTGATGGAACGCATGAAGGTGTGCGGATGCGACGGAAAGGCAGATTGATATGATGTCCATTGTGGGATGCGGCTTGGGTATGGACGGAGGAAGAATGGCAGAGTGGTATGCCTTGTGAAACGGCCGAATGGCCATACGGGATGCCCTTGAGTATCGATTTTGAAACAGCAGTGAAAGCAGGGGGCGGATATGGCGGCAACGATGAAAGACATAGCAAAAGAAACCGGGCTCGGGCTGGCAACGATTTCTTCCTATCTGAATGGAGGAAATGTCCGGGAGAAGAACCGGGTCAAGATTGAGCAGGCCATTGAAAAACTGAATTTTGAAGTCAATGAGGTTGCCCGGGGGTTAAAAACCAACCGGACGAGGATGATCGGCATCGTCATACCGGAGCTGAATAACATTTTCTTTGCGGAGATCATTACAGAGCTGGAGGATGTGCTCCGGGGGCAGGGCTATGCGGCCATGATCTGCGACTGCCGTACCGATGAAAAGCGGGAAGCGGAAGCAGTAGAATTTTTGAAACGCCGCAGAGTGGACGGGATGATCGTCATTCCCACCGGGAAAAGCGGCGCCTTCCTGCAGAATGTGATGAAAACCGGAAAGCCCATTGTGATGATCGACCGAAGGATCCGCAGCGTCCATTGCGATACCGTGCTGGTAGATAACCAGGGCGCCGCGGAGGACGCGATCCGGCGTCTGATCGCCGCGGGGCACCGAAGGATCGGCATGATCGCGGGGGAACAGGAGGTCTACACGGCGGAGGAACGTTTTCGGGGGTATGTGCGGGCGCTGGAACAGGCGGGGATTGCTGCCAGCGAATCCCTGGTCGTCCGGGGGGACTATACCATCCGGGGCGGAAGCCGGGGAATCCAGGAGCTTACCAGGAAAAATCCCGACATGACAGCGGTCTTCATTTCCAACTATGAAATGACGCTGGGGGCGATGATCGAGCTGAATGAACTGGGAATCCGGATTCCGGAGGAAATGTCGGTCATCGGCTTTGACAATATGGAATTTGCCAGGGCATGCATCCCGAAGCTCAGTATCGTGACCCAGCCTACGAAGGAGCTGGGAAGGCGGGCCGCGGAGCTGATGCTGAAAAGGCTGGAGGAAAAAGAGCAGACGGAGTTTGAGACGGTCAGGCTGGCCACCAGCTTTGTGGAAGGAAGATCCGTTTGCCGGCGGCCGGATACGTTACGGGCTGCCGAAGGATCCGAAAGCCGTGTACAGAAGGAAGAAAGGGGGCTGTGATGAAACCATATTTGTTAGGAATTGATATTGGAACAAGCGCCTGCAAGGCTGCGGTATTTAACCGGAACGGAGAGGTGATCGCTTCGGCCAGCGAGGAATATCCGGTGTACTATCCCCATCCGGGATGGGCGGAGCAGGATCCGCGGGACTGGTGGCGGGCCGTGTGCACTGCCATAAAGAGGATGGCGGCAGACGGAGTGGATCTGTCGGAGATCGCAGGTGTTGGAATCGACGGGCAGAGCTGGTCGGCAATTCCGGTGGACCAGGCGGGAAATGTGCTGGCCAGGACACCCATCTGGATGGATACCAGGGCACAGGATATCTGTGATGAATATAATGAAAGGCTTGGAGCGGACCGGATCTTCCGGACAGCGGGCAACTCTCTGCAGCCGTCTTATACCACGGCGAAGATCCTCTGGTACCGGAGGAATTTGCCGGAGGTGTACCGCCGTACATATAAGATCCTGCAGTCCAACAGCTACATTGCGTTCCGGCTGACCGGCAGCATGACCCAGGACATTTCCCAGGGATACGGCATGCACTGCTTCGATATGCGTACCGGAGCATGGGATGAGGAGCTGTGCGAGGCGCTGGAGATTCCCAGGCCGCTGCTTCCGGATATTTATCCAAGCCATGCCGTCATCGGGACAGTGACCGATCAGGCGGCGGAGGAAAGCGGACTGACGGCAGGAACCCCTGTGGCGGCAGGAGGGCTGGATGCGGCCTGCGGAACATTAGGAGCAGGTGTTGTCCACCCGGGAGAGACCCAGGAACAGGGCGGCCAGGCGGGCGGAATGAGCATCTGTATCGACACCTATCAGGCAGACCCGAGATTGATCTTGGGCTACCATGTGGTGCCGGGCAGGTGGCTCCTCCAGGGGGGCACCACCGGAGGCGGCGGTGTGATGCGCTGGCTGGAACGGGAATTCGGCGCTTACGAGCGGGAAGCAGGAAAGGGATGCGGCAAAAGCTCGCTGGAACTGTTCAACGAAGCGGCGGAGGCAGTTGGCCCAGGCTGCGACGGAATGGTATTTCTCCCCTATATGTCCGGCGAACGCTCTCCGATCTGGGATCCGGATGCCAAAGGAGTCTATTATGGGATGGACTTCGGAAAAACCAAGGGACATTTTATCCGGGCGGCCATGGAGGGTGTGGCCTATTCTCTGCGCCACAATCTGGAGATCGCCAGAGAAGCCGGAGCAGAGGCAGAGGTGCTGCGGGCCATGGGCGGCTCGGCCAATTCGCTGCTGTGGACCCAGATCAAGTCCGATATTACCGGAAAGCCGATCGTAGTGCCCTCATCCGATACGGCCACCACACTGGGCGCGGCGATCCTGGCCGGCGTGGGCGTAGGCATGTACGGCAGTTTTGAGGAAGCCGTAGGACTGACAGTAAAGGAAAAGCGCCGCCATGAGCCAAACCCGGAGCATCGGGAGGTTTATGAGAGGAACTACCAGATCTATCTGGAACTGTATGGGCAGCTCAAGGGCATAATGAAGAAATACAGGAAAAGTTAACCTGCCGTTTTGGGAGGCAGTATGACAGTATCATAAAAAATAAGGTGTCTGATGAAACAGATACAAAAGGAGTCAGAAAAGATGAAAGCAGCAGTAGTATGTGCAAATGAAGATGTACAGTATCTGGACTACGAGGAGCCGACGCCGGGACCGGGGGAAGTGAAGGTAAAGGTAAAAGCGTCCGGGATCTGCGGTTCAGATATCCCCAGGGTTCTCTACAATGGAGTCCATTTTTATCCGATCGTGCTCGGACATGAGTTTTCCGGAGACGTGGTGGAAGTCGGGGAAGGGGTTACAAAGGTAAAGATCGGTGACCGGGTTTCTGGCGCGCCTCTGCTTCCCTGCATGAAATGCGATGACTGCCAGAACGGGAATTTTTCTCTCTGTAAGCATTACAGCTTTATCGGATCCCGTCAGCAGGGGAGCAATGCGGACTATGTGGTCCTTCCGGAACAGAATGCGGTCATATTTGATCCGTCCATTTCCTATGAGCAGGGAGCCATGTTTGAACCGTCCACAGTAGCGCTTCACGGCCTGCTTCAGAATGATTATCAGGGCGGGCAGCATGTGGCAGTACTGGGCGGCGGCACCATCGGGCTGTTTACCATGCAGTGGGCTAAGATCTTCGGATCCAGAAAAGCGGTGGTCTTTGACATCAGCGAGGAACGGCTGGAGCTGGCGAAGCGGCTGGGAGCGGACGAGGTCATCAACACCACAGAGGAAGGCTTTTTGGAGAAGGCCATGGAGCTTACCGGAGGGAAAGGATTTGCCTATGTCTATGAGACCGCCGGACAGGCGCCGACCATGTACATGGCGTTTGAGCTTGCCGCAAATAAGGCTCATGTGTGCTTTATCGGAACCCCCCATGTGGACCTGACCTTTACCCCGCGGATGTGGGAAAATATGAACCGGAAGGAATTTAAGCTGACTGGTTCCTGGATGTCCTACAGCTCGCCGTTCCCGGGAAAGGAATGGGAACTGACGGCCCATTATTTTGCAACCGGGCAGTTAAAGTTCGATGAAGGGCTCATTTACAAAAAGATGCCCATGAGCCAGGCACAGGAAGCGTTTCAGATGTTCAAGACACCGGGCCTCGTAAAGGGCAAGGTGCTGCTGTGTAATTAGGAGGAAGGCTTGAGATGATTCTGACAGTGACATTGAATGCGGCCATCGACAAACGGTATGTGGTAGAGGAGGTCCGGACGGGAGAGGTGAACCGGGTGAAGGAATGCGTCTATACGCCGGGCGGCAAGGGGCTGAATGTGTCCAAGCCTGCAGCCATCTATGGGGCGGAGGTGACGGCCACCGGATTTGTCGGCGGCCACGCAGGGCATTATATTGAAGATGCGCTGGAGCCCTTTGGGATCAAGAGCGCGTTTTACCATATGGAAGCCGAGAGCCGTTCCTGCATCAATATCTGGGACGAAAAGAACCAGCTCCAGACGGAATTTCTGGAACCGGGATTTACCGTGACTGAGGCGGATTTTGAACGGTTCCTGGAGCATTTTCAGGGACTGGCGGCAGACGCGGATGTGGTGACCATATCCGGAAGCGTACCCAAAGGGCTGGACGGCACAGCCTATCAGCGGATGGTAAAGCTTGTCAGGGAAGCGGGAAAGCCGGTGATCCTGGATACCAGCGGGAAGCTGCTGGAGCAGGGGATTAAGGCTGTCCCGACCATGATCAAGCCCAACCTGGATGAGATCCGGATGCTGACCGGGAAGGACTGCACCGATCCGGAAGAGATCATAGAAGCGGCAAAGGTGCTTCATGGGCGCGGGATTAGGATCGTTACCGTATCCCTGGGAGGAGACGGCGCCGTTGTGGTATCGGATGAGGGCGCATACCGGGCCAGAGTACCCCGGATCCATGCGGTGAATACGGTGGGCTGCGGAGATTCCATGACTGCCGGGTTTGCGTTGGGCCTGAGCGAGGGCTTAAGCATCAAAGAGACATTGCGTAAGGCAAGCGCTGTTTCCGCAGCAGCAGCCATGCGGGAAGAGACGGGATTTTTTGTAAAAGAGGATATGGAACGGCTCCTGCCGCAGATCGAGATTATCGAGCTGGCGTAAGACGGCAGATTTCATGGGCCGTGAGTAAAAACATGATGATAGAAAAGGAGAAGAAGCAATGGGAGAATTTATCAATCCGGCAAGTGTGCCGAAGGTAACATTTTACAATGGAGTAGAAGTACCCTGTGTGGGTATGGGGACGTTCGGATCCGACCGCTTTACCCCGGAGCAGGTATCCGGCGCGGTGGCAGGAGCGATCCGCTGCGGCTACCGGATGTTTGACTGTGCCGCATGCTATGGAAATGAGGACCAGATCGGGCAGGTGTTCCAGGACGCGTTCGATGAAGGCGTGGTGGAGAGAAGCGAGCTATTCATCATGACAAAGGTATGGAATGACATGCATGAAAGAGTGGAGGAGTCCTGCAGGAAGAGCATTGCGGACCTGAAATGCGGTTATATCGACCTGTTTTTCATTCACTGGCCGTTCCCGAACTATCATGCGCCGGGATGTGACGTGGATTCCAGAAATCCGGATTCCAAGCCCTTCAGCACAGAGGAGTTTATCCGTACATACAGACAGTGCGAGGAACTGGTAGAAAAAGGGCTGATCCGCAATATCGGCATTTCCAACATGACCATTCCGAAGCTGGAGGCAGTGCTGCCTCTGATGAAGATCCTGCCCGTGGCATGCGAGATGGAGCTGCATCCCTGTTTCCAGCAGCAGGAGCTGTTCGACTATCTGAATGACCACAAGATCCAGCCCATCGGATTCATGCCGCTTGGCTCTCCTCAGAGGCCGGAACGTGACATCTGTCCGGAGGACGTTGCGGACATGCAGACGCCGGAAATGCAGGAGATTGCGAAAGCGCACGGCGTGCATCCGGCACTGATCGCTTTGAAATGGGCGCGCCAGAGGGGACAGATTCCGATTCCGTTCTCTGTGCATGAGGTGGAATATGTGAGCAATCTCAAGAGCATGACTGAGGATCCGCTGACCGAGGAGGAAATGGCAAAGATCGCAACGCTGGAAAAGAATAACCGGCTCGTGAAAGGGCAGGTATTTCTTTGGGAAGGCGCAAACGACTGGCATGACCTGTGGGATGAAGACGGTGTGATCGTGACTCTGTAATAAAATATACGGGGCTGTCGGGAAATAACGATTTATACCCCGGATAGGTAAGAAAAAACAGTCCGGTAAAAATTCAGGCTTTTTAAGGCGCTGGATTTTTACCGGACTGCTTTTTCTTTTAGCGGTATCTATTTTAGGGCGCAAAATCCCCTTGTTTGGATTTTGAGATGCGCTCCTTTGGCTAAGCTACTTTCGGCTCCTTTTTTCCTTCATATTTTTCAATTTCTGAATCCCTTCGCCTTTTGCAATCTCCACCAGATTCTTCTGCGGTTTTAAGATTTCAAGCGGAGAACAGTGATCAATCTCAATGAGGGTATTGTTATATAACATGGAACGGAGAAAAGATGGATGCTGTCAGGATTTCAGATATCGTTTCGGGGTGGTTCCTTTATATCTTTTAAATGTTTTGATAAAATAGCTCAGGTCATTGAATCCGGAATTGTATGCCACCTCCGTAATGGACTGCTCGGAAGTCAGAAGCTGGTAGCAGGCCCTCTCGATCCGGTAATAATTCAGGTAATCAATGGGGGTCCGGTGAGTCATTTCCTGAAAAAATTTACAAAAATATTTGGGCGACATGTTGACGCTGTGGGAAATCTCCTCCAGCGTCAGCGGCATTTTATAAGAGCTTTCTATAAATTCCAGAACCTGCTTGAGCTGCAGGATCCGCCGGTGGTTGCGGGGGTAGACCTCCGGCGCGGGATGATAATGGTTTTCCGCAAAGATCGTACCGATCATCTGATACAGGGACCCAAGGACGATCATCTGGTATCCCGGCCTCCTGGAAGCCACCGCGTCGAACATCCCCCAGATGATGCGGTGGAGCTCCTGATCGGATTCTGGATAAAGATACTGCGGCTCGACCTCATGTTCTGTAATCCTGCGGATCATCCGGCAGCAGGAATCATTTTTATTCATGAGAATATTCATATCAAATACCAGACAGTCATATTCACAGTCGTCGGGCATCCCCTCATGAAGGACGCCGGCCGGAACAAAGATGAACATGCCGGCCAAAGCGTCAAATTCCTCTTCATCGATGGTCAGGTGCAGGGTGCCCTTTAAAATCCGGATCAGTTCAAACTCTACATGCCAGTGCAGGGACATGACATACTGCGGATGAGACGGGGATACATGATGATATTCCATAGGAAAGTCGGCGGTCCCTCTCTGCCAGCTCTCCTGATAATTAATATACTGCATAATACTCCTTTGCGCGTGTTATTGTACGATTCGCGGTTACTTCACTTCAATGCGGAACGTAGAAATATGTGGTTACTGTTCACACAGTGCCGTACACTTGCTAACGATATGTGAATATTGTTATACTTTTTTACATTATAACACAAGTATAATTCTCTGTACAATGGTAAAATAAAATCACCGTTTATATTTGGGACAGCAGGATTTGAGGAAAGTGACTGTGCAAGTTTACTTATCGAAACGCTTTTTCTATTTCTGAAATTGGGCGTATCGCCTATAGATCAGGGGGAGACTGTATTGGCAGCGGTGAGGATACACAATTCATAGAAAACGCGGCTATCTGTTCTAAATAGTTACAAATATACCAAAATTATCAGAAGGGAGGAGGTAGGTCAGTGAGCGGAAACAAGAAGCAGGTCCTTGCGTTTGACTTCGGCGGCGGGAGCGGCCGGGCTATCCTGGGAAGACTGGAGGACGGGAAGATCCGTATGGAGGAGGTACACCGTTTTTCCAATGACCCGGTGATGCTGAATGGGACCATGTACTGGGACACACTGAGACATCTTTTCGAGATCAAGCAGGGGATCGTGAAGGTAAAGCAGAAGGGCGGCTTTGAGAGCATCGGCATCGATACTTGGGGTGTGGACTTCGGTCTCATCGACGAGCACGGCGATCTTTTGGAAAATGCGGTCCATTACCGGGATGACAGAACCGTGGGGATGCAGGAAGAGGTGTTCAAGGCCATCCCGAAGGAAGAGGTCTACAGCTTGACCGGACTGCAGTTTGAAAACTTCAATACCATTTTCCAGTTATATTCCCTGGTGCAGAAACGGCCTTGGATTCTGGAAAGGGCAGACAAGCTGCTGCTTTTGCCGGATCTGTTCAACTATTTCCTGACCGGGGAAAAGAGAGCCGAGTATACCATGGCAGCGACCACGCAGCTCCTTGATGCAGGCAGGACGGAATGGTCCGACCGGATTCTGGAAGCGCTGCGGATCCCGAAGACACTTCTGCCGGAGATCATTCCCAGTGGTACGGTGGTTGGAACGCTGAAAGCGGATATCTGCGAGGAGCTTGGAGTGGAACCGGCCAAGGTCATTGCCATCACGGGACATGATACACAGAGCGCGGTGGTATCCGTCCCCACTCAGGAGAAGGACTTTATCTTTATCAGCTGCGGCACATGGAGCCTTTTCGGAACGGAGCTTGACGGGCCTGTGATCGGAGAAAGATCCATGGCATGCGATGTAAGTAATGAAGGCGGTTACGGCAATACAACCACACTGCTGAAAAATATCATCGGACTCTGGCTGGCCCAGGAGAGCCGACGTCAGTGGATCAGGGAAGGAAAGGAATATTCCTTCGGAGAGCTGGAAGAAATGGCGCTCACGGCAGAGCCGTTCCAGAGCTTTATTGATCCGGACGCGCCGGAATTTGTTCCGGCAGGCAACATACCGGAGAGGATCCGGGAATTCTGCCGCAGGACCGGACAGAAGGTGCCGGAGACGGTGGGAGAGATCATGTGCTGCATCAACCAGAGCCTGGCACTAAAATACCGCTATGCGCTGGAACAGATCGAATCCTGCACCGGAAAGCATTATCCGGTCATCCATATGATCGGCGGCGGGATCCAGAGCAAGCTGCTCTGCCGGATGGCAGCAGGGGCAAACGGACGCAAGGTGATCGCTGGACCGGTGGAAGCCACCGCGCTGGGCAATATCGCGGTACAGATGATGGCAATGGGCGAGATCCGGGATGTAAAGGAAGCAAGGCACATCATTGCGGAATCGGAAACTACATATGAGTATCTTCCTCAGGATACTGAGAAATGGGATGCTGCATATGAGAAATTTAAAACATTTATTCATTAAAGGAGGAATACTGCTATGGCAAAATCAAGACTCATTGGAGACTATCCGGTAATTGGAATCCGTCCTACCATCGACGGAAGAAGAGGGGCGCTCAAGGTTCGTGAATCTCTGGAAGACCAGACCATGAACATGGCAAAATCCGCTGCAAAGCTGTTGGAAGACAACTTAAAATATACCAACGGGGAACCGGTAAAGGTCATCATTGCGGACACGACCATCGGACGTGTCGCGGAAGCGGCGGCATGTGCGGATAAGTTCAAAAAGGCCGGGGTAGACATTACTCTGACCGTGACACCCTGTTGGTGCTACGGCGCAGAGACCATGGATATGGATCCAATGACGATCAAAGCGGTATGGGGCTTCAATGGAACAGAAAGACCGGGCGCGGTTTACCTGGCATCAGTCCTGGCTACTCATGCGCAGAAGGGCCTGCCGGCATTCGGTATTTACGGACATGATGTATGTGAAGCGAGTGACACCGAGATTCCGGAAGACGTAAAAGAAAAGCTGCTGAGATTCGCGCGTGCCGCGGTGGCTGCCGCGACCATGAGAGGAAAATCTTATCTGCAGATCGGTTCCATCTGTATGGGAATCGGCGGATCTATCATTGATCCTGCATTTATCGAGGAATACCTTGGCATGCGTGTGGAATCCGTAGATGAGGTAGAGATCATCCGCCGTATGACAGAAGGCATCTATGATGAGGCTGAATATCAGAAGGCGCTTGCATGGACAAAAGAAAAATGTATTGAAGGCTTTGACAAGAATCCGGAAGAGCTGCAGAAGAGCCGCGACGCAAAGGATTCTGACTGGGAATTCGTTGTAAAGATGATGTGTATCATCAAGGACCTGATGAACGGAAACGACAATCTGCCGGAGGGTTGCGAAGAAGAAAAGGTTGGCCACAATGCCATCGCTGCCGGCTTCCAGGGACAGAGACAGTGGACAGACTTCTATCCGAACTGCGACTATCCGGAAGCGATGCTCAATACCTCCTTTGACTGGAACGGAGCAAGAGAACCCTATATCCTGGCGACCGAGAACGATGTACTCAACAGCCTTGGAATGCTGTTCAACAAGCTGCTTACCAATTCCCCGCAGATTTTTGCAGACGTTCGTACATACTGGAGCCCTGAGGCAGTGAAGAAAGCGGCAGGCGGCTATGAGCTGGAAGGAAAGGCAAAGGAAGCCGGCGGATTTATCCATCTGATCAACTCCGGCGCGGCATGTCTGGATGCCAATGGACAGGCAAAGGACGCCAATGGAAACGGCGTGATGAAGCCGTGGTATGAAGTAACAGAGGCAGATCAGGAAGCCATCATGAAGGCGACTACCTGGAACTATGCAGACCTTGGATATTTCCGGGGCGGCGGATATTCCTCCAGATTCGTTACAGAAGCAGAGATGCCTGTGACCATGATCCGCCTGAATCTGGTGAAGAATTTAGGACCGATGCTGCAGATCGCAGAAGGCTGGACTGTACATCTTCCGGACGAAGTAACCGACGTACTCTGGAAGAGAACCGACTATACATGGCCGTGTACCTGGTTTGCGCCGAGGACAACAGGAGAAGGCGCATTTGCTACGGCATACGATGTAATGAACAACTGGGGCGCTAACCACGGCGCGATCAGCTACGGACATATCGGAGCAGACCTGATCACCCTGTGCTCTATCCTGAGGATTCCGGTTGCTATGCACAACGTACCGGAAGAGAAGATCTTCCGTCCTGCATCTTGGAACGCATTCGGCATGGACAAAGAAGGCGCTGACTACAGAGCATGCCAGGCTTATGGACCATTATATAAGACCATCAAATGATAAAAATGCCAAAGGACTTTTGACGATTTTATCATCCAACAGATAGTATGAGGCAGGCGGCATTCCGGGATTGTTTTTGCGGGCGGGATGCCGCTCAAGTAATGTGATATCAAGTATCGTATGAAGAAAGATTATGGAGGACATAGAATATGTTAAAAGGAATTCCGAAAATTTTGTCTCCGGAATTGTTGATGGTGCTCTGCGAGATGGGGCACAGTGACCGTCTGGTGATCTCTGACGGGAACTTTCCGGCGGAATCCATGGGAAAGGACGCGATCGTGATCCGCTGTGACGGCCACGGCGTGCCTGAGCTTTTGGATGCCATCCTGCAGGTGTTCCCACTGGATACTTATGTGGAGAAGCCGGTGAACCTGATGGAAGTGATGCCCGGAGATGATGTGGAGACTCCAATCTGGGATACCTACAAGGAGATCATCGCAAAACATGATTCCCGCGGCGCAGACTGCGTGGGCAATATCGAGCGCTTTGCGTTCTACGATGAGGCAAAGACAGCTTATGCGATCATCGCGACCGGGGAATCCGCTCTGTACGCAAATGTGATGCTGCAGAAGGGGGTTGTGACAGAATAGCTGTAGATATGGCTTTTCATTCGAAAGAATCTTCTCTTATAAATATGAAAAAAAAACTGCGCCAGGATGGTATTTTTACGATACTATCCCGGCGTTTTTATATTCATATAAAAGGGGAATCATAGTAAATATTCTGTGTCTGTATGTTATTCTGAGGACTTATGCTTTTTTCTGTATTCATTTGGAAGCATTCCAAATTTTCCTAAAAAAATTTTATTAAAATAACTGCGATTTGAAAAACCTGATTTCGACATTATATTATAAATACTTAGATCTGATTCTATAAGTAACGCGGCTGCCTCCTGCAGCCGAAAAAGCTGCCCATATTCTACGAGAGTTAAACCTGTCGATTTTTTTACGACTCTGTTTAGATAGTCAGCATTATAATGCATGAGGCATTCTAGTATAACTCACGATAATTACCGCTACCTTACACGCAGGATAAATTTTTATGTGCAAGGAAGCTGAATGAGGCGATGCCGGTAGCATCGTCGATTGAAGCTGACGCAGCAGATGAAAATTTAGACAAGTGAAAGGTGTGGATAATTATCGTGGGTTATACTAGTTCAGCCCGACTGACCTTACCCTTATTTTTTTTCAAATATTTTGGTGATCTGGTGAATGAGATTTTCATCATTTGACCCCACAAGTTGAATAATTTCTTTCTGATATAGATCAGGATTTTCCATAATAGAAAAGAAACGGGCAACTAGCCCGGCCATAATAAAAACACAGGCAGGGTTTTGACTGATTGTAGCATTAATCATACTATGGATTAATGTTTCAAGATTATCACATGATTGTTCGAATTCTTCATTGACGGCTGTCGGCTTAAAATTGATATATTCTTTCGCATTGTAGTATTTACATTTTTTGTTTTTGCTGATCAGATGACTTATGGAATTAAAGGTATTGCAAAAAATATTGTTCGAAGAATATATAAAGCTGCTATCTACAAGTGTCTTTGACAGTTCAATGCTGATAGAAATGAATTTTTCCAGATGACGAGTAAACTTTTGAGGATTTTTTGCATATGGTAAAAGCAAGTGGAAATACGTTGTCAGGAGACGGGTATGCGGCTGTGTGAACTCCGGGAAAAGGAAGTAATCAATAGTTGTGACTGCAAAAGGCTGGGCTGCGTGGTGGATCTGGAATTTGACTGCGGCAGCGGGCAGATCGAGGCGCTGATCGTGCCGGGACCGGGGAAGATCTGCGGCTTTTTGGGGACGGATAGTGAATACGTGATTCCATTTCACTGTGTAAAACGGATCGGACCGGATATTATCCTTGTAGAAATACGGGAAGAAAAATTTTTGAAAAAAATATAATGCAAATACAGGGCGGATTGTGTATAATAAAGATATGCCGTATGTATTTTGGAATGCGGCAGTGCCGACGGCTTGGCGTATTTGTCGGCAGCAGTATCGAGTCCCTTTTGAAACATGTATGTAGAGTACAGAAGAAAGGCGGATAATATTATGAAATGTCCCTATTGCGGAAATTCGGATACACGAGTCATTGATTCCCGGCCGGCAGAAGAGAACAATTCCATTCGCCGCCGCCGTTGCTGCGATGAATGCGGGAAGCGGTTTACAACCTATGAAAAGATTGAGACGATCCCGCTGATTGTGATCAAAAAGGATAATAACCGGGAGCAGTATGAACGCTCCAAGATCGAGAACGGGGTGCTGAGCGCCTGCTACAAGAGGCCGGTACCGGCAGACGCCATCAAGGAAGCGGTGGATGAGATTGAGCTGCAGATCGTCAACCGGGAGGAGAAGGAGATCCCCAGCAGTCTCATCGGAGAGATCGTCATGGAGCGGCTGAAAACTCTGGATCCGGTGGCATATGTCCGGTTTGCATCCGTATACCGGCAGTTTAAGGACGTCAATACATTTATGGAAGAACTGAAGATGTTCTTAGAGTAATTAAAAGACAGAAGGTATTTCGGTCTGAGATCACAAAGAGCCAGAACCACACGGGAAAATATCAGAGGGCATTTTTCACAAAAAAGATGCCTGTATCTATGGTGCATAATTAACAAAATTGAACCTTCCTTAAAAAAATCTCCTTACCTCGGGTAAAAAAAAGTGCTACAATAAAGTGTAGCAGAAGTTTACTCTACCGGACGTAAGGACATGAAGATCCAATGTAAATGTGCAAATGAGAACGTTTCTGATTTGATAAGGAAGGAGGATGTGTATGCATAATCAAGGTGATGCAGTAGTTTATAAGTGTAAGGGTGTATATCGGATTGAAGATGTAGGAACATTGGATTTTATGTTTGCAGATAGAAAGAAGAAGTATTATACTCTGCAGTCCGTGGGAAATGCGAAGGATCGGGCCTATGTCCCCATTGATGACGATACCAATATCCGCAAGCCCATTGAACGGGAAGCGGTGCTGGGTTTGATCAAGAGGATGGATGATATTGAAATTCTGTGGGTGCAGAGTGAAAAGACCCGGGAGCAGGAATACAAGAATTGCATCTCCGGATATTTGCCGGAGAACTGGATCCGGGTGTTGAAGACCCTTTATAAGCGTACAGAGCATCGCGGCGGTGTGACAAGTATGGACAAGAAGTATCAGCAGCTTTTGGAGCATGCGCTTTACAGTGAGTTTTCATATGCCCTCGGCATTCCGGAAAATAAGGTCGAAGGCTTTATCAATGAGCAGAGAAAAAAAGAAGCGTAGTTGGCTGCCCCGGGGAGGTCCTGCCATTGGACAGGCTTTTCCGGGGGTTTTTGTTTTCGGAGATGACATAAATTAAAGATCTAAAACCCGAGAGAATGAGTTGACAGATTCTCTTAGGGTTTTCTTTTTTTGAAAGAACGAAGTCTATTATATATATCATTATTTCTGCTTTATAAAAAATCTTCATTGAACCGTTTCAAAGAAATTCAATAGTGGCGATATTGAACATGTAATTTGCGTGAATTATAATAATTGTATACTAAATTTCGGCCGAGCACATAGTAAATACAAAAAACGTACAATATTAGCGAAGGAGGAAACGGTGAATAAAATAGGGATTCATTTTGGATACTTCAATAAAGACTGGGAAACAGATTTTTTCAAACAAATAACCCAGGTCAAACGTTTGGGTTTTGACATTTTAGAGATTGCGCCGGATGCAATGATGCGAAGGACAGAATCTGAACGTCAGAGAATAGCGGAGTTTGCATCAGAAAATGATATCAGCCTGACATTTTCTGTAGGCTTAGCGGCAAGATACGATCTGGCATCGGAAAATGACGAGATCAGAAAAGCAGGGATTGACTATACGATACAGGCATTGAAGATCATGAATCAAATGAAGATCAAAATGTATTCAGGTGTGGATTATGGCGCGTGGAATACTACCTTTACGGAAAAGATCAGTGACAAGCGGCCTGCATGGGAGCGCTCTTTGAAGTCGATACGCAAAATTATGAAAACGGCAGAGGAACTGGACATTACATATGCGGTAGAAGTGGTAAACCGTTACGAACAGGGACTCCTGAATACAGCAGAGGAAGCCGTGGAATATGTAAAGCAAGCCGACAGTCCCAATATAAAAATCCTGTTAGATACCTATCATATGAATATTGAGGAAGATGATTTTTCAGAAGCAATCCATACTGCGGGCAGATATCTGGCACATTTCCATGTGGGAGAGGCAAATAGAAAGCCGCCCAGTTTAAATGGAAGAATGCCTTGGGAGGAGATTACAGGAGCGCTGAAGGATATTTCATATGACGGTGCAATTGTTATGGAACCGTTTATCAAAATGGGCGGAGAAGTAGGACGTGATATTAAGGTGTGGAGGGATATCAGTAAAGGGGCAGACGAAGCAGAAATGGAGGAAATGGTAAGAAATTCTATTCATATGCTCCGCCAGAAGATGGCACAATAAAAAGAAAATAATGGAAAAGGGGCATAGGATATGTCTACCATTAAAGACGTGGCAAAGAAGGCTGGTGTGTCGGTTGGTACAGTATCCAATATGCTGAACGGAAAAGGTGGCGTTAGTGATGAGAAATACGATAAGATACAGGAGGCGATTGAGGAGCTATCGTATAAACCCAATTATATGGCACAAAATCTGAAAAAGCATAAGGGTAAAGTCATAGGTGTGCTGCTGCCCAGTCTGGAGGAGCCTTACAATGATATATATCAGGGAATTGCAGATGCGCTGGACATGAATAACTATATACTGGTACTAAAGCTTACACAAAATAATATTGTTTTAGAAAACCATTTTTTAGAGCAGCTTTTATGTATCGGGATGGTGGGGGCGATCATGGTTCCGTGCGACCAGAAGAATAAAAAGAAATATGAAGAACTGCAGAATCAAGGAATAAAAATAGTGATGGTAGAAAGAAAATTAGAAGGAATTGATTTTTCAAATGTTTTGTTTGAAAATAAGCAGCTGATTTTCGATATCACAAATACTCTTATTGAAGAAAACCCTTGCCGGGAAATTCGGCTTATGGTTGGGAAAAAAGAATTTTCGAACGAGCAGGATTGCGTGGAGGGATATCTGGCCGCGAGAGAAGATCATGAAGAAGATATTATCGTTATTGAAGAAACAAGAAAAGAGGCAATATTTGACAGGATTTATCAGAAACTGATAGAGAATGGGCAATATCCGGAATGTGTTATCACATCTTCCATGGAATTTGCAACACACCTTTCTGAGGTCTGCAATATCATAAAGATCAAAATCGAGATCCACGCAATTGTAGGAGAGAAATGGTATACGACAGATCTGTATAAAGATATTACACAATATGGACGTAATGCGATTCTGATGGGGAAAGAAGCGGGAAAGCTTTTAGCTTCGATCATGAAAAGCAGGGCTGAAATCGAAAACAGGAGTATTTATATCCGGCCCAAAACGAATTATAGAAATACAGAGATGGAATTTCATTCACAGCCCATGAGAAGCCTCCGTGTTTTAGCTTTTCAATGTGACGCTACGGATGCGTTGGAGAAGCTGTCCTGTGCATTTCGGAACATAACAGGAATACAGGTGGAGTTTAATAAGCTGGAATATAGCCCTTTACGCAGAGAACTATATTCACAGACCCGTGGTAAGAAAACAGATTATGATATCGTCATGATGGATTTACCCTGGATAAGAAGTATTTTGTCCGAGAACTACCTGGAAAATATAAAAGGATGGGTAAAAAAAGACGATCTTTTAGTGAATTATCCAAGCGGAATAAGGCAGGATTTTTATCGGGGAGACTGTGGCGTGCATTTGCTTCCGATTATTGCGACGATCCAGGCATTACCGTCGGATGTGATAGAAGCTGCGGTT
Organism: Lachnospiraceae bacterium; assembly: GCA_009911175.1. The sequence goes on along the minus strand of QXWX01000051.1, from coordinate 23,910 downwards.
CTGGATGGATGTACAGGGCTGAGAAAGGTGCGTTATATTATAGTCCCCATGATCTGGCAATCCATTGTATCAAGCATAGTCATCATAGTTACGGCAGTACTGAAGACCTTTGACCTGGTTTATGTGATGACAAGCGGCGGCCCGAACGGATTGACTGATGTACCCAGTACACTTTTATATAAGCAGGCATTCAAATACAGCAATTTTGGCAGGGCGTCTGCTATTGGAGTGATCTTATTTATACTGAGTGTTTTATGCACAATACTTAGCCTGCGGATCACAAAAAGAGAGGCGATAGAGTATTAACAGATTGTGTATTGCTATTTGCGGTCTGAGGCCGCAAATAGCAATGTGTTCGGGAAAGGGGAAACAAATTGTGATTAAAAGGATGAAAAAAATCGTTTTGTATTTATTTTGTATTGTGATGACTATATTTTTTATCTATCCGCTCTATTTTATTTTGATATCTTCTACAAAGTCAAATACAATGATTTTCGAAAATCCATTTTTACCATCACTGGATTTTCATTTTGAAAATTTTTCAAAGGCCTGGGCTGCCGGGATTGGACGCCAGTTTATGAATAGTCTGATATTGGCCCTGGGGGCAGTCATTGTGACAGCTGTTTTTTCCTGCATGATCGCTTTTGCGCTCACAAGGCTTCGCTTTAAACTGCAGGGCGCGGTCAGGGTATATTTTGTTATGGGTATGATGGTTCCAATCCAGAGTATTATTGTCCCGATCGCGTTTATGACAAATACATTTGGGCTCAGGGATAATTATATTTTATTGATTTTTTTATATTCTGTGTTTTGGATGCCGCTGACTATCTTTATTATCACAGGATTCTTATATAGTATCCCTGTGTCCTTAGAGGAAGCGGCTGTGATAGACGGATGCAGTATTTATAAGGTCTTTTTTAAAATTATTTTGCCATTGATTAGGCCCGCAATTGCTACAGCATCTATTTTCGTATTTATGTATACATGGAATGAATTGCTGACAGCGATGATCATGATCGGGAAATCAGAGCTGCGTACAATTTCCGTAGGGCTTCTTAATTTTGTGGGCGCGCATAACAGCGATTACGGTGCATTGATGGCAGCAATATTAATCGCAATCCTGCCGCCGTTCTTTATGTATCTTTTTATGCAGGAGAATGTGGTAAAAGGGCTGACGTCAGGGGCGAATAAATAGGAGGAGATGAAATATGAAAACAAAGCAATGGTCAGAATTATTAAATTTTACGACGCCGGAGTGGCTGAAAAAGAAAAAATTCGGGATTTACACACATTGGGGGATCTGGTCAGTACCGGCATTTGGCCCTAATGTCACATGGTATCCATATAAAATGTATCAGGAGGGGACTCCGCAATATTCATTTCATTGCAAAAAATATGGACATCCAGCACAGTTTGGATATAAGGATCTGATTCCGCTTTTTACAGCAGAAAAATTTGATGCAGAAGAGTGGGCAGAATTATTTAGAGAAGCGGGAGCCGGATTTGCTGGGCCGATCGCAGAGCATCATGATGGATTCAGTATGTGGGACAGCAGCATAAATAAATGGAATGCCGCAATGATGGGACCGAAAAGAGATATCGTAGGGGAGCTGGAGAAAGCGATTCATAAACAGGGGATGGAATTCCTTACCGCATTTCATCATGCTGAAAACTGGAAGTTTTTCCCTCACTGGGTAAAAGAGTATGATACGGCAGATCCCGAATATGCAGGTCTGTATGGAGAGGCACATAATCAGGAATGGGGTTCAGAGAAACGATACATGCCTCTTCCCATTACCAGAGGATGTGGGATTCCAGATAGTTTTATTGACCAGCAATGGTTTTATCAGGATTTACCAAGCAAACAATTCTGTGAATTGTGGTTTGAAAAGCTCAAGGAAGTTATAGATGGCTACCATCCGGATTATATCTATTTTGACTTTGGAGTAGATTATATCCAGGATGCATATAAAAGAAAATTTCTTACTTATTATCAGGATGCGGCCCGAAGAAATGGACAGGATATTGTTGTTAGCTATAAATGGCATAATTTCCCACTGGGTGCAGGCATCGTACTGCTTGAACAGGGCAGATATGCAAACATGATGTATCATGACTGGATTTCTGAGACCACAGTGGATGATGGGGAAGCATGGGGATATATGGAAGACTGCAAATATAAATCTGCCAAAACCCTTCTTCATTTTCTGATCGATAATGTGAGTAAAAACGGATATATGATTTTGAATGTCGGACCGAAACCTGATGGAACAATAGCTGAGGAAGCCCAAAGGATATTGAGAGATATGGGAAAATGGCTGGAAAAATATGGGGAAGCCATTTATGATACGGTACCTTGGGTGGAGGCGGAGGAAGGACCTACAAAGCTGACGGCTGATGGTTCATTCTGTGAGATGGACAGAGTGGAGTATACTGCGCGGGACATCCGTTATACGATGAAGGATAAAAATATTTATGCGATCTGTCTGGGAGCGCCTAAAAAAGAAATACGCTTGAAAACACTTTTGTATCATTTATACCCGGGAGAAATTAAGAGCATATTCATGCTGGGAGATGAGAAGGAACTGGATTGGCGTCAGGAAGGCTATGAGCTTGTAATTTCTACAGAGAGCAGGAAAACAGATGAAAATGCCACTGTAATTAAAATAGTGAGAGACATGGTATACGGAGAGTAGAGGTGGACTATGAAAAGGTCGGAAGTGAATCAGGCAATCAGGTTTTCGATGGAAACACTGGATAAGATACAGTTTCGCCTGCCGGATTTTGCGTATTGGGGAATCAATGAATGGAAGGAAAGAAAAGGAGAATGGGAAAATGTAAAAGATGTGATGCAGGGGTGGGATGTGACAGATTTTGGCTCTGGTGATTTTGCCCATGTCGGCGCAATACTTTTTACCATTCGCAATGGAAATCTGGCCCGTCCGGAGATCGGGGTGCCTTATTGCGAAAAAGTGATCATTTTTAATGATAAGGAAAAACAGGTGATCCCGCTTCATTTTCACAGGAACAAAACAGAAGATATCATAAACAGGGGAAATGGGATCCTGGAGATAGAACTGTTTCATTCGGATGAAGAGGGAAATCCAGATCTGTATAAGCAAGTAGAGGTTTATATGGACGGGATCAGACATCTGGTTAAGGCGGGAGAGATCATATCAATCTATCCTGGTAACAGCATTACGCTGGTGCCAGGGATCTTTCACAGATTTGGAGCAAAAAAGGGGGCCGGCGCGCTGGTGGTGGGAGAGGTCTCAAAGGTGAACGATGATAATCTTGATAATGTATTTGCGGATAAGCAGAACAGATTTACGCAGATTTTTGAAGATGAAAAGGCAGAATGGCCGTTAGTCAACGAATATGATGATCTGTAGAATTTTGTAATATCAGATAACGGTGGGATTGTTATAGGATTCACTGTTGTTAGTAAAAAAACAAATTAATTTCTGAGAAAACTTTGGATCTGAAAAGGGAAACGTGCGGCAATATCGTGCTGTGGTTTCCCTTTTCATGTGCATAGGTTTATTTTTTTCCAGAGCATTCAAAGCTGCTTTTTAAATACGATAGGATTGTTTGAGACAGCATTGCCTATGTTCGTTACTGTTCACACCCTGGCCGGGCGCGCACATTAACCTATGATCTCCAAAATAATGAAAAAAGATATTTTTATTATTGAACTTGCAGGATATCACAGGTATAATGGACATATTCGAAGGAAAGGAGAGGCATCTTATGAACATGTTATCCATTGAGCAGGAGTTAAAGAACAATTCTTATCCGGGTAGAGGGATCATCCTTGGAAAAAGTGCGGATGGGACAAAAGCGGCTGCGGCATATTTTATCATGGGGCGCAGCGTGAACAGCAGGAACCGCATCTTCGTGGAAGACGGGGAAGGGATCCGCACTCAGGCGTTTGACCCGGCCAAGCTGACGGATCCAAGCCTGGTGATCTATGCGCCGGTGCGCGTGCTCGGCAACAAGACCATTGTGACCAATGGGGATCAGACGGATACGATCTACGAAGGCATGGACAGACAGATGACGTTCGAACAGTCGCTGCGGTCCAGGGAATTTGAACCGGACGTACCCAACTATACACCCCGCATCTCCGGGATCATGCATGTGGAAAATGGAAACTATAATTATGCCATGTCGATCTTAAAGAGCAATCACGGCAATCCGGCGGGCTGCAATCGGTATACATTTGCGTATGAGAATCCGTCTGCGGGAGAAGGTCATTTTATACATACGTATATGCGCGACGGAGATCCGCTGCCCAGTTTTGAAGGAGAGCCGAAGCTCATCTCCATACCGGACGACATGGGAGCATTCACGGAGCTTCTGTGGGACAGCCTGAATGAAGAGAATAAGGTGTCGCTCTTTGTGAGATATATTGACATCCAGAGCGGAACATACGAAACCAGAATTGTGAATAAAAATAAATAAGGAGTCGTAACATGAAAGAATTAGAATTAAAATATGGCTGCAACCCGAATCAGAAGCCGTCCAGGATCTATATGCAGGACGGAAGCGACCTTCCCATTGAAGTATTATGCGGGCGTCCGGGATATATCAACTTTTTGGACGCGTTCAACGGCTGGCTGCTGGTGAGCGAGATGAAGAAGGCTACCGGGCTTCCGGCCGCTACATCCTTCAAGCATGTGTCTCCGGCAGGCGCTGCAGTCGGGCTTCCGCTGTCGGAAACATTGGCGAAGATCTACTGGGTGGATGATCTGGGAGAGCTCTCTCCCCTTGCGTGCGCCTATGCGAGAGCCAGAGGAGCCGATCGGATGTCCTCCTTCGGCGACTTTATCGCCCTGTCCGATGTGTGCGACGTGGATACGGCAAGGCTGATCAAGCGGGAGGTGTCGGACGGTGTGATCGCGCCGGGCTATGAGCCGGAGGCGCTGGAGTTGTTAAAGCAGAAGAAAAAAGGCAATTACAACGTGATCCGGATCGATCCCGCGTATGAGCCGGCGCCGTTGGAGCACAAGGAAGTATTCGGGATCACATTTGAACAGGGAAGAAATGAATTAAAGATTGACGATGAGTTCTTTGCAAAGGTAGTAACCGAGAATAAAGACATTCCGGAAAATGCAAAGCGGGATCTGGCAATCTCCATGATCACGCTGAAATATACCCAGTCCAATTCCGTATGCTATGTGAAGGACGGACAGGCCATTGGGATCGGCGCCGGACAGCAGTCCAGGATCCACTGTACCCGTCTGGCAGGACAGAAGGCGGATAACTGGTGGTTAAGGCAGGCACCGCAGGTTCTTGGGCTTCAGTTTAAGGACGGCATCGGCCGGGCGGACCGGGACAATGCCATTGACCTTTATATCGGAGAGGAATACATGGACGTTCTTGCGGACGGCGTATGGGAGAATACTTTCAAAGTGAAGCCGGATGTATTTACGAGAGAAGAAAAGCGGGCATGGCTGGATAAGATGACCGATGTATCTCTGGGGTCCGACGCATTTTTCCCGTTCGGGGACAATATTGAGCGCGCCCACAAGAGCGGAGTAAAATACGTGGCACAGCCCGGCGGTTCCGTGCGGGACGACAATGTGATCGCGGCCTGTGACAAGTATGGCATGGCGATGGCATTTACAGGACTGCGTCTGTTCCATCATTAAAAAATCCCTGCCTGTACGGCAGCAGGCTGCTGATCAAAAATCTGAGTTTTACTGTGGCAAATCACATAAAACTCAGATTTCGGATTGCAGCCGTACAGGTGGAAAATGCATCGGAGGACGGCATGATATTGGAATCAAAAAGCCCGGAGGACACCTTTCAGATCGGGATGCGCCTCGGGAAGCTGGCGGAAGCAGGGGAAGTCTACACCCTGACAGGAGATCTGGGAGTCGGGAAGACCGTATTTACACAGGGATTTGCAAAAGGGCTGGGGATTGACGAATCCGTAAACAGCCCCACTTTTACGATTCTGCAGATTTACGAGGGCGGCAGGCTGCCGCTGTACCATTTTGACGTTTACCGCATCGGAAGCGTGGAAGAGATGGAAGAGACCGGATACGAAGAATACATCATGGGGGACGGTGTGTCCCTGATCGAATGGGCGGATCTGATCGAAGAGATTTTGCCCCGGAAGCGTACCCGGGTTTTGATCGAGAAGGATCTGGAAAAAGGATTTGATTATCGGCGGATCACGGTGGAGCTGACAGGAGAGCAGACGGATTGAGCATGTCATATGCCGGGACAGTGATGCGGCGGAGGATATACGGAACGCCGGATCGATCTGCCGCCCGGTATCATTTGAAAGTGAGATAAGACAGGAATAGAAAGGATGCGGGACATGAAGGTGCTGGCGATAGAGAGCTCCGGGCTGACGGCCTCGGTTGCCGTTGTGGAGGAGACCCGTACCGTAGCAGAATATACGGTGGATTATAAAAAAACACACTCCCAGACATTGCTGCCTATGATCGACGAGGTGGTACGGATGACAGACCTGGATCTGGCGGAGATTGATGCCATAGCTGTGTCAGGGGGGCCGGGGTCCTTTACCGGACTTCGGATTGGCTCTGCCACGGCAAAGGGGCTGGGGCTTGCGCTGGATAAGCCGCTGATCCATGTGCCTACGGTAGACGGGCTTGCCTACCAGGTATACGGCTGCAGAGATATCATCTGTCCCATCATGGACGCACGGAGAAATCAGGTCTATACGGGAATCTATACATTTTCCGCAAGCGCGGGAAAAAAAGAAGGAACCCGGGAGGTGGACCCGGTTTTCCAGGTGCTGCGGATGCAGATGGCCATAGCTGTGGAGGATCTGATCCGGCGGCTCAACAATTACAACAGGCCGGTTGTCTTTTTGGGAGACGGAGTGCCGGTCTATCGGGAAATGCTGTCTGCCGGGCTGAAGGTTCCCTATTCGTTTGCGCCGTCCTATATGAACCGGCAGCGAGCCGCTGTGGTCGGAGCGCTGGGGATCCGTTATTTTAAGGCGGGAAAATACGAAACCGCCATGGAGCATCAGCCGGAATATCTGCGGCAGTCCCAGGCAGAACGGGAGCGTGCCCAGCGGGAAAAGACGGCAAAGCTGGTCATACGGGAACTGAAAGCCGAGGATGCCGCAGCTGCGGCGGAGATCGAGTATCAGAGTTTTCCGGACCCATGGAGCCAGAACGGGATATTGGACACTGTTTCGAATCCAAGTACCGTCTGCCTGCTGGCGGAAAAAGCGGGAAAAGCCGTAGGATATCTGTTTGCGTATAGGGCGGGGGATGAGGCGGAGATAGCGCGGATTGCCGTAGCCGGCGAACAGAAGCGGCAGGGTGTGGGAAAAAGCCTTATGAGAACGCTGGAAGAGATCGGTAAAAAGAAGCAGATCCGCAGGCTGCTGCTGGACGTGCGGAAAAGCAACCGGGAGGCAAGGGCTTTCTATGAAAAAATGGCCTTTCAGGAGGACGGGATCCGCAGGGGCTTCTACCAGGATCCACCGGAGGACGCGGTCCTGATGAGCAGGGAGCTGTAACGGTACTGCAGGGCGGTGTTCCATGATGCAGAGGATAATTGTATTCGGGACAGCAGAGGAACAGGTGTGCAGATCCGGATATGGGAAGACTTTACATTGGATTTTCGCATCCAGTCATGGGAGCGTTTCCCAGTGGGAAACAGAAGAAAAAAACGTTATAATTTAGGCGTAGCAGAACTTACACAGTATTTGAATATACGGAGGAGGAAGTTGTATGCGCCAATATCATCATATTAAAAAAACAGAAGAGATCAAAGAAATCAGTAAGATGATCTGCAACCAATGCGGGAAAGAGATTCCGGTAGTGAACGGCCAGGCCCGGGAAGGGGTGTTCAGCGCGGACTACAGCTGGGGATATTTTTCGGAAAAGGACGGGGAGAAGCATTCCTTCGAGCTGTGTGAGGAATGTTATGACGCCCTGCTGAAGGGATTTCGCATACCGGCTGAAATAGAAGAACAGTGGTGAATGCTGTTCAAACCATTTGCTTTGACGGAGGAATGGAGAGGATTATGTTAGATGTATGTTTGCTTGGATGCGGTGGGATGATGCCGCTTCCTTACCGCTGGCTGACTGCGCTGATGACCAGATTCAACGGCAGCAGCCTTCTGATCGACTGCGGGGAGGGTACGCAGATCGCAATCAAAGAGAAGGGATGGAGCTTTAAACCCATCGACGTACTTTGTTTTACACATTATCATGGAGATCATATCAGCGGCCTTCCGGGGCTGCTTCTTACGATGGGAAACGCGGAACGCCGGGAGCCTCTGACCATGATAGGCCCGAAAGGTTTGGAGTGGGTGGTCAATTCGCTCCGTGTGATTGCGCCGGAGCTGCCGTTTCCCATCCATTTTCAGGAGATCGAAGGAGCGGAGCAGACCTTTGAGATGAACGGCTATCGGCTGAAAGCATTTCGGGTGAACCATAATATTCCATGCTATGGATATACCATGGAAATCGACCGGGCGGGAAAGTTTGACCCGGAGCGGGCGCTGTCTCAGGAAATCCCTCAGAAATACTGGCGGTATCTGCAGAAGGGCGAGTCCGTGGAGTCCGAGGAGGGGCGGCTTCTGACCCCTGACATGGTGCTGGGACCTCCGCGGAAGGGGATCAAGCTGACCTACACGACGGATACCAGGCCCACACGTTCCATCGTGGAGCATGCGGAGTATTCCGACCTGTTTATCTGCGAGGGGATGTACGGGGAAAAGGAAAAAGCGGCCAAGGCCGTGGAATATAAGCACATGACATTTTATGAGGCGGCGCAGCTCGCGAAGGACGCCCAGGTGAAGGAAATGTGGCTGACCCATTACAGCCCGTCCATGACCAGGGCGGAGGTCTATATGAACGAGGTGCGCAAGATCTTCCCGGCGGCAAAGGCAGGAAAGGACAAAATGTCGGTTACAATGAAGTTTGGCGATGATCCAAAATAGCGCTTGCGGCAATTCCTTTGCAGGCAGGGACCGCTGCAATGAGTGAAAGTGAAATAAAGAGCAGGTGGGAATATGAAAGAAATCAGGGATATGAATATACTGGCAATTGAAAGCTCCTGTGATGAGACGGCCGCGGCAGTGGTGCACAACGGGAGGGAGGTCTGTTCGAATATCATTTCCTCCCAGATCGAACTGCACAAGCTGTACGGCGGCGTGGTTCCTGAGATCGCGTCCCGGAAGCATATTGAAAAGATTAATCAGGTCATTGAGGAAGCTCTGCGTGAGGCTCAGGTGACATTGGATGATATCGACGCCGTGGCCGTGACCTACGGTCCCGGCCTGGTGGGCGCGCTGCTGGTGGGCGTGGCGGAAGCCAAGGCCATTGCCTATGCACGACATCTGCCGCTGATCGGTGTACACCATATAGAAGGACACATTTCCGCAAATTATATCGAGCATCCGGATCTGGAGCCGCCTTTTTTGTGTCTGGTCGTATCCGGAGGACATACCCATCTGGTCTGCGTGCGGGATTATGGGAAGTATGAGATTCTGGGGCGTACCCGGGATGACGCGGCGGGAGAAGCCTATGACAAGGTGGCGCGGGCCATCGGACTGGGATACCCCGGCGGGCCCAAGATCGACCGTCTGGCAAAGGAGGGCGATTCGGACGCAATTCCATTTCCCAGGGCGCATATTGCGGATGCGCCATTTGATTTCAGCTTCAGCGGATTGAAGTCTGCGGTCCTCAATTACATCAACGGCTGTCAGATGAAGGGAGAGACCTTCCGGCCTGCGGATGTGGCGGCATCCTTCCAGAAGGCGGTGGTTGATGTGCTGGTGGAGCATTCGATGAAAGCCGCGGAGGAATACGGGATGGGAAGATTTGCCATCGCCGGGGGCGTGGCTTCCAACAGTGCGCTGCGGGAAAGCATGAAAAAGGCGTGTGAGGAGCGAAATCTGAAATTCTACCATCCTTCGCCCATCTTCTGCACGGACAACGCGGCTATGATCGGGGCGGCGGGATATTATGAGTACCTGGCCGGAACCCGGCACGGATGGGATCTGAATGCGGTGCCGAATCTGAAGCTGGGGGAGCGTTGACCGGCTGTACAGGGATAACAGGATATATTGTGATAAAAATGGGTTGCATACTATATGTTGTGGCTCGGTCGATCGGCTGTGACGAGATACCTTGGGTATACCTTGCGAAGCGGTCGATCGGCTATGACGAGATGCACTTAGTACATCATTGCATTAATAACTGAGTAAATAGTGCCCGCTGTTCACACCATCGCTGCGTTGGAGTCAGTCAACGATGCTACCAGCATCGCCTCCCTCCTCCGTCTTGCGCTACTGTAAACATCAGACGCTATTTACTTCAGAATTAGTGCAATGATGTACTAGGTATATTGTATTCCATATGGAGATCAGATAGGGGGGCACAATGGAAAAATCGTATTGCACCGCAGTCGTCCTGGCAGCAGGCAGGGGGAACCGCATGGGAACGGAAGTGCATAAGCAATATCTTCTTCTGGCAGGAAAGCCGATCGTCTGCTATTCGCTGCAGGTATTCCAGGAATCAGATATCATTGACGAGATCATCCTGGTGACCGGGGAAGGAGAAGAGGACTACTGCCGGAAGAATTTTGTGGAAACATACGGAATCACCAAGGTGAGCAGGATCGTGACAGGCGGAAAAGAGCGTTTCCATTCGGTCTGGAATGGACTTCGGGAGATTCGGGAGGACGGATATGTGTTCATCCACGATTCCGTGCGTCCGTTTGTAGATGAGGAAATGCTGTCACGGCTGTATGAAATCGTGCGGCTGGATAAGGCATGCGTGGCCGGGATGCCGGTGAAGGATACGATCAAGATCGTGGATCCGGAATGCAAGGTAAGGGACACACCGGACCGCGGCACGCTGTGGATGGTGCAGACACCCCAGGTATTTGAGACAAAGCTTGTAAAACAGGCGTATAAAATGCTGATACAGGATCAGGAGAAGCAGGCCCGGGGAGAATCCGGCGGCTCCCGCCGCAGAGGATATACCGTGACAGATGACGCGGGCGCAGTAGAGATCATGCTGGGACATCCGGTGAGGATGGTGAAGGGATCCTACAAAAATATAAAGATCACCACTCCGGAGGATCTGGAAGTGGGAGAGGTATTTGCCGGCCGGGGTAATTCCTGACCGGCCTTTTCTGATGTAAAACGGGGCGGCAGATTTATATGGCGTTTCGGAACTGTCCCGAAGAAAAAACGCAAACTATTTGCAGATTATTTTGGGGTTGTCTTTAGTATAAATACGATTCAGGACATTGATTACATGCATATGCGGACAGATTAAATGGTAAAATAATGTTCGTGTGTATATTCAGAAGTTTAGGAACTGTATCAGTAATTCCCATACAGTTCCTCAGAATATGATGAGAGAAGGAGCTTTCATAGTATGAGCGCAGGAACAGAATTTTTGGCAGTTGTTATGGAAAAACTCCGGGGAAGGATCCGGGAGCTGGACGAAACGATAGAATTTGTGCAGAAGGATATCGAGGGGATGCACGAATATTATTGGGAAAATTATACGGAGATGGACCAGTACGGCTATGAGAATTTTGATAACAGCCAGGCCCTTCTGACACAGATCAATGCAAATCAGGAGAATCTGAATATGAGACGGCGGCTGAAAAGGATGCTGGATTCTCCGTTTTTCGGAAGGGTAGATTTTATCTATGACGGCGATGATGAGGCGGAAACCTTTCATATTGGGATTGGAAATTTTTCGGAAAAGCGGGGCGGGATCCCTCTGATCTATGACTGGCGCGCTCCGGTCAGCGGTTTGTTTTACGATTATGACAGGGGGCCTGCGTCCTATGAGGCGCCGAGCGGGAGGATGCATGGGGAGATCAGCTCCAAATGGCAATACAAGATCCGGGGCGGCAGGATGATCTATGAATTTGAGAGTGATATGAAGATCGACGACGACATCCTGAAACAGGAGTTGGGAACCAACAGCGATACTCAGTTGAAAAATATTGTGCGCACGATCCAGAAGGAGCAGAACGCCATTATCCGGAATACAAAGGATAAGGTCCTGGTGATCCAGGGGGCGGCGGGAAGCGGAAAAACCTCTGTAGCCCTGCACCGAATCGCCTATCTGCTGTACCATGACCGGGAGAACTTACGTTCCTCAAATATACTGGTGCTGTCGCCGAATAGCGTATTTTCTGACTACATTTCCCATATCCTTCCGGAGCTGGGGGAGGAAAATATCCGGGAAATGAGTCTTGACCTGTTTGCGTATCGGGAATTGAAGGATACGGTGGCTGACTGCGAGGACAGATACCATCAGATCGAGCGTCAGATCCGGGAAGGATGGGCGGGCCGAAGCGCTCCGGCGTATCGGAATATGGGAACCGAAGGAAGTATACAGGAACAAAGCGACAGCAGTTTACTGCCGGAAGAAACGGACGGAGACCATCAGAATGCGGAAGCATGTTACCGCTGGAAGCAGTCCAAGGAATTTGTACAGTGCGTGGAAGGATTTCTTGTGGAGCTGGAGGATCGTCTGGTGGATTTCCAAGATGTGGAATATAAGGGCATGGAGAAAAAGGCGGAGGAGATCCTGAAGCTGTTCTACTATAAATTCTCCGGGGTGCCGCTGCTGTCTAGAATGGATGCAGTAATGGAGTGTTTTGTGGATGAATATGAGACGCTCCATGATAAAACACTTCCGGAAGAAGAATTGCTGGTGATCCGGGAGAGATTTGAGAGTCTCTATGTGACCACGGATCTGTATGTGATCTATAACTGGCTGCTGGAGGATTCCGGATATCCGGCGCTGCGGGATGTACCGGAGGAGAAGCGATTTTTGAAATATGAGGATGTGTATCCCCTGCTGTATCTGAAATACCGGCTTCTGACCGGGGCGGCGCGCCGGAACATCCGCCATCTGGTCATTGATGAAATGCAGGATTATTCCTATCTGCAGTATGTGATCCTGGGGCTTTTGTTTCCGTGCAATATGACGATCCTGGGCGACCGCGCACAGACGGTGGATCAGGAGCCGATGGATGTGCTGACCTTTCTTCCGGAAATATTCGGCAGGAAGATCCGGTGCATTGAGATGAAAAAAAGCTATCGGAACACGGCGGAGATCGCGGAATATGCAGGAAAGATCACGGGAATTGAGGGAGTAGAGTATTTCCAGAGGCATGGGAAGGCTGTGGAGGAGAGATGGCTGGCATCCAGGGAAGAAGCGCTGGATGAGGTGCTGCGGCAGGTACGGCTGATAAGGCTGGAAGCGGAAGCGGCCGGGGAAGAACGTGGAACAGACGAACGGCGGGAAATGCCTGGGGCAGAGGAAATGAGAGGAGCTTCCAAAGCAGGCCCAACGAGAGAAAAGAGCAGTGCAGAAAGTGGATCAGAAATAGAATATGAGAATGCGGCCGTCCTGACGATGACGGAAGAGGAAGCGATCGACGCATACCGTTATCTCAGGGAACGGCGGGAGGATGTATATTATATCGACAGGGACAGCAGCCTGTTCCAGAAGGGGATCACGGTGACCACCTTTTATCTGGCGAAGGGACTGGAATTTGACCAGGTGTTTGTACTGGGCGGCGAGAAGGAAAGTCCGCTGTTTCAGCAGTTCCGGTATATCTGCGCGACACGGGCTCTGCATGAGCTGTATGTATATGATTTTGGGGCGTGACGGTCTGAATACCAGCTTTCATGTGCATCCTACCGACCAATCAGCGCGGTGATCGGCTGGGGTGTGACAGGTAACGGTGTAATTACGCAGAAATAGAATATGATCAGGAACTGCGCAAATAGGCAATTGATTTTTTTACAGTTCATTCGTACAAAAGAGGAGGCGGTCATTTGAAGGAGCAGGACAGGGCATTAGCTGAAAAGGTTCTGGATTACTGGTTTACAATGGAATTTTTGGCTCAGGATCCATTTCCGGATCATCCGGAGCTGATCAACAGAGTGAAAAAGCGGAAGCAAAATCCGCCCGGAGGCCGAGAAAAAAGCACTCCGATCATCGAGGACTTTCTATTGCTCCGGGGCAGCTCCTGCCGGGAGACGCTGTATGAGGTGATCGCAAAAGAGGCCCGGGCCTGCGGGATGAAAAAGTGGGGAAACATGACCATTTATATCGGGAAGGTCAGGCGGGAAAAGTGCATCGACCGGATTGCGGAGGTTCTGCCGTTTACAGCGGAGGACGGGGGCAGGCCGGAAAAAAATACGGATCAGATCGCATGGGTCAGCCTCCAGCTTTCGCCTTCAGGAGAGTACATCAGGTATTCGCTGTCCCTGTCTGCCATTCTGTGGGCGCTCAGGCAGGTGAAGTCTGCCAAAGGGGATCTGTCTGCGTCCCTGGACGCAGCCCTGTATGCAGAGGCGGTAGAAGAACTGGAAACCATGTTTTTTGGCCCGGAAGCCGCTCAGTCCGAGGGACAGGAAGAGGAGGACGACGATACCCTGCAGCCCTTTTCGGCAGGCGCAGTAACATTTGACCGGCTCCGCGGTCTTTATCAGGAGATCGAGAAGCGGTATCTCAAGGGGAACATACAGAATTCCGAGACAGAAAAGGATGCTTATGAAGAGGTTTACGCGGTTCAATTTCAGATGTTTGCGGACGGAAGGATTAAAAGTAAAAAAGAAGAGGATCAGTATCTGGGGCTGACGCATGATTATTTTTCCAATGATATCAGGCTTGTCCAGGAACAGATCAGAAGCGGGGCATTGGAGGACAACTGCCATATGGGAAAGGACCTGCTTGCCTATGTGACGGTCTTAAAAGAGCGGGAAACGGAAGGTATCGATCTGGTAGATCCCGGAAAGCAGGGGAAAGCGGAATATCAAAAGCAGATCCAGGAGATTTTATCCGTGGAAAATGCGCCTCTTGGAAAATGGCCGTCCAGATTCATGCCTGCCTTTATGCAGCAGACGGCCATCAACCTTGCGATTGGCAAAGGCTGTTCCGAACTGTATGCGGAAAATGGGAATATTTTTTCTGTCAACGGACCTCCCGGAACGGGAAAAACGACTCTGCTCAAAGAAATTGTAGTCAGCAACATCATAGAGCGGGCCATCCTGCTTTCGGAATATAAAAATCCGGAGGATGCCTTCGAAGAGCATGATTTTCTTCGCGGCGAGGAGCCGGGAAATGCTTATTCAAAGTACACACGCCATTGGTACAGCCTGAAAAATGACGAGATCAACCGGTATAGTATGCTGGTGACATCGTGCAATAATGCTGCGGTCGAAAATATTTCCAAGGAGCTTCCCAAAAAGATGACAGGCGATCTGTCGCCTCTGGACGGGGATCCTGAGGAGCTTCGCGGGGCGCTGGCAGAAGTGGGCAGGCTCTTCGAACCAGAGGAATCTGACGTGATTGAGACCACATGTCAGGGAGGAAAAGGCAGTGAGAAGATCCAATACAGAGACATTTATTTTACAAAATATGCACAGGAGCTTTTGGACGATACGGAGGTCTGGGGACTGGTGGCTGCTCCGTTGGGCAGAAGATCGAATCTGAATCAATTTTATCAGAAGGTACTGTATCCCCTGGGGTGGGATTTTTACGGGAAGAAGGAGACGGCCCCAAACAGGCTTCCGTCCTACCAAAAGGCAAGGAAACAGTTTTTGCGTCAGTTGGAGATTGTCAGAGAGATGCAGAGCGCACTGGGAAAAGCCGGGGCGCTGTCAAAAAGGAAAGCGGAAGCTAAAGCCTCGGCCGCCAGGATTGAGATGGAATCCGGAAGGGCAATAGCTGAGGCAGAGCAGAATATCAAAAAAGGAAGAGCTGTTTTATCCGAGTTAGAGAAAGCCAAAGAGCAGATCTGCGCAAATATGCTTGCCTGTAAAAAAGCAGCGGAGCAGGCGGAGACAATGCGGCAGAGCAAAAAGGAAGAGCTGTCTGGGGTGAGAGAAAAAAGGAAAAGAGCTTTGGAAAAGGAACTTGAAAAGAGAAATTCTGTAAGCGGAATACAGAAGCTATTCCAAAAATCAAAATACAAAGCGGCCATGAAGCTTGCCGAGGAATACGGCCGGGAGGCCGGAGAGCTGGAAGCCGTGATCTCCGATCTGGAATCTGAGCTGGAGCTTTTGAACCAAAATGCGGAGGAAGCCCTGACGCTGAGCCGCCAAGCGGAACGAGAATACCAGTCACATCGGTCAGAGACTGCGAGGTATGCACAGTGGATCAGCAGTGAGGAGGAAAAAGCTGCGGATCACAGAAAGAAGATATTTCAGGCACAAAGAGAAGCAGAAATGGCCCGAAAGGAATACGAATCGGAGATATCCCAATACACTGGCGCGGGCAGGATGGACGAGAGAGTGGTCATCAATGAAAGCTTTGTGGAAAAACTGCTTTCCAAGGATATCCGAACATCCACTGATGCCCAGGTGGCAAATCCCTGGTTTACCCAGCGATACAACCGGGAGCGGGAAAAATTGTTTGGGTATGCGATGCGCATGAACAAGGAATTCGTGGTTTCTTCCAATCACTGCAGAGACAATTTCGTTACGTTATCTCATTATTGGGGGCTGCGGATGGGGGATGAAAATGAAAGGATCCTGTTCCATCAGGAGGACAAAGAGCTTATGGTGCCTGCCCTTTTTCAGACCCTGTTCTTACTGGTGCCCGTATTGTCTTCCACGTTTGCTTCGGTGGGAAGGCTGCTCAAGGACATCACACAGCCCGGGGTGATCGGTACGCTGGTCGTGGATGAAGCGGGGCAGGCACAGCCGCAGATGGCTCTGGGAGCGCTTTACAGAAGCCGGCGGGCGGTCATTGTGGGAGATCCGAAACAGGTGGAGCCGGTGGTCACCGATGACCTGATCCTGCTTCGGAAGGCATACCAGGATCCGACGCTCAAGCCTTATAAGAAAAAGACGCTGTCCGTGCAGGCATTTGCCGATGGACTGAACCGGTTTGGTACATATCTGGACAACGGTACGGAGTACCCGGAGTGGGTAGGCTGTCCGCTGCTGGTTCACAGGCGATGCATTTCCCCAATGTACGACATTTCCAACGAAATCTCGTATAACGGGATCATGAAGCAGCAGACCCGGCCGCCCAAACCGGAGAAGGCCGCAAGGTTTATTTATGAGAAATCGCAGTGGATCAATGTAAAGGGCGAGGAAAAGGGAAATAAGAATCACTTTGTAGAGGCCCAGGCCCGGAAGGTCTGCGAACTTCTGGAAATTGCGTTTTCCAAAAATCCGGAGCCTGGTATCTATATCATCAGTCCATTTACGACCGTGGTCGCCGGAATCCGGAAATATATTGATCAATACTGCAAAGAAAACGCCGGCCGGACCAGGATCAACAGCAGATATATTCTGGATCATGACCAGAAAAAAATCGGCACGGTCCACACATTTCAGGGGAAGGAGGCTGATGAGGTGATCTTCCTGCTGGGCTGCGATCCAGGCGAAGGGGCAAAAGGGGCCGTCCGGTGGGTGAACCGGAATATTGTAAATGTTGCGGCGACCCGCGCGAAATTCCGGCTGTATGTGATTGGAGACGAGGACGCCTGGAAGGAATCGGCCTGCATCAGCGCCGCAAAGAATATCATAGATACCTTTGCTATCAAAGAGATCAAATCCATCCTGGAGCAGGATCTTCAGGAGGAGGAGCGGAGAGAAGCCTTGCTGAAAGCATCTGCGGGATTGCCTTCGGTTACCGCATTTTCCACGGCTGAGGTGGAATATGAAGAGGATGCGGTGGACTACAGCATTGATACCTCCGGTCTGATCCAGGGATTGAATGAAGAATTTCTGACCACGGAGCTGACCTCGTCCCAGCTGGGCAAATTTGGCTTTGACTCCGGAAAGGCTCTCGATCAGCTGTCTGGCAGAGTCAGGGATAATCTTCTGCTGGGAATGAAGCTGTACTTTCTTCTGGAGCCGGTCTATCGGGTCAATCCCGGGTTTGACGCCTCCTGCTGCGCAATCCTTTTCTGCAAGGCAATGGAGCTGCGGATGAAGGACTGCTTCCTCAAAAGCCTGCAGGAACTGTTTCCCGAATTTAAGATTCGGGGAATGGGAAAGGGCAGAGGCACCGTAGCGCTCAAGGACGCCAAATACGAAGAGCTGACGCTTGGGGCATTTGGCGTGATCCTGAGAAATCACAGGGCGGAACTTGGACGGCGGATGCAGGCGGCAGGAAATCCGCAGTACGATGAAAACTGGTGGAGGGCCTTTGAAGCACGGCTGCAGGACTGCGCCAACAGGAGAAATCAATGCTGCCATTCGGGGCTGTTTAGCTGGATGGATCATTTGCGTCTGCTGGCGGATCTGTTCCGGGTTGATAAAACAAAGGGGAGAGATCCAAAGATCGGCGGGATTCTGTTTGAGAGTGCGGTTGGGATGGGGCTGAGCGGTTCTGAGCAGGTGTGATTGGTTTAAAGAAGAGAGAAATGGGAAACATGATACTGGGCGTAATCAATTTGATGTGAGTATATAAGTATGTATATAGACAGGAGGGTACCGGCAAATGAATTTTCATACATTTGAATCTATGCTTTCAATTGGAGAGACGGTTGCTGTGGAATTTAAGCGTTGTGGAAATGGAATTGAACACGATGTATACGAGAGCGTTTGCTCTTTCCTGAACCGATTTGGCGGTGATCTGTTTATGGGGGTATTGGATGATGGTACTGTGACGGGTGTGCCGGAGAAGGCTGCTGGCGATATGATTAAAAATTTCATCAGTGTGATCAGTAATCCGGTTCACTTTACACCGACGGTCTATCTTGCGCCGGAGCTGCTGAAGTATAAAGGTCATACAGTGATTCATGTACATGTGCCGCCCAGCGCAGAGGTTCACAGTTATAAAAAAGTAATCTATGACCGGGTAGATGATGCAGACGTGAAAGTGACGGCAACCGCGCAGATTGCGTCTATGTACATCCGAAAGCAGAATATTTTTACAGAGAAAAGAATTTATCCGTATGCTTCGGAAGAAAATCTGCGGCTTGACCTTTTGCCTCGGATTCGAAAGATGGCAGTCAATAACGCCGGAGGAAGGCATCCATGGGAGAGCATGAGTGATCAGGAACTGCTGAAGAGTGCAGGTCTGTATGGTATGGACATTGCCACGGGAGAAAAGGGATATAATCTGGCGGCGATTCTTCTATTGGGTAAAGATGATGTGATTATGAATGTCTGTCCTGCATATGAAACGGATGCTCTTGTACGTAAGGTCAATGCTGACAGATATGATGACCGAGAGATTATTCGGACGAACTTGATCGAAAGTTTTGATCAGCTGATGGATTTTGCAAGAAAGCATCTGCCGGATAAATTTTTTCTGGAAGATGTAAGCAGGGTCAGCCTTAGAAACATTCTTGCAAGGGAAATGATCAGCAATATACTGATGCATCGGGAATTTACCAGTTCCTATGCGGCAAAATTTGTGATTCAGAAAGAACGGATGTATACGGAAAATGCGAACCGGGCTCTCAGGGAAGGCGTTATCACTCCGGATAATCTGGAGCCGGATCCGAAGAATCCGATCATAGCATCCTTTTTCAGGAATATAGGCAGAGCTGACAGACTGGGATCCGGCGTGAGAAATCTGTTCAAATACAGTAAGTATTATTCGGGGCGGGATCCGGAGTTTCAGGAAGGGGACGTATTTCGGATCATTGTTCCGCTGGATGAAGAGTACTCTTTTGATTATGGTCTGGATCATGAGGCTGGGGAAATGATTGGCGGTGGGACTGCTGTAAAGACTGACGGTAAAACTACCGATAAAGCCGATATTAAAGATGAAACTACCGATAAAATTGCTGTAAAAACTACCCATAAAGTTGATGTTAAAGGTGAGACTACCGATAAAATTGACTTAAAGACTACCGGAAAAACTGGCGTAATCACTGAAACTACCTATAAAACTGATTTAAAAACTACCGTAAAACCACCGAAAAAATTGACACAAACGGAAGAAAAAATTATTTTTGCTGTGCAGGATAATCCGAATATTACACAATTAGAACTGGCAAAACATATAGGCCTGTCAGTTGATGGGGTTCGATATGCGGTAAAAAATTTAAAAGCAAAAGGAGTGCTAAGCCGGAAAGGATCCAGGAGACGCGGAAGCTGGCTGATTCATTTCGAATAAAGCATACAATTTTTCTCTGCCGACAGGCGCTTAAAAAATAGCTTGCCTGTCGGCAGGAATCACATTTCTTCATTTTCCAATTATATAAAAATTTAATCTTATAAGAGTGGCTGGAAGGCCTACTTAAAAAATTCCTCAATCGGCACGGACAACACCTGAGAAAGTCCATACAATTCGATATCCGTTACGGTCCTGCTCCCGTCCTCTATTCGGGAGACAGAACCGCGGCAGACATAGATTGCCAGCGTCTCCAGTTTGTCTGACAATTGCTGCTGGCTCATACGTCGTTCTTTCCGCAGCATCCTCATTTTTTTTCCAACTAAATTCTTCTGTTTGGTGTCAATGATTCGCGGCATAAAAACTCCTTTCTTGCTTGCAATAGGACACCTTCAATGCTATATTATTTGGAAACAAAAAATGTCCTGTCAAAAGACAATATATGGAATCGGATGACGTAATATGTTATTAACAAAGGAATTGAAAATTATTTCAACTGTGACAGAATGTGTCCATGTGTTCCTTTATAATCATTGATAGTGACTGTTCGGAATCGCAGGTTTGCGGCGGAACATCCGCACAGCAGACGGCATGTGCCGGCTGTCCAGAATACGATAGTGTGCGGAAAGGTTGCAGGCGGCAGGGGTTCTTGCATACCATAGTATGTAAAAAAGCTAAACGGCAAGCTTTCTGCATGGCGGAGATTGATAAAAGAATACGAGGAGGCAATACGATGGGAAACGGTACGGAAGATAAGGCAGAACGGATCTTAACGATTTACACGAAGCTTAAGCAGAGGAAAATCATTTATAAGGATGCATTAATTGAAAAATACGGAGTCAGCGCCAGAACGGTTCAAAGGGACATTACTGATATTCAGGAATTTCTGCAGAGCCAATTCATGGAAGAGGGAAATATCCAGGAGATTGTATTTGATAAAAGGGCGGGTGGATATCGGCTTCAGATTAAGCGGACCAATGAATTGAATGGGAAAGCGGTTCTGGCGGCCTGCAAGATCCTTCTGGAAAGCAGGGCGCTGGCAAAAACGGAAATGCTCCCGATCCTATATAGTCTGACTGCGTTATGCGATACCGATTCGGGGGCGGCGGATGTAAAGGATATGCTTGGCAATGAAATTCAGAATTATACGGAACTGAGGCATGGACAAAAACTGCTCGATCGGATCTGGGATCTGGAACAGGCTGTAAAAGCGCATAAATATACAGAAGTCACGTACAAGACTCAGCAGGATCATGGGAGAGTAACAGAGAAAATAAAACCTGTGGGAATTGTGCTGCGGGATTTCTATTTTTATCTGGTGGCTTACGGCGCAGAGGAAGACAGTGAAAAAAACAGTGATCCGAAAAATGTGTTTCCTGTATTTTATCGGGTGGACAAGATTCAGGAATATACGGTTATGGAAGAATATTTCCGTGTTCCGTATGCAGGCAGATATGAGGAGAGTGAGTTCAGAAAACGGATCCCGTTCATGCAGAGCGGGGCTTTGAGAAAGGTGGAGTTCCAGTATGTCGGAAAAGCATTGGAGTCTGTGCTGGACCGCCTGCCTTCGGCAGCTGTGATACAGAAGGATCAGGACGGATATCTGATCGAAGCGGAAGCGTTCGGGCCGAGAATTGAAAGATGGCTCAGGGGGCAGGGGGACAATGTAAAAAATCTGCGGGTTATATGAAATCGAAATAAGAGAAGGTACGGCGTAAGAAAATAATTCAGTTGGTAGATTGCAATCGTATAGTCGGAATAATTTCTGCATCGTATTTCGTTTTAAATACAATAGAAGGAGGGCGCGGGGCGGGAAAGTCCGCAGTAGAATTATGGAAGATTTGATCAAAGAGATATACGATAACAAGATGGAAAAAAGTAAATGGAATCGAACAGATTATGAGATTGAAAAGGAAATCCAGGATCTGCTGCAGCATGAAGAGGAGCATCTGCCGCCCGAAGAGTATGAAAAGTGCAGGAACAAGATGTATCAGGCGGCATTTGCGGGAAAAGAGAAAGGATTTGCCGAAGGGTTTCGGTATGGAGTCAGATTGACCGCAGAATGCTTCATTCAGAAGGAAGATCGCAGAGAATCCTGACAATCTCCAGAATCTGCTTTTTAGTGCGGTCGGTACAGGAGTGAAGCTCATGTAAGATCTCCTGCTCCAATACAGAAGAGGTCTGGTCGTACTCATCGGCAAGGATGTAGTCGATGGTCGTATCCAGGGCATTGCAGACATGGACCAGGGTGGGGAGAGAGATTTTAACACGGTTGTTTTCAATGTTGCTGATGTGGCTGGTGTTTACGTCAGCGATGTTGGCGACATATTCCTGGGTAAGGCCTTTGGAAAGGCGGATTTCTCGGATTTTTGTGCCGATTCGGGTAAAATTGATTTCTTTCATAGAAAACCTCATTATAATAAACTTTATTTAATTGTAATATTTATTTAGCTGTGATATAATCAGTTGTAAATAAAAAAAATATAGCTATTCTGTAAAAATGGGGAAGAATTTTACACTTAGATTTATGTAAGAGTTGGAGAATTACAAATAGTAGGGAGGTTTACATATGACAACGCGATAAAAATTAAATAGTATAGTTTTTGAAACTTGATATGAAAAGTAAAGGCAAATATATTGAAAATACTACTATGACTAGGAGAAAACGATGGGAAACTATATTACTTCAAAGAAAGATATGAAATTTCAAAGCCAAGATGCCTTGAAAACGGTACAAAGTATTATTGATGATGCTGATAAAGCACTAAATGATACATCGAGAAGAATGGAAGATTCGCCTATTGGAGAAGTTGTTGCAGGTTCTCTTGGAGTTGGAGTTGGTGCTGGGGTTGGATTTGCAGGCCTTTATTTAGGCGGATCTGTTGTAGGATTAAGTGCGCCAGGGATTACAAGTGGGTTGGCAGCAGCAGGCGGACTACTTGGTGGTGGAATGGTCGCAGGTATTGCTGTATTAGCTGCGCCTGCAGTAGTGCTTGGAGGTGCCGGCATAGGAATTGCATCACATGTGAAAAATAAAAAACTACGAGAGGCAAAGGAGCTGATTTATAAAAATGCAGTTGCAAAGCAAACAGCAATTCTAAATGCATTAAAGAAAGAAAAAGATGCAGATAAAGAGAGAATAGAGTATCTTACAGGATTAAATATACTTTTACAATCAGCTATAGAAGATTTAAAGTATGACCTTGGTAAAGCTTGAAAGTTTTAAGGAGGTAAGAGTGAGTGAGTAAATTCCAATATTCAGATCAGGAAAAGGATTTGAATAAAGTTTTAAAAATGAATCAAGATGTTTCGTTAGCACTTTTGAATGACTCCGATATGTCTTTATTCAGGAAAAAGGCCGATGATAATATTGCATCCTCCTTGGAACTTTTACGTTCACTCGGTAAGAATAAAGAAATTAAAAAATTATCTGATGAAGTCAGTGCGAAAGAAAAAAATAGAAATATAGAGAAACCAGTGCTTGAAGAGTGGGACGAAATTGTAAAAAGAGCAAATACATTTATTCCAACAACAGTTGTACTTGAAGACATTATGTCAGCAAGTGAAATTTCACAAGCATTTTCCGAGTTAAATGGCATTAACAAAGAATTTTCTAAAACTACAAGTATTGTAAATAAAACAGATTTATCTTTTTTGGCAATAGCCACAGGTCTTCAGGTTGCTAAAAGTTTGGTTTTTCCATATATTGCTAAGGCATTTCACTACGGTGATGGATTTGATAAATCAAAAAGACTATCACCTGAATCCGTGAACCATTTGGGTGAAATTTTTTCGGAGAATTTGAAAATATTATGCCTTTGGCGATATGTTTTCC
>QXWX01000439.1 GCA_009911175.1 Lachnospiraceae bacterium | reverse complement strand
GGCAATAGCAGGAGTGAACGTTGCAGCCGTTAAAGTTTTCGCTAAGGCGTCGGACTCATCGCCGAAATCCATCAAATTCGCGCAGCTGAACAGCCCGTGGAGGC
This sequence comes from Lachnospiraceae bacterium, assembly GCA_009911175.1. Next base: position 407 of record QXWX01000439.1, on the reverse strand, counting down.
GGAGCGCCGCCCCGTTGAGGAGGATGTTCGTGGGCCCCGTGGCGGCGGCGCCCGACAAGATTTCGGAGAAGGTGGAGGAGAGCATCAAGAACGCGGAGGAGGCGTGCGCCGGCGACGCGGTGAGTGGCGAGTGCGCGGCGGCGTGGGACGAGGTGGAGGAGCTGAGCGCGGCGGCAAGCCACGCGAGGGACAAGCTGAAGGACTCGGACCCGTTGGAGACCTTCTGCAAGGATAATCCAGAGACCGATGAGTGCCGCACGTACGACAACTGATCCGTGTGATTTCATGATGATTATGTTATTCTTATTGTTTCGGGTTCTTTAAGGTTATAAATTCGATATGATGAACATGTTGTTAGAAGTAAGGTTTGGTGTTGGGACATGCACCTGTAGTTGATTGTTGTACGG
>QXWX01000050.1 GCA_009911175.1 Lachnospiraceae bacterium | reverse complement strand
ACAGTATTTGTGGTGTCTTTATGACCCGACTCTAACCGAAATCAAACGTTTCGAGTCTCCTTTTCCCGGGTTTTGGGTTATATATACTCTCAAATCTCTCTTGCTATTTTATTCATATTATCATACACTGATTGCAGTCGTTTCAATCAGGCAATTAACAACGAAGTCTTGCGCATTTTGGCAAAAGTTTGGTTCCGGCTTGTCCGGGTCAGGAGGGATTGGGTTATGAAGCTTTCCGACAGCTTTACAAAAAAACTAAATCAGGAGCAGCTCGCTTTTCTGCAGGATTTTTTTCTGCATTGTCCGGATTCCTTTCTTTCCAATCTGATGCTGAAATCTTATCCTGCAAATGTGACGCTGATGAGTACAGACGACTCCTGCTCCCACATTTATATCTTGTTGAATGGGCGGCTCCAGGGTATTGAGGAACAGGCTTCCGATACAGAGTTCCGATTTGCGGAAATTTCCGCTATTGAGATCATCGGGGATTTTGAATTATTTTCCCAGGCTTCAGCCAGGTTCATTACCCTTACCACATTGGAGCGCTCCTTATGCGTTATGATTCCCGCCAAGGCTTATCTGGCATGGATCAAAGAGGATGCCCACGCCCTTTTTATCCGCATTCAGATGCTGGTCACGCAATGGATGACGCAGACCCGTTCCGACCGAAAGAACTTTTTTCTCGACAACAGGACCCGGCTGCTGCAGCTTTTATATCATGAATGTTCCCTTGCCCATATGCCGGAAGACTGCGGCACGTCGGGCAAAGACTGTCCGCCCTGCGGGGCAATGCAGAGCGGAACGCCCTTTGAGTATAAGATCCGGGATACCCGCGGTACGATCGCGGCGCGGATGGGCTGCTCCGTCCGGACCGTCAACCGGGTGGCGGCGCAGCTGTGCGATGAAGGGTACATTTCCCTCGTCCACGGAAAAATCCGTGTCAGTCAGACACAGTTTGCAGAGATAGAAGCAGAACTGCGGGATTGCATGATGCTATAGCAGGATTGTTCAATCCTCCCCGGATGTCCTTTTCCATTTTCTTTTGGAATAAGATAGGTGGGACATCTTGGGAATTGCAGCAAAACGATGCTATTCCAGAATCTCCCGTACCTCCTCTTCCGTGATACCGCATTTCACCGCAATTTCCTTCTCCGGCTTTCCCTGAGCATGCAGTCTGAACACACTCTTTGCCAAAGCGATTCCTTCCTTTCTTCCAGTTTCTTTACCGCGTTTCTCACCACGTTTCTCTCCACGTTTCTCGCCACGTTTCTCGCCGCGTTTCTCGCCACGTTTCTCTCCACGTTTCTCGCCACGTTTTTCACCGATCTTTCTTCCGCGTTCCTCTGCCCGTCTCTGCGCACCGATGACAAATGTATTATAGTCTTTCAGTGCCTTTTCCCGCTCTTCATATTCCAGGCGTTTGATCTCGTCCGCACTTAACTTCTGCAGCGCCTCGTACGCCTCTCCCAGATATTCGCTCGTGTTTGCCATACGTTCAAAATCCTCCTTGCTCTTTCCTTTCAAAAAACGCATCCAATTGACGATGTCTTCTCCTGTCTTTATCTCCTTCGGCAGCTTTTTCAGCTCCAGGATCTGTAATTCCAGCTTGTCACTGTAAAGCGCATTCGTCTTTCTGTTCAGAAGCTCAATCGTCCGATAGCAGTCCGTATCTTCCGGAAAATGAATAAAGTCCAGGATACTGACATGGATACATTTCTTCAATTTTTCATAGGAATCTCCAGTCCTGAGCTGTTCCGCAAACATTTTACAAAGGTAGAAAAGCGCCCGCTCATCCCAAAATTCAAAATACTTCACCTGCATTTCCATGTTGATCTGCAGACCGTCCAGCAGCCGAACCCGCACATCCAGAATCCCGAGCTTATCATCCGCGTAGTCCCGGTGCAGATGGGTCGGCAGCAGCTCCGTATCTTTGATCTTGTCGGGGGAAACCCGCAGGATAGCCGCGCAGAACCCCTTTCTCACCTTTGTGTTTTCCATCAGGCTAGCGAAGCATACATCTACCGTCGGACGCATGATAAAGTCATTGTTCGTTGTTGGGATTGTCTTCTTTGTTTGCGTTGTTTTCATTGTTTCATTCATTCAGATTCTCCTCTCTTCCGCAAAGCTTTTCGGCTGTCTGCATATCAGCGAAATGCATTCTGTCAGAATCCGGAAGAATCTTTTGCCATGAACACTTTTCGGCCTTATCCGAGCCGGATATGTCCCATGTATAAAGCATAATAAACAAGATACACATGATCAGGATACAGCCTGTAACAACAAGATAGGATCAGGTTTACTATGTTTCATTTCCATTAGAATAAGATAATCATAACATGAAATATCCGTTCAAGAAAGCAAAATTCCATCAGAAAATGACATCTATGCATTTTTTATAACAAGATTGCAGCCATAAAGCCCGCCTAAAACATGTTGTTGAGTAATCCGGTGATACGCCGGCAAGAATAAAAAAGATGAATATCTTTTCGAATTCTTCCTGTAGAGTATAACACAGCCCAGGAAGATGTACAATCCCCAAAATACAGAAAAACCGTTCCTGCGCATTCTCACTGTGACAGGTCACACCCCGACTGGACGTGCCCTTTAATTCCTCTCGGCCAATCCGTTCGGTGATTGGCTGAGGAGTGAACTGTAACTGTGCTACGTTACTGTTCGTATTGGAAGGTAAAATACCGTTAAAGCAATATAGAATGCCGTCCACCAATCTGCGCTCGAACGAATGCGCGGTGCGCAGGCAGGAGGTGACTGCGCCTAAAGCAACAGCCTTCTCCTGCCACAAAACTATAGCAGAAAAAAGCTGTTAAAAAATTGCAACCATACAGGTGGAAAACTTTCCAGGTTATTTCTAATCTATTTCTGAAATACCACTTTCTTCACCATACTCATGATCAGCAGACATCCTCCGTTGAAGATCAGGCTTCCGGCCACAAACGTGCCGAGGAACAGCCCGATATGCGATGCAAATGCTTCCGTATCGATGCAGGCGCAGGTGAGATACGCGAATCCCACGTTGTTCAGGATCTTCGGCGCATACGGGTGGATCACGATCAGTACGAACAATACTGCTGCCAGCGGGATCAAGAAACCAAGCAGATCCCCCAGGACCGGGGTCAAAGCCGTGACAGCCAGCAGCGTGAGCACCGTCAGAACCAGCCCTACAAAGCCGCCCACCTCCACGGAAATAAAGCGGTCTTTTACATCCCCCTCCATGGTAAACAGCATGATATTGCTGATGAAGATCAGCCAGCTGTATTCAAAATGGATCAAATGGAGAAATGCATTTGCGATCAGGATCCACACAAGCAGGGAAAGCCGAAAATACAGCAAAAATTTTTCCACCTGTACGGTTGCAATCCATAATCTCAGTTTTATGCAATTCATTGCAATAAAACTGAGATTATGGATTAGCAACCTACTCTTGAATGAGCAAAAAACGGCTGCGTTAGCAGACGTAAGAGTGCGTCAGCACGGTTTTTGCGAATGGATGAGTAGGTTGGAGGCTCTTTAGAGCATCCAACCGTACAGGTGGAAATTTTTTCTGAGTCTCTTCCATAACTCTCTTTCCTTTCATTTCAAAAGCGACGGGTCAATGGGCCGCACCATATCGGCCTGGTATACACCCTGTTCACGCAGCAAACGATCATACTGATCATGGGTCAGGATAAAGAACTGATCATTTTCAAGCTCTTCGAATACCTTTTCAATCGTCGGGATCAGCGGCGCCCCGTTATCCAGGATCTGCTTGTTGTAGGCGATGAATTTCCGGTAAGCCTCGGAATTGTAGTACGGGTCTTCCGGGTCGATAGCGTAACGTGCCGGGCGGTGCCGGTCTGTCAGATGCATTTCCGTCTGCACGAAGCCCGGACAGAATACGGACACGTCGATATCATCGCCTGCTGCCCTCAGAGATTTGTAAACTACCTCCGACAGTGCCACCGCCGCATGCTTGGTGCTGAAATATGCCGGCGCGGAGCCCAGTGTGATCAGCCCTGCAATGGAGCATACATTTAAGATCTGGCAGTGGGTTCCCTGTTTTCTCATCTGGGGCACAAAGCGTTTCATCATATACCAGTGGGAATATACATTTACCTCGGTCACCCACTTGATATCGTCCTCCTTGATATCCCACACGTCGGCGCCTGTGCTGACGCCTGCGTTATTGATCAGCATATCGCAGCGGCCGAAAGCCTCCATCGCGCGGTCAAATATTTTCTGGCATTCCTCTGGAAGGGAGACATCCGCCTGCAGCGCGATCCCCTCACGGCCAAGCGCTTTGATCTCCGCAGCCACGGCATCCGCCTCGTCCCCGTGGATATCCACCGCCAGCACGTCAGCGCCCCGCTTCGCGCAGCCCAGCGCCAGCTCCCGTCCGATCCCGTTTGCGGCACCGGTCACTACCACTTTTTTATCTTTATAATCCTTGATCATCGTACTAACCTCCTTTTTCGGCCCATTTACCATTCCATTGAAGACGGATCCGAACCGCCTGTTATTCCGTTCACTGCGGTCTGATCCGCCTGTCATTCCGTTCACTGCGGATTCAGCCCGTTTACCATATTCTGCACCCGTGCCCCGGCTACCACCTGGGACTCCGGATGGGTATAGATATAGAACTTCTGATCCTCCACCGCGGTAAATACGCATTTACCCACATAGTCAATGGGCATGCTGGAAACCACCTGGCGCTCGCTGCGGATATATCCGGACTTGAACTCCTGCCCCTGGTAATAGGGATCGTCATTGATGGCATAGCGCTCCGGACGGCGGTCGTCCGACTTGTGGATCAGGGTCTGCACGAACGCCGGAACCAGGCAGTGCACCTGGATCCGCTCCAATCCCCTCTGCTTCAAGGCCAGATAGCAGCTCTCGCTTGCCGCCAGGTCCGCATGCTTGGTGGTATGGTACATGATCGCGTTTCCGGAGGTCATCAGGCCTGCGGTGGAAGCCGTATTCACGATCACAGCCTCCGTCCCCTGCCGGATCATCTGCGGGATAAAGATATGCATGCCGTAAAGGTGGCTCATCAGATTTACTTCCGTGATCCAGTGGATATCCTGTACAGGTATCTCCCAGATTGGTCCGGATACCGCAACGCCCGCATTGTTCACCAACATATCCACACGCCCGAATTTTTCCATGGCCAGGTCAAACAATGCCTGTACATTTTCCAGTCTGGAGATGTCGGCAAGCTGGCTTACCACCTCGGCACCCATCGCTTTTAATTCGGCCTCCGCCGCTTCCACATGTTCCTTCGTGATCCCGTTGATCACAATTTTCATACCACGGAGCGCGCCCTCCCGGGCAATGGCTTTTCCAATGCCGCTGCTTCCGCCGGTCACAACCAGAACCTTATCTTTAAAATCTTTCATCCTTCCATTCTCCTTTTATATGTAACCAAATTCCATGATTTTTTCACACCGGCTCAGAACGGCACACAGAGACTTAGCCTTCTATTCTGAACCGTTATATTTTCTCAAACCATATCTTTCACTTTCGATCAATCCAGAAATACAAATGCCTTATCATACGCCGCATGCATCGCGTCCCGGATGGTTCCGCCGGCAGAGGCGTCCCCGATCAGGATCACATGCTCAAATTCCTTCTCAAACTCAGCCGCCAGAGCCCGGTTCGGCCTGACTCCGAGAGCCAGCACCACCGCATCAGCCTTCATGCTGGTGTCAAATGCAGTCGCGGATATACTCAGCTTGATCTCTCCGTCCCCGATCGCTTTCAACGCATGGCCAGTCATGATCTTTCCGCCGTTGTCCGCGATCCGTTTCAGCATTAATTTGGAAACGCTGGGATAAAGCGTCGTTCCCACGGCATTTAACATTTCCACCACGGTCACCTCATTGTCCCCGCTCAAGAACTCTGCCGTCTCAAGCCCGGTCACCCCGCCGCCGATGACAGCAACCTTTTTGCCGGAAAGAGTGACCCTGCCGGTCAGCACGTCCTCTGCGCCAACTGCCTTTTCAACGCCCGGAAGCTGCGGCACAATGGGATTGCCGCCCACTGCAGCGAATACGCCTACCGCGCCGATCTCCCTGCAGGCTTCCACGGTAGCTTCAGTATTCAGACGGATTTCTACATTCAGCTCCTTCAGCTCTTCCTCCTGGGCTTTGATCAATTCGGTGATCAATTTCTTATGGGGCGGTTTGTCCGCCAGGTTCAGGCTGCCGCCGAGGACTCCGCTCTTTTCAAACAGGACCGGCTTAAATCCGCGTTTTGCCAATACTGCCGCTGCCTGCATCCCTGCCGGTCCGCCGCCTGCGACCGCCACCGTACGGCCCGCTCCGTTTTTCTTAAGCTGCCCGTCGCCAAAATGCAGCTCCCGGCCCAGGATGGGATTCACGGTACACTCAATGGGACGGCCCATATTCGCGATACGGAAGCATTCCATACAGCCAATACATTTCCTGATGGAATCGTCTTTTCCTTCCTTCGCCTTTTTGCCCCATTCCGGGTCTGCCAGGAAGCCCCGGCCGATCCCTACAAAGTCGGATACTCCTTCTTCCAGCAGGGATTCCGCAAATGCCGGATGCTTCACGGTATTGACCGCGATCACCGGGATCTTTACATTTGCCTTGATATTTTTTGCCAAATGCTTCTTCCAGCCTTCCGCGTAGCAGGCCGGTTCAATGACCGTAGCGCCGGATTCGTAGGTTCCGCAGCTGATATTCAGACAGGTGATCCCCAGGCTTTCCAGATACCTGGCAATGTGGATGCACTCCTCCTCGGTCAGTCCGTCCGGGATAAACTCATTGCCGTCCATCCGGACAGAGATCGGAAATCTGGGTCCGCAGGTAAACTGGATCCCTTTGATGATCTCCGTGATGAACCGCATGCGGTTGAAGAAATCCCCACCGTATTTGTCGGTGCGCTTATTGGTGTGAGGTGATAAGAACTGGTTCACCAGGTATCCGTGGGCCGCATGGATCTCCACCCCGTCAATACCTGCCGCCATTGCGATGTACGCGCCCTTTACAAACTTCTGCGCCATGGCCCCCACCTCTTCCGTGGTCAGGGCACGGGGTTTCTCACCGATGGTCGCGCAGACCACCTCCGACGCCGATACGATCTGCTTCCCCTTCAGCAGACGGCCCGGAGTCTCATTTCCCGGATGATGGAGCTGTAAAAAAATCTTGGAATCATAGGCATGAACCGCTTCCGCAAGGCGCACCAGCCGCGGAATATGCTTGCTGTCTGTGGCACAAAGCTGATTGCTCGTCCCGATCCCGGTTTCCTCATCAATCCTGGTGATCTCCGTGATGATCAGCCCGGCGCCTCCCCTTGCCCGGTCTGCATAATAACGGATAATCTCGTCCGAAGCCTCCCCCGTGGAGCTGGCAAATCCAGTTCCCATGGCAGGCATCACCAGCCGGTTCTTCAATTCCAGATGGCCGATCCTGCCCTTTTCAAATAATTTTGGATAACTCATAACATTTTTTCTCCTTTCTTCGCCCGTGCGTTCCTGCATCCGAAACGCTTCGTTTACAGTAAATGATAATACAGGCGGCTTTGGTTTAACATGTGTGAGAGGAATGAAAAAGATCGTGATTTTTGTTCATGATGCATATATCAGAGTTGCATTTATGTGGTATATTAGTAATAAAGCACAAACTTGTAATCTTTTAAACAAGAAAATCAGCCCGCGGAGATAAATCTGTACAGACTGATTTTTGATGCTGTTATTGTAATGAATCACACAGATATCGGAGGAAATGCTATGAATTTTTCAGAATTTTTGAGCCGGCTGTCGGAAGATTATCCTGTGCCGGATTCCCATATCGCGGAAAACGCAGATATCTTTCATGTGCAGGAGCTGCCCGGTCCGCACCCGGAGCCAAAAGCCCCGGTGCAGAATGTCCTTTATTTTGCCGATACGGATACCTGTGACGAGGCCGCATTTTCCGGGCTTTCGGAAAACGGGCTGAATCTGGTCTGGACGGGAGGCAGGAAGCCTTCTGTGTGTGAAAATGCCTTTGTGAACTGGGCACAAATTGAAACTGGCGAACCTGGTGCGATCCTGCAGTGCATCCGGGATATCCTCGTGGAATCCTGTCAGGCGCAGGCTCTTTATATTTCGCTGCTGCAGGCCCTTTTGAGCGGCCAGAATATTTCCAATGTGCTCAGCGACATCGCGGAAAAAGCGGAAAGCACCCTTGTGATCATCGACATGAGCGGAAAGCTTTTGGCAAATTCTGTCCCGGTCCGCCTACAGAACAGCCTATGGCTGGAAAGTGTGGAGCAGGGCTTCTGTCCTCCGGACTTTATCGAGCATATCCGGGATATCCGGCGCAGCAGCGGCTTTTCCAATCAGCAGGGCCCGCAGATACACCGCTGTGAGGATGAGGACCTTTACTACCTGCTGAGCCGCATCATCGTGGACAATGCTCTGTTCGGCTATGTCTTCATGATACAGGAGTCCCCGAATTTTGCCTCCCAATACCGGAAATTCCTGCCGCTGATCGGCCGGATCGTGGCGGATTCCGCCCTGCGCAGCCAGGACAGCCTGACACTGCGTTCCCGGCTCCAGGACAATACTCTCACCGATATCCTGGACGGCATCCCCGCAGAGCAGGCCGGCGCGCGGATCCATACCAGCGGGATCCATTTTCCGGACCATATGTGCGTGATGGTCGTGCGGCCCCTGTATTATCATGGGAAAACCTATCTAAAATCCACACTGCTGCCCATGCTCACCCGCATTTTCCCGACCAGCCTGTATGTCCTCTACCACCACAACGCGGTGGTGATCCTTCCCCAGGATACCGCCCTGACGCTGACCGAGGAGCTGTCCCGCTTTCAGGAGGCCTGCGGCCGGGAGCGGCTTCTGGCCGGAATCAGCAACCCGTTCACCAATCCGGCCAGGCTGCGGGAATATTATCTCCAGGCGGCGAAGGCCTGCAGCCTGTCCCAGCAGATGGATGTGAAGGGGTATATCCATTATTACAAGGATCTGGCGTTTTATGATATGATGGAGCGGCTCTCCAGGGAGCAGCGCCTGCCCCAGTTCTGCCATCCCGCGCTGGCGGTGCTGCGGGAATACGACCAGCAGAAGGGAACCCGCCTTTATGATACGCTGAGGGCCTATACGATGTGCGGGTTCAATCAGAACATCGCATCGGAGCAGCTGTTTCTGCATCGGAATACGATGAATTACCGGAGGCAGAAGATTGAGGATCTGACCGGTCTGAACTTTGAAAATCCGGATACCAGGTTTTTGCTGCAGTACTCGTTTTTGATCGATCATTATCTGGAGCATTCGCTGGTGTAGAATAGGGAAGCATAAGGAAAAGGGGTGTCAGGAAACGGCGGTATGTGAACAGCCCGCATTTCCCGACACCCCTGCGCCTGCGGCGGTTAACGGCTCAAGAGTTCCCGTGAGTATCGCGCCAGCCGCAGCCGCGAAGCGGCATAATTCCTCATGCGGCTGTGTGCATCATGTTATACTGTGCGGCAGATTTATCTGGCGCGCAGTATAAACACGCTCTAATGCCCGGTCCAGCGCCGCCAGATCTTCCCTGGTGGTGGCCCAGCTTGTCACAAAACGAATCACGGTATGGGTCTCATCGTATTTCTCCCAAAAGCTGAACATCACCTCTTTTTTCAGCTTTTCGATCCGGTCATTTTCCAGGATCACAAACTGCTGGTTGGTAGGAGATTTCAAGTAGAACTCGATCTGCCTGCCTTCCAGAATCTTCTTCAATTCCTCCGCCATCTCAATGGCGTGATGGCTAATCTCAAAGTACAGGCTGTCTGTAAAAAGGGTATCGAACTGGATTCCCAGCAGCCTGCCCTTTGCCAGCAGCGCCCCTCTCTTTTTGATGGAATTGATAAAATGAGACGGGCGGTTCTGCTTCGTAAATACCACCGCCTCCCCGCATAACGCGCCGACCTTCGTCCCTCCGATGTAAAATACGTCGCAAAGCCGGGCGATGTCCTGCAGCGTCACATCTGTATGGCGGCTCATCAGGCCGTAGCCGAGACGGGCCCCGTCCAGAAACAGCGGGATATGGTAAGAACGGCAGACCTCCGCAAGGGCTTCCAGCTCTGCTTTCGTGTATAGCGTACCGTATTCCGTTGGATGGGAAATGTAGACCATGCCCGGAAATACCATGTGTTCATAGGTTTCATCGGCGTAGAAGCCGGCTATGTAGGAGCATAAGGTTTCCGCGGAAAGCTTTCCGTCCCTGTGGGGCAGCGCCAGAACCTTGTGTCCGGTATATTCGATGGCCCCGGCCTCATGGACATTCACATGGCCTGTCGCCGCCGCGATCACGCCTTCGTAATCCTTCAGCATGGTGGAAATGACCGCGGCATTGGTCTGGGTGCCTCCGACCAGAAATTCCACGTCTGCGTCCGGGCATCCGCAGGCTTCGCGGATCTTGTTCTTCGCGCTTTCGCAGTAGTGATCCGCGCCGTAGCCGGTGAGGGGCTCCAGGTTGGTCTCCATAAGGCGCGCCAGGATACGGGGGTGGGCGCCTGTGTTGTAGTCGTTTTCAAAAGAAATCATGGGGGTGTCCTCCTGTTTCATTTTATCATCAGAGCTTTGGAAAGCGACGTATTATTTCGTAAGAGTCTCCTTTTTTCTTGACAGCATAATAAGTATTTTTTATGCTGTCACCTTTACTTTTTAAAAAATTACCGATAGCTTCCATAACCTTTTCTACATCTTCCGGAGCAATTTTATATTCCTCGCAGATTTCCTGAAAAGTCATTTCATCTTTTAAGCAGGCAACAATTAAGCTGACAGGAATCCTGGTGTTTTTGACTGTCGGCATTCCGCCCAATTTTTTTGTGTCTGTGGATAGTTTTTTTCACCATCTTCCGGCAGCTGTTCCATATACTCTTCCGCCATGCGGCTGTCAGACTGGGTATTTGCCCCCACAGATGCATGGACAACGATTCCGTTTCCTTTTCCGTCTATCACTTCCGCTACATTCAGCACATGCCCATGGTGCTGCCTGCGTTTATAGCGGTATGTCATGGTTGCGTCAAATGGGTTCTGGACACTGTCTGCTGGGATCTCCTTTTTGTCTTTTGGCACACGGTTCCCTGCGTCATCCAGCCGCATCTGTTCCTCAAGTACCCTCTGGAAGATTTGATATTCCGGCAGTCCGCTGAGAAACGAAGGGGTGAAGTTCCTTCCCAACGCCTCCTGGAGCAGCAGCATCTCACGGATGGTTTCCGCAACGCGGGTATCCTGCACGCCTGCCTTCTTGTCCTGGGAAACACGGTAATACAGAACCTGATTGTGGTCCCCCTCTTCAAAATAGTGGGACAGTTCTTTCGGAATCATGTTTTCAAACCCTTTTTTTAACAGATACCGGAGGAAGATCACATTTGCGGTATGGAGGATGCCCATCTCTACTGCCATCTGTTTGGAGATCCGTTCAAACTCCTCTTTGATCAGGTCGCAGTGGTGTGTTTCATTATATGCTTCAAGCCTCCTTCGGAAACAGCGCAGGGAACTTTCAGATAAGGGTTATTTTTCTTCCTGCGTGGTATGGAGGGCGTACTGGAAATTCAGTGCGCCGCAGCGGAGAAATTCGATCAGGACTTCATCCGTCATACGGTACATACGTTTCAGGACGAGCGCGGCTACATATTGCCGTACAAGGATGTTAGGACGGATCCTACTTCGCTGAATAATCCGGAAAACCTGTTTTCGTCTACATTTGGATAAATGATATCTCCGACAAGCTTAGCTCTTGATAAGTCGACCGCTTTCCGGGTCTGATCATTCGCATAAAGCATACGGTCATCAAGCGTGATCTGAACATCCTGGCTTTCTCGAAACATGGGAGCCTCCTAATATGATAAGTAATTTCTCTTATTGTAACATATTTAGATGATAAATGGTACTTTTGACTGGTAAATCATATATGAATATTTAAATTTTTATAAAGACTTTACTCCTAAATTTCTTATTGATATAATGAAGGTATCCTGTAAATGTTTTTCGTGAAATCTATTCAAAAAGAGAGGTGAGAACATGCCGTCTGCAGCAGATATAATTAAAGACTCTGTCAGTGAGTTTTCAAGATTACAAAAATGGATGATATCGGTGAAAGATAAGGATCCTGATACGTACAATTCTATGCATGACAGATACATTGAATTGAAGGTAACTCTTTCCAGTTTAGGTGTGAATCTGAGTGAGCTTGATAGAATAAAAGAATAGCTTCGTGAACGAAACTCATACCTGCGGAGGGACCGTCGGAGAATACTGTTTATCCGCAATATATTGTTGTAAAGCACAGGAATCAAAAACATATATTGTTAGGTATACAGTCATTTTCCGGCAGCCCCCTGTTTGAAAGCATACACGTCCTGATTTCAAAATCCCATCCTTTTTTTCTACAGAATCCCGCTCAGCTTACACCCCGCGATCACGATCGAGAACACCGCCACTCCCTTTTTCAGTATCCCCTGATTGATCCGTCCCGCATTTTTACTTCCATAATAGACTCCCACCGCATGGGCCGCCAAAGCCGTCAGCAGTATAGGCAGGAGCCGCATCAGGTCACACTGCGCCAGATACCCCGCCACAGCCGGGAGCCCGATGAAAATGGAGTTGAACAGCGCCACGCCCACCGCTGTCCGGATGGAAATGCCGAACACCACCAGCAGCGGCATGACCAGCACCGGGCCTCCCGCGCCGGACATGGAGCAGACCGCGCCGGTCAAAAAGCCCAGCAAAAGAGTCACAGGCAGATTTTTTTCAATGGAAAATCTTTCCGCCCCGGATTCATTTTCTTTTTCCTTATCCTTCCGCAGTAAAATGGATATCCCGGACAGCAGCACCACCAGATACAGCAGCATTTTCACCTGCTCTTCGGGAATGATCAGGTTCAGCTTGACTCCCAGGACCGCTCCCGCAAGGCTCCCTGCGCTCAGCCGCAGCCCGAAAGCCAGATCCAGGTTTCCTGCTTTTTTATAATTCCAGGAGCCCAGCGCCCCCGACACGATAAATGCGGCGAAGCTGAGCGCCAGCCCTTCGGAAACATTCATTCCCAGGCTGGCCGTGTAGAACATGGGGAGCAGAAACCCCGCCACGCCGCACAGCCCCACCAGGGCGCCGACCGCCAGATTGGCCGCCGCAGTCAACAAACAGATTATCATAATAAAACTTCCTTCCTACATCCGCTCCATATACGCCTTCACCTCGAACAGAATCCGTTCTTCGTCCAACGTCCGGACCTCCCGGTCTTCCATCAGGATCTTCCCGCCCACGATCATATCCCGCACATCGCCGGACTCCGCGCACTCGAACATGGTATGCAGCAGGTTTCCGCTGGGGATCAGTCTTCCGGCATCCAGATAAATGCTGACAAGATCCGCTTTGCAGCCTTCCGCGATCCTTCCGCACTGCCCGGTCTCGTCGATCGCCGCCGCACCGCCTTCGAAAAGCATCCGGAACAGCAGCTCCGCCGGCATGACCTTGGGATTGCGGTTGGGAACACCGTGGTAAATGTTCATCAGGGAACGGAAAATGCGCGTCTCGTTCCACAGGCTTAGCCCGCCATGTGCCGCTCCGTCCGTTCCGAAGCCCGGAATGATTCCCCGCTCCACTAGGTCCGGAGTATCCGGCACGGCCTTTCCGCAGTTGCTGAACGGGCAATGACAGACCTTCGCGCCCCGCTCCCGGATAATCTCTTTTTCTTCCTCAGATAAAATCAGGCTGTGCGCTCCCAAAAACCGGTCCGAAAGCACGCCCATTTTTTCCAGATATTCATAAGGCCGCATGCCTTCCCTGGCTATGATCCCGTCTACCTCTCCCTGGTACTCGTTCATGTGCGCCTGCAGCATGGCTCCCCGCTCCCGGGCATGGCCTGCCGCCAGCTCAGTCAGCTCATGGGAACATGAATTTAAGGCACGCAGGGAATAATACACCTTCAAATTGCCCCTTCCGTTCCAATTCTCATATAAGCGGTCCGTTTCCCGCACCGCCTGCCCCGCGTTCATGGCAATACTTTCCGGAAGCCCTTCCTCGTCCATCGTAGAATAGGAAATGCAGCCTCTCAAGCCGCTTTCCTCATAAACTGCCGCCGCCGCGTCCATATGGTAGCTGCCTGCGTCTATAAATGCCGTGGTGCCGGATTTCATCATTTCCAGAGCAGCCACCTGGGCGGACAGCCTCATTTTCTCCGGGGTCAACGTGCTCTCAAAGGGAAGCATGACCCGGGTCCAGATGATCGGCTTCGCGTCCAGCACAAGCCCTTTTAAGAGCTGCTGGCCGGTATGCATATGGCTGTCGATCAGCCCCGGCATGAACAGCTTGCCTTCCCCGGAAATGGTTTTGTCCGCCTGAAATTCCCTGGTACCGGTTTCTGTTACTGCCCCGATCCTGCCGCCCGACACTGCAATGTCCATCCCACTTTTTACCGTTTCATAGTCCGTCATAACAACTGCATTCTTTATCAGTAAATTACATTTTTCCATGTCCGTGATCTCCTTCTCCCAAATATTTATTCCGCCTTTTGCGGGCACGCCCGCACACTCCGTATCCGTATGTTCCTGCCTGACTTCGGACAGCAGACCTCAGATCGCCCCTGTTAATTTTAAGATCAGGGAATCCCACATGCAGGACCCCAGGAATGTTCCGGTCATGACCAGCAGACCCACAACCAATATCTTCGGTCCCTGCTTGATAAATGCTTTCAGCTGGTCGCCGATGGCCAGGCCTGCGTATGCCCCGACCATGGTAAATGGCGCCGTAAAGTTGATCTTTGCCGCCGCGTCGATCACGAAGGTCCGAATCGGGGACAGCGGGCAGGCGAGGAGCAGGCCGATGATCGCGCAGTACGCCACGATGGGAAGCTTCAAAGGGATCAGCTTGATGCAGACAACTGCCAGCATAGAGATCGCCACGAGGACCACCAGTCCCGGAAGGGACTCCAGGACCCCCACATCATGTCCGATAAAATTTGCCAGGCCCGTTCCACACGCGCCGATCACCAGTAAAAATAACCATTCTATGTATCTCATTCTAAATCCTCCTTCATATCGTCCTTATACCGCAAGTTAAATATTGCCACCTGTCGGATCAACAACCGCACAGCTGGAAATATTGTGATTCTGATTTTTCTTTTGTCACTATTTTGTTTCTTTTGCTTTTATAAACCTTCCCAGTTTCGGCTCCAATATACAGTACAGCCGGTCACAGAGCGGGATTGCCAGAAACATGTTGATGTAGATCCCGGTGATCCCCGCCATGGTCTCTCCCACGCTTGCCAGTGTCTTGATGGTCTCCGCCGATTCCGGATACATGGCGCAAAGTGACGCGCTGGAGCTTGCCATCATAATCCCTGCGCCCACGCCTGATGCCAGCCCCAGGGCTTCCGGATGAAACAATCCTGTCATTGCCACTGCGGAAGCCAGTATCCCGAAGTAAATGGTTCCGATCATCCCACCTACGATATAAATAGAAAGGCTTCCTCTCGCCTCCGCCGAATCCGACCCGTAAATGTTGTTGATCAATGCCATATGGTACTCGCGGTTGATGGAAAAGCAGGCTCCTACCGCTTCCCGCTTCATCCCCAGCAGGATCGCTACCGGCAGCGCCAGTATGATGGCAAATAAATTTCCAAAGCCATGGAGCAGTACCGCCGGGCCCGCGCTCAGGATTGTCTCGATATTTGCCCCGGCTGTGATCCCCAGCTTTGCGATAAACGGCGCGATCCCGACTACCACCAGCTTTGACGCTGCCTTGACCTGCTCATTTTTTACGATCTTGAGCACCTCCGGCCCGCTGAGCACGCCTAAGATAATGGCGTAAAATATCGGAAATAGAATAAACATTCCTTTTCCCACCGGAATCTGGATCTGCCCGATACTGTCCGCGATCAGTATAAATACAAACGCCAGCAGATACACCTTCCATTCCACCCTGATCCTCTGTCCCAATGATTCGTAGGCAAAGCTCTCCTTTTGTTTCTTCATCTTTGATTACCTCCCGTTCCCGTAACCGGCTCCCCTCCGTGCTCCAGATCTCTCTTTTTCCTGCACGGCTGCGTGAGCCTGGTTTGTAATTAAATGTACGTTTTTTGTTGTTAAAATGATTCTATCGAATTTTAACTTTTAAAAACAGGACAAATGAGGAGTTTTTGGAAATTTTTTGAAAAAAACAGTAAACATTTTTTAAGTTTGAACGATATGATATATAGGAGTCACTAAACGTTGTGGATCTTAACGATTACAAGTCCTGCTTGACCGCAGGTCTTATCAGAATATTATCATTTTAAATAAGGAGGAATCCAATATGAGCGCAATTTCTGGAATTAGTACTACATCCCCATATTTATATGGGCATATCGCAAGCGGAAACCGGCTGATGTCCGCGGCTGACGGCGCTGCCGAGCTGGCCATCACCGAGAAGGAGAATGCGCAGATCACTGGTATCAACACCGGAACTAAGAATCTCAGCGACGGGCTCAGTCTGTTAAAGACCTCTGATTCCGCCCTGGGCAGTATCACCAGCTCCCTGCAGAGGATGCGTGAGCTGGCAGTTCGTGCTTCCAGCGGTATTTTGAATGACGCGAACCGCGCGGATATCCAGAGAGAGGTCGATCAGTTAAAGGATCAGATCAACCTGGTTGCGCGGCAGACCAACTTTAACGGACACAGCCTGCTGGACGGCAGCCAGAAGAACGGCATTGAGCTGGTCGGAGATGCGGACGGCAGCTCCATCAATGTCAACAATTCCATCAATTCCACACTGGATGCTCTCGGTCTCAAGGATTTTGATGTCACGAAGAATTTCAATATCCAGGATATTGACCGGGCTCTGGAAAAGGTGACCGGAGACCGCAGCACCCTGGGAGCTCAGTACAATAAGCTGGAATATGCGATTGATTATAACGGATATGCATCTGAAAACCTGACGGCAGCCAAAAGCCGCATGGGAGATACCGATGTTGCGAAGGCATTGATGCAGCTGCAGCATCAGCAGACACTGCAGAGCGTTTCCATGATGCTGCAGAAGCGGAACATGGCACAGAAGGGACAGCAGACCATGGGGCTGCTGCAGTTCTGATTGAATTGCTTTGAACCTGAACTGCAGGCCGCAGACCCGTTTGTTTCGCAGACTATACGCTGCAAAGCAGTTCTGAATCTTTACATGATTTTCCTGGTTCTTTCTGAACATAAAACATGCTCGGAAGGGCATACGCGGGAGGTACCATTTCATGACGTTGAGTGAACTGGAGAAAGAAGTGCCGGAGTTAACAGACTATACAAAAAACATGCCTGATGAACTCCGGCTGCTTGCCCGTGTCAAGGTACATCCACCGGGCGGACTGATCCATCAGAAGGACAGTGTGCTCCCATACTTGGGGATTGTCGCCAAGGGTGAGAACCGGGTGATCAACGAATTTGAAAACGGCAAGATCTATATAATCGAGACCAACAAAGCCATTGATTTTATCGGGGAGGTCGCGTTGCTGGCCAACAAGCCGGAGGCTTCCGTCACTATCGAAGCCCTGACCGCCAATACCGTGGTCTATATCCCGCGGAAGGATGCGGAAAGGTGGATTGATTCCGATACGCACATCCTTCGAAAAATGGCGGAACGCACTGCATTCAAGCTGTACCGTTCCTCCTACAATAACGGTTTAAAGCTTTACTATCCGCCCATGTTCCTTGTGGCGGATTATCTTGTGCGGCTTTATGAGCAGGTATTTCCGCAGGACTCCCCGGAAATGCAGAAAAATCCCCGTCCGTTCACGCTCCAGAAGACCCGCGAACGACTTGGGGAAGAGCTGGGCATGAATATCAAGACGCTGGACCGAACTATCCGCTCCATGCATAAGGATGGGTATTTTTCTCTGGCCAAGGGGAAGATCACATTTGGGATAGAAGAATATCTGCAGATGAAGGAATATCTGAGTACGGCGAAGGGATGAACCTTCTGCATGATTACAGGGCACGTCCGGTCTGGGCGTGCTCTGTAACTTACATAATATTATATTTCTCTACCGTATAGCTCAATATATCCGTCAGGATATAGCTTTCATAAACTTCAAAAGGCTTTTCCTGGTTCTGGTGCAGGCAGTACGAGGTCGCATGGATCTTAAGCAGCGGCTTTGCCTCTTTCAGCCCCAGTGTCTTTTGAATCTCTTCATCTCCCATCGTTACGATGATATTCTGCTTTACGCGGGAGATATTCAGTGCATAGAAAGATTTCAGTACATCATATAAGGAACACACATTGAAATTAAAGGCCTCCAGCTTCGGAAACATCGCCGCGGGCAGGACAGCCGCATTGACGCAGCACACATTTTCATCTGCCAGATACAGGCATCTCAGTCTGTAGACCTCATCCTCCGGCGCAAGCTCCAGGAGCTTTGATTCCTCTTCCCCGGCCTTTTCTCTGGAAAAATAAAGCTGCTCTCTTCCGGGCTTTTTTCCCTCATGCACGATCGCCTCGGTAAAGCTATGAATCCGAGACAGGTTTTCTACCGAATGCTCTCTTACAAAACAGCCTTTCCCCTTGATCTTATATAATTTATTTTCTTTCACCAATTCATCAACCGCCCTTCGTACCGTAATGCGGCTTACCTGATACTTTTCGCAAAGTTCGCTTTCAGAAGGCAGTACCTGGTTCGGCTTATACTCCATCGATTCAATCTTCTGAAGCAGCTCCCTTTTGATCACTTCATATTTTGATACATTGTTTCCCATATATCCCCCTGTTCCTGCGGGGTTCCTTGTCTATGCACTGCCTTTGGTCTTCTGGAAAACGAATATAGAATAAAGCGTTTCGCTTACGAAACTCGCGCCTGCGGCGGCCGCACAGCTGTATCATTCGCTCTCTGCCTGCACCTTCTTCGCAATCTTCCTCCAGTTCCAGTATCCGTAGGAGGAGTTGCACAGATTCACACATTTCATAATAATGATCAGGATCGCGCTCTTGTCGCCGGACATAAATACCATGATCCACATTACGATAGACAGTGCATTCACAATCACCCACATGAGCCATTGCTCTGAATAACGTAATAAGTATAACATACTTGCGATCACAGATACAACCGTTGTCAGAGAATCCATGAATGCGAAATTACCGCCAAGCCATACGAGAACTTTTGCATAGACAAGAGTGCTTACTATGGTTACCACAACCGTACCGATGGCAAACTGCGGCGTCATGATACGGAATTTGACTTCTCCGCTCTCAGCAGAATTCTTTTTCCACATAAAAATAGCGATCGCGCTGACCGGAATGGAATACAGCAGATTGTACATGATCTCGCCATACAGCGGAATGCTGAAGCAGTTGATCGCATAAAGCGCGCTGTTGATGATCGCAAAGTACAGCCCCGCAACCTTTCCCTTTGCGCCGAGGACCAGATTCAGGCTGCTGGATAAGGTAAGCACCAGCATAAACAGGTCCTGTCTGTTGATGAACCACGCCGCGGTCTGAAAGATCAGCACAAATGCCAGCCATGCTTTTTCGTAGATGCTCCAGTCTTTAAAAAAGTCTTTTATCTTATTCATGATATTCCTCCATTTTTTTGTCAAACATTTCCTTGTTCATCACCGGGCCCTGCACGCTTACGACAGCGGCTGCCACACGGTTTGCAAGCCGGATGCTTTCTTCCGTTCCGAGCCCCATGGAAAGTCCTCCGATCACAGCGCCGATGTGGCTGTCTCCCGCCCCGATCGTATCCGCAACCGTTGTTTTTGCGGAAGGTACTGTCCGAAGCTCGTTTCCTTCATAATAGGCAGTTCCCTTTTCGCCCAGAGTAACGATGACCAGATTGCCCGTACGGCTACAGAGCTCCCGCGCCGCGTCTGAAATATGTTCCGCTCCTGTATAGTCCATAGCCTCTTTTTCATTCAGATGGAGGATGGGATGTACGGAAAAAATCTCTTCCATAACCTCGGTGTCAATGCTGCAGATCACAGGGCCAGGCGCAAAAAATATCTCCTTATCCGCATGACGGCTAAGCCATTTGCTGATGGCATGTCCGCCCTGATTGCAGACCTGATAGCCCGCCACATAGATTTTTTCATATGGATCCATGTCCAGAGCGTCCATCCATTCCGGACAAAATGCTCCTTCAATCCCCTGTGCCGTGATAAAAGTACGTTCCCCGGATGCCTCCACCAGATCCAGACAGTATCCATTGTCCTGGCTGTCGTCCTGAATCAAGATTTCATAGCCGCATTTTTGCAGCTCCGAACGGATCATATCTGCATACGGCCCTTTTCCGACAGGAACGCAGAGGCTATGGCCGCACCCCAAGTTCCGCAGTGTATTTGCCACATTATACGCACAACCGCCGATCACGATCCCCGACTCACTGCACAGCACGTCCTCGCCGCTTTTAGGCAGGGCTTCTATTTTCATGAGCATATCGATCATTGCTGCTCCGACTACCAGAGTTTTCATCTCAGCTTTTCCCGTCCTTTCAAAAGAATCTCAATATATCCGTCAAAGTCCGCGTCATTCTGCTTCTGCAGGGTTTCGATATATTCCGGCTTGATAGCGTCCGCCCCCCGAAACGCACCGCAGATCGCCGTCGCCATAGCCCCTATGGTATCCGTATCGCCCCCCAGGTTGGCGCACATCAGGCACGCCTTATTGGGATCCTGTGTGTAGTATGCTACGGAAACCGCCGCCGGAACGGATTCGATAATGCATACGCCGGTCCCCACAATATCATAGATCTTCTGCATGAAGGCATCCTCATTATCCGCATACTCCTTCGCAAGCCAAAGTCCGATTTTTGTCCGCTCACTCAGCCTCGGACTGTAGCTCTCACAGCCTCTTTGATAGCCCAGCTCCTCAATTCCCAAAATGTCTTCTATTACCTTTTCAAAATCATGGTTCACAATGGCCGAGCTGACCCCCATAGCGATCATAGCGGCCCCGGCAATGGTCACATCACTGGTATGGGTTGCCCGAGATACCCCGTATACGTAGTCCACAAGCTCCTGCTTCTGATCCGGAGTGAAAAGGCAGCCGATGGGCGGGATCCTCATGGCACTGCCGTTGGAAAGTGCTTTATCCGTTGGCTTTGTATCCTCAATCCCATCCCGGAAATTGGCAAGCGCGATTTTTGAAGTCGGGCCCAAAATATTATTTTCCCACGCATTTTCCCTCTCGGCCCATGCGATCATCCGAAGGGCAATGTCCCTGACATCCGGCACATAATCGGTGGATGCAATGGAATCCAGAAGGACCAGTGCCTGCCCGGTATCATCTGTAAACTGCCCGTATTCGTAATTAAACGCAACCTCATTTTCCTTCGGCCCGTCCAGAAAACGGTCGATCTTTTTTCCGAAAAATCTGCGGGCACGTTCCTTTGCCCACAGCTCTGCCGGCATCCCCATTGCATCACCCAGCGCCATTCCATACAGCGCTCCTGCAATTCTGTTCCTCATTTTTCTCTCCTTTCATATCAGCTTATTATTACAACATGTATTATAAAATCAACACAACAGATTGTCAATATACTCTTTTACTTTCAGCGTTCCGCATAATTTTTATGCTGGTTAGAGTTCATTAAAAGCTGATTTTTGTGTAACATATACAAAAAACAGGACAAGCATCTGTTATAGATTACTTGTCCTATTTTTTACTTCACTATGATACAACCCGAATCAGTGTATCATATAGACTCGGAGAATTCATGTCTTCCTTCAAAATCTCCCAATCCCTGCATATAATCCTGTAAAACCTGATCCACCATCCAGCCTTTTACTGTTTTTCCTGGTATGATCTCCGATGGTTTATCCAAAAACACATTTTCATCCATCAGCCATTTTAAATTAAGTAAAACGCATTTTATTTGTTGCAGGGCACGTCTCGTGAAGATATGATTTTTAGCTTTTATTCCTCTTCTTTCGCCGACAGCACCAGGATCGGCGCCGCGCGGAGGTTCCTGTTTATACAGAAGAGTGCCAGAAGCCATACCAGCCCTGTTTCGCAGACGGCGATCAGGCAGGCTGTCAGCCACTTATTTTCACTGTTTTCCGTCTGCAGAAGATCATTTTCCGTAATGCTTCTATCCTGCCGGATCTCTTTATCCGTAATGCTTCCATCTGACGGGTTCTCTTTTTCCGTACCGCTTCCATCCGTCTCGTCCGACGGATTCTTTTTTTTCGCAACTTCCTCGCCCGGCGAGGACATTCCTTTTCCTGTGCGCTCCTCGCCCGCCAACAGCCCCTTGGTATAAGCCGTACTGAACTCATCTTCCCCGCTGACCGCTGCCTCCTGTACCGCACGGTCCATCCGCATCCCGATAGTCGCTCCGGCAGTTCCGCAGACGGCCGTCAGCAGCACGATCCGGGTATTATTCATTTTGGAGGCAAAGGTTTCGTATCCCCCGTCGTCAAATTCGATCTCCAGAAGACTGCTTTCCGGCAGCCTGGAAAATTCCTCCAGGAATCTTGCGGCGGTGCCGTTTTTGATACGGAAAGAGGTATTGTATGCCTGCATCGGCCCGCATCCCACCACATGGTCCTGAAAATCCTCCGTAATGGAGTTTTCCGGGACGAAGATCAGATTATTTACGAACGCATGGGGATCGCTTGTAAGTACAACTGGATACGAGTAGATGCCGATGATCTCGTATTCGCTCTCCTGGAAAGGCTCCAGCACATTTCCGTCGGCATCCAGCGCCTCCATATTCAGGCCGCCATTCCCGAGGCCCACCTGACAAAGAACATCTTTTTTGCTGTGAACATGGTGATCCTTCCTTATTCCTCATCAAACAATTTCTGCATTTCTTTCTTCGTGATCTCCCTCAGTTCGGTCACACGGTCTTTTTTATCCCGCACCACTTCCAGATACACAGCTTTCTTTTCCGGGATCGTGTCGTTGGTATAGATCCAGTGATCCTTGTCGTAAATGACGGCGACCCCTTTGCCTTTATACGTCCACTCGTTATTTTTCTCGTCGGAAGTCTTTACGCCGAGCTTTTCATACTCCTTAGGCAGGCTGGTCTTTTCGGTATTCGGATCCCCCTCAGAATAGGCGGATCCGCCTGACGCTGCTTGGGTTTTCAGTCCGCCCTCAGAGGAAACGGCTGTGCCTGACACGGCTTCGGTTTTCGAGCCGCTGTCGGTGCTGCCGGTTCCGCCTGGCACAGCTTTGGCTTCATCCGCATCTCCCTGCTCCGCGGCATAAGCTTCCAGATTGCCCCGTTCCTCGGCGGGAAATGAGACGATGCTGACGATATCCCCGGAATCATCCCACCTGATAATACCGGAGCCTTCTTTTACCGCGGCATCTTCGCTTACAGAGGAATCCGTCAGGCTGTTTTCATTGAACGGGAATACGGAAAAGTCTGTGATCTTCCCGGATTTCTCCCTGTTCACGGTGATTCCCAGATCCCCGGAGCCCTCTACCAGCCTGGTGTATACGCCTGGTTTTGTCTCGTCTTTAAAAAATCCTACAGTCTGGTTTTTATACATCAGAAAATCCGATTTTTTGTCATAAGACAGGCCAAATTTTTCGTATTCCTCGAATTCCTCACCGATAGAAATCATATAAGCAACGCTGTGGTATGGATTGTCTGTGGTATACTCCGTATCGCTGCCGGCAGATATTTCTTCTGCTTGTGCTGTGTGCTTTCCGTTTTCGTCTGCGTATGCTGCTTTTTCTGCCCTCCCGCTGCCTTCGGCTGCTTTCGATGTCTGTTCTGTCACTTCCGCTATCTGCTCTATGGCCTTCTCCGCTGCCTTTTCTGCCTGTCTCAAGGCTTCCGCTTCGGCTTCCACCTGTGCAATTGCTTTCTCCACGTCTTCCGCAGCCGCTTTCGCCGCTTTTTCCGCAGTATTCGCAGCCGTTTCTTCCTGATCCCCCGCAGTATGCGCCTCAGCAGTACCGATTGAGGATGGCAAAAGCATGGATTGTTCCGCGGACGGACCGTACTGTCCTAGCTCCTTCAGCGCGACAGACAGTGATTTTGTTTCTACGCTGTTGTTTGTCTTTGCTTCCTCCGCATCCACGGCCTCCGCCCGGGGGACAGCTTCCATAGTCTTTTCTGCTTCCTCATATGACCCGCAGGATGTAGCGAACAGCAGGGTGGTACCGCACACCAGAGCCGCCGACAGCCCGTGGACCAGCGGGGAGATCTTCTTTATTTTCATAATCGCGCCAATCCTTTCCTCAATTGCATTTTTACTGAAGCTGTTGGCAAGCGGGAGCAGACCGCTCTTCTTCTCTTCCATCTCGATCAGCGCCATGGCATATGCGGACTTTTCCTCTTCACCAAATCGACGTACCACCGCTTCATCACAAGCCAGTTCCAGATCCCGATTGAAGAAAATGTACATCAGATACACACAGGGGTTAAACCAGTGTATGCACAGAGCCGCCGCCATCAGCAGCTTTACCGCCGCGTCAAAATACCGGATATGCACATATTCATGCTCCAGAACATAACGCAGCTGAAATCTGTCCCCGCATTTTGTAGACTTTGGCAGTAAAATGACCGGACGCCAGACTCCATATGACAACGGGGACAGAATCTGGTCCGACTGGCGGATAGACAGTCTTCTCCGCAAAGGATGTGTGCGCTGCCAGTTTTCCAAAAAGCAGTCCTCTATGGGCAGCGACATCTGAAATTCCCGGCAGCACCGGAAGTAAATCCATGCAAAGGCGACTGCGCAGAGCAGGAAGCCTGCTGCCCAGATTCCCCTTAAAATGGGAAGCAGATCTGCGAAACGTTCCGCAAACGATAGTTTTTCCTCTGATACGGAATCCGAAGCTATGGAGGAAGCCTGCTGCCCTCCTGACTGTATGCCAGATGCGGAATCCGGCTGTGATTCCTCCCCGGACTTTGACTGCGGATCCTGAGCAGCGTTCATCTGTGCTCCGCTTCCTGCACCGGATCTTGACTGCGGTTTCCAGGCAGGATCCATCTGCGCTCCGCTTCTCGATCCGGACTGCATTCCGGTTCCCTCCCCGAATCCATCCTCCCGGCCCGGCAGGTCCCCGGC
The DNA here is from genome assembly GCA_009911175.1 of Lachnospiraceae bacterium. The sequence continues at coordinate 26,087 of QXWX01000050.1, read as the reverse complement.
ACCTCCGGCTGTATCTGTACCGTACAGCCAAGATGCGCTGCCAAAACGTGCCGCTCCGCCGGACGGATTTCCTGCGATCATATCTGTAAAATAGCGTACCTGCTCCGTTTCAGGAACCGCATTCTGAAGCAGGGTGTATGCGCTCCACGAAGAGGGCACGGAAAATGGGATCAGCAGACGGATCAGGGCGACCGTCCACAGCACCGCAAATGTTCTTTTCGGCAGCCAGCCCTTCAAGCCTGCCCGCACTGCCAGGATCACCAGGATCAATACCGCGCCGGATATACTCATTGCCATCAGACTCATATCTATCACCTCACTCCAGTTCGCCTACGATCTGTTTCAGCCGCGCGATCTGCTCGGGGGAGAGCTTCTTCCTTCCCAGCAGGGCCGCAAACAGCTTATCCGCCGAGCCGTCATAAATCTTGTTGATCAGCTCATTGGTCTCCGCCTCCTGCACCTCCTCCTTTGGGATCAGCGCATGGCACATAAAATTCGGCTCCGAACGCCGGATCGCGCCTTTCTTGATGCAGCGCTTGATCAGCGTGTAGGTGGTGTTCATATTCCAGCCGACTTCTTCCTTTAATACATCGGAAATGTGCTTGGCTGTGGAATCTCCCTCCCGCCACAGCACGTCCATTACCTTCAATTCCGAATCAAATAGCTTTACAGTCATATTCGCCGCTCCCTTCACACTACTGCAGTAGTTTTCTTATATACTACCACAGTAGTGTGTACTTGTCAATAAAAAGTATGCGTCCTGACGCACACTCGCGCCGAAGTTTCCTAATCGGGCAAAAAAGGACGGCTCCAGCCATCCTTTTTAATTTCAACTATTCATTTAATTCACCCAATTTTCCCCGCAAGTTCTTTTTTTAAACGTTCTATCTCCTGAAGCTGTTGTCTATACTGCTGAGATAACAGTTCATTTTCCTGAAATAACCGACCAATTCGTTCATCCTTCTGGGTCAACTGCTCATCCTTCTGAGTTAACTGTTCATCCTTTTGAGTTACCTATTCATTCGCACTCAAAAATGTCGGCCATGCATCCAGTTCGTTATTGATCCCTTTATTTTGGAGGTTTGCCCGGAAAATGCCAAGCGGGATTAGCAGCTGCTCCTACTGTTGTCCGTGGGAAGGACACACTATTTTCGCACGTTTTGAGCCGCTGTTATTTTACCTCGTTCAGCAATTTCTTGACCATAGCGACATGCCTTCTGGTTTGCTCCACTGCATCGTATCCGCCTTCATCTTCATATTCCGTGACAATGAATCCGTCATAGTCCGTAGCTGCGATCACCGGAATGATCTCCTCATACGGGATTGCGGATTCATGCAGATTCTCATCCACGTAATGGCATTTTCCGTGCATTTCAAAGCAGTACGGCATGATCCGCTTTAGGCCTTCCAGCTCTGCCCTGCAGCTCTTCCTGAACTGTACGAATCCATACATACTGTTCAGCGTTGCGCCCAATGCAGGGCATTTCGCCATATCAGGGCCCATAATCTTCATTGCCTCATCCATGGGGACCTCATCGTAGCGGAGCCGCGCGCATTTCTCAAGCTGTTCTACGGTAGCTCCTGCTGCCAGCGCCCGGTCCCAGTACGGCTTATTGGGCTTTGTGGCAAAGCATCCGAAGTCCGGGACGAACCCGATATACTTACTTCCGGTCTTTTCGATCACTTCCAGATAATCCAGTATGGGCCGCGTGATGGGGCTGTCCGGATTGTGGATCTCGATCCCTACATGTACATTGTACGCTTCCGCATAGGGCGCGATCCTTGCCAGACCATTGGGCGACAGAAGATACTGCTCCCGCATGACCGTACATCCCAGCTTGTTTGCCGAGACAATATCCGTGATCGCGCGCGCGACCATCTCGTCCTCGGTCAGATCCCGGTCTTTTAACATTCCCCGGTCCATATTTGCCGCATAGCAGATGGGGCCGATCCCATACTTTTCCGTGCATTTATGGATAAATTCCACAAATTCATCTGTGACATACGGGTAGGACGGGATCATCTGTGCCGCCACGATCTCATACCCCTGTGCCCCAAGCTCCGCGGCCGTGCGGATGACGCCTTCCAGATCCAGTTCTCCCTTCAGATAAGGAGTTCCCAGTGAAAAAAGTGTGATACCTGTTTTTACGTTTGCCATAATGTCTTCCCTCCTTAATCCGTGATTTCCATCGTTTTTGTTCCGCAGCTGTCCACCGGCATGTACATATGATCCGGCCCGATGGGCATGTACGGGGAACGGAAGAATAATGTCACATCAATCTTATGCTCTCCCTCCGGAAGTCCGCCCGGATAAAATACCCGGATCGTTGCCGGCTCCTTCACCTGCCAGAATTCGGTATAGCACTTGTCAAACTCCGCGGGACTGAATTCCTTCCCGTTGATACAGAACTTGATCCGCTCAGCGGGCACTTCAAAATCATCTACCTTTACCCCAAACTCATCGATCACGGACAGGAAATGTCCCCGGTAGTAACTGAGCCGGATGTCAAACTGATACCCCATTTTTTTCCCGTTCACATCGTAATTCTTAAAACTGTCATCCACGATGACATCCACAAAATTCATCCGCATTGCAAATCCCATTTTTGCGCCTCCTTTTTTAAACAAGTCTAAAACTTGATCTCTTTGTTTTCCGCGGCGGATCTGTAGATCGCATCCAGAACCTTTGTGACTGCCAGTGCTTCCTCCGGCCTCACAAGAGGCTGTGTTCCATTCTGTACCGCCTCTAGCCACTGCCTGCAGTCAGTGGTTCCTTCCTCACCGCCGCCTCCGCCGAAGTAAGCGACTCCGCCTACCGGGGATATGGTTTCTTCCATAAGCTGTCCGTTTCTTCCGCGGTTATAGATCAGTTCATTTTTTCCATAGCTCATTCCGGAATGGATCTCTGCGCCGGCCAGTGTTCCGCAGAGTGTGGTGGAAGCCTCTCTTGACTCCAGCATATTCAACGCCCAGCTTGCTTCCAGCGCGATGGTCGCTCCGTTTTTCATTTTCACAAAACCGACTGCGGAATCTTCCACCTCGTAGGTCTTGGGATCCCATGGTCCGAATAAATTTCCTTCCGTTGCCTGCTCCAGCCCGCCGAGCTTGTAGAATACGGAGCCGGACACACTTTCAATCTCATAGTTGTCCATGCACCACAGCGTGATATCCAATGCATGTGTGCCGATATCGATCAGCGGGCCGCCGCCCTGGGCTTCCTTGTCCATGAATACGCCCCATGTGGGAACGCCCCTTCTCCTTACCGCATGTGCCTTGGCATAATAGATGTCACCCAATTCCCCTTTCCTGCATGCGCTGTGCAGATTCTGCACCTCTGCCCGGAAACGGTTCTGATAACCTACCGTAAACTGCATTCCCGACTTCTTCCACGCATCCACCATCTTCTGCGCCTCTTCCGTGCTGTGGGACATGGGTTTCTCGCAGTATACATGCTTCTTCGCCTCCAAAGCCGCAATTGCGATCTCACTGTGGGAAACATTCGGCGTGCAGATATGTACCACCTCTACATCCGGATTGGCAAGCACCTCTTTATAATCCGCGGTCACCTGCGCCCCTTCTGCGCCGTATTCCTTTGCTGCTTCTGCCGCGCGCTCGATCCTGATATCACAGAACGACACGATCTCACCTAGATCCGCATTGTTCTTTAATGCCGGAAAATGTTTCTGGTTTGCAATACCGCCGCATCCGATTACCGCAATTTTCAATTTACTCATGTTTGATTCCTCCGATTTCTATTATTTTTTGATGAGTTTAGTTTACCAGAAGCTGCATAAAGCCGCTTCCTCCCCCGCAACTTTTTCAGCGTCCGATTTTGACTTCGGATGCTGACATACACTTTTCCTTATTTTAAAAAAGGTCAAAAATCCGATGTTATTTCTGACCTGACGTCTTTTCTGACAGGCCAAAAAAAATAAAATCTCTGAAACTTTTCCCCAGTTTTTTTTATCTAATAAGTATCAATCGATTGAAGAGGAAGATGAAATACCATTTTCAAATTCCGTTAAAATGAATTGCACAGATATGCATAATGAAATACGAAAGGACGTGGGGACGTGGCAGATATGGCAGGCCTTGTGAGAAATGCACAGGCAGGGGATAAAGAAGCTTTTGTAGATTTGATCGAAAGCTGCAAGCAGGGATTATATAAAACAGCGATCGCGATGCTGCGCAATGACGCGGACGCGGCGGATGCGATCCAGGATGCAGTGCTGAACAGCTATGAAAATTTACAATCCTTAAAGAAACCGCAGTTTTTCAAGACATGGATCACAAGAATATTGATCAATCAGTGCAACCGCATCTTAAAGAGGCGCGGAAACATCGTTCCGATCCATGAGCATCCGGAACTGGAATACACCGCTCCGGACACATCCGGAAGGGCGTTTATAGAATTGCTGAACAAATTGGAGGAGCAGTACCGTATCGTATTATATCTGTTCTACGTAGAAGAATTCAGCATCAAGGAGATCAGTTCGATCCTGGAAATGAATGAAAATACGGTAAAAACCAGGTTATCCAGAGGGCGGGGGAATTTCAGGAAACTCTATATGAGAGAAAATCAGATCTCCTGCTGCTGAACAAAACGAAGGTTCAGCGAAAGACTGGAATCAGACGGAAGTATGCTGCTCTGGAACAGAAATTGATTTGGAAAGAAGAGGTGTAAGGATGGGCAATTATGAACGAGATTTTATTGAAAAAATGAGAGAAGAGATCCAGATTCCGGATCTTGTAAATGATAAACTGAACGAAAGCTATGAAAAAATACGTCAGGATGAGGTGAAGATGAAGATGAAACAAACCGGTTTATTTAAAAACAGAAACAGATTTTACAGAAGCCTTACAGCGGCGGCGGCAGCTGCGTGCACCATCGCCGCATTATCCGGAATATTTTATATGAATCCTGCATTGGCGCAGGATATCCCGATCCTGGGAAATGTGTTCGGGCGGCTGCAGGAAGTGAGGGAGAACAGCGAATATCCGGACAAGGACAAAACCGCGTATGAAAATATCAGCGAACACTCCGATCCGGTTCAGGAGGCCGGAAATACGGCTGAAAATGAAATCGGGACGATGACAGTCTCCGACGCCTACTGCGACGGATATGATATGTATTTTACACTTTCCCTCCGGGTAGAGGATGAAGAGCTGAAAACAGCCGGATATGTTTCGGCCATGCATCAGGAGGGAGAGGATGATGCCCTTTATGAGCTTGGAAAATTCACGATCAACCAGAAACAGGTATGGCCGACAGAAGCCACAGTGCTTCGGAAGGCAGAAGACGGAGTTTATGTCGGATTATGCCGGATTAACGCATCATCGAATCGAGACGTATCTTTTGAAGGACAGATGACAGTGAATGTAGACATTAACGGCCTGACCGCGTATCGGGAATCCAATCTTGGTTATATGGAGACCTTCCAGGAGATAAAAGGAGACTGGAACATGCAGTTTGGCGTTGAAACAGATACCTCCTCTAACCGCACAGCCGAGCCCAATGCGCAGAGCAATGGAATCATCGTGCAGAAGGCTGTCCAGACCCCCAGCAATATGCATGTGACCTGTTATCTTCCTGCGGAGCTGGCAGAAAAGAATCCGGCATTTGTCCTGCTGGAAGAGAATGGAAACCGTGTGCAAAATGAAAGCGCAATGTTCAATACGCAGGACGACGGCAGCCAGATCCAGGAAATGGTATTCAACACATCCCAGGCGGACCAGTTTGTGATGCAGGTATTCGACAAGAATGCCGGAACCGATGAAAACGGCGGAGTTCCGTTGATTGCAGAGATTCCATTTTCTATGGGTGAATAAATTTCCAGCTGTGCGGCTGCGTTAGCAGACGCAAGAGTGGGACAGCACGGTTTTTGCGGATGGATGCGCAGGTTGGATGATCTAAAGATTATCCAACCGTACCGTTAGATAAATTTTATAGATTAAAAACACTTTGGCCCGGCGGAGAGACACCGCCGGACTGACTCATCCGGCAGTCTCATGCCTCTGAAATCCACCCCTCGCAAGCAGCAGCATGACCGCCGTGAATACTGCGTACAATATTGCCCTTGCCGAAAATGCATCGAAGACCAGGCCGCCTGCCTGATAGGAAATATATTTTCCAAATTCCGGCATGACTGCCTGATACGGCAGCAAGAACAGCATCAGGTTATATGCCCCTGCCGTTCCGTTCGGCGAGAGAAGCATGGGAATGAAAAGGACCGGAACCAGCACGATCAGCACAAAATAGGGGCTTTTCATCCTGGAGGACAGAAAGAGTGTCAGCCCGATCATGCCCAGCAGTACCAGATAAAGGATCCCGATATTGAGCATGGTCCCCCGCAGAAATGTCAGCGGATACGGAATTGCCGTATTTGCGATCTGCATCGGCAGATTCCAGCCCGACACGCCGAACGCCGCAAGCGGTATTGTGCAGGCGATCACCATATGAAAGGCAAATGCAATGGTTCCAAACAGCAGGGAGGCCGCAAGCTTGGCCGTGATCAGTTTTGTTCTTCCGTATTTTGCGGATAAGATCACCGCGTCGGTTCCCGCCTGATATTCGCCTGAAAAAACCGGCGCAATCACAATGCAGATTGCCAGTACCGCAAACAGCAGCAGTCCAAAGCTGCTTATGATGACCTCCCAGCCTTCGTAATAGCCATATTGCAGGGGCGTATCGATTTTGCCCGCCATGCCGCTCCAATATGCCTTCTGCTCATTCGATAACGCGCGGCCCGGCTCGTTCAGTATGGCTTCCCTTTTGGCCTGGACCGCCTGATAAAAATCCGCGCCGTCCGAAGCATCCAGATCCGGAAAGCTATTGTAACCCCTGCTCTCATTTGGTGCGGCATAGGTCCTTGCGATCAGATTCAAAAAATTTTCCCGGGGCGCGATCTCATTCCAATACGCATCCCCGATCAAAAACCGTTCATTTCCGTCATATCCCACATTTGCGGGATCCTCAAAGAGCCCCTGCACTTCCCGGATGGTCTTCGTAATATACTCCTCCGTCAACGGAACCGACAGATCCGCATATTGTTCCCTGTCATACGCAATCCCCTTTGTCCCTTTCATGACTCCGTTCTGATCATAGATCTGATATTGTATCACCGGCAGTCCGAAAAGAAATGCCGTTAAGAGCAGGCTCACCGCCATGATCGTGAGCGTTGATCTTTTCCGGACGATTTTCAGAAATTCAAATCTGATCAGAGAAAGTCCGTCTGCCCTGCGCAGGTGTGTACGGTTGGGCGTTCTCTGATTTTGTTTTGCTGACATCATCTTTTTCCTCCTCTGCTTTTTTTGCTGCTATTTATAGGAACATGATTCTTCCGCTTTTTTCGATCTGTGCTTGACGGATCCGGCTGCGGATTTTCATACGGATCGTAATCGTTTTCTCCAAAATGGTACAAAAACAGGTCTTCCAGGCTCGGCTCCGCAGCCTCCGCCTCCTCTGCCGGCCGGGCTTCGTCTACGATCCGCAGCCTGACCTGATCTCCCTCGTGATGCAGATTCACGACAGAAAATTTCCTGCTGTACTGGTCTGCGTCCCGCTCATCCACCAGCATTTCCCATACCTTGCCCTTCATGCTGTCCGTAACCGCGGCCATCGGTTCCTGTAGCAGTAAGCTGCCGTTTTTCATCAGCAAAATGATATCTGCAATGTAGGAAACATCCGAAACGATATGGGTGGAAAGGATCACGATCTTTTCCTTTGCAAAATCGGAGATCAGGTTTCGGAAGCGCACACGCTCTTTGGGGTCGAGCCCTGCGGTTGGTTCGTCTAAGATCAGGATAGCCGGGCTGTTCAATTCCGCCTGCGCAATACCCAGACGCTGTTTCATGCCGCCGGAAAAGGATTTGATCTTTTTGTCCGCCGCATCTTGGAGATTGACCATTTGAAGCAGATTTTCCGTCCTGGTTTCCGCCCGTTTTTTATTCAGTCCCTTGACAGCCGCCATATACAGCATAAACTCACGGGCCGTAAAGTCGGGATAAAATCCGAAGTCCTGCGGCATGTAGCCTAAATGGGTGTAATACCGCTCGCCAAGCTCTCCGATCGTTTTCCCGTTGAACCGGATGCTGCCTGCGGTGGGCTTCAAGACACCGCTGATCATCCGCATCAGTGTCGTCTTTCCCGCGCCGTTCGCGCCAAGCAGCCCGTAAACGCCCGGCACTAATGTGGCGTTTACATGACTGACCGCGTAATTGGTTCCATACTGCCTGCTCAGGTCCTGCAGCTGTAATTCCATATCCAAAACCCTCCTATTAAAAAAAGATGACCTATGCTTTACAGCATAAATCATCCGTCTTAGGGTGGTTTTTATTGCATCTTAAGATTATCTTAATTTGGAAAAGTCAGCGAAAATAAAACAATAGTTCATGATAAACACGAAAAATGGTTTAAAATTAATCAAGATTTAAAAACCTTTATATTGAATTATTAATACTACTATGATATTCTTGAGGATATCACATAGTCTCTACGTGAAAGATTTAATAAAGTTCGTAAAAAAGAAATCTTGCACATAAACAATATGTAATATTTGTATTGCCAAAACAACAATATAGAAAAATTTCACGATGAGGAAAATTTTACAAAATGAATGATGATAAATTCTTTTTAACTTACAATCAACAAATGAAAAAACTTAGAAATGATAAGCATATCTTATGTAATGGTTCTTCACATAAAAAAATTTTAGTACGTACTGGCTCCGCGGCTATACCAGAGATTTAGACCAAAGACTTTTCGATCTGATCGTATATTTCAAGTATTTTCTTCCTAAAACTGAATACAAACAATTTATTTCAGATTTAAAGATTATGCTGACGGATCTCCAGTTAAAAATTCATCCTCATGCTTTTGAATATGTACATACTCAAATGGGAATTAAGAATTTATCTGATTTAGACACCTTACTTAACATCCCAAAAGATGAGATAGAGTATAACAAATTTGATAAACAGCACTGTTTTCAATAATATAATCAAATAATTCCAAAGATTTACTATTAAAACACTCAAAAAAACCTATTATAAATGTTGTAATAATTTTCATCATATAGTAATATACTTCTACGGAGAGAACCATACTGATTATGGTTGAAAGGCACTCATACAGTTATTGTATGGGTGTCTTTTACTTATAGAAACGAAAAAGGGGTTGTCGGGAAATATCGGTATGACCACAAGATATTGCTGTGATTTATAACGTTGTATAACAATATCCTGTAGGAAACCTGCATTTCCCGACAGCTCCCTGCGAATCCGTCAAAAAAACTTTCCCCTGAGATTTCTACTTTACAGAATGCCCTTCAGGTATCGAAACCCGAAACGCTGTCCCTTCATTTCGCTTACTTTTTACCGTAATGTCGCCGCCGTGGAGTATAACAATCTGCTTTGCGATCGCCAGGCCGAGGCCGCTGCCCTCCGGTTTTTCTTTCGTATTTGTCCCTCTGTAATACCGTTCGAACAGCTCTGCCTGCTCCTCCTCGTCCATCCCCGTTCCGTTATCTCGCAAAAGGATCGATACCCTGCCTTGTCCGCTTCTTTCGATACGGATAAATACCTTTGTTTCCGGCGGATTATGCGTAAGCGCGTTGATGATCAGATTTCCCACCGCACGGCGGAACAGCCTGCTGTCGATCCGGACAACCACCTCATCTTCCGCACTTTCAAACTCGATCTCACGTTTTTTAAAAGCAGGATCGTTGATCAGATCTATGACCAGTTCCCTGATATAGCGCACGAGATGTATTTCCTGCAAAGACAGGGGGATCACGCCCGCTTCGAACTGATAGGTCAGTTTCAGGTCATTGATCAGATTCTCCGTATAGACCGCATTTTTCAAAATGATCTTTCCGTATTCCTGCACCTCACTGCTTTCCGAAATCTGATTTTCCGCAAGCAGCTCCGCATATCCCTTGATGGGAGACAGGGGTGTTTTTACATCATGTGTAATATTCGTGATCCATTCTCTGCGGACTCTCTCCGTATCTATCCGCAACTGATCACTGCGGCGGAGCTCCGTGTCCATTTCACTCAGAGCCGCATAGATCTCGCCGAATACGCCGCCCGCTGAGCATGGCGTATAGGCGCGCCGGCTGACATCCCGGATGCCCTTTGTGATCTTTCCCAGATGCCTGGAAAGCCAGAATACATAAGCTAATGTAAACAAAAATACGGCGCAGGAAACGCATGCGATCCCTGTACGGATCACGGGGGAAAGCCGGCTGACATGTTCTCCGTTGTAGTAGAGCATATGCTTTCCGACCGCATAGGGAAAACCGATAAAGTAACCGTAGGTTTTCTCTGCCCCTTCATAATTTCCCGCAAAAACCCTGTTATCATTATCGTAAACGTTCGTACCGAATGCCAGAAGCTTGGAGGCCGTATAGCTGTTGGGACAGTTCTCCGGCTTATTGTGTGAAAAAACCTCCTGTCCGTTTTCATCGATCACCTGCAGCCATAAGCCATACCGGTCCAGATCTTCAATCCCGAATTCTTTTACTTTAAGCTCTCCCTGTTCTTCTTCAAGCTGAATGGAAAAATTGTCTGTATACACGTCTGGCCATGAGGCCAGGCTGAGTCCCTCCCGCGCCGGAATCGCGAACACATAATAAAACAGGCCGATCCCCGCTGCAATGGCCGCGAAGATCACAATCACGACAATGCCGAACGAACGAAAAAACAGATTGAGATCGCTTTTATTCTTCATAAGGGTCCACCAGCTTATAGCCTAATCCTTTCATCGTGATGATGTATCGGGGCGCCGCGGGATCGTCCTCTATTTTTTCACGCAGATGCCGGATATGCACCATGACCGTATTGTCGCACCCGAAGCTGTCCTCGCCCCAGATGGTTTCATATAAGCGTTCGCGGCTGATGACCCGGCCTTGATTTTCCGCCAGATACCGCAGAATTTCAAATTCCCGCGCGGTCAGTTCTATGGGGCTGCCGCCTTTTGTGACCCTGCAGCCCTCCACGTCAATTTCCAATTCCCCTGTTTTTATGAGCTCCTTCTCCGACGGATCTTGCTGATACGCGGCCCGCCGGAGCTGCGCCTTGACCCGATACGCGATCTCCTTCGGGCTGAACGGCTTTGCCACGTAATCATCCCCGCCCACCGAAAGACCCAGGATCTTGTCCAGTTCGTCATTTTTGGAAGATAAAAATAAGATCGGGCAATGGGAAAAGGCGCGGATCTGTCTGCAGACCTCATATCCGTCCAGATCGGGAAGCATCACGTCTAAAATGATGATGTCCGGGGAGGTCCTGCGGCAGAGCTGGACTGCGGTCTGTCCGTCTTCTATTTTGATAATGTTGTAGTAGCCTTCTATGTTGAGAGCCTTCTCGAGCAGGTCCAGGATGTCGGGCTCATCATCCACAAGCATGATTTTATAATCTGTTTTTTGTGCGGGGATCGGGTTCATTTTGCACCTCCGTATCTCTATGAGCATTCCCAAAAACTCCTTGCGCCAGATTTGTGAGATGGGCGCAGGAGAGTTTTCCAATCTATATTATATTTCTTACAGAGAGAGGATACAAGCGGGGGCGGGCTTAATTTTAGCTTAAGTTTACATTTTGGGGCCAGGCCATAGATTTTAGCAATCCATTGAACATGCCGCGCAAAAAAGAGACCTTCATTGTTTTCGTATTTGGTTTATGCTATGATGAAGGCAATCTATATTTTATAATAAGGAACTGTAGGAACATTACTTATGTGTCTTGCTTGTCTGCACAGTTTTTTTCCTGCAGTTCTCAAAGAAAGCATGAGGACAGAGGTATCGCTATGGAAAGGATCATTGGGATCGATCTCGGTACTACCAACAGCCTGGTTTCCGTCTGGCAGGATGGGCGGAGCCGGCTGATCCCGAATTCATTGGGGGAATTTCTGACACCGAGTATCGTAAGTATTGATGAGGAAGGGCATGTATACGTCGGGAAGATTGCGAAGGAACGGCTGACCTCCCATCCGGAGCACACGGCCGCGTTGTTCAAACGGTTTATGGGGACGGAAAAGACCTATGCTCTCGGCGGCAGGGAGTATCGTCCGGAAGAGCTCTCGGCATTGGTGCTCCGCAGGCTGAAGGAGGACGCGGAGCGGTATCTGGGTACGGAGATCAAAGAAGCAGTCATCAGTGTGCCGGCATATTTTAATGATATGGCGAGAAAGGCCACCAAGGATGCGGGGGCTCTGGCGGGGCTTCATGTGGAAAGGATCGTAAATGAACCCTCCGCCGCCGCGCTGGCATGCCGGAGCACCGGAGGAAAGGGGCAGGCTGAGGAGGATGAGACTCTGCTGGTCTTCGATTTCGGCGGCGGGACTCTGGATGTGTCGCTGGTGGACTGCTTTGACAATGTGGTCGAGATCGTGTCGGTAAGCGGCGATAACCGCCTTGGGGGAAGTGATTTTGACCGTGCCGTCGCAGAGCAGTTCTGCAAGGAACATGGCCTCTGCTTCGATGCGCTGTCCCCCCAGAGACAGAATGTGATCTTAAGGCGCGCGGCACAGGCAAAGTGCATGCTGTCCGAAACAGAGCAGACGGTCATGACCGTTACGGACGGGGAGTTCCAGGGGCAGATGGAACTGACGAACCAGAAGCTGATCCAGATCTCCATGCCTCTGTTCCACAGGATGCTTGTTCCCGTAAGAGCCGTGCTGAATGACGGGCAGAAGGAACGGCTGGAGATCTCCAAGGTCGTACTGGCAGGCGGCTCCTGCAAGATGCCGACGGTCCAGCAATACCTGCGGCATTTCTTGCCCTACGGACAGATGACGGTGATGGACCCGGATCATATGATCGCCGCGGGAGTGGGCGTGTATGCCGGGATCAAAGAGCGTAGGGAGGATGTAAAGGACCTTCTCCTGACCGATATCTGTCCCTTTACCCTGGGCACCGGAGTCTATAATGAGGCGGATGCCCGGCGCTCCATCATGGCGCCCATTATTGACCGCAACAGTGTGCTGCCCTGCAGAAAGGAACAGCGTTTTCAGACTGCGAAGGATTTTCAGAAGTCTGTGAAGATCGATGTGTATCAGGGAGAAGCCTATTATGCAGACGAAAATATTTATCTGGGGGAGCTCTGTGTGGATGTTCCCATGGCCCTGAAAGGACAGGAATCCATAGCGGTATGCTATACCTATGATATCAATGGGATCCTGATCGTAGATGTGAAGGTGGATTCCACCGGAAAGCAGGCGAGGCAGGTGATCACCACCGGAACGTATACCCTTGATCCGGCAGAGCTGGAACAGTATCTGGGGGATCTGGAGCAGCTTCATTCTCTTCCCGCGAATGAGGAGGAGAACCAGATGCTGATCGCCTGGGGAGAACGGCTTTTTGCCCAGACTACCGGGGAGCTGCGGGAAGAGATCGGAAGGCGGATCCAGTATTTTCAATATCTGGTGAACCAGGAGCAGGATCCGTATAAAATCCGGAAGCAGCGAAAGTATATCGCGGATTTTTTTGAACGCGCGGACCGGTATCTGGATACATTTGCGGATGCATGGCAGTGCCTGGAGAATGACAGTTCCTGGTATGAACCAGATTCAGGAGCAGATCCGTTTGGGGAAGGAGCAGATTCTATGGCTGAGGAGGAAGATCTGAAATGGTACGACGGGCATTTGACATCTTAGGAATCGAGGCGACAAAGGACACGAGGGCGATCAAGAAAGCATATGCCCTGATGGCGAAGCAGTACCACCCGGAGGAGCATCCGGCGGAATGGGAGAAACTCTATGGGGCATACCAGACGGCCCTGGAGTATGCGCAGACGGCGGAGGCGCTTCTGGAAAATGAATACGGCAGCGGCAGAGTTGGAAAAGGAGGAGCCGCTATGGGAGCGGCTGGTGATGGCTTTGCGGGCGGAGGCGGCTCTGGAACTGCAGGAGAGACCTACTTCGATGAAAACGTAACCGAAGCGGAAGGAGATGCTTTCTCCGGCGGAGACGCAACAGGATCGGCTGATGATGCTTTCTCCGGCGGAGACGCGCCCGGGGCGGCGGCGGAAACAGAGACGTCGGCAGGAGAACCGTTCTCTGTATCCTCCAACGCGGCATACGGTACATTTTTTCAGGAAGCGCAGGAACAATGGCTGCGGAAGAAGCATCTGCGTGAACAGTTCATGCGCCAAAAGCTCCGGGAGCTTGTCAGCCTGCGGTGGCCAAAGGCGGTAAAGGCGTGGCAGCAGTTTTTTGACACAGATCTCACGATGGACGAGGATGAGGAGATTCTGCTGATCCTGCTGGAAGCGATCCGGGAGAACGCGCTTTCCGAAAAAATATTCTATCTGATCATGACGAACATGAATTCCCGGTTAAGATTCTATGCCGAGATGGGGGACAACGACCGGGCGCTGGCGGCCATGGAGATCGTAAAATATTGTTCCGGGCAGATTCCCCTTCTGCACAGGAAAGCCGAGAGACGGAGAAAATGGATCGGCATTCCGGCCGCGCTGGCCGCCGCGTTTTTTCTCCTGGCGATGACGGGCCTGCATCAGGAATCTGTAACAGAGGGCGACGTCTCTGTGCTTGCGGCAGAATATCTGAATGAAAAATATGGTGTTTCAGATTATACGGCGGCAGAGCTTGAAACGGAAAAGATACAGCTCATCGGCAGCAATGAGGACCGGATCGATTCCTTTGAGGTCCGTGAACCGGAATCCGGAAATATCATTGCCTATGCCATGCGGGATATCGAAGAAGCGGAAGGCACATTTGCCTGCTTTGACAATCTCCAGGAATCGGAGATCAAGGACGCATTTGAAAAAAGGCTGAATGCCCTGACCGGTCATGAGGAGGGACGGCTGTTCTGGGATTCCTCGTTTTCCGACAGCCTGTCAGGCGGATTGGAAAACGGTTTTTTCCATACAAAATATGAAGGCGATTTTGACGCGTTTATCCGGCAGGAGACCAAGGAGCGCTCCAACGCGCCGGGAGTCATGACCTCGTTTCTTATATCCGACTACTGCTCTCTGAACGGGCTCTGTGATTATTATCTTCCCGATCCGGAAGTCGTGACCATGCGCGAACGGTTTGCGCTTACGGATTATACAGAGGATCCGGATTTACAGGCGTCGCTCCGGCAGGGAGCCGCTGATTATCAGCTCCAGATCCGCGGAGTCATACTGCCGAAAAAATTTTTTCAGGAAAAAACAAAGCGGGCGGAGGGAAAACGGAGCGGGATCTATGTCTTGAGGGATGTACACGGGACTCTTGGAATGGAACCGCTGATGTCCTTTTTGATGCTCACGGGGTGGTATGTGAATCTCCCCCCGGAGGATGAAAAGATCCTGAATATTTCCAGCGGCATGTATATGCAGCCGGTCATTTCCATGGGAGAAGGGATCTACGGAGCGGAGAGCACCCTCAGAGGGCAGGCATTTGAGACGGACCCGGCATGGGTCACCGGAAGCATTGTAAAAACCGGGAATCCCGATTCTCTCGGCCTCACCGAAGAGGAAAAAGGAAAGGCGGTCAGCTTCCGGCTCGGGGACGGATATGTCCTGAAAAATGATTACTGTCTGGCCATCGATAAGGAGCTCTACGGGATCGCGGACGCGGATTACCGTGTGATGGTCACGAAGCAGAACGGATTCTCGATGGATCTGGCCGGCCAGCATCTGGAGGCCGAGGACGGAACCGCGCTGGAAAGATACGTGAGCAGCTATGCAGAGCCCGACGCTGCGCTGAGGATGGGATATGCTCTGGACGGGGAGGGCTATCTTTTTATTGAATATAGAGCAGCGGATATGGCGCAAGAGGCGGATATCATAACGGTGATCAATCCATAACCGCCAACAGCAAAACCGGAGCAAGGGCTTTTTCGTTACAATTGACGGCCTGACGGCTGCGAATCGTAACGATATTCCCCCTGGTCCGGCCGTATGTCATACTGTCAGACCGCTGTCCACCCTCCGTCAATATAGATCGTCTGTCCGGTAGTGTAAGCACAGTTCTCCGACGCGAACAGCAGCAGCTGTCCGCACAGCTCTTCAATCTTTCCGGGCCTGCCGAGCGGGCATCTCTTTTTCAGTTCTTCCAGCGCCGCCTCGTCGAACTGCATCATTTCCGACGGAAATTCTCCCGGGCCGATGGCATTTACGGTAATGTTGTACTTCGCCCATTCCTGCGCCAGTGACCTTGTGAAGTTCGGCACTGCCCCCTTTGTCGCGTTGTAGGCAAGGATGGGGTGGTTCATCGCCGCGATGTGTCCGTACATGGACGCGGTGTTGATGATGCGGCCGTACTGGTTTTGAATCATATTTTTCGCGCATTCCCTTGCCATGAGGAAATACCCTGTCAGGCTGACGTCCACCACCTTCTGCCACTGGTCCAGAGAAAGGTCCACCGTCGGGCAGTACGCCATCATTCCGGCATTGTTCACCAGGATATCTACTTTTCCAAATGTATCAATGACAGACCGCACCCCTGCCACGACCTGGGCCTCGTCTCCCACGTCGCACGGAACCGGCAGACATTCCCCGCCCATGGCTTCAATTTCCCCTTTGAGCGTTTCCAGCTTCTCTTTTCGCCTTGCAAATGCAGCCACCTTCGCGCCGTTTTCCGCAAAGGCTTTGCAATACTCGTAGCCAAGTCCGGAGGATGCCCCCGTTACGACCGCAACTCTTCCTGTCAGATCCATGTAATTTTTCATGATGATTTCTCCTCGTTTTCTTGTTTTTTACAGTTTATCGGCCAGCCAGCATAGTGTAATCTTGTTTTCAGCTTCCGATTATGTTAAGGTATAGCTGTTCCGAATGATTATGTTCATCATATAACAACTGGATTTTCCAGACAATCAACAATCCTGTTCTATTGTTGATTAATCAACATTTTTGTCTGAATTGTCGATAAACTTGTTCTGGAAATATATCCACCTGCACGGTTGCGGATCATAGATAATTTAAGCCGCCGGCAAAACGGCGGCGGAATGGAGATCAAGATGAAAAAACCGGACCGCCGGCCGAGAAAAACAAAGCATACGATCAAACAGATTTTTCTCGGCCTGCTGAAACAAAAAGCAATTGACTGGACTGCCTGGCAGAATTTGACCGGCTGGCGGAAGAGATCTCCTGGCATTCGATCGCGCCCAGTCAGGTGACACGGATGATCCTGGAATATATTTATGACCAGAAGGAGCTGCTGTCCCTTCTCCTGTTAAAAAATAACCGGTATGATTTCTGGCAGAAGGTCAACCGGAAGGTCCTGCAGCCTTTCAAGATCAAGACCCTGCAGAATTATCAGCTTCCGGAGCACATGAGTGAAAATGAATTTGACGATATGCTTCTTTTTTATGCCTCGGGATTTTATGCGGTTTTTGAGAAATGGTTATCGGAGCAATGTACGGAAGATATTGAAAAAGTTGCGGAAAAAACGACTCTGTTTTCTCAGATCTGCTTTGATCATCTGCTGATCAGGGGGAGAGACGGGAAGTGACCAAACAGCTTTTGATAAAAAACTCCCTGCGCAGAGATTTTCTGTTCCGCGCGAGGAGTTTTTGTTACATGTCACGCTTGGTCAAGATGTGACCTGTAACGAATTTTCCCGCCTGCATGGCCGCAATGTAATGCTGCGGCTTTTACTGCCGCGCCTGTACGATTCCAGATTCGAACTCGTACAGGCACCTTTTCTCTGTATATATTTCACATGGATAAGTTTTTCACTGCCCCCAGCGTTTTACTGCTGCCAATCCTGCTGCGGAAACGGCCGCAAAGGTGAGCAGCCACACGGCCGGCGTATTGTCGCCTGTTTTAGGAGAGCTCTCCGAATTTCCCTGACTCTGAGAAGGCTTTTGAGCCGGTTTTTGTGTCTGGTTCTGGGATGGATCCTTGGGCGGTTGCTGCCCGGTTTCATCTGACGGGTCATCTGGTTTTTCAGATGGATTGTCTGGTTTTTCAGAAGGGTCATCCGGTTTTTCAGATGGGTCATCCGGTTTTTCGGATGGATTTCCTGATCCTTCCTCTTGAATCGTCAATGTCGTCTGGGCCAGACCGTCCGTAAAACGGATTGCCACCGTATGCTTTCCGGCTGTCAGTGTTTTCAGGTATTCCGGCTTTAGAGTGATGATCGTAGAGCCGGCCGCAGCCGTGTAATGTTCTTTCGCGATCTCAGTTCCATCCACCGACACTCCGGCAAATTTACTGAAATCTCCATCTGCCTTGATGGTAACGCCTTTATTTTTGCCGATCACAAACATTTGGTCCGCGCCCTCAATGACCGATACGGCGGGCAGAGGTTTTAATCCGGCAATCGCAGCTTCGATCGCCGACGCATATCCATCCACAACGTCCTGCTCCCGGACATCCTTTCCCCGAACAACCGCATTGACCGCAGCCTCTACTGTATCAAAATTGATATAGTCCGCCTTGTTCAGCGCTTTTGCCTTTGCGATCGCCTCGTCCACCGCGCTGTAATCCGCATCTAAAAAGGTAACCTGTCCATTTGCATTATTGCTCGTTATATTTTCATAAGACGGCACCCCATTGGAGGTGATGATGCCGCCGATGTGAATATTATTTCCGGAGGAAATGCTTCCCGCTCCGATCTCTGTCGTTCCCCCGGTAATGGTGATATCGCCGTTGGCATGGATTCCGGATACGCCGGATTCCGCGGGAGAAACAACCTTGGAATCCGTCATTGTCAGGTTTCCTTTTATAAAGATTCCTTTCCAGCCCGGTTTTGATGTACACGTTACCTCAGAGCCTGTAACTTCAAGATTCCCTTCTTTACAGTAAATACCGACGTCAGCTGTTGATTCTGCTTCTATGACAGAATCTTTGATCACAGTATCCTTCGGCAGGAAAAGGGCCGGCCAATATCCTTTGGCAGTTACATTTGAGGACTCTATGGCTGCATAGTTATTACACAGGATACTATTCGACTGTGCTGATTCCGCATTGACCGTGGAATTGGAAATCGTAATATTTACGTTTGCTTGCAGTGCCATTCTGCTATTTGCAATTGCTGTCACATCAGATCCATTTAGAATCTCCAGATTATTACAGGATATTGCAGATACGTCTGCATCGGGAACCGCGAGCCTGCTGCCGGAAATCGTCAGATTTCCCCCGCCCATATTAATTCCCATATCCACCTTGTTCATAGTAATACTTGAATTATCTGATATCGTAAGTGATGCTTCACCGTATACATTGATGCCTATGCTTTTCGTATCCGTATCAAAGGCAGACATCATATCAATCACTATATTAGAATTACTGATCCGATTTTCGCCCCCGTTAATGTAAAGCCCATACCCGCTGACATTCGCGCTTAAACCACTTACTGTAAACTGTAGATTTGCATCCTGTACAGTCAGTCCGCCGCCATCTATGTTGATTCCGCTGCAGAAAAGTGTACCGGACTCATCATTTTTACTTGCGTTGACTGCAAGGCTTCCGCCGCCGATTCCTTTTAAGAGAAATGGATAGCTGCTTCCGATTCCTCTGCATGCTGTGATCAAGTTCTGCCCGACCAATTCTACGGTGACTCCCTGTTCGTTAATATCAATTCCATTTACAAGAGCTTTTCCAACATTGTCCCCGGTGATTTCCGCATGATTCAGCGTCAACGTTTTTGTAGCTGGATCATACTTTGCCGTACCGCTTCCGCACGGTATGGTCTGATCCGCCGCTTGAAGAATATCGGTTCCGTTTACCCGGATCCCGCCGTCTGCAGATACCGTTTCCGGCTGAACGATCCACATAAAGCAGACTGCCAGAAACAAATAGAGTATTTTTTTCTTTGCGCCCATTTTTGTTTTCCTTTCCTGTGTTTCTCTTCTGGGTGACATTGATACAATATCCGCAGTCCTTTCATCTGTTTTTTACGCCGTATAGTGAAAATCGCCTGCCAAAAAATCCACTTCCCATGCTGGGATGATCTTTGAAGATTCGTGCTGCAATAAGTCGCATCGTTGACAAATATTATGGCACGAAGGTTCATAAAATCAGCCAGCTAAGGAAGTAAAACCTTTTGACGGGCGAATCATAATATCGGGTCAGTAAAATATAAAATTTGCTGCTTAGGCATAGTTTACTATATCTTTTGAAAATATACAACAAAAATTTTTCCAGCTATGTTTTTATTATAACAGTTCTATCCGGGGGAGACAAATCATTTTTTTACGCCTGCTTTTCCGCTTCTTATAATTCGGATTCGTCAATCACAATATCCTTCATTGTTAAAATATCTTTCCTGTATTCCTTCATAATTATAATCCACCTTCCTGAATGTCTGTCTTTGGCTGCGGTTCACCGGCCGGAAAACCGCAGCTCATCCTCTCATTTTTATTCTGTTTTCTGTTCCAAATCCGCCTTGTCCGCAGTCTGTGGTCAGGTATGCAGCTCCGAGAGCTTGCCGAATTTTTTCCGTGTCTCCACAAATTTTTCCGTGTAAATCTTATTGAATGCCACGCATCCCACCGGCTGCTGACGGATCATCAGCTCTTCACAGTTCATGCACTGGGTACAATACTTGATCTCATCCTCCCTGTCCTCCATGAGCTTTAAGGGAGTGAGCGGATCGGCAAAGGACTGCCTGAAATCCGCCCGGATGCCCTTCCCACATGGACATCTTAGAGCCTATCAGGAAATTCTTGTCATTCACCGCTTTCGCGATCCTCTCCTGCAGGTCATATGCCCACTGCGCCCTCCTTTCCCAGGAGCCGCCGTATTTCCAGTCGCGATCGTTAAACGGGCGGATAATCTGGGAACGCGGCATAATTTCAAGCTGCGTCTTTCTTGCCCTGGATTCGTTCGTAACCGTAATCGCCTCCAGATCCACCAGTCCAAACCCGCCCTGATACAGCTTTTCATATCGCTGATAAGTCAGTTCCGTAGGATTTCCCTCTTCATCAGAATCCACACATTCCATCGGCTGCGCAAAAAAACGGTTTTTACACTCTCTGTTTCCGATTTTGATCGGATTTAACAACGTTTCTTTATATTCCATTGTTACTATTCACAGTCGGATAAAAAATGGCAGTCAGATTCGTCAAGCGAAGCTTGTAAGAAGCTGATTGACAGTTTTTATCTGACTGGAATCAGTCACTTCACCCACATAAGCAAAAAATCAAGATGCGAAGCATCGGCAGACGGCTTTGCCGACTGTTTTTGCGCATGTGAGTGAAATGACTGTGAATAGTAACATTCCATTATATTTTCATGTAAAATTTTCCTTGACCCTTTTCATTGTTTCTATAATAATGCCGGCATTTATATATTAATAGCAACAATTTTCTCCTGAATTTCCTATTATTTTTATTCATTCTGCTTGATTTTTTCAGGTAAACGTTATACTATTATGGCACATATATCCAGAAGGGATGTGAATCACAATGTCTGTCACGATCAAGGACGTCGCAAAGCAGGCCGGGGTATCGATCGCAACGGTATCCAAAGTCATCAACAACAAGCCCTCCATTTCCGAAGCCACAAGACAGCACGTATTCCAGGTCATGAAAGAAATGAACTACCTGCCGAATGCACAGGCCAGCAATTTTGCCAGGAAACGATCGGACAATATCATCTTTCTTGCCGTTACCAGGAAGCATACGGCTTTTCACGATCCTCATATGTTCGAGATCCTCTGCGGCGCCCAGAAAGAAGTCTGGGAAAAGAGATATCATTTCAGCTTTATCGGCATTCCGGATAAGGAAACCGCGCTGCAGGAAGCAGAACAGATCATCGGAAGGAAAGCCGCGGACGGACTGCTGATCCACGGTTCCGCCACTTCTCGCCCTCTTGCCGACCTGCTGACAGGAACAGAATTTCCTCATGTGATCATCGGACGGCCTCCGTTTTCAAACAGTACCTGCTGGATTGACATCAACAACCATGTCTCTGGAGAGATGGCAACCAAATATCTGACCAGCTGCGGCTATTCAAAAATAGCATTTATCGGCGGGCCGGAAAGCGACGAAATTTCCAGACACCGTCTGAAAGGCTATGTGTCCACGATGCGCATTAAGGGTTTTCCCGTCCCGGATTCCTTTATCAAATACGGTACCTACAGCAAGGAAAGCGGATTTGACATGATGGAAGAACTGCTGCGGGGAAGCAGCCTTCCGGATGCCGTGATCTGCGAAGACAACCAGATCGCCATCGGCGCAGCAGACGCGATCGCAAAGCATGGCATGACGATTCCCGATGATATCGGAGTCCTCACCTTTGATGACTACCCTTTGTCGCAGCTCATTGATCCTCCCCTCACAGTCGTAGATATTGACGTGCATGAAATGGGGAGGCAGGCAGCATCCATCTTACTGAAAAAAATCAAAAATCCGGCTTTGCAGGTACAGTCCTTTGCGACCCTTCCCTCGCTGATCGTCCGTTCCTCAACCCGAAATGTATAAGTTATTTCCATACTGTTCCTAAGCCCTGGGTATCCATATGCGTACATATAACTGCAAAAAAACCGGGCGGAGATACCTCATAAAATGTATCTTCGCCCGGAGCCTTACCGCCCTTTGTCCCTAAGCCAGACCGCATATCCTCCCTGGTCAATCCAGCCTTCCCGGCATCCTTTTTCCAGCAGAACTCTCCGTTCTCCCATTTCCGGTACTGCACATGCTTCTCCCGGGTTCATGACTGCAGTAATCTCACATCCCGCATTCTCCCTGGCAAATGCAAAGACACCGGAACGGATCATCACCCAGACCGGGTGATAACCGGTTGACCCATCGATATATTCTTTCCGGATTCTGATCAGTTCCCGGACAAAATCACAGACATCCTCCTTTTCCTCCCAGGCCATCCCCTTCCGGTACTCGTTTTCCAATATCCCCTGGATCTTCCGCTCATCCCCATAGAAAAGGCTGGGCACGCCCGGCATCAGCATGAGCAGGATGCAGGCCATCTTCCACTTCCCCAGGTCCCCCCGGCAAAGAGAAAGGAACCGCGGGACATCATGGCTGTCGATCAGATTCAGCTGCCCGTTTACGATATTTGTCGGATATCTGAGGCGCATCTGTTCAAACTGGCAGGCCGCAGATCTTCCATCCGGCGATCCGGCTGCAAGATAGTCCCTGCAGATCCTGCGAAATTCATAGTTCATCGTAGAATCAAAGGCATCCCCCCGTAGCCAGGTCTCCGCGTTTTCCCATACTTCCCCAATCAGCACCGCATCCGGATCCACGCTTTTTACGGCCGAACGGAAGCTCCGCCAAAAATTTCGGTGGATCTCATTTGCCACATCCAGCCGCCAGCCGTCCACATGGTATTTTTGGATCCAGTATGCCCCTACATCCGCAAAATACATCTGCACTTCCCGTTCCGCCGTATTCAGCTTCGGCATTCTCCTTTCATATGCAAAGCAGGTGTAATTGGGAACCTCGTCCGCATTTTCCGGCTTTCTGACAGGAAACTCCAGGCCGTAAAACCATTTGCAGTAACGTGACGCCCTGCCCTTGGCCGCCACGTCCTCAAACGCAAAAAATTCCCAGCTGCAGTGGTTAAAAACCCCGTCAATGATGATCTTCATCCCCCGCCTGTGAAGTTCCTCCACAAGCTCCTGAAAGTCCGCTTCCGTTCCCAGGCAGGGATCGATATGGTAATAATCCAGCACGTCATATTTATGGTATTCCCCGCCCGAAAAAACCGGATTCAGGTAGAGGCAGGTAAATCCCATTCCCTGAATATAATCCAGATTTTCCCGGATTCCTCTCAGAGTGCCTCCCAGCCTTGACCGGCATATTCTCCCATCCTCCAGGCGCTTCTCTTCTGCCCTGTTCTCCAGACTTTTCTTCCCGCTTGCAAAGCTGTCTGGAAAAATGTTGTAAACAACGGCAGTTTTGAACCATTCCGGCACGTCCGGTATCTCCTCTTTCAGGATGATCGGGTACTGGTAATATTCACTTCTCCCATCCACCACCTGATCCCCAAGATAAAAATCCGCCAGTGTTTCCGTAAACCGGTCACCGTAATAATAAATCCATTCCTTGCCTTTCATCAGCTTGAAATAATAGCAGATCCGGTTATAGACGGAATGAATCTCCGCCTCATAATATTGGAAGCAGGCATCCTCTGCGCAGACATGCATCGGGATCCTGTAAAACTCGATGGGCGTTTTCCTGCATGCCCGATCCGCATAATACAGGTCACATCCGGACAGGTCTTCCTTTTTTGCCCGTATCCGGATCACCAGCGTATGTTCTGATTTTGCAAATGCATACTGGGACAGCGGAATATGCAGGACCGCCGCCCGGTCCATCCGTTCTTCTTTGATACTCATCCTTTAACACCCCCTGCCGTCAAACCTGACACCATATATTTCTGAATGCAGAAAAATACGATCAGGATCGGAATTGATACCAGGATCGCCGCCGCGGAAAATAACGGCCAGCTCCTGCTGTAATCACTGGTCTGAAGCTGGTATAATCCGGCCGCCAGCGTGTAACTCCCTTCATTCATCATAAAGGTGGTGGAAAACAGATACTCATTCCACACGAAGATCAGCACCATGACCGATGTCACGATGATCGCCGGCCTCGCCAATGGAAGCACCACCTTCATCAGGATCTGTCCGCTTCCCGCGCCGTCGATCCTGGCCGCCTCCTCGATCTCCACCGGGATCGTGTCGAAATACCCCTTCATATTCCAGATGCTGAATATGCACATGCTCCCTGCATAAACGATGATCAGGCCGAGATAGGAATTGAGCAGATGGAAGGTCTTAAACAGGCGGAAGATTGCGAACATAGATAAGATCTGGGGAAATGCATTCAAAATAAGAAGCGCCTGGAGCACCCCGTTCCTTCCTTTAAAACGGTATCTTGAAAATGCATAAGCCGCCGTGACCGCCGTCCCCATTGCCGCGATCATTGTCCCCACGCTCAGGATCGCGGAGTTCTTAAGCCAGAGCAGGAATGGTTCCTCCACCAGGATTGCGGAATAATTCTTCCAGGTGGGATCTTTGGGCCAGAACGACAGATCTGAACTCAGCCCGGAACCCCCATTGCAGAATGACAGTGAAACCACATACAGGATCGGGATCAGCGCGAGCAGGCAGATAATGATAAAAATCAGATTTAAAACCGTAAGACCCGCCATACGTTTTATTTTTTTCATACTCATCCCTCCTCCTTGACTCCCCGGTTCGTAAACAATGAAAATACAATGATAAAACCAAAAATCACAATGGACACTGCCGAGGACAGCCCATAATTATTTGATACAAACGCATTCTGATGCGCATAGGTAATGATCGTCTGCAGCGTTGCCCCGGACAGGGAGCCTTTCTGCATGGTGAGCAGATACACGATATCGAATTGCTTGAATGTCGTAAATGTGGTCATGATGACGGAAGGCAGAAGGATTGGTCGGATCGCGGGAACCGTGATATACCGGCACTGCTTCCAGAACCCGGCTCCGTCCAGTCTGGCGCTTTCGTAGTAGCTCCTGTCCACGCTCTGCAGCGCGCCGTCCATCATCATGATCATAAACGGCAGCGCCATCCACAGGTTCAGCACCATGCAGGAAAGAAACGCCGGGACATTTTCTGACAGGAAATTCATCTTCCCCAGGCCCAGGCTTAAAAGGATCTTGTTCAGGAATCCGAACTCTGTGTTAAACATCCCCACACGCCATAAAAGTATAGAAACATATGCCGGCATTGCCCATGGAAACATGAGGAGCGTCTTATAGACCCTTGCCAGCTTCATTTCCCGGACATTCAGGCCAAGGGCAATGAAAAAAGCCAGGACCACCTGTATCACCATGTTAAAAATCGTCCACAGGACTGTTGTGAGCAGCGCTTTCAGGAATCCCGAATCCACTTTCAGTAAAGCCCGCTGAAAATTATCCAGCCCAATCAGTTCGTAATTGTCCCAGTGATAAAGGTTCATGTTCGTCAATGAGATATAGCCTGTGTATAAAATGGGAAAGACTACGATCAACCCTACCAGCGTAAGCGCAGGCAGACTGTAGATCCATGGACGTAATTTCTGTCTGTTCTTCATACTGTTTCCCCTTTCAAAAAAGTGCACGCAGCGCGGTAGAAGTTTGGTAAGTAGGTAAGTCCCTTGCGGGGCTTACCCCTCTCAGAACCGGACGTGCAGCTTTCCCGCATCCGG
>QXWX01000438.1 GCA_009911175.1 Lachnospiraceae bacterium | reverse complement strand
TTGAGGTCATAACGAAGGTACTCAGACTTCAAACGAAGATCGTTCTGGACATAAGGCCACGCCTTTTTGTCGATGAACTCTTTGACGTTTACTATTTCTTTTGCAGATTCTTTGGCACGAGCTGCAGCCTCTGTTGGTGACAATGGCTGGATGAAGAACCTATCCTTCAATGGCTTATCGAAGTCCCGTGCCTCGTCAGAGTTCTCAGTACCAGGAAGTCCACCGGACGGCGGGGGAGGTGGGCCGATCTTGATCGGTTTAGCGTCAGCAAGCACAGCTTGAACAAATGAACCCGAGGCTAGACCGGTGGCAATGAGCCCAAGCATGGCTCTACGGCTAGTCTCGCTTTCACCCTGTTGGGCTCTAACAACCAGCCCAGGCGTCCGGGCCACTCCAACACGACCATTCCCAACTGGGTTCAAGCGAGTCGAGCCATTGAGTTGGAGACTTCCTTCTAAAACAGCAAGAGAGGAACCACTTAGCCCAGCCATTGTTCTGTTTTGTTTAGTTGT
>QXWX01000437.1 GCA_009911175.1 Lachnospiraceae bacterium | reverse complement strand
TCTTCCGCAGTCTCATCCTCGTAGAACAGGTCAACAAACACACTGTCCTTATGCTCACGGTTCTCCTTTTCCGCATCAGCTACTGTAATAACACTTTTCAGCTGTTCTGCAGAAGCAACAGCTACACTTGTACTGCTTACTTTTTTCTTACTCGTTCTCTTTTGTTTCATAGAAAACCTCCTCATATTCAATTGTTGTCAGGAGATTTTCCCGTACCATATCAGAAAACCTCCCGCTTCATGTGGATCAAAGCACGAATTTTCTGAAAGGCAGGACACAGAGGCCCATGTGTAGAAATGTCACGTTCTCAGATATACCGGAATCAGATGTTCCGATATAAGAAACTTTAGAAAATCTGCTTTTCCCTATTGTAGCATATGGCTGAGGGGGAGTACAAGAGAAAATTCAGATATTTTCGTGTTACGGATATCAGGCGTTACTGGTCAGACCCTGACCAAAATTAAAAATGAGTATACCAAACAGCTTCTCTCTGACACGGGGAAGCTACTTGG
>QXWX01000436.1 GCA_009911175.1 Lachnospiraceae bacterium | reverse complement strand
TAATTGATACATCACCCATATGGTGTTTGATTCTCGTACCGAGAATACGCTGGTTATAGTTTGTACCGACTTCTTTCTTACAGTTATAGGTAATGCGCTGTCCCAGGAATGCAGCGATGTTATCCGGCTTTACCGTAAAGATTGCCGTCCGGATGATCTCATCATAAAGGGGCTCCAGGTCACAGGCCTGTTTGAACATGATATCGGTTGCGCACTCAATCTGTTGGACTGTCCAAGTGTAGCCGAGACCGAGCGATTCCGCAATGGGACAGTAGCGTTTTGCAAATACATCCAGGATTTTATGGAGACCTTCCGGGTTGATTCTGTCAGATAGTTTCTGGGCAGTTTCGACATCTGAGATTTCAAGGAAGGCGTTATCATGCATACGGTAAGTGATCCCTTTCTTTTGCAGCTTATGGGCCAGAAGATTATGACCGTTCATGTAGAACTGTAGTCGGAAGGGAGCCCAGGTGGGGACCCGGAGATAACACAAGCCGAGTTCTTTATCTATAA
>QXWX01000435.1 GCA_009911175.1 Lachnospiraceae bacterium | reverse complement strand
AGGTCCGCGTACAGCCCTTCTGGCAGATAGGGCATGCCATAATTCCCATCCTTCACAAGATTTGCGATCAGTTTCGGATCTTTCCGGTCATCTTTACGCTGGCTGTTGTCCTCAAGCTCCTTCGTCTGCTTCACCGCGTAAGGATTCACCTGCACAACACTGATATCATTGCTAACCATCCATGCCGCAAGGCAGAACCAGTAGTGCCCTGTCGGCTCAAGGCCGAGCACGATCTGATGCTTGTCATTTGCGGCAGCCAGTTCCAAAGCCCAGGCCTTTGCGCTCTGAAAGCCTTCTGAGCTGTTGCTGAACGGAAACGCGTCCTGGCTCAGTTCCCGTCCCCTGGAATCAATGGCTCTCACATAGTGCATTTCACTTCCGATATCGCATCCGATGATAAGCATATCATCGCTAATAAACGTGAGTTTATCGTTCTTTGTGAATTTGCCATTTGTTTCCAGTTCCCGCCAGGTCGCAGCCTTCATGCCTTCCTGAAGCATGGCAGTCCTCCTGG
>QXWX01000434.1 GCA_009911175.1 Lachnospiraceae bacterium | reverse complement strand
GATTACGCTGCAGTGACAGTTCAACTTCCAGGAGGCGAACGTGTGCCATTCTTGTTTACCATCAAACAACTTGTAGCATCGGGTAAACCCGAGAGCTTTGGTGGGGAATTTCTAGTGCCATCTTACAGAGGTTCTTCTTTCCTTGACCCAAAGGGTAGAGGTGGTTCCACCGGTTATGACAACGCCGTTGCTCTACCAGCAGGAGGCAGAGGAGATGAAGAGGAGCTTTCAAAAGAGAATGTAAAAAATGTTGCAGCATCAACCGGGAAAATCACCTTGAGTGTCACCTCAAGCAAGCCCGAGACCGGTGAACTGATTGGTGTGTTTGAGAGCATTCAGCCTTCTGATACTGATTTGGGGGCCAAGGTTCCCAAAGATGTGAAAATTCAAGGTGTCTGGTATGCTCAGTTGGAGTAATAAGAGTGTATGTTATAGTTCGATGTATGTGTTTTCTTGATTTATGATTTGTGCTCAACTATAAAAAGGTGGTGTTCAAAAAGTTTTTCTCTGACCCCAATGAA
>QXWX01000433.1 GCA_009911175.1 Lachnospiraceae bacterium | reverse complement strand
TGTAAAACACATAATAATATTTAACATCGATCCTAGGGAAAATAAAACACTAGTCTTCCCTTAAAAAGGTAATGTATAAATGCAACGACCATTATCGATCATCATCAATTGTTCAGAACAACGAGTAGTGCACCTTTGAGCACACACGCTTTCTATTCTGTTTTGCCAAAGAATGATCCACTGTCAATGGCGTCCTTGTTAGCATCTCCAAGAGCCGCGGATGCCAAATAGGTATCCGCCAATTGGACTCTCTTGACATTCTCTTGCTCCTTAACAAGCATCCACCCATACTCGAGGAGCTTCTCGAGTGTCATCTTAGGTTGCTCAAATGTTGGGGGTCCCTCCCTCGAGTTCACAAGCTTCTTTCCAATGGTGTCAACTCCGACATCTCCAATCCACTTCCTCACTTCATCATCGTACACTCTTGCCCTCAAAGCGCCAAAGAAATCAATGGATTGTCCTGGGAAAGTATCGACGAGTTTAGTAATGGCCTCCTCGGCGATATTGTCTGTCCTGAAAATACCG
>QXWX01000432.1 GCA_009911175.1 Lachnospiraceae bacterium | reverse complement strand
TCGTAGACCTTGCATTCCTTATCTGCAGGGCTGGTCTTGCAGAAGTCCTCCAATGGATCTCCACTCCCTTCTGTGGAAGCTCCCGGCCATTTTGCCGCCACTAGATGAGCCAAATCCACCACTCTTTGGCTGTATCCCCACTCATTGTCGTACCATGCAACGACCTTGAGCATGTCGTCACCCATCACCATTGTCAGGGAGGAGTCGATGGTGGAGGAGACGTCGCTGCACCGGAAATCAACTGAGACGAGGGGTTCGTCGCACACGGCCAACACACCATCCAGTGGTCCATCAGCTGCCTTTCTGAATGCAGCATTCACATCCTCTGCAGTGATCCCCTTCTTCGCCACATTCACAACCAGGTCCACCACGGAGACATTAGGCGTTGGTACGCGGAGGGCTATGCCGTTCAGCTTCCCCTTCAGCTGTGGCAGAACTAGGGACACTGCTTTTGCTGCACCCGTGCTGGTTGGCACAATGTTCAGCGCTGCAGCTCTCGCTCTCCTCAAGTCGCGGTGAGAAGCATC
>QXWX01000431.1 GCA_009911175.1 Lachnospiraceae bacterium | reverse complement strand
TCCCCTCAGCCATGTGCTACAATAGGAAAAAGCAGATTTTCTAAAGTTTCTTATATCGGAACATCTGATTCCGGTATATCTGAGAACGTGACATTTCTACACAAGGGCCTCTGTGTCCTGTCTTTCAGAAAATTCGTGCTTTGATCCACATGAAGCGGGAGGTTTTCTGATATAGTACGGGAAAATCTCCTGACAACAATTGAATATGAGGAGGTTTTCTATGAAGCAAAAGAGAACGAGTAAGAAAAAAGTAAGCAGTACAAATGTGGCTGTTGCTTCTGCAGAACAGCTGAAAAGTGTTATTACAGTAGCCGATGCGGAAAAGGAGAACCGTGAGCATAAGGACAGTGTGTTTGTTGACCTGTTCTACGAGGATGAGACTGCGGAAGAAAATCTTCTGAGTCTCTACAATGCATTGCACGATACGAATTACCAGAATGTAAAAAATATCCATAAGATTCGAGTCGAGAATGTCCTTTATAAAAACTTCAAGAATGATATTTCTTTTGAGGTGGATCAGAAGGTGATCG
>QXWX01000430.1 GCA_009911175.1 Lachnospiraceae bacterium | reverse complement strand
TCTTTCCTTCTTTCTCCTGCCACAGTCCACCAGTCCATAAACATTTAATGGCAACAACAACTGCCTCCCTCACCGGCACCATGGCCAGCACCACCTTCCTCCGCCCCCAACAGCCAACCATCTTAAACTCAAACAAAACATCAACCCTGCTTTTTGGGCTTAACAAGTCCAGCTCCAGCAGCTCCAAAAACCGTCGAGTGACCATTATGGCCACTCATCACAACGTGACCCTCATAACCCCAGATGGGAAGATAGAACATAAAGTCCCATTTGATACCTACATTCTTGACCATTGTGAGGAAGAAGGTAGTGACTTGCCATACTCATGCAGGGCTGGTTCATGCTCTTCGTGTGTCGGTAAAGTAGTATCAGGCACCGTTGACCAGTCAGATCAAAGCTTTCTTGATGATGAGCAGATTGCAGCTGGTTGGGTGCTCACTTGTGTGGCTTATCCCACTAGTGATCTTGTCATTGAGACCCACAAGGAGGAAGAGCTTACTGCTTAATTAATTAGCTGTTGACTTCGATATT
>QXWX01000429.1 GCA_009911175.1 Lachnospiraceae bacterium | reverse complement strand
GGGTCCACGGCGGTGGCGTACACGGTGTACACCAGCCCGAACGTCGCCACGATCTCGAAAACGAACGCTGCCCACACTGATATTCCCGCCACTCCGAATGTCGGAACAGCCAAGCCACCGGTGGTGAAGGTGAGGAGGGCGGCGGCGACGGTGGAGCCGAGCAGCTGAGCGATGATGTAGAGAATACCGCGGAAGAGGGTGATGTTTCCTCCGACGAAGAGGCCGAAAGTGACGGCGGGGTTGACGTGGCCGCCGGAGATGTTGGCGCTGATGGCGACGGCGACGAAGAGGGCGAAGGCGTGGGCGATGGCGGCGGAGATCAGCCCGGCGGGGGTAGTGGGGGCGTTGCCGGTGAGGGAGTTGTAGGCAATGCCGGCGCCGGAGCCTGCGAAGACGAAGATGAAGGTGCTGATGAACTCAGCGACGGCGGACTTGAGGGCGCCGGGTTGGCTGAACTCATCGCGGTTGCCGATGGCGATGCGGCGGAAGGGAACGTTAAAGTGGTCGTTGGGGCCCGGCATGGTCGGAAAATGAAG
>QXWX01000003.1 GCA_009911175.1 Lachnospiraceae bacterium | reverse complement strand
GAGCCGCCAAGAGAATTGATAAGGCTGGACATCTATGAGACACTGCTTGCAATCTATACCAGGCGTAAAGCAACGGAAGAGACCCTGCGTTACGGCAAGCTGTTTGAAGAGACCCTGGCCCACATGGAACAGCATCCGGAATTATGGATGCAGCAGACCTATGCAGACATCACAGAGGAACGGATTAAGCTGCCGGACAGGCTGTACCAGATCCGTATCAATTGTACGGAAGCTGCATTAAAAGTAAATGACATGACGCAGGCTGTACGGTTTTTTAAGCTGCTCCCATGGAAAGAGGAAAGCTGGATGCAGCGTTATTACCCGGTCTTTGACAATTGGAAAAAATCCTATGCAGAATCTTTCCAGGAACTCCTGGGGCATTTCCCGGAACACTCCCCATACCTGTTACTGCAGATCGCGGCAGGGCAGGGGCCCAAGGCAGAAAAAGGGGGACGCCAGAAATTATTTGTACAGTGTATGGAAAAGACCGAATCTGTTTATCTGCAGCATCAGGCGGTAAAAGAGGCAGTGCTGCATGGTGTGGATCTGGAAGAGGTTGTAAGCGTAATGGACCTGGAAGCATGGAAGCAATGCGCGACAAAACTGAAAGATTTGAATGAACTTGAAGAAAATGGAAAACTGAAAAGCGCCATGGAAAAGCTTGTCCAGGATGCTCCGGTATACGGGCTATGGCTGAAAAAGCTTTTATGTGAAAAGGAACTGGTCTACGGGTATCTTACAGGGGATTCCATGGTCTGCGCCTTAAAGGAATACAGCGGATACATCCTTCAGTTTTACCGGATCCAGTACCGGGATGAAATGTTTAGTGAAGAAAAACGTACCCTACTTCCAAAGGACTGCCGTTTTGCGCTTTTTGTCTGGGAAGCATTGGGGAAAATGGAGCATGCAGAATTTCTGGAAGCTGTACGCTTATTCCGCAGGGCCCTCAAATTCTATCCTTCGATGACAAGCGTGGTCAGGGAAGCCATACGCCATATATCGCAAAAGGCGGATCTACCGGTTCAAAACACAGGGGAAGAATTTCAGATGCTTGGGCGGCAGATGAAAGAAGCTTTACGGACACTGGTAGATAATGGGCAGAATGCGGAGGCACTGCAGGTTATTTTACAACTGTCCCCCCTCCTCCCGGAAGACCTGGAGCTGCTGAGGATGCGGCAGAAGGTTCTGCGGGGGATGGCTGAATAAAAAATCCATTTGTTGGCTGGTTCCTGGCAATAAATTGAATAGAACAAGGAGATGGATAATATGAGCCGTACACTAAGAAAGCAGATGCTTACAATGATCGGGCTATTGGATAAAGCGAATGGAGCTTTGAAAGTGAACCTGACTGCGGACCGCATAAATGAAAGCGGAATTCGGCAGCTTCTGTCCGAATGCCAGGAAACAGCAATTACGATGGGAAATGAACTGGAAATGATTTATGGAGAAGGGACTGGCCTTGTCCATAAGCTGGAAGAATATCATGAAAGCCTATACCAGATGACCCTGGTGCTGAAACATCCGGGAAAGCGGTACCAGCTCCTGCAAGAGCTTATGGCACAAGTCAAACAGGCTAGAAAGCTGCTTGATAAGCAGATTCCGGACAGGCTGGAAGTTGTATTCCTGCCGTATAAAGCCTCTATGTGGGGCTCTATGGAGCGGCTTTGGGAAGCATCCCAAAATGACGAAGACTGTGATACTTATGTAGTACCGGTTCCATACTATGACCGCAGTCCGGAAGGGCTATTTACCGGATATCACTATGAAGGCGACCAGATGCCCCCACATATTCAGGTGACCCATTACGAAAATTACAACCTGCAGAAACGGTGGCCTGATACCGTTTTTATCCAGGACCCCTATGACCAGGCCCGTTCTGACATAAGCATAGACCCCAGGTTTTATTCCTATGAAATCAAAAAAGTGGCAGATACACTGATATATATATCTTCAATTCCTTCTGACCGAATGATACCAGATAACTATGAAGATATTCAAAGAACAGTACCGTTTTTTACTGCCCCTGGAGTTCTGAATGCTGACATGGTAGTTGTATGTTCCGAAACTGTGAAGCATATGTACATTGAAGCTTTAACAGAAAAATTTGGAGAAGGCACAAGGAAAGACTGGGAAAACAAAATATTCTGTATCCATGCACCTGGACTTGAAGAAAAAATAAACTGTGAAAAAAAGGGAGAACAATGACATGAAAGCAATTTTATTGGCAGCCGGAAGGGGAACCCGAATTTCCAGAAAAGTAGAGCGTGTCCCGAAGTCAACCTTGCCGGTGGATGGGGTCCCCCTTATCCGGCGTTCTGTAGAGCTGTTGCAGTCCGCAGGGATGCAGTGTATTGTGTGTACAGGGTTTGAGGAAAAAAAGGTAAAAAAAGCGCTCGACGGAATAGAAAATATTACCTATTGTTACAACCCTTTTTACGATATTACCAACAGTATTGCAAGCATCTGGTTTGCAAAAGATGAAATGGACGATGACCTGCTGGTACTCAATGCGGATGTGTTCTTTTCCAGCGAGATACTGGAACAGGTTATATCCGACCAGCGCAATCCCGTTATGGCGATAGATTATTCTCGCACAGTGGAAGGCGACTATTTCTTCGCTACCAGCATGGACGGCCGGATTGAAAAATACGGGAAAGGGCTCCCGCTGGAACAGCGCAGCTGTGAATATGTGGGGATGGCGAAGATTGAAAAAAGCTTCCTTCCGAAGTTTATCCGGCGCATGGAGGAGCTGATCGAAAGCCAGCAGCATAATGTCTGGTGGGAAAATATTTTATATTCTTTTACGGATAAAAGGGAAGAAGCTATTTACACAGTTGATGTGGACGGGCGGTTCTGGGCAGAGATTGATTACTTTGATGACTATGAGAGAATCATTGATTATGTATCAAAGCAAAAGGAGAACAGATGAGGAAGCAGGTAAAAAAGCAGCTTTGTGAAAGCATGGAATACTTGGTTCAAACGTCAGGCACCATAGGAGAACTTTTGGGAAGGCTGGGCAGGGAACAGGCGATGGATATCTTGGCACAGATGCAGGATCTGGTCATCCATATCGGTGAGACGATCGAAGCGTCCGAGGAGGACAGCGGGGAAATCATCCAAAAGCTGGAAAATGCCTGTGAGGTTATTTATCAGCTGACGGATGCCTTGGATGAATTTAAGCTCAGAATTCATTTGTTGAAAAAGTTGAAGGATATCCTTCATGATATTGATGATGAGATTCAGAAGAATATACCTGTGAAATTGGAGATCCTGTTTCTACCATATCAGGTTTCCATGTGGGACTCCCTTGAGAGCGTCTGGATGGCCGCAAAAGACAGGGATGATATGGAGTGCTATGTTGTGCCGATTCCTTTTTATGATGTGCTGCCGGACAACTCGCTGGGAAATATCCACTATGAAGGGGACAGATATCCCGACTATGTGCCTATCACATCCTATTTAAAGTATTCCATCGAAGCAAGACGGCCGGATGTGATCTTCTTTCACGATCCATATGATGAATATAACAGGGTGACAAGGATCCCGGAACAGTACTACTCTCGGAATCTGAAGCTATGTACGGATATGTTAGTTTATATTCCTTATTTTGTTAGCGAAGAGGGAGGGCCGGCAGAATATCAGTGCTATACCTCAGGGGTTCTTTTTGCCGACAGGGTAATCGTACAGCCGGGAAGTATCTATGAAAAATACTGCCGGGTATATACGAATGTAGTGAAGCAGAATGGATTGGAAGATAAACTGATTCCGGCAAAGCAGAAATTTCTGCCCCTTGGTTCTCCAAAGTTTGATAAAGTTTTAAATATGAAGTGTGAGCTCAAGGACTTGCCAGAAGCATGGCAGAAGGCGATTTGTAAACCGGACGGAAGTCGGAAAAAGATTGTATTATATAATTTATCCATTTCTCCATTGTTGGAAAATAGGGAGCAGACGTTAAAAAAGCTGGATCATGTATTTCAGTTTTTCCGTGAAAGGCAGGAAGAACTGGTTTTGCTGTGGCGTCCCCATCCGCTGCTGATCAAGACGATAGAATCTATGGTTCCATGGCTGAGGGATGCATATATGCAGCGGGTTCGGCAATTTCAGGAGGAAGGCTGGGGAATCTATGATGAGACTCCGGATCCGAATCTGGCGATGGTATTGTCGGATGGGTATTATGGGGATATGAGCAGTTTGGTGACTACTTATAGAGAGACCGGGAAACTGATAATGATACAAAACGTTCGAATATGATTAATTTATATCAACAATTATAAATTTAGAAAACAAATGACTTTCATCAAAATTACAGTTCGGTTTCCAAGTTTCAAGCATAAGAAACAGAGATGCTAAGCGCTTTATATATTTTTTCACTTCGAAATAGATTCAGAAAAATTTATTATAAGAGAAGGTGAATAAAATGAAAAGTAATGAATATAGATATCTTTCTTTATGTGATGGTTATTTAGAGGGAAATGAACTGTGGTTTTCAAATAACAATTTGAATGCATTATGTAGAGAAAATTTAGACTCTATGGAAATAGAAATAATTGCTACATTTCATAGGAGAGAAAAATGGAAAAAAACATTACACAGAAAAATTATTGGCTATAAAAATTTTTTTTATTTAATACCTAATGATGGAAATGAGATTGATGTTTTCGATCGAAATACCGGAGAACAAACATATATTGAAATACCGAAAATATATTTACATAATGATAATTATTGCGTATCAAATGCATTTATAATAAATGACTGCATATGGATTTTTCCTATTTATGCATATCAGTCTGTAATTATTTATAGTATTTGCAAAAAGAAATTTTTTGAAGTATCAACAATTACACGTAAGTTGAAAGACTATGGTGGAACAATTTTTTCATATAAATCTATATATTTAGATAAAGAATGTTTTTGGATGACTATTCTTCAGAGCAATAGTGTGATTTGTTATAATTGGAAAACAAAAAATATAAAAGAATATAAACTTGATATAGATAATTTGTACTCTATCCATAAAGTTAATTCAGAAATATGGATAGGAACGTGGGATGCAGAAAATATACTTGTATGGGATTATGAAAGAAATAATTTTGAAAAAATCAAATTGGATTCAGAAAAGGTGTGTTTAAATTCTTTTTTTAATCCAATAGTTGTCAAAAATAAAGCATATATTCTATCAAAATCTCCAAATAACCGAATAGGAAATAAGAAAAAAATAGTTCCAATAATATTGGATAAAGAAATAAGCTCTAGTGAGGGTTTACCATCCATGTTTGAATGTATCTATAAAAATAAATTATTTGTTTTTCCATATAAAATGAAGTATATGGTTCAATTTGATTTGCTGGAAGAAAATATCGTTTCAATGGAATTCAGAATACCTGATTCGTATGTATTAAACAATTATTATGAAGAGTATAAAATACCTTTTTTAAGGGATGAATCAAAGAGAAATATGATATATGAAATAGGCGGCTTGGGATTAGAAGAATTAATAGAGATATATGAAATGAGATCAGAAATAAGCAAAAATCATAATTATTCTAATTCGGGGGTAGAGATTTTGAATTATATTAATGGAGCATTGTTGAGGTAAAAACTAAGATGAAAAAAAATTTTAATATCTTTGAATTTATCATAATTGGATTTGTTATATTTGCTTTGCATAAGAAAAACAATAAAATTGAGCATCTCGAAAAAAGTGTACAAAAATATTTTAATATGTATGAGACTGTTTATCAGTGGATTAATGTTAAACTGGATCAAGAAAAAGTGGAAAGTTTTTTCGAAGATCAAGGATTTGATAAAGTGGGAATATATGGTATGGGAGATTTAGGAAATCTATTTCTTAGAGATTTTCTAAAAAGCGAAAAGATAAAAATTAAATGCGGCATTGATAGAAATGCAGGAGCAATAATTTCAGAAATACCAATTTTTAAACCTGAGAGCATAGAAACAGAACTTGATGTTGTTGTTGTAACGATAGTTGATGAATTTGAAAGTATTAAAATCAGTTTAAGTCAACATACAAATGCAAAAATAATTTCCATAGAAGATGTCTTATATAATCTTTAGTATTTATGAAAATATTTTATTAGATTTTCTGTTAATACGAAAGGAGTATATGCTAAGATGAAAATATTATGGATAACAAATATGCCATTGCCTGAAATGGCAAAAAGAATAGGGACAAATAGTGTATTGGGCGGATGGCTAATCGCTTTATCTGATCGGTTGAAAAACGATCCTACTATCGAACTTATCTATTGTTTCCCTCAAAAAAGGACTTCGGTATTACTATATAAGAAGATGGATAATATTGTATACTACGGGTTCCCAGAGAGATTAGAATCAAATAAATATAATAGTAAATTAGAAAATACTTTTTTTAATATTTATGAAAAAGAAAAACCAGATGTCATCCATATTTTTGGAACTGAGTATCCTCATACATTAGCCGTGATTCATTCTGGTATAGATTTAAAAAAGATTGTGATTTCAATACAAGGATTAGTGTCCATTATTGCACAGCATTATTGTGTAGGAATTCCATTTGCAGATCAGATTTTCCCATGTTTTGATAGTAAAAATGGAATTAGAGCAATTTATAAAGAGAAATATGAATTTATAATTAAGGGAAAAAGAGAGCAGAAAGTTCTAAAAAAAGGGGTTAATTTTGAAGGTAGAACAGATTTTGATCACGCAAACATTTGTATACAAAATCCAAAGGCAAAATATTTCAAATGTAATAGAATATTGAGACCAATATTTTATAAACATCAATGGGAACTAGATAAATGTGAAAGAAATACTATATTTTTGAGTCAGGCATCATATCCAGTCAAGGGGTTTCATATTTTTTTGGAAGCATTGTATATGGTAAAAAAAATGGGGATTCAAGTAAAAGCATATATTGGAGGAACAAATATATTGGCAGCCCCCTATAATTCTTCTGACCCATATGCAATATATATAAAAAAAATAGTTAATAAATATAATCTAAAAAATGATATTGTATTTCTTGGTTCGTTAAATGAAGAGAGAATCTGTGCTCAATATTTAAAAGCACATGTATTTGTATCAGCGTCAGTAATAGAGAATGCTCCAAATTCGTTGGGCGAAGCTATGATTTTGGGAGTACCTTCTATTGCTTCAGATGTTGGAGGGGTCAGCAATATGCTGTTACATGAGGTAGAAGGATATATATATAGAGTAGATGCGCCATACTTATTGGCATATTACTTATATCGAATTATGACAGATGATAAATTAGCTGTTAAATTCTCTAAGAATGGACATGAAAGAGCAAAAAAAATATATGATATCGATACAAATGTCAAGTCAGTCATGGATATGTATAAGGCAATTATGACGGAGGGTTGAATGAAATATATTATATGGGGTGCCGGATTATATTGTAAAGAAAAGCTGCGATATTGGAATTCGGAGAATAAAATAGTAGCAATTGTTGAGCGTTACAAAACT
Source organism: Lachnospiraceae bacterium (assembly GCA_009911175.1). The sequence continues at coordinate 159,617 of QXWX01000003.1, read as the reverse complement.
ACTTTTGACGGTAGGGAGACTATTTTACCAAATGAATTAGACAAGTATAAATATGATTATATAGTCATTATGTCAAGCCACTATTTGGAAATTATTCCTGAGTTGATAGAAAGAGGTGTTGATCATAAAAAAATTATACCTGGAATTTTAGTCAGACCATTAATAGGAGATGAACTAGAATTAATGACAAATTTAAGTCAAATTTATGTGTTAAAAGATGGAACCTTAAACTATGTGTTTAATAAACAGTATAGTATAAATATTTCAGAGAAGTCAGATTGGAAAAAAGTAAAGAAAGTTATATGTGAAGATGATAATGCAAATTATATAAAAAAGTTGGCTTGTGGGCCGGTAGGGAAACTTTTCGGGCATAATCGTGGCGGTTCTATTTGTAGATATTATATAGAACAATTTTTGTATAGCAACAAAAGCTTTTTTAGAGGGAATATATTAGAAATAGGTGATAGAAATTATACTGAAAAATATGGTGGAAATGATTATACTTCATATTTATTACGATTTAATATAGATGATGAGAACGAAAAACATAGCTTTTGCGGAGACTTGGCAACAGGTAAAGGATTACAGGAGAATTTTTTCGACTGTATAGTGTTAACACAAGTTATCGATTTTATCTATGATGTTTCAGCTGCGTTAGATAATAGTATAAAAGCATTGAAAAAAAATGGAGTATTGCTATTAACTGTATCTGGGATCACTCCTATCAGCAGGTCGGATATGGATCGATACGGACATTATTGGAATTTTACAGACGCATCATTGAAAAAGATTTTACACAGACCTGATGTGGAATATCATATACAAACATATGGTAATTGCAAAGCGGCATGTGCATTTTTACAGGGTATGTCTTATAAAGAATTGGAGAAAGAAGAATTGGACTACCACGATGAAGATTTCCAAGTGGTAATCAGTGCAATGATTAAGAGGATAAAATAAGTGAAAGAAATCCGTATAATTTTATATCATCGAATAGAAAATTTATCAGAAGACTATAATATGCTAGCGGTCACACCGGAAAATTTTATGCAACATATGAAATGGATTAGTGAAAAGTATGAAATTCTTCAATTAAGTGAACCTATGTCAAATTGGTTCATTAACGATGAAAGAGATGCTGTTATTGTCACATTTGATGACGGATACTATGATTGGCTGTATAAGGCAGCACCTATATTGTCAAAATATAAAATTCCGGCTACGATGTTCATTACAACAGGAAATATCGGAACCCAAAATGAATTGTGGACGGATAATTTACATCGTGCAATTTTTGAAAGTAAAAAGTACAATGATTATTTTGAATTAAAAGACAATATGATATCTAGTATATGGGGAACAAGAAGTTTACAGGAGAAAGTAAATTTATACATAAGTCTAAGAAAAATTTTTCAGATTTCTTCAAACAAGAAACGAAAAGAATACGAGAAACAATTGCTTGAATGGGCAGGAATTACCGAATATGGGCGACCAAACAGAAGAATCCTTAGTAAAGAAGAAGTTCAGAAACTAGCTAAAATAGAGGGGATATCTATAGGGGCGCATTGCGTTTCGCATCCTTCATTAAAATGGTTAAGTAATAATGAGAAAGAATATGAAATAGTAAACTCTAAGAAAACTTTAGAGAATATAACTGGTCAAGAGATTGAATTGTTTTCATATCCTTTTGGTACAAAAAATGATTATTCTGAGGAAACGATAGATGTGCTTAAGCGATATGGATTTAAAAAGGCAGTAACAGGTTATACCGGAAAAATAGAAGAAAATACAGATATTTATCAATTGCCGCGATTTACTATACGCAACTATGATATTGAACATTTTAAAGACTATATGGAAAATGTTGTTTTTAGAAATAAGGAGAATATAATTCCTAAAGCGAAAAAAAAAGATGTAATTAGTTATGTTGGAAGGTATGAAGACGATGAATTGCTTTTTAATGGAAAAGAATCTATAGTCATTTGGGGAATTGGAGAAAGTGGAAGAAAACTATTTAAATCTTTGATGGCGGATGGAATGGGGGAGCGGGTATTAGCATTTGGTGATAATGATGTAAGTAAGAATGGATTGATTATAAATGGAAAACCAGTGCTAAACTTAACAGAAATCGAAAGTCTGCAAATGGATAAAGTTTATTTAGTAAAGGGAACATATGATTGGGAGATTTGCAAAGGATTAATTGAAAGAAATATCAAAAATATTCATTGGATTATAATTTGATTAAGAAAAGGAATAGATATGCAAAAGGGACGGCTATTTTGGATTACCGGATTATCCGGTGCAGGAAAAACTACTTTGGGCACATTATTATCTGACTACTTGAGGAAAAGAGAAAAAAATATAGTATTTATTGATGGGGATATAATTAGGAAAGTCTTTCAAAATACAGATTACTCAGAAGAGGGCAGAGAAAGACAATCGTTTTCAAATATGTATTTATGTAAAATGCTCACAGAACAGGGGATAGATGTAGTTATTGCTGTAATTGGGATGAAAGATTCATTTAGAGAATGGAATCGAGAAAATATTGAAAACTATATTGAAATATATCTGGAGGTACCTCTGGATATTTTGATTGAACGTGATAGTAAAAATATTTATAGTCGAGCATTACACCATGAGTTGACAAATGTATATGGAATTGATATGCCTTTTGAGGAACCGAAGAATCCAGATATTAAAGTACGAAATGATTTTTCACAAAAACCAGAAGAGATATGTGAATTGATTGTACGTACACTAAAGCTATGACAGGTGGAATAATTTTATGAAAGTACTTATTTTAAACTCTGGATTAGGACAACGAATGATGACCTATACGGAAAACAGTCCTAAATGCATGACAATGGTATATCAACAGGAATCTATTTTAAGTAGACAGTTAAAAATGTTAGCCAATTTTGAAATTGAAAATGTCGTTATAACAACAGGTCCGTTTGCGAAGCAATTAGAAGAATACTGTATATCGCTTGGTTTACCAATTCATTATACCTTTATATATAACGAAAAATATAAAGAAACAAATTATATTTATTCGATATATAAAGCAAGAGATTACTTGTTTAATGAAGATATTATACTATTGCATGGAGATATTGTTTTCGAATATCAGGTTTTGGACGGAGTTCTGAAAAATCCAAACTCCTGTATGGTTGTTAGCAGCAAAGAACACTTGCCGGAAAAAGATTTTAAAGCGGTGATTGAAAATGGAAAAATTCAAAAAATTGGTATAGATTTCTTTGAAGGCGCACTGGCAGCACAACCTTTATATAAATTGCAAAAAAAGGACTGGAATATCTGGCTACATAAAATCTGCAGTTATTGTGAGACAGGAAAAATAGACGTTTACGCTGAAGTAGCGTTAAATGAAGTTTTTGATCGTGTCAATATTAAAGCATATGATATAAAGAGTTGTTTATGTAATGAGATTGATGATGAAATGGATTTGATTCGAATTTCCGAAAAAATTCGGAAAGTAGAAGAACGAATTGTATATATGGGGTTTGGAACAGATGTGATTCATAGCGGCCATATAGAAATTTTAAAAAAGGCTTCACGATTAGGGCGCTTAGTGGTCGGAGTATTATCTGACCATGCAGTCGCCAGTTACAAGCGTTTTCCTTTAATTCCATTTGAAGAGAGAAAAAAGTTGTTGGAAAATATTCAAGGAGTATATAAGGTTATAGAACAAAAAGAATTGAGTTATAGAGAAAACCTTCTTAAATTACGTCCTGCCTATGTTGTGCATGGAGATGACTGGAAACAAGGAAATTTAAAGTCAACGCGTCAAGAGGTCATTGATATTATTCAACAATATGGAGGAAAATTAATTGAATTTCCTTATGCCGAAGGAGAGGCTTATAGAAATATAGAGAAAAGAATGCAGGCGGAGTTGTCAATTCCAGATTTTAGACGTGGACGTCTAAAAAGAGAAATCGAGTTGAAAGGCGGGATTAATGCTATAGAAGCGCATAGTGGCATTACAGGTCTAATCGCAGAAAAAACGTTGGTAGAAAAGGAAGGAAAATTTTACCAATTCGATGCAATATGGATTAGCAGTCTATGTGATTCTACAGCTAAAGGCAAACCAGATATAGAATTGGTTGATATGACATCGCGTTTTCGTACAATTGACGATATCATGGAAGTGACAACAAAGCCAATTATCTTTGACGGCGATACGGGAGGCGCAATTGAACACTTTACCTATACAGTAAGATCATTGGAACGGATGGGTGTTTCTATGATTATTATCGAAGATAAAGTGGGAGCTAAAAAGAATTCTTTATTTGGCACAGAAATAGAACAGACACAAGACTGTATTGAACATTTCTGTGAAAAAATATCAGCAGGAAAACGAGCTAAGAAAACCAATGATTTTATGATAGTTGCACGTATAGAAAGTTTGATTTTGGAAAAAGGCATGGCAGATGCGTTGATGAGAGCGGAAGCATATGTCGCTGCTGGTGCAGATGGAATTATGATTCATAGCCGCAAAAGCGAACCAAAAGAAATTTTTGAATTTGTGGATGCTTTCCGCAAGAAAGATAAGGATACTCCATTAGTAGTGGTTCCTACTACTTTCAACCAGGTTAGAGAAGAAGAATTTTATGAGTGCGGAGTCAACATAGTAATTTATGCAAATCAACTAACCAGGAGCGGAATTCCAGCGATGGAAAAGGCGGCAAGGGCGATTCTAGAAAACCATCGGGCTAAAGAAGCAGATGAATTATGTATGCCTATCAGGGAAATTATTACACTTATCCCAGAGGAAGAATAGCTGTTGAGGTTAAATAATGAATCAATATTACATTAGTTTTGATACATATGAAAAAGATATAGCGCAGATGGTTCAAACAAAAAATGTAAAATGTATTTTAGTGGTAGGTAAAAAATGGATAGAACGATTACCTATTATGAGTGCATTCAAAAAGATCATTAAAGGATTAAAAATAAAAGTAGTATTTTTTGATGGCTTTTCTTCAAATCCTAAATATGAAGAAATAGAAAATGGTATAAAGACATTTAATAACAATAATTGCCAATTTGTTATTGCGGTAGGAGGAGGAAGTGCAATTGATGTTGCAAAATGTATTAAATTATTTGCAAATATGAATACAAAAATATGCTGTTTAGGACAGAAAATAACTTCAAATGATATTTCCTTATTAGCCGTGCCGACAACTGCTGGAAGCGGTAGTGAAGCCACACGATTTGCTGTGGTGTATATGAATGGAGAAAAGAAATCTGTATATCATAACAGCTGCCGACCACAGTATGTTATTTTGGATCCTCGAAATTTAATTACGTTACCATTGTATCAAAAGAAAGTGACTTTATGCGATGCCCTTTCCCACGCTATAGAATCCTATTGGTCAATTCGATCTACCGTAGAGAGCAGAGAATTGTCAGAAAAAGCAATTTCAATGATTTTAGACAATATAACAGGTTACTTGTCTAATAACATTGATAGTATCCAAAAAATGCAGAGAGCGGCTAATATGGCAGGAAAAGCAATTGACATTACAACAACTACAGCTGCACACGCAATGTCTTATAAGCTTACAGCAGAATTCGAGATAGCACATGGGCACGCAGTAATACTCTGCCTTCCAGAAGTATGGAAATACATGTGGGAACATATAGATTTATGTAGAGATGAACGTGGAAAACAATATCTTAAAAAAATTTTGAGAAAACTTGCAGAATGTTTAGGGCAAAATAGTCCAGAGGAGGCAATATGTTTTCTTGAAAATTTGAGAGAAAAATTGGAGCTGAATAAACCGAAAAATATATCAAAAAGTAAGTTGCAGACAATGGCATGTGCTGTAAATACACAAAGATTGGATAATTTACCTGTTGTATTAAATACAAATAATATATTTTCAATTTATGCAAATATTTTAAGATAGAAAAACTTATAAACAGATTTTAGGAACCTGCTGTTGCTAGAGGAATGCTATTTGATTATAGTAGACTATTAATTGTAATCGAGAAGAAACAAGTCTAATCTTTAAAAGGGAGAACAAAGTAATGTGTGGTATACTGGGTGGAAATAACTGCAGCTGGGAGTATAAAAAAGCTGTTAAATTAATGCAGCATAGAGGACCAGACAGTAGCAAAATCGATCAAGTAGATGATATAACAATAGCGTTTACGCGGTTATCTATACTAGATTTGTCTTCCCGTGCAATGCAGCCAATGTATTCTCCTGATGGTTTAGTTTCAATAGTGTATAATGGTGAAATTTATGGCTATACCAATATGAAAAATAAACTTATAGAGAGTGGTTATCATTTCAAAACTACTTGTGATTCTGAAGTTGTTTTATTCGCGTATTTAGAGTATGGTGAAAAATTTATAGAATATATTGATGGAATGTTTTCAATTGCCATATATGATAAAAGAGATAGAAAAATTCGATTATATAGAGACCGTGTAGGAATTAAACCACTATATTATTTTTGGGATGGTAAAAATTTCGCCTTTTCCTCAGAGCTTAAAGGAATATGTCAATTATGTAATAATATTAATTTTAATATAGATTATTCATCTGTATATGACTATCTTACATACCAATATATTCCTCAACCAAAAACATTATATGTAAATGTATATAAAATGGCGCCAGCTTCGATGGTTATATATGATATAGCAAATCAAGAAGTTAAAGTTGATTATTATTGGGCATTAAATATTAACTCACTTGAAAAAAAAGCAGTTAGTAAGGAGAGAGAGCAAGAACTGTTCTTTTTATGCAGGGAGAAAATTAAAAGATCAGTTAAGGAGCAATTAGTTGCGGATGTGCCTACCGGAGTTTTTTTAAGCGGTGGAATAGATTCAAGTATTATTGCGTATGAAGCAAAGCAGATTGATAACAGTATAGAATCATATTCTATGGATTTTACACATAGACGATACTCAGAAAAAAAATATATAGATAGTGCAGCAAAAAGCATTCGAATTGTAAATTCGATATATAGGATGAAAGATAGTGAGATAGAAAAGTATTATTATGATATTATTGACTGGTTTGATGAACCTTTTGCGGATATTGGTGCTTATCCTAGTTGGTTACTAGCAAAAAAGACAAGCCAAAAAGTAAAAGTGGTGCTTTCGGGAGATGGTGGTGACGAGGTATTTGGAGGATATCCAAGACATTTTTTGAGGTTCAATAAGAAAAGCTGTATTTTAGCAGATATATATGAAAATTATGGAGCTCCAAAAAGATTCTTGCGTCAAATTTTGGACAAATATTTTACAGATGATATTTTGGAAATTGCAGAAACGCTTTCTTGTATGAGAAAATATGAAAAGAAAGATTTTGCAAGTGAATGGGGAATAAAAAGGGATTATGATGATTTTTGGTTCTTAAAAAAATATTATAGAAAAGACTTACCCTCCATAACAAGAATTCAATATTTAGATTTTATGACTTATTTACCAGAAAGTGTTTTAACAAAGCTAGATAGAGTGTGTATGAGGCAATCACTAGAATCCCGAGTACCTTTTTTAAGCAAAGACATTATCGAATTTTCATTTGGCTTAGCTCAAAATGAACGTATTTTTGAAAATGAGAATAAATGGCTGCTGAAACAGACGTATAAGCATAAATTACCGTATGAAATATTATATCGTCCAAAGCATGGATTTAGTCCTCCATTTGAGAAAAATGTTCAAAAGCCGCAACTTGCATTATTTGAAAAAATCTGGAAAGATAGGATATAAAATGGATATTAATAAAAAATTAAAGGAAATACTAAAAAAATACCCGGTATATCCGGCATATACAGAGATCGAGTATCAAGATTCTATTAACAACACGGTATCTCAGATATTAAAAAAAATAGGTGATTCTTGTTTTGCTGTTGCAACATCTCCATATGATATTAACGAAATTGTTTTGAAAAATAATTTTATTAATTGGAAATATAAAATTTTGGAATCTCTTGACGAGTTAACATGCAATTTGGATGAATTCAAACAGGTGATTTTTATTTCATATGAAAAGCATCCGGTATGGGTAAATAATCTGCAAAAAAAGTATCATAGAGGCAAGATTTTGGATTTATATGAAATACTTGCCGGACTAGGATTTAAGTTTGAACAAGAATATTATGAAACCTCTAAAAATAAGCGTGATCCATATGCGGATATAAATTCCATGAGAAAGGAATTATTGAGATGCAATTCAAATGATCAAATGCTATTGACTCAAAAATTGATATATAAGTATATAGAGATACGAGACTTTAAGAATGCTTTTTTTTTCATGGATAAATATATTAAATCCCAATATAATAACTTTATAATGATGATTAATCTTAAAGATGCTTTAGAAAAGATGTTTATTGAAATAAAAAGGGAGTTAATGAATAGAAGGCAGAATTCTATAATCATGTGTTGGGTCGATTCAGTTCAGTATAATGAAATGGAGGAAATGCCGTTTTTATATAGAGAAAGAGAACGCACATTATGCTTTGACAATGCTTATACAGTTTCCCCTTTTACAATTCCTACATATTTTACATTGTTCTGTCAAAAGCGTTGTGTAAGGGATAAATTGCCAAAGTATAAACACAATATAATAACTAAAAAGAACAGTAAATTAATGGAATTGCTTGACGAAAACAATTATATCTTTTTTAGACATGGAATAGCGCTAAATATATTCGAAAATGAAAATTGCGGATATGGAGTATTGATGAATGACAGCTTAGAAAATGATTCAAAATTACGTAAATATAATGAGATAAAAAATTATAAAGAATTGGACTGCAAAGAAGACATTTGTCCCACTGTATTATGGAAGGGGTTACGTGATATTACATTGTATGAAAAAGTATTTGTTTTAGTACATATTGATGCAGAAACCCATACACCGTATATTTGTGGAAATTATGATGGAGAATATGTAAATGATCAATTTTCTCCTAATATAAACCAGATTGCGTCTGCAAGAGTTTATGTAGACCAGCAATTAGAATTTTATTCTCAAATATGGGGAGAAAAAATCATTTCCATTATTATGAGTGATCATGGAAAAGTCGTATTCGGAAAACAAGGAAAGATGTATCGCGATTTATACCATACAATGCTTATGATAAAGGGGTCTGGGATAAAAAAAATGCATTGTAAAAAAATGTTTAGCTATTTAAACTTCTATGAGTTGATTAAACATTTTTTACATCCAGAAAAATCAAGTTGGGATAAGCTGTTTCAAGATTACATAGAGATTGAGGATTTAGATAAGTATGGCCTTGCAGTCGTAACGCAATTTGTTAATCAGGATCGTAATATTGATAAGAATAGTTTATTGGGATATCAAGCTATTCGGACAACCGATAAAATGTTTGTTAGAAGAAACGATGGTAAGGAGATGTATTTTAAATTTCCCTGCATTGTAGATCAATGTGGGATTGTGGACAGAACTGAGTATTCGCATTTGAAAAAATTATTGCCAGAATATAAAATTAATATTAAGGATGATTTTTTTACTTACACCAGAGTCATATATTCTGCGATTCACAGCCATGATAAACGAGTAGAAAAAATGCAAAAAAAAGCTGATTTGTTAGTAGAAAAATTATTTGATTCATTTTCCAAGACGAATGTTATTGCTTTGCGTGGAGGAGGAGAAGCGACAAATGAGATTATACGTCATATGGGAAATAATAATCCTGTAAAATATATTATTGATAATAGCATAAATAATGAAGAGGGGTTGCCCGGATTCCATTATATAACAATGGATGAATTAGAACAATTTTCAATTGATATAATTATCATTACTTCTTATAACTTTAAAGAAGAAATGAAGCGGGAATTAAAAAGAAAAGGTTATTTTAAGACAAAATGTCAAATTATAGATTTGTATCAATATTTTTATGAAAATGGACTTGAATTAGATGAAGATTATCATGCTGATAAAATTTCTGCTATTGATATGAAACAAGCATACGAAAAACTGCGTAATCATTCAAAATGAATAGCAAAAGAACGGAGTATTAAAAGTGAAAATATTAATTACAGGATCTGATGGTTTTATTGCAAGTAATCTAACGACCGAGTTAAAAAACCGTGGATATACAGATTTATTTCTATTTAATCATAATACATCCGAAGATGAGTTAAAATATTTTCTTTCACTATGTGATACAGTAATCCATTTAGCAGGTGTAAATCGTCCGAAAACAGAAGATGAGTTTAGGAAAGGAAATGTAGAGCTTACCCAGAAGCTACTGAATTATTTAGAAAACAGAAAAACTATTCCACATATTATATTTGCTTCTTCCATACAAGCTCAATGGGATAATCCATATGGGCGAAGCAAGTTAGAGGCAGAACAAATATTACAGCAATATGCGAATAATAAAAAAAGCCCTCTTACTATTTATCGTTTACCTAATGTATTTGGAAAGTGGTGTAAACCAAATTACAATAGCGTAGTCGCTACATTTTGTTTTAATATAGCGCAAAATATAGAAATTCAAGTACATGATGCCAATAAAATGGTTTCTTTAGTTTATATTGATGACGCAGTAGATAGCATAATAAAATCAATAGAAAAACCAGGGAATTTATGTAGGCCTGAAGTTGAACCTGTATATAGAGTTAACATCGGAACTTTGGCAGAAACAATTTGCTCCTTTAAAAGCTTGAATGATGAATTGGGAATACCAAATATAGAAAATGACTTCACCAAAAAATTGTATAGCACTTATTTAAGTTATATAGCGAAGGACGGATTAAAATATTCATTAAGTATGAATAAAGACAACCGGGGTTCTTTTACTGAATTTTTGCGTAAAGATGGACTGGGGCAAATATCTATAAATATCACAAAACCAGGAATTATAAAGGGAAATCACTGGCATCATACAAAAGTAGAAAAGTTTTTAGTCGTAAGCGGGCGGGCTGTAATTAGACTTAGAAATAAGATGACCGGAAAATTGATTGAATTTTTAGTATCAGGCGAATTATTGGAGGTTATAGATATTCCAGCAGGATATGTTCACAGCATAGCCAATATGGGAAATGAAGATCTGGTTACTGTGATGTGGGCAAACGAAACTTTTGACAAAGAAAATCCTGATACCTACTATGAGAAAGTATAATAAAATTATAGGGAGTTCATAATGGAAAAGCTAAAACTAATGACAATTGTAGGAACCCGTCCGGAACTAATACGTCTGTCAGAAATTATTAAGAAAGCCGATGCGTATTTTGAACATACATTTGTACATACGGGCCAAAATTATAATGCTAGATTGAATGATATTTTTTACAAAGACTTAGGGATTCGTAGACCAGATCATTATTTAGGAGTTGCAGGTAATGATCTTGGTATGACAATTGGCAATATTATCGCAAAATCATACACACTAATGCAAATAATTAAACCCGATGCACTGTTAATTTTGGGAGATACCAATTCGGCACTGGCAGCAATTTCAGCTAAACGTTTGAAGATTCCAATTTTTCATATGGAAGCGGGGAATCGTTGTTTTGATGAAAACTTACCCGAAGAAACAAATCGGCGAATTGTAGATCATATATCTGATGTGAACCTTCCGTATACAGAACACGCAAGGAGATATCTGATGGCAGAGGGGATTAGAAAAGAATACATATATGTAACTGGCTCTCCGATGAAAGAAGTTATTATGGCACACAGGAAAGAAATTAATAGCAGTAAGGTTCTGGAAAAACTTGAATTGAAGAAAAAGAAGTACATTGTCTTGTCTGCTCATCGGGAGGAAAATATTGACCAAAAACAGCATTTTGAAAGTTTGATGTATGCTGTAAATGTGATGGCAGAAACATATCAGATGCCTGTCATCTACTCTTTGCATCCTCGAAGTGAAAAGTATATAAAAGAAAGAAATTTTCAATTTCATTCTTTGGTAAAAATCATGCCGCCATTTAACTTTACAGATTATAGCGCATTAATGCAAAATGCTTATTGTGTTGTGTCTGATAGCGGAACCATCCCGGAAGAAACTGCCGTAAGTCGTTTTCCAGCAGTTTGTATCAGGACTTCGACTGAACGTCCCGAGGCTTTAGACAGGGGGTGTTTTGTGATCGGCGGAATTTCTGAGGAGTCTTTGCTACAATCCGTTGATATGGCTGTGAAGCTAACAGAGCAAGGGGAGCTTGGAGAGAAGGTTCCTGATTATGAAATTGAAAAGGTTTCATCTATAGTTATCCGAATTATACAGAGTTATACAAGAGTTATTGATGACAGGATTTGGAGGAAACAAGGATGAGTAGTTTTTCGGGTAAAACACTTCTTATCACGGGCGGTACGGGATCTTTTGGACATGCAGTATTAGAGCGTTTTTTAAGCACAGATATAAAAGAGATTCGACTTTTTTCCCGAGATGAAAAAAAGCAGGATGATATGCGCAGACAATATAATAATTCCAAGATTAAATTTTACATTGGTGATGTGCGTGATTTGAGAAGTGTGCAGGATGCGATTCGTGGTGTTAACTATATATTTAGTGCTGCAGCATTAAAACAAGTTCCGTCGTGTGAGTTTTTTCCAATGGAAGCAGTGTGGACAAATATTGTCGGAACAGACAATGTTTTGACAGCGGCTATTCAGGAAAATGTTGAAAAGGTAATTTGCTTATCTACCGATAAAGCAGCATACCCAATTAACGCTATGGGCATCAGTAAAGCAATGATGGAGCGTGTCTTTGTTGCAAAGTCTAGAACAACAAATAACACTATAATATGTGGAACCAGATATGGTAATGTAATGTGCTCCAGAGGCTCTGTCATTCCTCTGTTTATTGAACAAATAAAAACGGGAAGGCAAATTACAGTAACAGATCCTCATATGACAAGATTTCTTATGAGTCTTGATGAAGCTGTAGATTTGGTTATGTTTGCGTTTGAAAATGGTCATTCCGGAGATATCATGGTTCAAAAAGCTCCTGCATGTACAATGGGAACGCTGGCACAAGCTATTCAAGAATTATTTCATGATAAAAACGAAATACACTATATTGGTATTCGACATGGTGAGAAAAAATATGAAACACTTTTGACGAAGGAAGAATGTCTGCATGCATATGATATGGGAAACTTCTACCGTGTTCCGGCAGATAACCGTGATTTAAATTATGAACAATATTTTGAAACGGGACATATAGAAAAGACAGAGTTGGAAGAGTTTACATCAGATAACGCAGAAAGATTGAATGTAAATCAAGTGAAAAAAAAGCTGTTATCATTAGAGTATGTGCAGAACAAATTGAAAACATTTTAAAATTCTGTACTTGAATTAGTGGAGGCAGAAAAAATGTTAAAAAAGCTTCTAGATAAGAAAACAAAATTAGCAGTGATTGGTCTTGGCTATGTGGGAATACCATTAGCTGTTGCCTTTTCACAAAGAATGGATGTCATAGGATTTGACTTAAATGAGGAAAAGATCAATCTATACAGAAACGGAATAGATCCGACAAAAGAAGTAGGAAATAATGTAATTAAAAAAACATCTATATATTTTACATCAAACGAAGAAGATTTGGCCGAAGCTTCTTTTTATATTATTGCGGTGCCGACACCTGTCAAAAAAGATAAGACACCCGATTTAGTTTCTGTTTTTTCAGCATCAGGAATTGTGGGAAGGAATATGAAAAAAGGTGCTATCATTGTATATGAGAGTACAGTATATCCTGGGGTGACAGAGGAAGAATGTGTTCCTGTATTAGAAAAGGAAAGTGGCTTAAAATGTGGCTATGACTTTAAAGTAGGGTATTCTCCAGAGCGTATTAATCCATGTGACAAAGATCATATGTTAGCTACGGTTATTAAAGTAGTCTCTGGAATGGATGAAGAAACACTTAATATAGTTGCAGGTGTTTATGAACAGGTTGTTTCGGCAGGCGTATATCGCGCGGAATCAATAAAAGTTGCAGAGGCAGCAAAAGTGATTGAGAATAGTCAACGTGATATCAATATTGCTTTTATGAATGAGTTGGCTATTATTTTTCATAAAATGGGCATTGATACAAAATCCGTTATGGAAGCGGCAGGTACAAAATGGAATTTCTTGAAATTTCAACCAGGGTTGGTTGGTGGTCATTGCATTGGTGTTGACCCATATTATCTAACTCATAAGGCGGCACAGCTAGGATATCATTCCCAAGTTATTTTAGCAGGGCGCCGTATTAATGACGATATGGGACGATATGTTGCAGAAAATGTTGTAAAGTTACTTATTAAAGCAGGCAAATCAATAAAAAAATCTAATGTAGCTATTTTAGGATTTGCATTTAAAGAAAATTGTCAAGATACACGAAATACGAAAGTAATTGATATTATCAATGAGTTAAGGGAGTACGGAATTGAGCCAGTAGTTACAGATGATGTAGCAGATAAGGTGGAGGCTGGAAGATTGTATGGAATAAATCTTGTTTCCATGGAGAATGTTGCAGGTATGGATGCGATTGTTGTTTGTGTAAAACATAAGATATATGAAGAGCTTGATCAAAATAGTATTGGTAAAATGTATGCTGACAATACCAGATTACTTTTTGACTTGAAAGGAATATTTGATAAAAAGGAATATGAAGATAATGGATATGAATATTGGCGATTGTAAAAAAGAAATTCGAGGCAGATAAGTATGGGATATAAAGAAATATTATTTGATAAGAAGTCTCTGTTTTTAGTTACCGGAGGAGCTGGATTTATTGGCTCCAACTTGTGTGAAACATTATTGAATTTAGGATATCAAGTGCGTTGTTTAGATAATCTGTCCACAGGGAAATGGGAAAATGTAGAATTATTTTTATCAAATCCCCGATATACTTTTATCGAAGGTGATATTGTAGACTTAGATATTTGCAAGTTGGCATGTGAAGGTGTTCAATATGTTTTGCATCAGGCTGCATGGGGAAGTGTACCCAGGAGTATTGAAATGCCGCTCTACTATGAAGAGGTGAATATCCGTGGTACCTTAAATATGATGGAAGCAGCCAGGTGCAAGGATGTGCAGAAGTTCGTGTATGCATCTAGTTCATCAGTATATGGAGATCATCCGCTATTGCCTAAAGTAGAAGGTCAAGAAGGGAATTTATTGTCACCATACGCTTTGACTAAACGTGTAGATGAAGAATATGGCAAATTATATTATAGATTATATGGACTAGATACCTATGGATTACGATATTTTAATGTATTTGGAAAGCGACAGAATCCCAATGGGATTTATGCCGCGGTAATTCCTAAACTATTAAAAAAACTCTTCAATGATGAACGTCCAACAATAAATGGAGATGGAAGGCAAAGCAGAGATTTTACTTATATTGAGAATGTGATTGAAGCTAATTTAAAAGCTTGTTTAGCATCACATGAGGCGGCAGGACAAGTATATAATATTGCATATGGCGGGAGAGAATGTTTGATTGACTTGTATAATTCAATGTGTGAGATATTGGGGAAAAACATTGAACCGATTTTTGGCCCAGATCGAAAAGGAGACATAAAACATTCTAATGCAGATATTTCTAAAGCAAAAAAGTTTTTGGGATATGAACCAGAGTATAATTTTCAACGTGGATTAAAAGAAGCTATTGATTGGTATAGAAAGGATTTTTTGAAAGATTCTAGTAGGAAAGGCAAAGTTCAAGAAAAATGTATTTAAGCGAGGATGAGCTAAAAAAAGTTCAGAGCATAGAACTGGAGATGCTTGTAGAAATAGATCGTATTTGTAGAAAATACAATATACCATATACCTTAGATAGTGGTACATTGCTGGGGGCAATCCGAAATAAGGGATTTATTCCATGGGATGATGATGCTGATATTGTAATGACAAGAGATGCATACGAAAGGTTTTTTGAAGTATGTAAAACACAACTTGATACGAAGAAATTTTTTTTGCAGGATTATAGAAATGAAAAAGAGTATCGTTGGGGATATCCTAAAATGCGAAGAAAAGATTCTCTTCTAATCAGGGAGGATCAGACGACCCTTCCTTGGCATCAAGGAATTTTTGTGGATATTTTTGTCTATGACAATGTACCAGATAATTGGTTTATTCGGAGAGTGCACTTGCTGTTTTGCTTTATAATTCGAAAGATACAGTATGCCATAATTGGAAAAGAAAACGCAAAGAGTTTTTTGTTACGCCAGTGGTATAAAATACTGATGAAAATACCAGTTAATACTTTATTTTATGTGTTGGAAAAAGTATATCGTCAATGTAATCGACATCCAACGAAATTACAAAGGCATATGACATATCCATATAGGAAAAAATGTAGATATGGGTTGCCTAGTATATGTTTTGAAGAACAAATTGAGATGGCATTTGAAAATTGTAGTTTTTTATGTAGTAAAGAATATGATACGTATCTTACTGTATTATATGATGATTATATGAGTCCGCCGTCAGACGAAGAAAAAAACCATACAGAGTTTAAGATATTAAAGTTACCTAATTCTGGAGGGAAAAATTTGTAATGAAAAAAAGCGTATGTAATGAACCCATTGATCTGATAATTCCTTGGGTGGATGACACTGATCCTGAATGGAATCAATTGCGATTACAGTATTCAAAAGAAATAAATAGTATTCAAATAAAATCTAATTCTATTATCAGGTTTGAAAGTTGGAATAACCTTAAGTATATTTTCAGAGGAATTGAAAAATGCATGCCATGGATAAATAAAGTATTTTTGGTGACTTGTGGACAGATTCCATCTTTCCTTAATGTAGAATGTCCAAAATTAAAAATTATAAATCATAAAGATTATATACCAGAGGAATACCTTCCTACCTTTAATTCAAATACAATTGAGATAAATTATCATCGTATATCTGAGTTGTCAGAAAATTTTATCTTGTTTAATGATGATTTGTTTCCAATACAGCCGATTAAGGAATCTTATTATTTTAGGAATAACCAGATATGTGATGAAGCGGTGGAAAGAGCGCTATGCCCGAATATCCAAGAATCAGATTCTCATATGAATATGTACAGAGCAGTAAATATGATGATTATTATTAATAAATATTTCCGCAAACGAGATGTTCAACGAAATAACTGGAGGAAATGGTATCATATTGGTTATGGCAAGCGTTTGATACGTACAATTGCGCTATCGCATTTTTATGATTTTGATTATTTTTCAATACCACATATGGCAGTAGCAATGAAAAAATCGGTTATAGAGAAAATATGGAATTTAGAACCAGAAGTTATGGATTTATCATCTAGAAACCGATTTAGAAACTATAGCGATATAAGCCAATATATCTTTCGATTTTGGAAACTTTGTGAAGGTGATTTTTTCCCAAGGCGTACTAAGGGATTGTATGTAAATGTTACCGATGAAAACTGTATGGAAATAGCGGACATTATTCGAAGTCATGAACATCAAATGATATCATTGAACGAAACGGATGAACTAAAAAATTTTGAAAGAGTGCGTAATATAATAAATGAGGCGCTTTCAGAGATTTATCCTCAAAAAAGCATTTTTGAAATATAAATTATACTTTTAGAAGGAAGGAATTATTTATGCAAAAAAAACCGCTGGTATCAATTGTAATTCCAGTCTTTAATGGAGAAAATTTTTTGGACGATGCTATAAAAAGCGCTCTAAATCAAACATATGATAATATTGAAGTTCTTGTGATAAATGATGGATCTACAGATTCAACAGAATCGATTGCTAAAAAATACGAGGAGAAAATACGTTATTTTTATAAAGAAAATGGCGGCGTATCTTCAGCGTTAAATTTTGCAATAAGAAACATGAAAGGAGAGTACTTTTCTTGGTTATCACACGATGATTATTACCATCCTTCTAAAATAGAATATGAAATAGAAGCAATTCAAAGACAAGGGGATCCGAAGGCAATAGCATATTGCAATTATGATTTGTTGGATCAGGAAAAAGGTATATTTAGTCCATATAGAATCGAGGATTATTATTGTGAAAAGGACAGGGCAAACGGTATTCTGATGTTGACACAGAGGATGATAGGTGGATGCACACTATTAATTCATATTAGTTATTTCTATAGAGTGGGAATGTTTAATGAAGAGCTTCGTACTACACAGGATTATGATATGTGGTTTAGAATTTTCCGCAATATAAAGTTATTGCATGTCCCGGAGGGCTTAGTAGTAACTAGAATACATAAAAAACAAGGAAGTTTCACTATAAAAGAATTTGATGCGGAAAGAGAACAATTATTTTTAAAAATTCTAAAAGAATTATCCCCCATGGAACGTGTAAATATTTGGGGCAGCGAATATACTTGTTTGCAAAATTTTTATTATTTCTTTGAAGCGTATTCTATGAGTGAAGGATGTGATTACGTAAAAAAGCAACTATATAGATTTATGGAACCAACGGAAATAAAACAAAAACAAAGTAAAGCAAAAGCAGAAATCTTACAGATGACAAATAGAAATATCTCCAGAATCGCTATATTAGGTGCAGGAGATTATGGACATCGAGTTTTAAGGTTACTTCAATCAAGGGGAATAAAGGTTGATATTTTTTTAGACAATGACTCTAAAAAGTGGGGGACACAAATAGATGGAATTAAATGTGCTTCTGTTGAAAGCGAATTGAATAACAGGAATGATATATTGGTAGTGATGGCGGCAGAGCAGTTTGGTCAGATGCAAAAGCAGTTAGAAAAGCTGCAGTTTACCAATCTAATTACAAAGATGGAATTAGAGGGAAAATTATATAATGTTCCAGCTTTGAAGGATAAGATTTGAAAAAATATTTTACATATGTTTATTGTTTTTTGTGCATTGGTTAATAGTGAAATCTTTGGAATTTAATTAAAGGAGAATTAAAATGAAACAGAATCGTATATATGGAAAAAAAGTAGAAATCAATACAGAGCATACTAGAGATTTTTATAACAGCAGGGCCAAAAACATAAAGAACATGAATAATCCGTATGTCTCCGTACTTTTGGGAGATCAAAATCCAGAATACGCACTGGAATGGGATGCTTTTGAAAAGGAAAATATTCTTCCTAAAATGCAGATTGACGAAACATGCCGTGTCCTGGATATTGGCTGCGGAATGGGACGCTGGGCGGAAGCTCTGATTCCAAAATGTGGTTATTACTGCGGTACCGACCTTTCATCGGAAATGGTCAAATTTGCGGAGGAACACAACCGTTTTCCTGAAAAATCATACGCTTTTCTAAATTATGGATTTGAAGAATTTTGTGCATTGCCCGAGACAAAAGTGTCTGGCAAGTTTAACCGGTTATGGATCTGCGGCATCATGATGTATATCAATGATGAAGCCCTATTGAAGGGAATGGAGCAGCTTTTAGAGAAAATGGATAGGCATGCCCGAATTTACTTTACAGAGACTATTGCTTTAACAGAACGACTCACATTGAATGAATTTTATTCGGAAGCGCTGAAAGCAGATTATGATGTTATCTATCGTACGGAAGCTGAATACAATTACATTTATAAAAGCTGGTTAGAAGCCGGTTTTCAGATTGTAGAACAGGGAATGCTTCCCCACCTTAACAAGGAAAAGGAGTACAGTGAAACAGATCGTTGGTATACGATTTTAGAAAGATAAACAGCGTTGGACAGGAATATAACTATAGGAGAAAGCATTCAAAAATCAGAGGAGAATGTATGTATTATATAAATAAAAGTATTAAAGACTTATATCGCGTTAAATTTCATGATGAAAGAATCGGAGTGCTTCGTCTGGATATGAATGAAAATCCAGAAGGCCTGCCCAAGGAAGTTTTTGATGCTGTCATACCAAAGATTACTCCTGAGTATGTTGCCACCTATCCGGAAAAAGATAGGTTGATGGAATTGCTGGCAGAACATAATGGTGTGATGTATAAAAACATTTCGGTGACTGCCGGATCCGATGAAGCAATGCGGTTGATTTTCCAATGTTTTGGACAAAAGGGAAAGAAGCTTTTAACGGTGACTCCCACTTTTGAAATGTATGGGGTTTATGCAGAAATGTTTGGCATGAAGCATGAAATGATTGGCTATCAAGATGATTTTTCCATTGACGCAACCGAACTTTTTGATGCTATAGATATGGATACGGGCATTGTTATTTTATTGAACCCTAACAGCCCAATTGGCTATATATATAACGAGAAAGATGTAAGAAATATAATTGAGCGTGCGAAAAATGTTGGAGCAATCGTGGTAATTGATGAGGCATATCACTATTTTTATGCATCTACGTTTATGCCATTGATCAAAGAGTATGATAATCTACTTGTTCTCCGAACATTTTCAAAATTATTTTCTATGGCGGGCCTCAGAATAGGATATGTTTCTGGTAATGATGAACTGATCGAATATATAGAGAAAGCTGAATCTACATTTAATGTAAATAATATTGCTATTTTATTTGCGAAGGAAGTGATCCAGAACCGGAAGCTTATTGATCATCTTGCAGATGTGGAAT
This sequence comes from Lachnospiraceae bacterium, assembly GCA_009911175.1. Next base: position 139,137 of record QXWX01000003.1, on the reverse strand, counting down.
ATGCAGGACGTATATGGATTGTAGAAAAATTGAATAGAGCCGGATATCAGACTATAGAAATGGAAGGAAACTATGTTTTGTTTTTACCAAAGAAGGATTCAAAAATAATTGTTGCAGAATTAAAAAGGAAGAAAATATGGATCAGGGACTATAGTACTGGAATTCTGAAAGGCTGGATTAGGATATCTACAGGCTCAATAGCATGTATGCAAAAATTTTGGGATGCTTTCAACCAAATCTGATAAGTATTCATTTGTTTGACTATAAAACAGATTGTAAAAGACATTTTGAATTATCACTGGTTCAGGAGGTTGATGAACGTCTGAATATTAAAAAATCAGATTATTTAATAAAGGAGCTTTGAGATGGATGTAAAAACATTAGTAGAAATAACTAATTCAGATTTTTTCACAGGTATTCCGGATTCTCAGCTAAGGGCATTGTGTGATTACCTGATAGATACATATGGTACAGATCCCAAACACCATATCATTGCGGCAAACGAGGGAAACTGTGCAGCTATTGCGGCAGGTTATCATCTTTCTACTGGGAAATTCCCTGTCGTGTATATGCAGAACAGCGGGCTAGGGAATATCATCAATCCATTAGTTTCACTCCTGAATGAAAAGGTTTACGCAATTCCGTGTATATTTATAATCGGATGGAGAGGCGAACCAGGAATACATGATGAACCACAGCATATTTTTCAGGGAAGAATTACACAGCAGCTTTTAGAAGATATGGGTGTGAAGTATTTTGTTGTTGACAATAATACGTCAGTAGATTCAATTCACAATAATATGGAGGAATTTCAAAAGTTGCTGGAAGCTGGAAACAATGTAGCATTCATTGTACGCAGGGGTGCATTGAGCTATGAGAAAAAAGTGGTTTATAATAATCATTGCACTTTGCTGCGCGAGGAGATTATCCGCCGTATTGTTCGGGTTTCCGAAGATGATCTGGTTGTATCGACCACAGGGAAAGCCAGTCGGGAATTGTATGAGATCAGAGAAGCAGAGAAGGCGAACCACCATAGAGATTTTTTGACCGTTGGTTCTATGGGGCACAGTTCTTCTATTGCGTTGGGAATTGCTTTACATAAACCGGATTCCAGAATCTGGTGCATTGATGGAGATGGCGCTGCTTTGATGCATATGGGGGCAATGGCTGTGATTGCGCAAATATCGCCTGACAACCTTATTCATGTAGTAATAAACAATGGAGCGCATGAGTCGGTGGGAGGGATGCCTACTGTTGCGAAAAATCTGAATTTGACAGAGATTGCTAGGGGGTGTGGCTATCCACGTGTTTATTGCGCATCGAATTATGAAGAATTGGAAGCTGCGCTAGTAAAAGCAAAAGAACAGAAGGATCTTACATTTATAGAGGTGAAGGCGGCAATTGGAGCAAGAGAAGACCTTGGAAGACCAACTTTGACTCCTATAGAGAACAAAAAGATGTTTATGAATCATTAAATGGGAAAATATTCGAGGAGGCAGACTATTTACGAAAAAAGTAATTTTTATAGATCATTACAGAATACGTATTAATTAACGGAAGGAGTCCTATTTGCATAAATACAGATATAGTATTAAAGTAAGCAGAAGATAATCCGTACCCGTAAATCTGTCATTATTTTTGATACAATAGCTTCAAATGGTAGTGTCAAATAGTCTATGAAAACAGAGCTTGAAGTTACTATTCACAGTTGATTTAAACCAAAGACTTATCCACTAGAAATCGAACTTGATGCTCCTGGCACCATTGTTTTCTTGACAATCCGCTCTTGTAGAAATCCTGGATACGTTTTCTCCAGAGATTTCCCTTTGTAAGGTTTGTTTTATCCATAGGCAATACCTCCTTACTTTGGAGTTCTTGTATCAATAATGATAGTAGATTCATAGATACGGATTATTTCTTGCTTACGTAACAAAAACACCCGGGAGACCAAATCTCCCGGGTATCCATTTCTCTATTCACTTCATCCTTCACGAATGCTTTACACCAATCCGATGCAAAACCCCGATCCGTTTCCATTTTGCGTGTTATCCTTCACACGCCCGAGCAGCCTTCCTGATCAATTGATCAATACTTCGCCCCATCATAGATCACTTCATTACTAAAGTTCTTATTATTCCCGCTCGGCGCGCTGTACGAAGTATCCACCGCCCCGCCGAAGCTGTCGGAACTGTCATAATTCATATCATAGGACCCGCTGTCAAATGACCCGCCGTCATACACATTGCTGTCATAGGATTCCATCTCTGCCGGCTCAGATGCTGCAGGCCGACTTACCATAGAACTTGCCATTCCTTTCAGGCGGAAGCGGCCAACCAGGCTCTTGAGCAGGCTGGACTGGCTGAACAGCTCTTCGCTGGCTGCGGCGCTTTCCTCTGCGGTAGCAGAGTTGGTCTGGATAACGGAGGAAATCTGGTCGATTCCCTGAGTCACCTGGGAAATACCTTCTGCCTGCAGATCAGCGGATTCGGTGATCTTCGCCATATTAACTGCGATCTTATCCGCACTCTCCACAACCTTGAGCAGTGAACTCTGAGTATCCGTAGCAATCTGGCTTCCTTCGGAAACCGCGTTCAATGAGTTATTAATAAGGACAGTCGTGTTCTTCGCCGCCTCCTGGCTCTTGGATGCCAGGCTGCGAACCTCATCCGCGACAACGGCAAAGCCCTTGCCCGCCTCACCTGCACGGGCTGCCTCAACTGCGGCATTCAGCGCAAGGATATTGGTCTGGAACGCGATATCTTCAATGGTCTTGATAATCTTCTCGATCTCGCTGGAGCACTCGTTGATGTTGGTCATGGCATTGACCATGGCTTCCATCTTCTGCTTGCTGTTGTTGATCTCTTTTGCTGTGTCGGAGATCAGCTGGTTGACATCGCGGGAATTCGCCGCGGTATCATTGACCTGATTGGACAGGTCGCCCAGGGTCGCTGCAAGCTCTTCAACAGAACTTGCCTGCTCCGTAGCACCCTGGCTGAGGGCCTGGGCACCGCTGGAAACCTGCTCGGATCCATTTGCAACCTGTTCCGATGCCTGATGAAGCTGGCCAAGCGTATCATTCAGGGAATTGATGATCTTGGCGCCGGACTGCTTGATCGACTCAAACTCGCCCAGATAATCCATATCCATCTCTACCGTCAGATCCCCTGTTGCAAGGGAATCCATCCGCTCGCAGATATGGCCGATGTAACTGGACAGAGTAGCCAGTACAAAACGAAGGTTCTCCGCCAGATCACCCAGCTCATCGCGGGACGTATATGTAACCTTGCTGCTCATGTCGCCCTTTGCCATTGCCTTGATGGCATCCTCGATCTCCAGGATCGGACGGGTCAGGCCCTTCACGATAGACAGCACAAGGAATATGGTTAAAATGATGCTGACCAGAGCAAGGCCGTATAAAATGATCGTGCAGATACGCTTGGTTGTCGTACCGTTCTGATAATATTCATCCGCATTCCTCTCAGCCTGATCAATGACCTGATTTAAGGTATCCTCAAAATGATTGGCCGCTTCCAGATATTCACCGTTGATGGATTCGATGGCGGCCGTGGAATTGCCTGCGCGGATATACTCCATCGTCTTTTCGCGGGCCGCGGAGGTCGCCGCGTTGGCATCCTCGACGCTCTTGAGCAGGGAAGCGTCTCCGTTGAAGTTCGCCTTCAACTCTTCCATGACCTTATTCCGCTCCGCGGAAGACTCCTCAATCTCGCTGATTACTGTCTGACGCTCCGAACCGCTGATAGAAACAGCGCGGTATACATCCAGCTGGATCCCTCTGGTAATGGACTGCGCCTCAAGCGCGCTCTTCACCATCGGGAATGGAATATTATAAAAATCCTCCAATCCGCCGAATACGCTGCCCAGTCCGATCGACGAAGCAATGATAGCAATAATATAGAAAATAATGACAATGCCGAATGAGACGAGCAGTTTGCTCCTCACCTTTAAATTCTTAAACACGTCTACTCCCTCCTATGTAATTTAGATTTTTCTGTAAAAAGATATACGTATTTAACATTATTCTATACCTAAATCAAAGGATTGTAAATATATATTTTCATATAATTTGAAGTCATTTTTGGAAATTTCTGGTAAACATACAGTAAAAAATTTCTTTAATTTGCAAAAAAGGCTTTTCAAGATTGGTATAAAGTGGCATAATGACATTATTGCAATTATATGTTACAATAATAGCGATATGCTGTTTGGGTTGAGCAAAGTGGCGCGGCAACATAGTAGATTTTTTAGAAGTGAGGATAAAAATATGGCAATGGATTATTCAGTTTACCAGAGTCTCTATACCTATATGAACAGTGTCCTGGGGCAGCTGCAGTCACTGCAGAACATGACGCAGTCGATCGGAAGCCTGTATTCCAATGGAACGCAGTCCAGCAGCAGCCTGTACTCAGGCGGGACGCGGGCGAACGGTCTGAGCTTTGGGGAGACGTTCCAGAACGCGGCAGGCAGACTGGGCGTGCCGGAAAGCATGGACGCGATCTTTCAGGAAGCCGCGGAGAAGTACAATGTCCCCGTCAAGCTTCTGATGGCAGTCGGCAAGGCGGAGTCCGGATACAACGCTGACGCGGTTTCTTCGGCCGGGGCTCAGGGCGTGATGCAGCTCATGCCTGCAACCGCGGCGGCTTTAGGCGTGGAGGACGCATTTGACGCAAGGAGCAACATCATGGGCGGGGCCAAGTACCTGGCTCAGAAGCTGCAGCAGTATAACGGAGACATTGATCTGACCCTTGCCGCATACAATGCAGGGAGCGGCAATGTGGCCAAGTACGGCGGAGTACCCCCGTTTGAAGAGACTATCAACTACATCAGCCGGATCAAGGGCTACATGGGGCAGGAACTCACCACGGGCCAGACGGTCAGCAGCAGGACCGGCACCTCCGGAACATTTGGGGCCAGTGGGAACGCTTCCGGACGGACCGGGACGAGTACAAGCGCGGCGAACAGTTCAACCGCAACGGATCTGACCCAGCAGCTTGCGGAATATTTCGTGGGAATGATGCGGCTGCAGATGATGAGCCGCGTGAGCAGTCTTGGAAAAGGCACTTCCATCGGAAGCCTGGAACCCGATTCCGACTATACCAGCCTGATCTGAACCATTCCCATATGTTGTGTGTGCGTAACTCCTTCCCCACATGATACGGGAAATGCAGGAAAACCGCTCAACAGAAGCGTTTGACTGGTAAATTTTTAATATAAAATTTCACCGAAAAAACTGGACTTTTAAGAAAATAAGGTGTATCATTAATCCGGTATAGTGTAGTTTGCTGAAAATTCTTTCAGGATTTTCAGCAGATAGAGAATGCCGATACAGATGATCACCTTGTTAGAAAATTTACATTAATATAAGAAGGAAGTGATACATATCATGTTTGGAAGCTCCATATTTGGAAATACCATGTCAATGGCGAATAAGTCTCTGGATTACCTCTGGAGGAAGATGGAGGTTGTTCAGAACAACCTTGCCAACGTAGATACACCGGGTTATAAGAAGAAGGATGTCAGCTTTGAGGAGGTCTTTGACAAGAGACTTCGGGCGGCAAGCCAGACGAAGAGCAACTCACAGATGCGTGAGGCAATCTCGGGGGCGGACTACTTTGTATATACCCCGTATGATTCATCTGCAAGGGTGGATGAGAACAATGTACATTCTGATGTTGAAGAAGCGGATATGGCAAGAACCGCCCTTCATTATCAATATTTGCTGCAGACCGTAACGGCTGATATCAAGAGATATCAGACTGCGATCAAAGGCCAGTAAAACTTTTTCACCAATTTTTTCCTAAAAATGATGGGACGGCGGGCGGAAGATTGATTTGCCTGCGCTGACATCGCGGAATATTGTCGGGGCGAAGCGGCATGCGCTTGCATGGCTCGCGTATCAGTTTCATATCTTCTATAAAGATATGAAACCGGAGAGGGAAGCTGCCCCGGAGAAGAAATTAAGAAGAAAGGATCGATAGAATCTTATGGAAGATATGTTCATCACTCCCATCCAGCCATGGGACAGGATCGGAGCAGTCGGCTCTGTCGGATCGGTGACAGGCACAGGCTCCGCCGCGTCCGCATCCAAAAGCGTAAAGGGCCAGGAGGGCGTCTCGGCCTTTAAAAGTATTTTCGAGGAAGCGATCAACAACGTAAGAGAGACGGACCAGAACCTGGCGAAGAACCAGTACCTTCTGGCGACAGGCCAGATTGAGGATCCGCACACGGTAGGGATCGCGGCATCCCATGCGCAGCTTTCCATGGATCTTCTGGCGGCGCTGAGGACAAAAGCACTGGAAGCATACAACGAGATTATGCGACTCAGTTCATAATGCACAATTCTGTATCCCGCAAGGGCGTCCGTCATGGAATGTCCCTGCGGGGCAGATCATGAATCAATGTGTGATACAGCTGTTGCACATTGTTCTTTGTGTCTTGAGAAACCGTACCCAAAGGGCATCCCGTACTGATGCTTCGCAGAATCCTTAAGCGATGCGGGAATAAATAGATAAGAGAGTATTGGAACATGAAAGAAAAGTTGGGGCAATTCAAAGAATTTGCTGGAAATTTAAGCAGTAAAACGAAAAAGATCATTATTGCCGCGGCCGCCGTGCTTGTCGTGGCAGCGGTCGTGATTGCGTTGATTCTCAACAACCGCCCGTATGCAGTCCTGTTTACCGGACTGGGCGAGCAGGAGGCGCAGCAGATCACGGCGAAGCTGCAGGAGGAGCAGATCGCGTTCCGCTATGAGGGTAATTCCACCATCATGGTGCCGGAGAACGTGGTGGATCAGACGAAGGCGACCCTTGTACAGCAGGGTTACCCGAAGAGCGGTTTTACATATGAAACGTATTTGAAAAATGCGAGTCTGCTGACTACAGATTCTGAAAAATCAAAGCTCGAGCTTTACGATCTGCAGGATCGTATCGGCGCCACCATCAAGATGTTTGAAGGTGTATCAGATGCCAAGGTCACGATTGCTCTGGGGGAGGATAACCGCTATGTCCTCAATGACTCAGAGACAAAGTCCAGCGGATCGGTCACGGTCATTATGCAGGACGGCAGCGCTCCGACGAAGGAGCAGACAGCTGGCATGCAGCGGCTTGTGGCAAAGAGCGTTCCGAATATGGAGATCGATGAGGTTGTCGTTATAGACGGGACATCCGGAGAGACTGTATCCGAGACGGAGGAAAACAGGACGGCCAACAGCTCCGACGCGGAAGAGATCGCGGCAGTCGTGGAAGGCCAGATCGAGAGAAAGATCCTGAAAGTCCTTGGACCGATTTACGGAGAGGACAATGTCAGCGTCGCGGCAAGAGCGCAGATCAACATGGAGCAGCTCATCCGGGAGTCTACCACATACAGCACTCCGGAAAAGATCGACGACGAAGATAAGACCGGAATCATCAGTCATGAAGATACATACAATGAAAGGTCCGGTACGGGAAATACGGCAGGAGGCGTGGTCGGAACAGAGACCAACGCGGACACGGCCGAGTACAATACAGAAGGCGACGGCAACGGCGCCAGCGCGTCCAGCGAAAGCAGGTCTACGGATTACCTTGTGAACCAGATCAAGGAACAGGGCCAGGTGGATTCCGGCGCGTTGGATGACCTGACGGTATCCGTCGTAGTCAATGGAAATGGATTCGGAAGCCTGAGAGAAGCTCAGCTCCGTTCTCTGGTCGGCAACGCGGCCGGGATCGCGCGGGCGGAGCAGGCTGACAAGATCACCCTGGCAAGCGCGCCGTTCGACGGAAGAGCGGACGACGATGAAGACGCGGAGACAGCAAGCAGCTCACTGCTTGAGAGCGTTCCGCTGTGGGCGATCATCGCGGCAGTCGCGTTGCTGCTGATCCTGACAGGTATCATCGTGGTACTGATCATCAGACGGCGCAGGGCTGAGGAAGAAGAGGAAGAAGAGGAACTTCTGGAAGAAGAAGTTGAGCATATTGATCTCAATCAAGAGCTTCAGCAGATTCAGAATGACAGAGGTATGGAACTGAAGAGGAGCATTCGGGAGTTCGCGGAACAGAATGCGGAGATATCTGCCCAGTTATTGAAGAACTGGCTGAACGGGGGCGGTTTAGATGGAGGCTAATGCTGCGTTATCCTTGACACCGGAGCAGAAAGCGGCGGCAGTCGTAGTCTCTCTGGGAGCTGACAAAGCATCCAAGATTTATAAGCATTTAAGTGAATCAGATATAGAGAAGCTGACCATAGAGGTTGCCAAGCTGGGGCATGTGACCCCGGAGCAGATGGAGGCGGTCTTAGACGAATTCTACAAGACCTGCCTCACACAGAAGGTGGTAACCGACGGCGGCATGGAATACGCCCGGGCAGTCCTGGAAAAGGCGTTCGGTGAGAGTACAGCGCAGTCGCTGCTGGATAAGCTGGCCAAGTCCATGAAGACACGGCCTTTCGAATTTATCCGAAAGAGCGATGTCAAGAATCTGTTCTCCTTCCTGCAGCACGAGAGACCCCAGACCATAGCGTTGATTCTCTCCTATGCGGATCCGGATCAGGCGTCATTTGTCATCGGCGAGCTTCCAAAGGAGAAGCAGATCAAGGTGGTAGAGGCGATTGCCAAGATGGAGAGCGCCTCTCCCGAAGCCATCAAGATCGTGGAAGCCTCCCTGAAGAAGCGGTTCGAGAGCGTACTGACGACCGCGGACTTTACAACCATCGGCGGCATCGACTACATAGCAGAGGTCATGAACAACATGGACCGCGCGAACGAGAAGTTTATCTTCGACGAATTGGGCAAGGAGAACGAAGAACTGGCCGAGACCATCCGGAAGAAGATGTTCGTATTCGAGGACATCGTATCGATGGACAACAGGTCCATCCAGAGATTCATTCGGGAATGCGACGTCAAGGACATCGTATACGCCCTCAAAGGATCCGATCAGAATATCAAGGATCTTGTATTTGCGAACGTATCCAGCCGTATGGCAGAGAGCATTCAGTCCGACCTGGAGGTTACGGTCAATGTACGTCTGCGCGATGTAGAAGAAGCACAGCAGAGGATCGTAGCTGTGATCCGTCGTCTGGAAGAAGCAGGCGAGCTGATCATCGTGAAGAGCGGCAAGGACGAGATCATTGCCTGATCCTGATCTTTCAGACGGATGATAGAAAAGACGGAATCCCGGTCTGCCGCGGCACTGCGCGGCGGGGCGGATCAGAAAAGCCGAATGCGGCGCATGAAGCCGTTACGCATACCGCAGCATAGACAGAAAGGATGATACCGATGCCCAGGATTATGAAAAAGCCGGACGAAGCACAGGATATCCGGCCATATGACTTCTTCGCAGGGTTCCAGATTGAGCGGACCGTGTCAGCCGAAGAGCCGGAAGAGGAAGAAGAGGAAGATGGCGGGGCGGAGGAGGAAGCGAAGGAAGAGCAGTTTGCCACGGAGCGGGCGAACGAGATCATAAGCGAGGCGGAAAAAAAGGCGGAGCAGATCCTTGCGGACGCGCGCGGCCAGGCGGACATCCTTCGTCAGAAGGCATTTCGCGACGGATACGAGGAAGGCTGCCAGAACGGAACCCGGGATGCCTATGAGGAGCAGCGCAAGCTCCTGGATCAGGAGATCCGCCAGCTGCAGACCAACGCCGCGGATGTGATAGAAAGTGTTTCCATTGAAAAAGCAAAGCTTCTGGAGCAGTATGTGGATGACCTGAAAAGGATCTCCCTGGCTGTGGCGGAGAAGATCATCCAGACCAGCCTGCAGTCCAGCGGGGACATTGTGAAGCGCATGATCCTTGCGGCCACCGACAAGATCACCAAGAAGCAATGGGCAAAAATATACATAACCAAGTGCGACACCGGCATATCCATGGATGTGGATACGGAATTTTTGGACGCCATGTCCAAGCTGTCCGAAAACATCAAGATCATTACCATGGACAACGGCGAGGAGGGAACCTGCATCATTGAGCTTCCCGACGAGATCATAGACGCCAGTGTGAGCACACAGCTTGAAAATATCAAAGACATCCTGAACAATGTGAGGGTGTAGCGCATATTGATAAAGAGAGCAGTCAGACAGATGTGACCGGCGCGGTCAGAAAAAGCAGGTGCCCGCATGCCGGAGCATGATACAGATACAGACAGAAACCGAGGTGAATGCATGTGTTTTCGAAGCTGCCGGAGCTGATCCAGAAAGCAGAGACAGTCAGCTACATAGGAAAAATTGAAAATGTAATCGGCATGTCTATGGAATCCTCCGGAAACCGCGCCAGCATCGGTGATATCGCCATGATCTACAATGAGGAGAAGCGCAGGCAGATCCCTGTGGAGGTCGTCGGCTTTCGGGAAGATAAGATGCAGCTCATGGCCTATGAGAACCTGAGCGGCGTTTCGGCAGGCAGCTTTGTGCGGAACACCAGGAAGCGTCTCAAGATCCCGGTAGGAGAATTTCTGCGGGGGCGCATCATAGACGCTACGGGCAACCCCATGGATGACAAGGGGCCGCTGCCCTCCTCCAGATACTATTACGTAGAAAACGCATTTATCAACCCCATGTCCCGGCCGCCCATTTCCGACCCTCTGGAGTTCGGCGTCAAGGCGATCGACGGCATGAATACCATCGGCAAAGGCCAGCGTATCGGCATTTTCGCGGGAAGCGGCGTGGGCAAGAGTACCTTGCTCGGCATGATCGCGAAGAACGTCAAGGCAGACATCAACGTCATTGCGCTGGTAGGAGAGCGAGGCCGTGAGGTCCGCGAATTTGTGGAAAATGACCTGGGCCCGGAAGGGATGAAAAGGAGCGTGGTCGTCGTAGCCACCTCGGATCAGCCCGCCATGCTCCGCGTCAAGTGTCCTCTGGTTGCCACCACCATTGCCGAATATTTCAAAGACCAGGGGAAGGACGTCCTGCTGATGATGGACTCCCTCACCCGTTTCGCCATGGCACAGCGCGAGATCGGGCTTGCCACAGGAGAGCCGCCTGTGGCGAGAGGATATACCCCGTCCATCTACGCGGAATTTCCCAAGCTCCTGGAGCGCAGCGGGAATTTTGAAAAAGGCTCCATCACCGGGGTTTACACTGTGCTGGTAGAAGGGGACGATACCAACGAACCCATATCCGATACGGTACGGGGAATCCTGGACGGACATATTGTGCTGACCAGAAAGCTGGCTAATGAGAACCATTTCCCGGCTATTGATATCAACGCGAGCATCTCCCGTCTGATGTCCAGCATCGTACCCCAGGAGCATAAGGATGCGGCGGCAAGGCTTCGGGATATCCTGAGCCTGTATACAAAAAATGAGGACCTGATCTCCATCGGCGCGTACAAGGCGGGGACCAACCCCAAACTGGACGTTGCCATATCCAAGATCGACAAGGTCAATGAATTCTTAATGCAGAAGACAGACGAAAGCTTTTCGGTTGAGGAATCGCTGCGGATCATGCAGCGGATCCTGCAGTAGATATGCCAGGCGGCCGATACGGGCCGCGAATAATCAAAGCGAGGACGCACGAAGATGAAAAAATTCTTTTTCCCATTGGACACGGTACTTCGTTATAAGGAGCAGGTACTGGACAGCCTGAAAGGGGAGCACGCCAGGATACTGGCGAAGATCAGGGAATGTGAAAACGCAATTGATGAACTGGAACACGAGTACAGCCAATGCGCTGCCGAGTTTCAGCAGAATAAAATGAATGGTATGAAGATCAACGAGATGCATACCTATGAAAATTACTTTGACTCACTGCGCCTGAAGATCCGCAGAAAGCAGGAACAGCTTGCAAGGCTGCGGGAGCAGGAGGAGATCAAACGGAAGGAAGTCGTGGAGGCGAAGAAGGAGACCTCATCGATTGATAAATTAAAAGAACGGAAGCGGTTTGAGTACGATAAGGAAGTATTAAAACAGGATGAACGATTGATTGAGGAATTTGTGACCACAAGGGACGCCATGGCAAGGCTGAACGGATGATCACTTATTGCCATGTCTGCATTCAAGAAGGGACAGCCGGGAGCTGCCGTATCCGCGGCATGACACACCCGGCCGTATGGAATAAGGGTAACCCTGTATTTACTACAGTTACCATATAAAATATTTCCGATCACGGAAGCCCGTCTCTGACGGGGATTTCGGATCGAGGCAGAAAGGAGGAAAAACCAATGGTGAATGTAAATGTGAAGGCAATGGACATCGGTTTCCAGGCGCCGGACAGCGGCAAGACCAACAGTACGGGCGTGAAGAACACCCAGTCGGATCAGTTCAAGAAGCTGCTCGAAGGCAAGCAGGACGGCAGCCAGGACAGCACTACACAGGAAGTATCCAAGGACGGCAAGCCGGAGAAAACCGAGGAAACCGAAAAGCCTGAGGAAGGCAAGGACACCGACACAAAAGACACCAAAGAGGACACCGCGGAGGAGACAGTCAGCACAGACGACAGCCAGGCAATGGGTCTGCTTGCGGCATACCAGATGAGCCAGGGCATGCGCCCGGAGGTTCTGACGACCGAGCCGGAGGTAGTTATTGAAGTGCCGGAGGTAGTTCAGGCGGACGCAGAAGTGACAGCAGTAGATCCGACAGCGGCGGGAGAGCTGATCGCTGATGGAATGACGGAACAGGTCAATGTACAGCCGGAGCAGAATGTGACCGCAGATACGGCAGCGAATTTCCAGGCAGAGGTGAAGACTCAGGAAACCGTTCAGGTAAAAGAGCCTGAGGTCCAGGCAGCAGCGCCGGAGACAGCAGAGACAGCGCCGATCCGCAGAGAAACGGTAAAAACCCAGTCCACGGGAGAGGAAACCCAGCCTCAGACAGATGATAATACCCATGCGGAACAGTCCGCTGCAGCGCCGGTAGCGCAGGCACCTGTCCGGAACATCCAGGAGGAGATCCCTCAGGAAGTGACGAAGGTCCATGTGGCACAGCCGGAGGAGCTGCCCGAGAAGCTGACAGACCAGATCCTTGGAAAGATGCAGGAAGGCGCGGATTCCTTTGAGATCGAGATCGAGCCGGCGAACCTGGGCAAGATTGCGGTCAAGATTCAGTATCAGGACGGTCAGGCTACCGTATCCATCTTCTGTACGGAAAAGAGAGCGCTGGAAGTGCTGGGCGACCGCGCGAGAGAGATCGGCGTGATCATCGACAAGAACCTGGGCGGTGAGACGAAGATCATTGTGGAGAAGCAGGAACCCGACTATCTGAACCGGAACAACGACGAGAACCAGCAGGGCAAACAGGACGAACGGGAGCAGCAGAAGGAAAACCATCAGAAGCAGGACTCTGAAGATTCCGAGCAGTTCTTACAGAAGCTCCGCCTGGGACTCACAGTGTAATTAGTAATAGAAAGGAGACGAAGAACATATGGCAGTAAATTTGGACAGTGATGTAGCAAGTGGATTGTATAATGCAAGCCTGGCAACACAGGCAGGCGCAAAGTCTGATAATTCCACACTCAGTACCGACGACTTCTGGAAACTGATCGCCGCAGAGCTGAAGTATCAGGATATGTCCAATCCGATGGACAATGCGGCAATGATGGAGCAGATCACCCAGATGTCCAATATGAGCACCATGAGCTCTATGGCAACGGCGATCTCGAATTTTTCAACCGTAATCAATAACCTTTCGTCCGTAACGCTGACCACCTATTCCACAGGGCTTCTTGGAAGGGAAGTCACGGTTGTAACCAAGACCGACGAGGATGGTAAGGTAGTCGAGACAAAGAAGGGAATTGTGACCGGGGTAGACTTGACCGGAGCCACATCCGTATATGTGGACGGTAAGAAATACGAGCTGTCAAGCATCATGGCTATCGGGGACGTGCCGAAGGTGGATACGGATGATAAGACCGATTCCACAGATAAGACAGAGGATACAGACGACAAGACCGATTCCACAGACAAGACAGAGGGAACAGACGACAAGACGCAGGATTCTAAGAAGTAGAGCATTTGCAGGTGAGAGATAAAGGCGGTGCATATGATGGGAAACAAGATCAATCAGATTCCTCCGGTTAATCAGATCAATCAGATTACAAATGCCGGCGCGCTGAAGCTTCAATCTGCTTCACTGCAGCTTCAGAAGACGGCAGACACCACTTCGGGCGTACAGTTTTCAGACCTTCTGCAGCAGGAGGCGCAAAAGGCGCAGTCCGTCCAATTCTCGAAGCATGCGGCGCGGAGAGTGCAGGAGCGCGGCATCAATATGACAGACAATCTTCTCAATGACCTTAATCAGGCAGTTCAGAAGGCCCGGGCCAAGGGCGCCAGGGATGTAGTCATCATCGGGGAGAGCGGAGCCTTTATTGTAAATGTCCCGAACAACGTAGTCGTGACAACGATGTCTGGAACGGAAATGAAAGAAAATATTTTTACCAATATTGACAGTGCCGTACTCATGTAAGCCGGACCATTTGTGGAGGTTTCGTGCCTGCGTGACTCGCAGGTACAGGCGCGCGCCCTCTTTGGAAAAGGAGCGGGGCGCGCAGGTACGGCAGAGGGTTGTATAGAAAAGAAAGGAAGTAAATAAAAATGGTCAGATCAATGATAGCAGGAGTCGCAGGACTCAAGGCGCATCAGTCCAAGATGGACGTAATCGGTAATAATATCGCCAATGTAAATACATGGGGATTCAAGGGATACAGCTACAACTTCAAGGACTCCATGTACACAAATACATTCAACAGTTCCAGCGGTGATGTGACAGCAGGTGCTTACGGTGGGCGTAATGCATCCCAGGTTGGTTATGGTTCTCAGGTATCATCGATCTCAAATGTTTTCGAGACAGGGGCACCGGCTCCGTCATCCAGACCAATGGACTGTATGATTGACGGAACAGGATTCTTCCTGGTGGGACCGATGGTAAACGGAAGCTTTACGGATATCAAATCTTCGGGATTGAGTCTCTCCAGAGTTGGTATATTCAGTGTAGACGAAAACGGATATCTGGTGGATGACCAGAGAAGTTATGTGTATGGATATGCGCTGGTAGACGGTACAGGTATACCGGAAACGCCGGCTACAGGGGCGAGCGTGACTGTAAGAGGGGCTGATAAACCTGCTATTAGGACTGATGCTACTACAGGTAAGAGTTATATTAAAATAGCAGATGTAGAAGTAGAAACGACTAATCCCACTGATGAGATAAAGGCAGTAGAAGACTGGGTGGATAAAGCGTTAACAGATAAATCATTTGAAGGCTTTACAATTGAGTACAATGGGTTTACGCGAGTTGACGTTGGAGGAGGTACTCTTGAGAATCGTCCGAGTTTTACAATTAAGTCGAATAAGACGGGAACGGCGGTTCAAAATGACTTTGATCAATTAGTAGTCAAGTTTGGTACAAATGGTCAAACTGGATGTGAATATAGAGATCCGAAGGCAGGTACAGATTATGTGGCAGGTGTCCCCGCAGAATTTTCAGAGGAACTATCCACGATCAGAATCCCAATAGATCCGACGACAGGGCAGCGCTATCAATTGGATAATTACTCAATCAGTGAAGACGGAACTGTGATCGGTGTCGATGAGCAGAAACGAGTGATTGCGCTTGGACAGGTCGCTTTGATTTCTGTCCAGAATCCGAATGGTCTGGAAAAGACAGATGGCTACTATTATACAATTGGCGACAATGCGGGTGAAGTAACTGACGTGAAGCCAAGCACAGGCCCCGCAGGAAGACTCCTCGGCGGTAAACTGGAAATGGCCAACGTAGACCTTGCCAACGAGTTCTCCAACATCATCACAACCCAGAGAGGTTTCCAGGCGAACTCGAAGATCATCACTGTAACGGATGAGATGCTGCAGGAACTTGTAAGCATGAAACGTTAGTCCTGAATGATATCAACCAGGACTGCGCAGCAGCTTGCAGATACATGACATATAAACCATTTATTTGCATATCCATATAAATATCGCTGCGGATCTGCCATGAAGCGTATTTCATGGCAGATCCCGGCCTGATGTACTGTCTGTAATGATTTTGTACAAAGGGATTGTAAGCCGACTGTCCGCGCATATCCATCATGCGGCAGGGTCATCTTTTACAGTTCCGCAGTTCATGCGGTCTGTGCAGGTATTGAACCGATATTGCCTGCTGTTTAATGATATAGAGGAGGTAAAAGCGCAGCTAAGATTCCTTCCGTAATCCTGGCCGCGTTTGAAAAAGAAGAGGGAATATGATATGATTATGCTGACCAAATTAAATGACAATAAGATCGTGCTGAACTGCGATCAGATCGAATCGGTAGAACTGATACCGGAATCCAAGGTGATCATGATGAACGGAAAGTTCTTCATCGTGAAGGAGAGCGCTGAGGAGATCATTGAAAAAACGATTGCGTATAACGAAAAGATTCATAGTTTCCATACGGACAGATAAAAAGGTAAGGGCGGTGAAGAGAATATGGATATAACAACAATTTTAGGTATAGTCGTAAGTGCGGTGCTGATTGTATTTGTCGGTATCAATCCGACAAAGCTGGGGAACTTCTGGGATCCGCCGAGTTTGGCGATCGTAGTCGGCGGCGCGATCTGTGCGGTCGTGGCCAGCTACCCATTGAAGACACTTGCAACGATCCCCAAGATGCTGGTGCTCCTGATCCAGGGCAACCGCTACAACATCGGTTTTCTGGTGGACACACTGGAGGAGATGGCACAGCTTGCCAGAAAGAACGGCTTGCTGGCGCTGGAAGAAAAGGCCAATGAGATCGACGACCCGTTTTTCAAGCAGGGCATCATGCTCATCGTGGATGCCACGGAACCCGAGGAGGTCCGGGCGCTCCTGGAAAATGAAGTAGACGCCATGTCCGCGCGGCATGAGGAAGGCATCAACCTGTTCAACAAGGCTTCCGCGTTTTCACCGGCATTCGGTATGATCGGTACCCTGGTCGGATTGGTTAACATGTTGAAGGAGATGGACATTGATTCCGGAGGAGCTTCCTCCATCGGTCCTGCCATGGCGACAGCCCTGATCACCACGTTCTACGGCTGTATCCTTGCAAACGTACTTTTCTCACCTATTGCGAATAAGCTGACGATCAGAAATGAAGAAGAACTTCTGTATAAACAGATCATGATCGAAGGTATCCTTGCGATCCAGTCAGGAGACAATCCGAAGTTCCTGAAAGAGAAGCTGGTTACATACGTTGCCCAGAAGGGGCGTGAGAAGCTTCTGGATTCATCGGGCGGAGGCGGAAAAGCTGACGCGGAATAATGACAGATGACTGACCGGGTATATCTGGCTGTGAGGCACACGGATATGCGGCAGGCAACAGGAGGAGAATATGAAGAAGAGGAATAAATCAGCCAGCGGCGGCGCGAACTGGATGGATACATACGGTGACCTGGTTACACTATTGCTGTGCTTTTTCGTGCTCCTGTACTCCATCTCTACCGTAGACCAGGCAAAATGGATACAGGTTGTAAAAAGCTTCAACCCGAACGCGGTGGAGGTCTCACAGATCGCCATAGACAACGTACCGGAGGCTACGGAGGAAGTCCCCAACCACGTGGAGGACGGGTCGATGGACGAGGACGAGTTCGACTCCCTGTATGAGGAACTGAGAAAGGCCTTGGAGGAAGCCGGGATGGAAGGAGAGGTGGATCTGTACAAAGGCGATGGGTTTACATTTGTTACATTTCGTGACAATGTGTTTTTCGCAGGGGACAGTTCCATTATAAAAGATGAAGGAAAAGGGATTTTGGATCAGTTTGCCACAATCATTTCAGGAGTATCGGAGTCCATCAAGGAAATCCAGATCCTGGGACACACCACGCAGGCAGATCCAAACCAGATGAACGAGCCGGAATCAGACCGTGTACTTTCGGCGGAAAGAGCGGCCAGAGTTACGGCATATATTCAGCAGCGGACGACGGTAACGCCGGATAAGCTGGTAGCTGTATCTTACGGACAGTTCCGTCCGATCGCTCCGTTCGATACGGAGGAGAACCGGGCAAAGAACCGAAGGGTAGAGATGCTGATCACCAAGTCGGATACCGTGTCGAAGAGCCTGGAAGAGTACTATGCGGAGATGGACAGAACAGCGCAGTAACCGCAGTCAACCGCCTGACGGCGGAGGACGGCCGGTCCTTCCAAAGGCCGAATCAGAAGCTGAGCATGCTAATTAATAATGAAAGTAGGGGTTTGGGATGGCAGATGTATTATCACAAAGTCAAATAGACGCGCTGCTGAATTCAATGCAAAATGCCGAATCGGAGACAAAGGCGTCGGAGCCTGAAAAACCGAAGCAGGAATACAGAAAATATGACTTTTATAGTCCGAAAAAGTATACAAAAGATAAGCTGAAAATGCTTCGCAGCATCTATGACAACTACTGCAGGATCGCGACATCGCAGATCAACGGCCTGTTCCGGCTGGTGAGCGAGGTGGAAGTGGTCGGGATCGAGGAGCAGCGTTATTATGAATTTGGAAACGCGCTGAATGAGACGGACGTATTGACCGTGGCTGAAGTGGAATTGCCGGATAATTCTACCAATCCGCCTGTGCTTTTCCATATAGCGCCGACACTGATGACGGCGATGATCGACCGGATGCTGGGAGGACTTGGATTTGACAGGTCCATTGATATATCTTATACTTATACGGATATAGAGCTTGCGTTGTATGAGAAGATCATCAAGTATCTGGTGGCGATTAACACGGATGTGTGGGGGACCCACATCGCGTTGAATACGCAGTTTGAGCATATTGAGGAGAACCCGAGCATGTTCCAGGGGATCAGCGTGGACGAGACGGTTGTCATCATCATGCTGACGATCACGCTTGGAGACGTGGTAGGAACGATGAACATCTGTATCCCCGGGACTCTGCTGAGCAATATCTTCGATATCATTGACAAGACGAAGCATATCGCGAAGAAGGGCGAGCATGTCAAGAGCAACAGGGAAGAGATCATGGACAGCATTCGGGAGTCCACGATGGACGTTATGGCGCAGCTTGGTGTGGCGAAGCTGAACCTGGACGATGTATACAATCTCCATGTAGGAGACGTGATCGACCTGAACAAGCCGCAGGATTCCCTTGTTTCCCTGTTTATCGAGGGACAGCCTTGGTTCAACGGGCAGCTTGGCGTACATAACAAGAATGTCGCAGTAAAGATTGAAGACCGCATTATTGAAAATAAAGAGGATGTAGCGGTATAAATTGCCATTGCCGGCAACACACGTATGGCATGCCATACACAATTACTGCATTATTTACCAGATAAATCTGTTGAAATATCTGTGTATATAAATTACAATAAGTATAATATTGAAAAAAGAGAGGTATAGGAAAATGGCAAAAATAATGTTAGTAGATGACGCTGCATTTATGAGGATGATGTTAAAGAATACCCTTACCCAGGCGGGCTATACGGACCTGGTTGAGGCGGAAGACGGCGCAAAGGCTGTGGAGGTCTATTCAGCGGAGAAGCCGGATCTTGTATTCATGGACATTACCATGCCGAACAAGGACGGTCTGGAGACTTTGAAGGAGATCAAGGGAATGGATCCCGGCGCGACGATCGTGATGTGTTCCGCCATGGGCCAGGAAGCGATGGTTATGGATTCCATCAAGTCCGGCGCGAAGGACTTTATCGTAAAACCATTTAAGCCGGAGCGTATTTTGTCAACTGTGAAGAAGATTCTCGGCTAAGCGGAGGTGTATTATGTCTTTTTTGAGTTCATTTGATATCAGTGCTTCGGCGCTGACGGCTGAGAGGCAGAGACTGGATATTGCTTCCCAGAATCTTGCGAATACCAATTCCACCCGTACGGAGAGCGGCGATGGCCCGTACCGGAGAAAGATGGTCGTATTTCAGGAGATTCCGTCTACCAACGTGACATCTTCGAGAAACTCCGCGGCTTCTGGTTCTTTTCGTTCCAGATTCAACAGCCTTTTGAACAAGAACGCTACCAAGGGCGGCGTACGGGTGACTGAGATCGTAGAAGACCAGAGAGACCTGTACCCGGTCTATAACCCCGATCATCCGGATGCTGATGAACAGGGCTATGTCATGATGCCGAATGTGGATCCGGTGAAGGAGACAGTGGACGCCATGTCCGCGACTCGGTCTTATGAAGCGAATATTACGGCATTCAATGCGATGAAGACGATGGCGATGCGCGCATTGGATATCGGAAAATAGTATGAGGGGGATATCCTCGAAAGGAGAGTAGCGTTAGTATGAGTTCGGAGTGCTTTAGCAAAATGGAAATAGACGCGATAGGCGAAATACTGAATATCAGCCTTGGCGCATCTGCTACGGCAGTTTCTACAATGCTGAATGCCAGGGTAGATATCACAACGCCTGTCGTGAACGTTGTCAAGAAGGAAGAATTCGAGATGGGCGAAGTAGAGCCCGCTGTCGGCGTTGAGATTACTTATGTCGCCGGTCTGGAAGGCAAGAACGTTATGTTGCTCAAGCGGCACGATGTGAAGGTCATCGTAGAGATGGTCATGGGCATGGAGATTGCGGATGAAGATTTCGAACTGGACGAGATCAACGTCAGCGTGGTCTGCGAGGTCATGAACCAGATGATGGGGTCTTCCGCGACAGCATTGTCTGAATTCCTGGGGAAGATGGTCAATATCTCGACCCCAATTTCGTTTGAGGTTGCCAATGAGCAGGAATTTATTGATAAATATTTTGTAGACGACCAGCCGAAGGTGGTGGTCGGCTTTACTCTGCAGATTGCGGAGAAGCTGGAGAGTGAGTTCTTCAATGTCATGCCTATGAATCTGGCGAAGAGCCTTGTGGAAGGATTCCTTCCGGAGGACGCGATCATTGATATCAGTTCCCTGCAGGAGGAGAAACCTGCGCCGGCACCAGCGGCTCCGGAGCCGGCAGCTTCGGGAGGAGGCGGAACGCTTTCCCAGGAAGAGATTGAGAAGATGCTTGCGGGCGGTCTCAGTGAAGAACCCGCGCCCGCCCCGGACCCGGCCCCGGCAGCTTCGGGAGGAGGCGGAACGCTTTCTCAGGAAGAAATCGAGAAGATGCTTGCGGGCGGTCTTGGAGAAGAACCTGCGCCTGCCCCGGCACCGCAGCCAGCGCCGATGGCGGCACCGGCAGCGCCGAGTATGCCTGCGGCCCCGGCGGATACGGGAGCGGCCGGTATGATGCAGGGAACGGCAGGTATGGCGCCGGCCCCGCAGATGATGCAGGCGGCAGTGAGCCCGGATGTGGCAATGATGCAGATGCAGATGATGCAGCAGATGATGCAGCAGATGCAGCAGATGCAGCAGCAGATGACAGAAAAGGCGGCAGAGAGGGCCGCGGCGGCGGAGCCGAAGATGATCCATGTGCAGTCGCCGTCCCAGCAGAAGCTGAAGGCGGAGAACGGCATTGTGCTTGAGGGTGTCCAGGAAGAGAACATGGAACTGATCATGAGCGTGCCTCTGGAGATCTCGGTGGAGATCGGAAGAACCAGGAAGCTTGTGAAGGATATCCTGGATTTCACGAAGGGCTCGTTGGTGGTTCTGGACAAGTTGGCAGGAGAGCAGGTAGACCTGTTTGTCAACGGGCAGTGCATCGCCAAGGGGGATGTGGTCGTTGTGGAGGATAACTTCGGTATCCGTATCACGGAGATCATGAAGGTCAACCTGGCGGCGCTGGAGTAAGGCGGCTTCCTGATTTTAAGAAAGGTTTCTGATGTGGAACAAAGGGCTGCGGCATCAGAGTTGAGGTAGGATTTTATGTGGAGAATTTTCGCCACATTTGTCATAGTGGCATGTATTATTTACTTAAGCTATCTGGCCAGCAAGTATGTGGGCCGGGGGATGAGTAAAGGCAGCAATTCCCGTTATATGCGCCTGATCGACCAGCTTTCGCTGGGGCAGGACCGACATATCGCGGTGGTACAGGTGGGGGGAAAGTATCTGCTCGTAGGGGTGACCGCAGGGCAGATCAGCATCCTGTCTGAGGTGGAGGATGAGGAGCTCTTTCCGCTGGCTCCCGGGGAGGAAGGCGGAGGCTCTCAGCCGATGGACTTCAGAAAGATGCTGGGCAAGCTGAATGACCTGGGCAAAAGAGGAGGTAAGGATTAGTGTATGATTCACTGATAAATGTGAACGGCGAGCAGGTGCCTACATTAGACATATTGTTGATGCTGACGATCATTTCACTTCTGCCGTCACTTTTAATCATGATGACCTCTTTTACGAGGACCATGATCATCCTTTCTTTCCTGAGGACTGCCATGGGTGTTCAGCAGACACCGCCTAACATGGTGCTGGTGGGTATTTCCATCTTTCTGACGCTGTTTATTATGAATCCGGTCATCTCAGATATCAATACGCAGGCCTATACGCCGTATAAGAATAATGAGATCACGCAGGAGGTGGCGCTGGAGCGCGCCCAGGTTCCGCTGAAGCGGTTCATGCTGAGCAATACGACAAACAGTTCTCTGCGGCTGTTTACGGATATCGCTGGGCAGGAGGTGCCGGATGAGGCGGAATTTGAGGATAAAGACGCATATGTGGACGCTATGATGGATATGCCGATGACGGTCGTGATCCCCTCCTTTATGACGAGTGAGCTCAAAAGGGCGTTTACGGCAGGATTTTTGCTGTACATCCCATTTCTGCTGATCGATATTGTGGTATCAAGTACGCTCATGTCCATGGGTATGATGATGCTGCCGCCGGCTATGATCTCCATGCCGTTCAAGCTGCTGCTGTTCATTACCGTGGACGGATGGGAGCTGCTGTTTAAGAATATTGTGGACGGATTCCATTAGCGCGAACGGATGGATCTGCCGGGGGGATTATGAAGAAGGAGGAAGCGGGATATGACAAATCAACAGATAAGTGAGATCATATATGAGCTATTCATATTGATCCTGCAGATTGCGGGGCCGCTTCTGGTCATCAGTATGATCGTTGGTATTCTGATCTCTATCATACAGGCCGCGACGCAGATTCACGAGCAGACGATCACGTTTGTTCCGAAGCTGCTGGTCATCGGCCTGATCCTTGTGTTTGGGGGAGGCAGGATGATGGAGTCGCTGACGAATTTTACGATTCATATTTTTGAATTGATCTGATATGCCGAATAAAACAGGCAGGCCGCTGGTTCGGCCGCTTAGGACAGTGAAATACAAGGACCGGCGTGAGGAGTGATGGCATGGCGACAATGTTTAACAGTACCGCGCAGCTCACGCTGTTTGCGTTGATCATGATGCGGATGTCGGGATTTGTCCTGATGAATCCTATATTCGGAAGAAATACGATCCCGTCGCGGGTGAAGGCCGGGATGATATTTGTGCTGACACTGATGGTGTATTCGAGCTTTATGGGGGAAGCGTTTGAGACGGCGAGCATGATCGAGTTCGCGTTTCTCCTGTGCAAGGAATTCGTAGCCGGATACCTGATCGGATTTGTCATGCAATTGTTTTTTTTTATCATCAGTTTTACCGGTTATATCATCGACTATCAGATGGGCTTGTCTATGGCTACAGTGTATGATCCCCAGAGCAATGCCCAGATGGCGGTGTCGGGAAGCGTGCTGCAGACCTGGTTTATGCTGATGTTTTTTGCGGTGGACGGACATCTTGCGCTGATGAAGATCATGGTCACGTCCGCGGAGATCGTTCCATACGGGGGAATCCTGATCACCCAGGACATTGCGGTTCGGATGATCGAGATCTTCCTGGAGTGTGTGGAGCTGGGAATCCGGTTTTCGGTTCCGATGATCGCGGCGGAATTTCTGATCGAGATCGGAGTCGGAATTTTGAATAAGGTCGTGCCCCAGATCAGCATTTTCGTCATCAATATCCAGATGAAGCTGATCGTCGGGCTGGGATTGCTGGCCCTGATGTTTTCACCGATCGGAGAGTATCTGAACAAGATCATGTCCATTATGATGAAGTCGGTGCAGGGAATCCTGACATTTGTTTAAATTATAGAAAGGATGTGAGAACCTTTGGCTGACCAGGGCGGACAGGAAAAAACCGAAAAAGCCACGCCTAAAAAGCGGAAAGACGAACGGAAAAAAGGACACGTCGCCATGAGTAAGGACGTGGTCGTAGTAGTCTCTCTTCTGGGAATCTTCTGCTGTCTCAGGATCTTATTTCCCATGATCTACGAATCGCTGCAGGACGCGATGGTATTTCAGATCTCCGCGGTGGGGGGAATGGAACACCTGACTTTTGCGGATCAGCAGCAGGTGGGATGGAACGCGGTCATGGTTGTGGCAAAATGCGTATTTCCGCTGGGATTCCTCAGCATAGCGTTCGCGGTGGTGGGCACAGGTCTCCAGACCAGGTTTCTGTTTACGAGGGAGCCGCTGAAGTTCAATCTGGGCAAGCTGAATCCGCTGAAGGGGATCAAGAACATGTTCTCCTTAAAGCAGGTAGTGGAGCTCTTGAAATCTTCGCTCAAGATCGTGATCCTGGGCGTGGTGCTTTATAATATCTTGAAGGATGAGATCGTGATCATCGCGCAGATGATGGATATGTCCGTGACTGCGTCCGGGATCTACGTGCTGAAAGAGATTTTCAACATGGTATTGAGAGTCGGCATGGTATTTGTCGCGATCGCTGCATTTGACCTGTTCTACCAGCGTTGGTCTTTTGAGAAGGATATGAAGATGACCAAGGAAGAGGTCAAGGAAGAATTCAAGCAGATGGAAGGGGATCCCAAGGTCAAAGGCAAGATCCGCAGCATCCAGCAGAGTATGGCAAGGAGCAGGATGATGCAGGCTGTGCCGGACGCGGATGTCATTATCCGTAACCCGACCCATTTTGCGGTAGCTCTCAAGTACGATATTGACCGGGACAACGCGCCGATCGTGATCGCCAAGGGGCAGGACCATATCGCTCTTAAGATCGTGGAGATCGGAGAGCAGCATGGGGTGAAGATCCTGGAGAACAAGCCTCTGGCGCGGGGACTGTATGCTTCCACTCCGCTGAACAGTGAGATCCCGGCGGAATATTATGGAGTTGTGGCGGAGATCCTCGTTGAGATCTTCCGTTTGAATAATAAACTGAAATAAACTGGTATAAAGGACTCAGAAGATGGTGTAGAAGATGACTAATATTAAGAATATATTAAATAATGCGGTATCATTGATCGTAGTCATGATCGTACTGCTGTTGATCATACCGATAAGTCCGTTTTTCCTGGACGTTATGATTATTCTGAATATATCCGTAGGATTGATCATTCTGCTGATCAGTATGAATATCAAAGAGGCACTGGAATTTTCCATTTTCCCGTCACTGCTTCTGATCACAACTTTATATCGAATCGGAATTAATGTATCTACGACGCGAAGCATTCTGAGCAACGGAGGTTCCGCCGGCTCCGTCATCGGGGCCATGGGTAACTTCGTGCTGCAGGGAAACGCGGTTGTCGGAGTTGTAATCTTCCTGATCATCGTATTGGTTCAGTTCCTTGTTATCAATAAGGGCGCCGAGCGTGTGGCTGAGGTTGCGGCAAGATTTACCCTGGACGCGATGCCCGGTAAGCAGATGGCGATCGACGCGGACCTGGGAAGCGGACTGATCGACGAGCAGGAGGCCAAGGCCAGACGTTATAAGATCCAGAAGGAAGCGGATTTTTACGGGGCCATGGACGGTGCTACGAAGATTGTAAAGGGAGACGCGACGCTGTCCCTTGTGACGACGGCGATCAACTTCCTGGGAGGCTGTATCATCGGTATGGTGCAGGGCGGAATGACCTTTACGGAGGTGCTTTCGGTCTATTCCATCGCCACCATCGGTGACGGTCTGGTAGCACAGATCCCGGCCCTTCTGATCTCCACGGCAACGGGTATGATCGTAACCCGCGCGGTTGCCGAGGACAGCCTGAATATAGAAGTACTCGGACAGTTCAAGGCACAGCCCAGGGCGATCATGATTGCCGGCGGCGTGCTGGCAGTTCTGATCGCGGTTCCGGGAATGCCCAAGTTCCAGCTTGCGGTGATCGCGCTGACCATGTTGTTCGGCGGTTATTATCTGCTGCGGCGCATGGAGGAGATGGGCGGACCTGTCATGGTAGGCGCCGCGGGCGTGATGGCAGGCATGGCCGGACCGGGGAGCATGGAGCAGGGCCCTTCCCTGGAGGAAGAGATGATGGCCGAGGAAGAGAATTTCAAGGACATCAACACGGTCTACTCCCTGATCAATGTGGAACCCATCGAGATGGAATTTGGATACAGCCTGATCCCGCTTGTGGATGAGGCCAGCGGCGGCAAGATGATCGACCGTATCGTCATATTCCGGCGGCAGTACGCCCAGGAAATGGGTCTGGTCATTCCATCGATCCGGCTGCGTGACAGCTCTTATCTGAATACGAACCAGTATGTGATCAAGATCAAGGGCGAAGAGGTAGCCAAGGGCGAGATCCTGATCGACTACTATCTGGCTCTGGAGCCGCCGAACCTGGAGAAGGAGATCGACGGTATTGATACCATTGAGCCCGCATATGGTATTCCGAGTAAATGGATCACCATGGATAAGAGGGAGATGGCGGAGATCTACGGATATACCGTTATCGATCCGCTGTCCGTTATGCTGACCCATCTGTCGGAGACTGTGAAGAAGCATGCCCATGAGCTGCTGAACAGGCAGGAAGTGGTGCGTCTGATAGACAATCTGAAGAACCAGTCGCCGGAGCTGGTAGAGGAGGCAATCCCGGCGGTCATCTCTTATGGCGGTTTCCAGAAGGTTCTGACGAACCTGCTCAAGGAAGGCATCCCGATCAAGGATCTGGAGACGATCATCGAGACGATCGTGGATTCTGCCATGACGGTGAAGGATCTGGAGACGATCACGGAGAATATCCGTGTGGCATTGAAGAGGACCATTACGAGAAAGTTCTGCGAAGGCGGCAGCATGAAGGTGGTGACGCTGGACGCGGATCTGGAAAAGAATATTATCACAAGCCTGACGAATGGGGATCACGGCCTTTATCTGGCACTCAGTCCGGATGTGATGCAGAGTGTGATCACACAGCTTTCGGACGAGGTGAAGAAGTTCCACGAGTTAGGGCAGCCGCCGATCGTTCTGACGAGTCAGGTGGTGAGGATCCATTTCTATCATTTGATCGAGCAGTTCTTCCCGGAGATGTATGTGCTGTCGTTTAACGAGATCAGCAACAACATCCAGATACAGGCGGTGGGAAATATCTCGCTGCAGATGGAACGATAGAAAAGCTGGCATTGTGACCTTGCGGGCAAATGTGCCGGGAACGGCGGTTTACCGGCAGCGGGGCGGAAATAATCTGAGTGGAGCAGGACAATATGGATACGCAGAAACAATACAAAGATCAGTCGAATGAAGAGCTTTTACAATTGTATAAAGAGACCGGCAGCCTTGAGGTCAAGCAGGAGATTGTGATGCGTTATATCTACCTCGTGAAAAGCATTGCGCTGCAGATGAGAGACATTTACCTGAGCTTCTCCCAGGTGGACGACATCATCAGCGAGGGTGTCATTGCCATTATGTCCGCCATTGACAAGTTTGACGTGGATAAAAATGTCAAATTTGAGACGTTTATTTCAAAGCGGATCAAGGGAATGATCATTGATCTTGCCAGAAAGCAGGATTGGGTGCCGAGAAGTACAAGAAAAAACACAAGAGATATTGAAGATGCGGTCACAACGTTATATAATAAACTTGGGTATTATCCTTCCATCCAGGAGGTGACGGAGTATCTGAACATCACCCCGGAGAAATACCAGGACACCATGCGCAAGGCGAGCCTGTTCAATATCCTTTCCCTGGATATGGTGTTGGCGGAGGCGCAGGGCAACGAGATCAGCATGAAGCTGCCCCAGGTGGAGACCAACGAGCAGCCGGAGAACCAGTTTCTCAAGAAGGAGATTACGGAGGTCCTGGCGGAGGGGATCAAGAAGCTGAAGGAAAATGAGCAGCTTGTGATCTCACTGTATTATATCGACGATCTGAATATGCGCCAGATCGCGGATGTGCTTCAGGTAAGCGAGCCAAGAGTATCGCAGATCCATTCAAACGCGATCAAGAAGCTTCGGGTGCATATGGAGAAGTTTTTATAAAAAAGAAAAGGAGAGCAAGAATATGTTTCAGGGATTTTATGATCTGGCATCCAATATGATCACACAGAACCGGAATCTGAATATTATCAGTAATAATATGTCCAATGTCTCTACTCCGGGCTATAAGATGGACCGGATGATGGAGAGTACGTTCCGGGATGAGATGCTGTATCGGTATGACCAGGACGGCAGAACGGAAGTGGGGACGGTATCCCGTATGAATGTAGCCGACGAGAGGGTTACGGACTATACCGAAGGGGGCATCCGGGAGACCGGATATCCGCTGGATGTGGGTCTGACTGGAGACGGATTTTTTGTGATCAATACGGGAAACGGAGAGGTCTATACAAGGAACGGCTCCTTCAACCTGGACAATCAGGGCTACCTGATCCTGCCGGGGATGGGCCGGGTGATGGGCACCAACGGACCGATCCAGGTGGACACGGATGATCTGACCATTGACAGTCAGGGAAGGATCACCGCGGCAGAGGACGGAAGGTATTTCGGAACACTGGATATCGTGGATTTTGCGGACTACGGCGAGCTGACCAAGGTGACCGGCGGCGTCTTTACAACCGGGGCGAACCCGACGGGCTCCAACGCGGTGGTGACGCAGAAGTTCCTGGAGGATTCCAATGTAAACCTGGCGGAGCAGATGACGGCGATGATGAGCAGCCAGCGGGTGCTGCAGGGTTCCGCGCAGGTTCTGCGGATGTATGACCAGCTGATTAGCAGGGCGACGATGCTCGGCAGCCCGAACTGATCATAACAGGGATGGGATAAGCGGGCTGTCATGACTGTGGCCGTGCCTGGCGGTCCGGACGGACTGCTTATGCAAATCATAGAGAGGAGAGACTATGTACACTTCATTTTATACGGCAGCAAGGGGCGCTATGGAAGAGCAGAAGAAGTTTGATGTCATAGCGAATAACTTTGCGAATGTAAACAACTATGGTTATAAATCAAAGTCAGCCGTATTTTCGGATCTGATGTATTATAACCTGAACAACTACAGGGGGGATGATACTCCGCTGAAGGCAGGCGTGGGGATCGCTGTGGAAAAGACGAATACGAACTTCGATCCGTCGGCGCCGATGACCACGGACGGCGAATTTGACTATACGATATTAGACGATGGATTTTTCATGCTGCTGAGTCCTGTTACGGGTGAGGTGACTTACTCCAGAAACGGACATTTCAGCATGTCCCAGCGTGGGGATCAGTTCTACCTGGTCAATGATAACGGCAACCTGGTCCTGGATCAGAACCAGAACCCGATCATCGTGGGAGATATCGTGGGAACAGAGAGAGAGATGAGCGGGGAGATCGGCGTGTATGGATTTGACATCCTGGACGGCATGCAGAGTACCGGAAGAAATGAATTTACCCCGACGGCAAAGAACGGCCTTCCGTATCTGATGCGGGGCGCAAGGCTGGTGGACCATACGCTGGAGATGTCGGGAGTGGATACGGCGGAGGAGATCTCGCGGATGATCGAGACGCAGAGGGCTTATTCCTATGCGTTAAAGATGGTACAGACGTCGGATGAGGTCATGACCACGATCAACGGACTGCGGACATAATACGGCGTGAGAGATGACTGTCCGGCCCCGGACGGCACTGCCGGTCTCTGCAGGGGCGCCGGACAGATACTATGGAAGATAGCGAGGTAGACATATGGCAATAAATAAATATGAAGAAATGGGCGAGTTGGAATTTGATATCCTGAAAGAGATTGGAAGCATCGGCGGCGGCAACGCGGCGACCGCATTGTCCAGTATGCTGAATGCGAAAGTAAACATGTCGATGCCGGCCGTCAAGGTGCTTGGATTCAATCCGGCTCTGAACCTGCTTGGAGACCCGGAGGAACTGGTTGCGGCAATATTTGTAGAGATGTCAGGGGAGCTGGAGGGGGTTATGCTGTTTATCCTGACCAAGGAATTTGCTGATGAGATCGTACAGCGGATGCTTGGTAAGGGCAGTGTAGATATGCTGGAGCTGGATGAGATTGATGCGTCCGTCCTGACAGAGATCGGGAACATTGTGATTTCTTCATATATCACTGCGATGTCTTCTCTGGCGAATGTAGAAGTGGAGCTGTCTGTTCCGCAGTTTACAGCAAATATGCTGGGCGGTATCCTGAGCGTGCCGATCGCGGTGATGGGACAGCATTCGGACAGGATCATGATGATCACAGGCGAATTTAAGATCGATGGAAAAGCTCTGAACAGCAATATGCTGCTCCTGCCTGATGTGAAATCATTAAATGTTCTAATGAAAAAACTAGGAGTGGAGTGATTGACAGAATGATCAAGAAGGTATCGGTCGGAATTGCGGATATGAAGATTACGAGGCAGGAGGGCATACTGATTACATATGCTCTGGGCTCCTGCATTGGGATTTCATTTTATGATCCCATGATCAAGCTTGGAGGCCTTCTTCATATCATGCTTCCGCAGAAACAGGGAACGGATACTAATGTATTCAAGTTTGCGGATTCGGGGATTCCGGAGACCTTACGCAAGCTTCAGGCTTTTGGCGCCTCAAAGAGCCGGATGGTGTGTAAGATCGCAGGCGGCGCGAAGATGTTTGAGATGAAGGGCCCGGGAGGGCTTGGGAACATCGGTGACCGCAACGCCCAGATGGTGAAACGGGTTCTTGCGGCAGAAGGACTGCGTATCAAGGGAGAGGATACGGGGGCCAATTATGCAAGAACAATGCTGCTGGACGTGGCGACCGGGCAGGTTTCTATCCGCTGTGCCGGAAGGCCGGAGAAGTTCTTATAAAAGCGCCGCGGCTGCGGGAGCGGCGAACAGGTACGATATGCGCCGGAACTGTGAGCGTGGAAATTGGATGCAATAGAGGCGCTGGAACTGCGGGCGGCGAACAGATACGAATCGCTTAATTTTAGCGCGGAATGCGCCGATAAATATATTATAGAATGCAAAGGAGTGAGTGTTTATGGCTGATACAGAGATTTTATTGGAATCAGGAACAAATGAGATTGAGATAATGCAGTTCACCATATTCGGAGAATTGTATGGGATCAATGTGGCAAAGGTAAGGGAGATTATGATGGCCGACAAAGTCAAACCGGTACCTCACTCCCATCCGTCTGTAGAAGGGATTTTTAAGCCCAGGGATATTCTGCTCACGGTGATCAACCTTCCGCAGTATCTGACAGGACAGAGCGGAGATACCAATGACAGGGATCTGTTTATCATTACGAATTTTAATAAGATGAATATTGCGTTCCGGGTACATACGGTTGTGGGGATCAGCAGAATCTCATGGGAGGATATCCAGAAACCGGATAAGACGCTTTCTAACGGTGAGGAAGGCGTGGCGACCGGTATTGCGTCATGCTCCGGGAGACTGGTGACAATCCTGGATTTTGAGAAGATCGTTACGGAGATCGCGCCGGAGACCGGTATTCAGGTAGATGATATTGATAAGCTGGGCGAAAGGGAGATCAGGGATGAGCATATCATACTTGCGGAGGATTCTATCCTGCTGACGAAGATGATCAAGGATTCCCTGATGCGCGCGGGATATGTCAATCTGCTGAACTTTAATAACGGACGGGAAGCGTGGGATTATCTGAATCTCATTAGAAATGATTCTGACTTCCATGAAAAAGCAGCTCTGTTGATCACGGATATCGAGATGCCGGAGATGGACGGACACCGTCTGACTAAGCTTGTAAAAGAAGATGAGATGATGAAGAGTATGCCGGTTATCATCTTCTCATCACTGATTAATGAAGAGATGTGGCGCAAGGGAAAACAGCTTGGCGCCGATGAGCAGTTGTCCAAGCCGGAGATCGGCCGTCTGGTCGAGGTGATGGACGAATTATTGCTGCGGAAGGAGATATAGCGCATGGATAATTGTGTAGTAAGACAGGCGATCAAGGATCTGAAGACCGACACGATTATTGGATACGAACTGCGGATTCAGGAGGATCAGGACAGCTTGTACAACTCAAGTACGGACAGTGTGGCGGCGAATGCCATGGTTGCCTTTCTTTCGGAAAATTCGAACCGGATTTTCAAGGAAAAAAAGACGTTTATGACATTTACCCCGGCGCTGCTGTTCAGGAATACGCCGAAGATTTTTGACAGGGATAAGATTGTGATCCAGATCGAGGATAATATTGTCATCCATTCCCTGGCCGCAATCCTGATCAGTAAGTACAAAGAAGCGGGATACCATTTCGCGATCAATGATTTCCAGTTTACTCCGAAGTATTTCAGTATGCTGGAGTATGTGGATTATATTAAGGTACAGCTTATTGAGGACATGGATGAGAACCGCAGGGGTTCAGTCGCGAATGTCGTGGATATGGCGCATGGTTTCCAGAAGGAGATCATTGCTACAGGCGTGAATACCAGGGAAGCCTATGATCTTGCGAAGGAGCTTCAGGTGGATTATGTGGAAGGAAACTTTATTTCCAGCGCAACGACTACGAAGGCTAGCAAGATGGATTTCATGCAGGGGAACCTGTATCAGCTGATCATGGAGATCACGAAGGAAGAGCCGGATGTGGAGATGCTGGAGGAGATCATCGCCAGGGACGCGTCCCTGTCCTATGCTCTGCTGAAGATGGCGAATTCCGCTTACTTTGCGGTGCATCACGAGACGACCTCCATCCGTCAGGCGCTTGTCCGCGTCGGGATCAGCCAGCTGAAGCAGTGGGTATACCTGCTGAGCTTTGAGGATAAGGGAGAGAATTCCTCCGAGGAACTGCTGAAGACTTCTTTCCTGCGCGCGAATTTCGCGTCCGCGTTGGTAAAGAAGCTGAGAAAGTTCGAGATTACGGCATCGGATGCGTATCTGATGGGAATGTTCTCTACACTGGAGTATATGATCGACGCGCCGATAGAGGAGATCCTGTTCGAGATCCCGATCATCAAGGAAGTGAAGGATGCCCTGATCTATCAGGAGGGTATGGCAGGAAAGCTGTATCAGCTCATCCTCCATTATGAGCGTGCGGAGTGGAGTGAGATCAAGGGTCTTGCGGAAGATCTGGGACTTCATACGAATGAACTGGCACAGATCTATATGGAATGTGTGGAAGAGGTCAATGACATCTGGGATAACGTTGTGGGTGTCAAAGAGGAAGAATAAGAAGCGCTGTTTAGGAACTGTAGGAAAATAACTTGTGCAGATTGCGCGGGATATTTCTTCGAGGGTGCAGGTCAAAAAACGCAGGCGTAGTGGGCTACGTCGAGTCTTTTTGACCTGTGCCATCGGAGAAATAGACAAGTCAAGATGTATAAGTTATTTCCATACAGTTTCTTATGGGGGCAGTGATCGGTTTATTCCTGTAAAAGTATACCTTGTGTAATGGCTGAATGGCTATGATAGGGTGTTCCTTGTGGGTATAAGTGAAAAATACCGGCGCGTCATTTGAGAAGCGCTGTTAAGGAAAAACCTTGCTGCTCTGCGGTGGTATCTGTATATCATTCCGCTGTCTGCGGCAGGGTTTTGTCTTTGGACAGAAAGTATGCGGATGACTGGAGTGATACATGGGATGGTATTACTTTATGGGAGGTGTGTGTTATGGTAGGGGCGGTTTCTTTCAGTCCGTATGTAAGCAGCTATCAGTATACGGGCGGCTATGCCCGGGGACGGGCATCCGCTCAGAATATGCAGGTTCAGGCAGGAGCGGGAGCGGCTCCGGGAGGAAGAATAGCCGGCCGGCAGACGGGAGTGTCTGCGGTGGAACGTGTATCAGGCAGGCAGGCGGAAACGGCTGCCGGAGTGCGGTCGGTATCTGCGGGAAGGACCGGCGGTGTATCATCTTTGATCGGCGCTCGCAGTATAGCGGCCGCGGGGCAGGCATCCGGTGTGGCGGCAGTGTCAGCTGGAAGAGCTGCGGATCCGGATAGCCCGGTTCAGCCGGTGGATAGGATTTCCGTGGTTCAGCCGGGAAATTCCGGAAGTACCAATTATATGATACCATTTCTGAGGAAGGGGATGGATCCGGCGGAGCTGTCGGTCCGCATGCGTATGCAGTATGCGGGCGGAGCTCAGAGGTCGTTGCGGGTATCGGGTGAAGGCGCGGCAGGAGTTGAACTGCCGGGAACACCGCGGGCATCAGGTGAAGACGCGGTACAGATGGATCTGCCGGGGGCATCCCGGGTATCCGGAGTAGAAGCGGCAGGAGTTGATCTGCCGGGAGCATCCCAGACATCAGGAGGGGATGCGGTGCGGTTAGACTTGCCGGGGACCTCTCGCGCGTCAGGAGAGGAAGCAGTACAGTTAGATCTGCCGGGGGCATCTTCGTCAGAGGACGCGGCAGTACAGGCCGGAGTACCGGGAACCTCATCAGAGGCGGAGAACACGGCTGCGGTATCGGAGGAGGATGCGCCGAAGGTTGCCGGAATGGGTACGGATAGCGCGCAGAAAACTTCCGGGGAAGCGGAGTGCAAGACCTGTAAGGAACGGAAGTATCAGGACGGCTCTGACGATCCGGGCGTATCTTTCAAATCGCCGACGCACATTGCGCCGGATCAGTCGGCATCAGCAGTCCGCGGGCATGAGCTGGAGCACGTAGTACGTGAGCGCGCCAAAGCACAGAGCGAGGGACGGCGTGTGATTAGCCAGTCCGTTACGATGCAGACCGGCATTTGTCCCGAGTGCGGGAGAGTCTATACGGCCGGCGGTGTGACGCGTACAACTACGGCCGCGGACAGCAAACCGGAAGAAAAGCCGAAGGATCCGCGGTGGATATTGGCGGGGGACATTTGATTCTATTAGGCGCTGACGGGAAATAATGGTATTTCCTGACAGTGCCTTTTTTAACTTTTATACACATCCTCTCGGCCAATCCGTGTGGTGATTGGTGGGGGTGTGACATGTAACCTGATAGCGTTACAGGTCACACCTTGACCAGGCGTGCCCTGTAACTCAGGCCGCCATTTAAAATTGCCTACGGCAATGGACGGCCTGAATCCCAGCTTTTATGTGCATCCTCCTGACCAATCAGCGTAGTGATTGGTCAGTGTGTGACATGTAACCTGATAGCAGCTATAAATGTGATAAATCTGTGTCTTGAGTTGACAGATATCCGATTCAAGAGTAAACTAAGCGCATCCAGTCAGACATCTTTCTGATGTTATGGATGCAGTGATCTAAGCCATAAGGTATCTCATTCCTAAAAATCAACAGGCAGGCCAGAGAGGAAGCTTATGATTTTTCAATGCTCCCGTATTCGGAGCAGCATTTCCAGTAATGAGAAGACAACAACGTTACCGAAAAAGTAACACGACAAAAAAACGATTCAGAGTGAAGAAAGAGAAAAAAGTTGTTTAATTTACAGGATGCTACTATAATAAAAATAGGCGGGGGCCCTGAGATTTTACGCTGATTTGTTTTCCTGCACCGGATTTTTTTCTCTTTTTCAGGCGAAGAAAGGAGCGGCAGTATGGAAAACACGACGAACTTTATCATGAAGCCGAAGGTGGATTTTTGCTTCAAGGAGCTGATGGAATTTGAAGAGGTCAGGCAGGGCTTTATAGCGGCGGTGCTGGGGATCGAACCAGAGGAAGTCATCAAGACGGAACTGCTCCCCACTCATCTGCGGGTAAGGCACAATAAAGACAAGCTGGGAATTTTGGATGTGCGTGTAATTCTGAACGGGGATGTCCAGCTTGATATGGAGATCCAGGTGGCAAAATTCCTGTTTTGGAGGGAGCGCTCGCTGTTCTATCTGAGCAAGATGTATTCCGATGTGATTCTGGCGGGCGAAGGCTATCATGTCCTGGGAAAATGCATCCATGTAGGGATCCTGGACTTCATCCTGTTTGAGGAAGATGAGGAGTTCTATTCCTGCTTTCACATGTGGGAAGATAAAAGGCGGCGGAAGTACAGTGATAAATTCGAGATTCATATCGTAGAACTGCCCAAGGTTGCGGAGCACGAGTATCCGGAGACAGCGTTATTAAAATGGGCAAAATTTCTCAATGCCGAGAAAAAGGAGGAGTTTGAGATGGCAGCGAAGACAGATCCACATATCCGGAAGGCGTATGAACAATTACTGCATATGAGCGAAGATGGAAATAAGCGTTTGATATATGAGGCAAGGCAAAAGGCGATTTATGATTATAATACGCAGGTATACAGTAACTGGCATAGCGGATATGAACAGAAATTAATAGAACAGATCTGTAAAAAGATAAAAAAGAACTTGAGTGCAAGGGAGATAGCGAATATTCTGGAAGAGGATGAGAGCGTTGTGCAGAGAATTTACGATACAGCATTGTCATTCGCACCGGATTATGATATTGAAAAAATACGGAAGCGGCTGAACAAGGAAAAGAAGCAGGAAACCAACTAAAAAGAAGCTGTTGGAAAATGGCATTTGTAAACAATATACCGTTGCAAAATTCATTAGCTGCGATGAGATATTGTGGAATTGCCGTCATTTTCCAACAGCCCTTTTTATGCTCAGGAGGAATTAAGAAGTCTTAATGCCTCGGATTTTCTTTTACGATCATGCAGGATTTTGTAGCCTCTACAGTGACATCCGAAATCAGCCGGTTTGTGTAATAACTGAGAAGCGGGTCAACCGCCGCCTTCGTGGTGACAATGTATTTTGGCATCAAACCATTGAGCGTCAGCGCAGTGACATCTGCTTTACAGCGGTCGCATGTGCAGACGTCAAACTGGCGCATAAAATAAATGATCTTGTCCCTTACAATATGCTCCATAACATTGATTGCGGCAAAATCAGGCTCCGACTCGGGTTCAGGCTCCGGTTCCGGCGTCGGTACGGGGGCGGGAGCTGAAACAGCAGGTTCAGAAGTCGACTGCGAAATGGGTGCGGCTTCCTGCGCTGGGTTCGCCTCCGGCGCGGCGGTAGGCGTCTGATCTGGCTGCGGGGAAACAGCAGCTTCCTGCGCAGGCACGGCAGCCTCAGCATCCTGTACAGTAACAGGCTGAGAAACCGGCACATTGTCCTGGCTGGAAGCGGGCTGAGAAACCGGCGCATTGTCCTGATCGGCAACAGACTGAGGAACCGATAAGCTCTCCTGGTCAGCAGCAGGCTGAGAAACCGGTGTACTCTCCGGAAGGGGTTCTGCTGCCGAAAGAATCAGTGATTCATCTTCTGGCTCCGGAAAAGAGTCTGCCCCGGGTATATCGTCGAAAGCTTCTGCTGCATCTTCATCCAAAATCATAGCGTCTGCATTGATTTCATTCATGGAGGATGCCTGTTCCGGTTCGGGAGCGATAGGCTCGGCATCGGAAAGCAGCAATCCATCAAGATCAATATCATCAAGAATCTCCTCTGCTTCTGTAAGAGGAAGGGCATCGGAAGGATATTCGGAATCTTCCGCGGAACCTGCATCCATTTCAGGCACAGGCGTAATATCTTTTGCGGAGGATGCCCCCGGCTGAGACTGCTTCATCTGCTTTTCAAATTCACTGGATAACTTTTGCTGAATGAGTTCCGCTACCGGATCATCCCCGGTCTTATCAATCACGGCAATATTGTTTTGGGCAGATACGACAGGAGCCGGAGCGGCAGCCGGGCCGGCATTGCCGGAAACCGCCGCGGCTGATCCTCCCGGCTGTCGGGCCGGCCTGCCGGGAGCTTTCTGAGTAGATGCGCTGCCCGCGGCCGCCTGCCTGGGCTGCCTTCCGGCTGCTGTCTGAGGAGCTGCCTGCCTGGGCTGCCTGCCAGAAACTGCCTGAGGAGCCGTACCATCCGAATCGGACTGAGAAACGGCGCTGCCGGAAGCTGCGTTGGCCTGAGCTGCCTGCGGGGCCGCGCCACCGGAGGCCGTCTGCGCAGCTGAACCGCCGGAAGCCTCCGATTCTATAGATGCCTGATCGTCCGCATCCTTTGCCGCGTCATGTCCTGCAAGCAGGTTCAGAACATGAGCGGTTTTGTTGCTTTTTCTGGCCATTTTATCTTACCTCCTGGAGTGTTTTGGTTCTCATCATGATTCTGATTTCCTTAATAAAACTCATATAGTCTTCTGAGGGCTTCGCGCGGGGCGCATAGTCAAATATGCTCAGGCCGTGGGCAGGCGCTTCCGCGACGGACACACTGGAACGGATCTGGGTGTCAAATACGCATGTCCCAATCTGCGAGGCAATATTTTCCGCCATCTCCTTGACCTCACGGGCCAGGACTGTTCGCGGGTTGTACTTAGTCAGAAGGATCCCCAGCACGTCCAGATGCGGGTTCAGGCTTTCACGGACAGAATCAATGGTCTCCTTGATCTGAGTAACGGCGAGAAGGCTCAAAATCTCCGGCGCCATGGGGATAATGAGATAATCTGCCATAGCATATGCGTTTACCGTCAGAATATTCAGGGCCGGCGGAGTGTCAATGATGATAAAATCATAATCATCCGCAACAGGCGCCAATGAATTTTTCAACAAAAGCTCCCGGTCTGAAAAGTTAAATTCAAGCTCCGCGCTGCTGAGCAGGATATTCGAAGTGATCACGTCGCAGTAATCGGTCGTCTGGATCGCTTCCCGCGCGGAGGTACGTCCGATCATCACGTCATGGATCGTGCGCCCTTCCTCAATGTCAAGCCCAAGGCTAAACCCCATATTCCCCTGCGGATCCAGATCAATCGCAAGTACTTTTTTATTGTAAAAAGAAACCAGGCCGGCCGCCAGAGCAGTGGATGTAGTCGTCTTGCCTACGCCGCCTTTCTGATTGGTGAGTACGATGATAGTAGCCAAAATATATTCCTCCATTCGTAAAAAAACTCATTTCGCTATTATTTAAAGTATACTATATGCCGATAAATAAGTACAGAATAAAATAAAATTTATCAGTGTGTATTTGCTTTCTGCCGTTGTTACTATACGTGGTCTGACCGGCCGCTCATAGTAACGGCATCTGCTATTTAAAACCAACTTCGGTGATGGAGCAGATGTCCCGCTCCATCATTTTTCTGGCGGATATTCTGTTTCGGCCAGAGGCAGAGCGTTATGCGGGGAAGGCAATATATAGCTACCAGTTCACAAAAGATTGCAGTAGATTTTGTCATGCAATTGTATGATCGAGGAGGCGGAAGCCGAATTTCAGGCATTCAGGATCTGAGAATCTGCGTTTTCAGCGTTTCATTTCAGGTTTTAGGAATCGGATCTTCCGGCGGGCGGTCATGGAGAATATGAAGAGAAGAAGGAGAGGATTGATATGGCATCAGTAGGTTCATTAAGCAGTTCAACAAGTAATAGTATTCGTGGTTACGGCGGTCTGGCCAGCGGCCTGGACAGAGACGAATTAATCAAGGGAATGACTCTTGGCACGACATCAAAGCTGAATCAGCAGGAGCAAAAAAAGCAGAAGATCGAGTGGATGCAGGAAGCAGTCCGCGCAATCAGCGACAAGATGATCAGTTTCCATGGAAAATATACGGAAACCCTGACTTCTTCTACCAACCTGTTCAGCTCCCTGCTCTGGGGTCGGAATAAGATCACGACGTCCGGGGATAACAGCAAGTATGTGTCAATATCCGGGACGGCAAGCGGGGCGGATGCTATGACCATTATGGGGATTAAGCAGAAGGCTCAGAATGCGTCATGGTCTTCAGATGGAATGGCTTCCGACAGGGTATTGTCATCAGGAGCTGTTGATGCTGTTTCCGACAAATATGCGGCTTTAGATGGTAAGACATTAGATTTCTCATATAATGGCAAGAATTATTCTGTTTTGATTGGCGGTTCGGAGGAGGATCTTAAGGATCCAGAGAAGGCTGCGAAGATAATTAATAAATGTTTGGTTGGATACAAAACCGAGGATGGTGGCAAAAATCTTAGTGATCTTGTTGAGGTTACATCGAACGGAACGGGATTCACTATTAGTGCAAAAAAAGATGGCAATCAGGACAGCAAAGAACTTAAGCTGACTGGCGGTACTGCGTTAAGCCATATGGGAATAGAAATATCGGATTCAGAGAAGGGTGTAGTTCTTTCTGATGATGCGACACCGTCAATATCTACAACAGGTGCAGTTAATCTCACAAAAGATTTTGCTGAAATGGTTGCGGGTCAGACATTGACCTTCTCGTATAACGGAACCAGTGAAAGCGTTACAATAGCAAAGAATGCAAATAATTTAGAGGACGTTAAGAAATCACTTCAGGATTCTTTGGATGCAAAATTTGGAAAGGGTAGGATTTTAGTTGAAACAGAGAACGATACTACTACAGGAAAAGAAAAACTTACCTTTAAGACAACGATTCCAGGAAAAAATGGAGCAGATGATACATCTTCTATTCTAAAAGTTACAGGTGGCAGTGATGATGCGTTAAAAGCCTTGAAACTGACTAGAGGAACATCAAATAGAACAGACTTGGATGTTGCGATTTCAGATGATAAATTGGATCAATTAGAAAGGCAAAATGTTGACGGCGTAGAGAAGTATGGATTTGTCGTAAATGGAGAATTTATTGGTGTTACAAAAGGTTCAACTATGAGACATTTGATGAATGAAATCAATAAGAGCGATGCAGGGGTAAAAGTAAGTTATATGGAAGCATCTGATAAGTTTACATTTACTTCTACGTCAAACGGAGCTAGTGGAACAATTAATTTTGGAGACAAGAACGGTAGCTATGATCAGGGCAATACAGATGCGGTAAAGGCTCTTTTTGGGATTACTGTTACAAATACGGACGGTGGTATTGAAAAACGAGGTCAGGATGCCATCGTTTCTGTAAAATATGCAGGATCTGATGAAGTAGTTAATCTTAGACGTGACAGCAATACATTCACAGTAGACGGCCTTACGATTGCACTGAAGGGTACCTTTGGAGAGTATGATGAGGCTACTGGTGAATTAAAAGATAAAACCAATATTGCTAACGCGGTAGAAGTCAACGCTTCCGCAGACGTAGACAAACTGATGGACACCATCAAGTCCTTCGTAGCAGACTACAACGCGATCGTTGATCTGGTAAACGGCGAACTGACTACGAAGCACGACAGGGATTACGATCCGCTTACATCTGATCAGAAAGCTGAACTGTCTGAGACTGAGATCTCAAAATGGGAGACAAAGGCGAAGGAAGGTCTGCTCTACGGCGACAGTGACCTGAGGTCATTGAGTATGGATCTGCGTGTGGTTGTCAGCGGCGGGCTTCTGGTAGAATTTGAGAAGATTGGAATCAATCTTTCCAGCAGCTATTCTGATAACGGTAAGCTTAGCATTGATGAATCAAAACTGCGTGCGGCACTGGAGACGGATCCGGAGAAAGTGCAGAATCTGTTCACTTCGAAAGAAGGCGGAATTGGTGCGGATGGAAAGCCGACTTCTAACGGACTTGCAACAAACCTTAAGTCCGTCATGGACAAATATGTAAAGACGATCGGTTCTATGGAGACCAAGGGTATCCTGATCCGGAAGGCCGGATCCAAGAGCGCTGCTCAGAGCCTTACGCAGAACACATACTATGATCAGCTGACAGCTCTGGATAAGCTGATCAACCAGCTGAAAACCCGGCTGAAGACAGAACAGGACCGTTATATTTCACAGTTCTCTACCCTGGAGACTATGATCGCAAACATGAACAGCCAGTCCAGCTACCTGAGCTCCATGGGAGGATATTAAACCGAAAAGGGGAAAAGAATGTATCAGAATGGATATGAACAGTATAAGATGCAGTCTGTAAACACGATGACAAGCGGGGAAATGCTCCTGCTTCTCTACGATGAGCTGCTCAAGCGTCTCACCAGGGCGCAGGTTGCGTTGGAAGATGAAAATTATGATTTGTTTAATCAATCAGTTCAGAGATCGAAGGAGATCGTACAGTATCTTGACTTTACTTTGAATATGGATTACAAGATCAGTTATGAACTGAGGAGAATGTATGAATTTTTCCTCTTTGAGCTGAGCCGGCTGCAGGCCGGAAGAAAAGTGGCTGTGATCCAGGAACTGAAGCCCCTTGTGGGGGATCTTCGGGATGCGTTTAAAGAAGCCAGTAAGACGGCTGCTGTGTAAAAAACGAAATTGACAGATTCATGTTACAGGCCGCCGGTTTTATCCGGGGCCTGTAATACGATATGGGAGAGGACACATAGGGCATATGGAAAATAGAGAAGAATTTCTGTCAGAGGTCCTGATAAGGGTACAGCGGAATTATGTACATATGGTAGAGATTGAGAGGCTGACAAAGGATATGGCAGATTCTTTATCGAGAAATGACAAGGAGTCTGTCGAGCTGCTCTTAAAAATGCGCGGCGAGGAAATGGATCAGGTCAGTACCGCGAAGCATGAGATTCAGACGATCCTTGAGGCATTGGATTCGGAGGAAAGAGAAAAGTTCCGTTCCTGGCTGAACGGCGGGGGCCAGGAGCAGTATGCGCCGGACAGCTTCGAGGCCAGGAAGATTGCCGAGCTGAGCGGTCAGACGCGGCAGGTACTGAACCGGACAATCAGTCTGGATAAAGTACTGAACTCAAAAGTTGCAGGAAAAGAATCTTACTATCAGACAAATTCATAAATAGAGAGAAGACAGGGCGGTCGTGAAATTACGAAATGTCTGCTGTATAGGTAAGGGGCATCAGATGCCGTCAGAAACTACTGCAGATAAACAGTACTTTCCGACCGTCTTCGAAAGTTCAGCTGCGCTGCAGGCTAAATTCTGATCTGTAGCCATTCATAATAAATATTTGGGACAAAAAACAGAAAACGCTTGTAAATATCTGTGTCCCATGTTATCATCATTGCAAAGCATAAGGATTCTAAAGTTCTATTTCTGTTGATTTCTTATCATTCAACATTTCAGAAAATCTATGCTTATTTCAATACTTTTAAAACAGCATAGGGTTTTTGAATCGCTGACAGAGTGTTTTATACAAACCGTACAGGAATGAATGTCTGCTTTTTAAAGGCCCGAAAAAGGAGGCCCACATGAGCGAAAAACAGATATTTGTCAACAAGGAACATAAGGACAGCGTATTTTGTATTTTATATCGCGATGATAAGAAGCGACAGATGGAACTTTATAATGCTGTCAGCGGGAAACGTTATACGGATACCGCAGGTCTGGAGGTCGTTACGTTGAAGCATGCGATCTATATGGGCATGAAAAATGACCTTGCATTTATTGTATTTGATGATCTGCATTTATACGAACACCAATCGACTGTTAATCCGAACATGCCGCTGCGCTTCCTGCATTATATTTCGAAAGAGTATGAGGGGCTGGTAGAGAGCAAAAGGCTGTATGGGAGTACACCAGTGAAACTGCATGCGCCTCATTTTGTGGTATTTTATAATGGAACAAACAAATATCCGGAACGGATGATCCTGAAATTGTCAGATTTGTATAAGATATGCGAAACCAATGCTGACGGTACAGCGGATAACGGAGTGAATGCATCCAGCAGCACCGATACTGCTAAAAGCAATGTGGATAAGGGAAGTGATACTGCTGTAAAAACCGTCAAAGCTTTCAGCGAGATCGG
Source organism: Lachnospiraceae bacterium (assembly GCA_009911175.1). The sequence continues at coordinate 95,696 of QXWX01000003.1, read as the reverse complement.
TCGGATCCTGCAGCAGGAATCACCGCTCCTGGAATTAAAGGTGCTGGTGATCAACATCAATCCGGGCAACAATCAAGAATTTCTGGATCAGTGTCCGACACTGCGGGAATATATGAAATATGTGGAATGCGTTCGAAGTTACTGCGGCAATATGGATCTGAAAGAAGCCGTGCAACGTGCGGTGGATGAATGTATCAAAGATGGAATCCTGGCAGATTTCCTGAGAAAGAACAAAGCGGAGGTGATTGCCATGAGTATTTTTGAATATGATGAAAAAGAAGTGCTTGATTACCTCCGGGAAGAAGAACGGGCGATTGGAAGAATAGAAGGCAAAGAAGAGGGCAGGGCAGAAGGCAAAGAAGAGGAAGCACAAAGATATGGGAGATTAATCCTTCATCTGACAAATGAAGGGAAAAGCAACCTGATTGTCAAAATTGCAGCTGACGATGCATTGCGCGAACGGTTGTACAAGGAATATGAATTGTAAGAGATTGTCGCATCGTTACTGGTTTATTACTAATTGTAAGGATCAGGGGAGTGTCAGAATTTTCCTGTGAATATTCGCAAAACGCCTGGTTTATGAAGACTGTAAGAGATCGACAGATCGTGACTGGTACATCTCATATCCTTTTGCGGCCTCAGTGCACAATGGAACTGTGGTTATAAAAGGTTTGTGATGTACCAGTATGTTTTTGCGGATATTATCTGGGGGTAATGCTCCAAACCGGCCCGCCCGCCGTAGCTGTGGTGAGCAGTTCATCCAGAATCAGCTGTACATCCCATGCGGCCTGTGTCCGTTCCAGCCTTGCGGGATCGGCGACCCGGACCTGGCTGCCGGACCAGTCCTCGGTAATGATGATGAAATGTCCGCTGTCTGAAAAATGCCCGGGGCCCATCAATGCCACCAGGATATGTCCGTTTTTCAGCTCGGACATTACGCCTTCTGCTGTCAGGTTCTGGAAGGATTCGGCCTGGAGGCCGAAGGCCGCGGCGCCTTCAAGAATAAATTCGTGCCTGGTGCCGTAGCCGGAGGACCAGTAGTGGTTGGCAGCCGCCCATGCGGCCATGTCCGGAGGCTGGATGGTATGCTCTGTAAAGCTGGTCACCAGCATGGCCATTACGGTGGGCCCGCAGCCGTAGACCGCGAGGGGATCGCTGCCGCCGTAGGGATAATTGGCCCAGCGGGAATCAGACTGGTTATAATAGGTCAGAGTGCCGATGCTGGTAGTCAGGGACAGAGTGAACTCTCCTGCCGAAGCGGCCGTATTTTCCAAAGGCTCGGGTGTTGCCAGATCTCCCAGGGGAACTCTCTGTCCGCCTGCGTCTATGGCAGACTGCGCGCCGGGAATCGTGCCGTCTGTGCCGGGAATCCCGGGAGTATTTCCTAAAGAGAAATCTCCGGCAGTCGAATGATCTGAAGAAGGATCCACGTCGGAAACATTTTCCAGAGAGGAATCCATGCCGGAAGAGTTTCCAAGCGCAGAATCCATGCCGGAAGTATTTCCTAAAGAAGGATCTGTGCCGGAAGTATTTCCTAAAGAAGGATCCGTGCCGAAAGCGCATCCGGAAAAGAAACCTGCGCCAGCGGCGGCCATATGTGTCTGAGAGAAAGAGATACAGAATAAAATTGTCAGAAAAAAGATTCCGCATAATATTTTCTTTTTCATTTTTTTCTCCATATTCTTATAATCTATTGACTGTTCCGATTAAAAAAAGTATATTTATATTATATCCTGTTTTCTATATAAATGGTATGAAAAGTTTATACTATATGGATAGCCCCACGGTTTGATGACTGTTGTTTACATGTATCGTATATCGGAACTTGTGGAAAAAAATTAAGGTAGGGAGTGTATGGCACAAATTATTTTTGATCATGTGACAAAAAAGTTTGGGGATGAGACCGCGCTGGAAAATGTATCCTTTGAGATCGAAAAAGGGGAATTTGTTTTTGTGATCGGCAGGAGCGGCGCGGGAAAAAGTACTCTGCTGAATCTGATCATGAAGCAGGAGGAGGCCACATCCGGGCGGATCACGGTCAATGGGCGCAGGCTGGACATCATGAAGAGGAGAAAGATCTCCGCGCACCGCCGTCGGATCGGGATCGTATCCCAGGAGGTGGGACTGCTGAAAAACCGCTCCGTCTATGACAATATCTTATTTGCGCTGTGGGCCACGGAGCATGGCAGCGCGCAGATGAAGAAGACGGCTATGCGCGTGCTCGGCCTGGTGGGCCTGGTGGGAAAATCGGAGTCATTTCCTGACGAGCTGTCCGGCGGAGAGCAGGCGAGAGTGCTTTTGGCAAGGGCTCTTTCCACCAGCCCGGACATCCTGATCGCGGACGAGCCGACGGCCAATCTGGATCCTGACGCTTCCTGGGACCTGATGCAGCTTCTGGCGGAGGTGAATTACCAGGGAATGACGGTTGTGGTCGCCAGCCATGCCAGGGATCTGGTTACGATCATGAAAAAACGGTGTATTTCGCTGGTTTCCGGTATGGTTGTGGCGGATGAAAAGAACGCGATATACAATCAAAAGGCTACGGATATATTTGAAGAAAGGAAGATTTTGTCAAGGAAGCGGTAGCAGACGAAAGAAAAGGCAGCGGTTGCTCCTGTTTGCGGCGCAACCGGTTATGGCAGATGATCGGGGAAGAGGCCGGCAATCAAGAAAAAGCATTCTGGTCAAGAAAAAAGCTGAAAAAACATTATATTTGTCGGAAAATATCCGATAATTATAGAAGGGCTAATTTTTGTGATGCTGGAAGGAGGGACCAATTATTAATTATGAAATCAGATATATGCTGATGCTGCTGGGGGCCATAATTAATCAAAAACCGGTCCAAACCTCGAGAAGATATGTAAATTGGGATAAGATCTTAAGCGTTTCCGATTACCAGAATGTGGTCAATCTTGTTTATCTGGGAATCCTGGGACTGGAGAAAGAGATCTCAGAAGCGTGCGGGGAAGAGTTTTATCAGAAGTATAAGAGGGAGCTTCTTTTGTATGAATCGTACCAAAAGGCGGAAGAAGTGATCCTCTGGCAGTTGGAGAGGCATGGGATTGACGCGCTGCTGCTGTCGGATACGAGTGTGAGGGAATTGTACCCGCTGCCGGAGATGGCGTCTTTCAGTCAGATTGAGATACTTGTAGACAAGAAGAAGCTGGCTCAGGTCTACAGACTGATGCGGGATATGGACTATGAGCAGGCGGATGACAGGCTGGAAAAGGGAAATGTATACGTGAGGGTGCCGGGGATCCGGGTTGTATTTTACGGTGAGGTTCCGATTGAGAATAAGGTTCTTAAGCGTTATTTTTCCGGTCCCATCAGGAAGTATCTGCGTATGGAAAACTGCGGCCCGCAGAATGCGCCGCGCCGGGGGGCGCTGCATCTGGCCGGTGCTGCTTCGGCAAAGTATCGTTTTATACATATATTGTCTGATGAGGAAGAATATGTATATCGCGCGGGAAGACTGGTCGAGCTGTACCTGACAGGGGTGCTGAAGATTAGGGATATCCTGGAATTTTGGCTGTTCAGGAAGGTATTGGATGAAGCTTTTCCATGGAAAGCGGTGAAGGATCTTCTGGAAAAGGCAAAGTGGACGGAATTTGTCCGTCAGGCCGAGGTGCTTTCTTCGCTCTGGTTTGAAGAGGGCGTAAGGCAGCAGTACGGGATCGCGCTGGAACTGGAGGAATATATCCTCCTGCACGGTCAGGAGAATAACCACCTGGATAAGGTCCTCCTGCCGAATGAAAAGGTCAGGCTGGATTTTTACCGGCGCGACAGAGAAGAAGAATGGCTTCTCAAAAAGAGGGAGTGGATGTTTCCTCCCAGAGATTATATGTGCCAGTTTTTCCCAATACTGGACAAATATCCATTTTTACTCATTTTTTGCTGGGGCATCCGGAATGTCCGCATCTATTACAGGATGCTGGCGGCCCGATGTGAAAAGATGTGGTTTCGGCTCAGCGTAAAATGTTTGGATATAAGAGAAAAGATAAAGACGCGGTTCCGAAAAAGGGAAGAAGAACCGGAAGAATTGCTTTCCGCAGATGCCGCGGACGAGTCAGAGACTCAGGAATCCGGAGACTGCGGCGGATCAGGACAGTCAGAGCCGGAGCAAAATGAAAAACAGCCGGTCATAACAGGAACGGCAAAAGAAAAAGAACCGGAAAGCAGCGCCGATTCAGGCAATGCGGAGCCGGAAATGACAGAAGGAGACGGGCAAGTTGAAGAATTTAAAGATTAGAAACAAATTGTATGTATCTTTTGCGATGGTATTGATCTTAACGGTCATAATTTCAGTTTTTTCCGTTTTGCAGCTGAGAAAGGCGAACAGTAACCTGAATGCCTGCATGACCGGACCTGTTGCGGCGGATGACGCTGTACAGAACAACCGGATCGCTACAAATGAGGCAGCGAAGCATGTGCGTGATATGTATATCAGCGGGAGAGTCGGAACAACGGAGAAGCAGACGATTGAGGAGGATGTTGCCTCTATCGAAAGTAATTTTGAAGTGCTTGAGAGTTCCAAGGATCTGAACCAGGACGAGGTGGCTGCATATAAGACGGCTGTTAATGACTGGCTTTCAGAGGCAAATGATATTATTGCTATGCTGGAAAGGGGCGATCAGGACGGCGCGAAGGATGCGATCCTGAATAAGTGTACCCCGGCACTGGAAAAGGTAATCCAGCTGGCAAGGCCTTTGAGTGATAAATCTTCGAGCATGCGTGCGGATGCACTGCAGGAAAGCTATGACTCGACCAACACCAGCATGTTCCTCCTGATCGGTATGGTGGTGATTGCGGTGATCCTTGCGCTGGTGATCTGCGGCAGAGTGACGTCAACCATCGTGAAGCCTGTGGCAGAGATTGAGAAGGCAATGGAAGGCCTGGCGGAAGGCAATATGACTCAGGAGCTTGAATATGAATCAAGAGATGAGTTTGGAACGCTGGTGAAGAATGTAAAGGCTACCTGCACCGCTCTGGAAGGAGTTGTGGATGATCTCAGAAATCTTCTGGACGAGATGGCAAAGGGGAACTTTGATATCCGCGCGAATCAGGAGCTGTATAAGGGCGACTTTATTCCGCTTCTGGAATCAATCCGCCGTATGAATATTAACCTGAGTGACGTTATGCGTCAGATCAATGATGCTTCCGACCAGGTGGCAAGCGGAGCAGACCAGGTATCCTCCGGCGCGCAGGCGCTTTCTCAGGGCGCGACACAGCAGGCAAGCTCCGTGGAAGAGCTGGCTGCAACGGTCAACGAGATTTCCAGAGAGGTCAGCAATACCGCTCAGAACGCGAAGGACGCAAGCGGCAAGGTGACAGAGGCCCAGAGCAAGCTTTCTGTTTCCAATGAGCAGATGCAGGATATGATTGATGCTATGGGCGATATCAGCCAGAAGTCCGGCGATATTGGTAAGATCATTAAGACCATTGAAGATATTGCGTTCCAGACCAATATTCTGGCGCTGAACGCGGCAGTTGAAGCTGCGCGCGCGGGCGAGGCGGGCAAGGGCTTCGCGGTTGTGGCTGACGAAGTGCGGAACTTGGCTTCCAAGAGTGCGGAGGCGGCAAGCAATACGACGGCTCTGATCGAAGGAACGATCGCCGCGGTAGAGAATGGGACGGAGATTGCGGGCCGGACTGCGGAGGCAATTTCAGCTACGGTAGAAAGCACCAGAAGCGCGGTTGATTATGTGGATAAGATCACGACAGCGGCAGAGAGCCAGGCAGAGGCGATCTCACAGGTTACGACCGGTATGGATCAGATTTCCAGCGTGGTGCAGACCAACTCTGCTACATCTGAGGAGAGCGCGGCGGCCAGCGAAGAGCTGTCCAGCCAGTCACAGCTTCTGAAGTCACTGGTGACACGGTTTAAGCTGAGAACCAATCAGTCGGGTCCGTCATCTAAATAATACATATCTTGTAAAACAGCCGAATGGCCATAAGGGGATGCCTTTTGGCATGGCATGAAAGTGTTGACGAATAAGGAATCCGGATGTGGATTCCTTATTTTTATAACAGTTCAGGTGTGCGGGAAAGGGGGATCGAGACTGCGGCCATTTCACAAGGGCTGATTTCGGATCGGAGGTGCAGAGTGCAAACATATTTTAATAGTCCGGCGGAGGTTGTGGAAGCCAATATGAAAGGGGCTCAGGGGAAGGCCGCGCTGTCTGCCCGAAAAATGATCCTGCTTGGAATGCTGGCCGGGGCGTTCATTGCGCTGGGCGGAGCGGCAAGCAGTACGGCGGCCCATGGGATCGCGGATGTAGGGCTTGCGAGGGCAGTGAGCGGGATGATCTTTCCGGTGGGGCTGATGATGGTCATTTTGCTGGGCGGTGAGCTGTTTACGGGGAATTGTCTGATGGTCATGGCAGCATTGGACGGGCGCGTGGCTTGGGGAAGAGTGCTGCGGAATCTGGTCATAGTTTATCTCAGCAATCTGGCCGGCGCCGTTTTGATCGCCGTGCTGTTGTATCTCAGCGGCAATCTGAATTATTCCGGCGGATTACTGGGGGCATATACGATCAAGACCGCAGTTGCGAAGGCCGGGATCGCGCCGGCGCAGGGAATCGCGTCGGGGACGCTCTGCAATTTTCTGGTCTGCGCCGCAATCTTGATGGCCGCGGCGGCGAGGGATATTGCGGGGAAGATCTGGGCGGTATTTTTTCCGATCGGGGCGTTTGTGATCGGCGGATTTGAGCATTGTGTGGCAAATATGTTTTATATTCCGGCCGGGATGCTGGCGGCAATGAATCCGGCTTATGCGGCAAAAGCTCAGGAGGCTTATGGGATCACGACGGAGCAGCTGGGAGTCCTGAACGGATGGAACGGGGGATGCAGCCTTCTTTTTGTAACAGCGGGAAATGTGATCGGAGGAATGGTGCTGGTCGGGATTCCGTTGTTTCTGGCGAACCGCGGTATCCGTTCGGGAGAAAAATGATTTAGGCGCGATATATTTCAGGAGAGAAAAATCCTGGATCGCATCATAATATCGGACTGTAAAATAATATCGGACTGTAAAATAATATCAGACTGTAAAATAGTATCGGACCGCATCATAATGTCGGATTGTTGAAAAAGAACAAAAAGTGGATTGGTTGAATATCATATAACTGGCTGTTTTGAAATATCCAGTTGTGTGATATTCTTTTTTATACCTGATATTTGGCAGCAGGAGTTTTCCGTAAACGGAGATATCTATGAAACGGATTCAGATGTGTATTAGGTGCGCGGAAGCAATTTCTTGTCCAAAATGGATTTCATGACGTGCTTTTCTGGTTTTTTCAGAAAAATAAGTTAATGATACAGAGTTTTTAAGGAGATGGATGATGGCGAAAAAGATTGCGGTTATCAATGATCTGTCGGGATTTGGGCATTGCTCGCTGACGGCGGCGATTCCGACGATTTCTGTGATGGGGGTTCAGCCCTGTCCCCTGCCGACGGCAGTGTTAAGCGCGCAGACGGGGTATCCCAGCTATTACTGCGACGACTATACGGAGAAGATGGAATATTTCCGGCAGGAATGGGAGAAGATGCGGGTGCGGTTTGACGGGATCTATACGGGGTTCGTGGCAAGTGAAGCGCAGATCCGGCATATTTTTCGGTTTTTGGATACATTTTATAAGGAACCCACATTTCTTCTGGTGGATCCGGTCATGGGGGATGAGGGACGGGTATATAAGCTGTTCACTCCGGGACTGATGCAGCGGATGAAGGAGCTGGCCCTGCGGGCGGATGTGGTGACGCCGAACCTGACGGAGCTGTGCCTCCTTGCGGGAGCGGATTATGAGGAGCTGGGGAAGCTGAAAGGGGAAAGAGAGATTTCGGAGGCGGCGGGGGAGCTGGCGGAAAAGCTGATGGAATCCGGGCCGGGAACTGTTGTCGTGACAGGGATCCGGTTTGAAGACGCAGAAAGCGGGGAACGGATGATCGGGAACCTGGCTGTGGACCGAAACGGCAGGAGAATGTCTGCGTTTCCCTATATCGGAGGGAGCTTTTCCGGAACCGGGGATCTGTTCGCGTCCATCATTGCCGGCGGACTTGCCAGGGGGGATGACATTTTCCAGACCATGGACCTTGCGGGGGAATTCATTGAAAGGGCGATGAAGGACTCCATGGCTGAGCAGGTGGACCGCAATGATGGGACGAATTTTGAAAAGTATCTTGGGATGCTGATCCGCGGGCGGCAGGAGTACAATGAAAACAGGAGGATTTGAGATGATGGACAACAGACGGGGAAGCGCGGCAGCCTCGAAGCTTGTGACAGCGGGATTGTTTGCGGCAATGATCACGATCATGACGGCATATATTTTCCATATTCCATATGGGGCCAACGGCGGATATATCCATTTTGGGGACGCGCTGATCTATCTGGGGGCAGCATTTCTTCCCAGGCCGTATGCGCTGGCTGCGGCGGCGATCGGGGGAGGAATGGCGGATATCCTGACGGTGCCGGTATGGGCGCCTGCCACGGTGATCATTAAGATGCTGATCGTGCTGCCGTTTACATCGAAGGAGGGGAGGGTCCTCTGCGCGCGTAACATTGCGGCGCCGTTTCTGGCCGCTGTGATCTCTGCGGCCGGGTATTATCTGACGGAGGGGATTTTGTTCGGATCTTTTGCGGCTCCGCTGGCATCGCTGGCGGGAAGTGCGGTGCAGTCGGGAGGAAGCGCGGTGATCTTCCTGACGCTGGCCGCTGCTCTGGATAAGATGCATATGAAGAGTCTGGCAAAGCAGATGCTGAGGCTGTAGAAAGGAGAAGAGAAAAAATGGCGGAGATTTTGTATACGTATCAGGACCAGGTGTATGTCAATCTGACCAATCAATGTGACTGCAGCTGCCGGTTCTGCATCCGCAGCCATCACAACGGGGTGGGGGACGCGGATACGCTGTGGCACGAGCAGGATCCGAAGCTGGAGGAGATCAAGGCGGCAATGGACGCGTTTGACTTTTCCGGCCGGAAGGAGCTTGTGTACTGCGGCTATGGAGAGCCGACCTGCGCGCTGGAGAATCTGGTGGAATCGGCCAGATATGCGAAGGAGAGGTATGGTCTGCGGATCCGGCTGAATACGAACGGGCTGGGAAATCTGTATCATGGAAGGGACATTGTTCCGATGCTGGCGGAGGTGGTGGATTCCATTTCGATCAGCCTGAATGCGCCGAATAAAGAGGAATATATGGAAGTCACCCGGCCGCGGTTTGAGGACGCGTTTGAGGGAATGCTGGCATTTACGGCGGAATGCGCAAAAAGGATCCCGCAGGTGAAGATGACGGTGGTGGATGTGCTGCCGGAGAGGGACATTGAGGACAGCAGGAAGCTGGCGGAATCGCTGGGAGTGGAGCTGCGGGTGAGAAAATTTGTGTAGAAGGTTTGCCTGCGCTGTGAGAGAGTTATTTGTTAGAAACGGAAAAGGAATTGAAAATGCGCGCTGCGGGAGGACAAATACAGGCCGCAGGCGCATTTTTTTGGTTTTTATTTGGTAAGAACCTCGGCGCCGGTCTCGGTGATCAGCACCATGTATTCGATCTGCGCGGACAATCCGTCATCGATGGTGTAAACGGTCCAGTCATTGTCTTCGTCTACGAAGAAATCGGGGCTGCCTTCGTTGACCATGGGTTCGATGGTGAACATCATGCCGGGCACCAGGAGCATTTCGCTGCCTTTGGGAGTTACGTAGCTGACAAAGGGTTCTTCATGAAATTCCAGACCGATCCCGTGTCCGCCAATCTCCTCCACTACGGAATAGCCGTTTGCCTGGGCATGGGAGTTGATGGCGTCAGCAATATCTCCCAGATGTCCCCAGGGCTTTGCCTGGGCCAGGCCGAGATGAACGCATTCTTCCGTTACGCGGATGATGCGCTCGGCGCGCTCGGAAATCTTTCCCAGAGTGAACATGCGGGACGCGTCGGAAAAGTAACCGTCCAGGCTGGTGGACACGTCTACATTGACAATATCGCCCTCCCGCAGGATGATGTTTTCATCCGGAATGCCGTGGCAGACTTCGTTGTTGATAGAGGTGCAGACGCTTTTTGGAAATCCCTGGTAGTGGAGCGGCGCAGGGATCCCGCCGTGGCTGGTGGTAAAATCATATACGATCCGGTCGATCTCCGCGGTGCTCATGCCGATATGGATATGCTTCTCCACCTCGTCCAGTACAGCTGTGTTTAACGCTGCGCTTTCCTTGATCTTTTCAATCTGAAAGGGGGTTTTTAAAAGCTCTCTCTTTGGAACGATCTCGCCCCGGTCGGCATGTAACAGGATTTTTTCTTCGATCGGCATGTGGCATTTTTTATATTTTTTGCCGCTGCCGCACCAGCATGGATCATTTCGCTGCATTTTCATTACCTCTCTTTTCCATTTACGAATGATATAATTTAACATATGTCCGCATTCCTTATATAAGTATACGATCAAAGGGCACGCCCGGAACATCATGGCATGAATAGATTATCCGTGTACTGCCTGTAACGTCTGCGGGACAGGCGCTGTGTCCGATGATGGATCAAAAACGGTGAATAAATAATCCGCTCCGCAGCTTGGGCTCGAACCAGGTGGACTTGGGCGGCATCAGGCGGCCGGAATCCGCCACTGAGAGCAGTTCTTCCATTGAAGTGGGATACATGGCAAAGGCCGCGTTCTCTGTGCCTGCATCTGTCAGCCGAACCAGCTCCTCCAATCCCCGGATTCCGCCTATGAACCGGATCCGAGGGTCAGTCCTGGGATCCTGGATGCCGAACAGCGGGCCGAGAACAGTATTTTGCAGAATGGACACGTCCAGGTCATCTACCGGATCCTGGGTGTACAGATCTGCATGTGCCGTAAGCGCATACCAGACGCCGCCGAGGTACATGGCGATCTCGCCTTTGTGCCCGGGATGCCGGGGGCCGGACAGTTCCCGAATGTCAAAATGTCTGCTGACTGCGTCCAGCAGTTCTTCGCGGGTGTGTCCGTTCCATCCGGTGACGACCCGGTTGTAATCGTAAATCCGCAGCTCATCCGCGGGGAAGAGTACGGAGAGGAAGTAGTTAAATTCCTCATCCCCGGTATAATCCGGGTGTGCCTCCCTGCGTTTGAGACCGGCTTTTACTGCGGAGGCGGCACGGTGATGGCCGTCTGCGATATAAATATGCCCGATCCCGGCGAATAATTCCGTGACGGCTTCGATATTTTGCTCCAAACGCCATACCTGATGGCGGATCCCGTCCTCTGCCGTGAAATCGTAGAGCGGAGCGGAGGCTTTTGCGGCTTCCGTAAGCTGCCTCAGGCCCGGATCAGGACGGTAGGTCAGAAAAATGGGGCCGGTCTGGGCGCTCAGCGTGTCCACATGGCGGATTCGGTCCAGCTCCTTTTCTTCCTTGGTATTCTCATGCCTGCGGATGGTCCCGTTCAGATAATCGTCGATGGAGGCGCATCCTACGATGCCGGTCTGGGTGCGTCCGGCAAAGGTCAGGGCATAGAGATAGTAGCAGGGCTCGGGGTCCTCGATAAACGACCCGTCTGAGAGCATTTCCCGGAGAGTGTCACGGGCGCGCTCGTAAACCTGCGGGGAATACATGTCGGTATCATCCGGAAACTGGGTCTCCGGGCGGTCTATCTTCAAAAAGGAAAGGGGGTTCTGCCTGACTGCTTCTTTGGCTTCTGCCCGGTTGTAAACGTCATAGGGGAGGGCGGCGATGGAGGAAGCTTTTTCCTTCGATGGCCGCACGCTCCGGAAAGGACGGATGGTTGGCATAAGTGAGTGCTCCTTTTCTGGGGAATTTAGGAGCAGTAGAAAAATAAGTGATACAGATAGACAAGCCAAGATGTGTCAGTTATTTTTCTACTACTCTTTATGTTATCCGCCCGGCGATCGGCGCGGAGACGGATCGGAGGGGGATATACAACGGTGTAAATTCATGCGGAATCTGACAGATTCATTGCATGCCTTCTTATTTTATGCAATTATGGGGTGCATGTCAATTGGTTCTGGGGGAAAAAGTGGAAAAAGGATAGACTGAGTTACAGGGCACGCCTGGTCAAGGTGTGACCTGTAACTAGACTGATGCAGATTGCCAGGAACAGCGGGTACGGGGAGCTGGTTCCGGGAAGCCTGCCGGAAACAGAGTGATGGGGCTGCCGGAAAATCGTTCCGGCAGTCCCAGTGTATCGGCCATTTCTCAGGGTATGCCCAAGGGCATCCCATTATGGCCATCCGGCCGCTTCACAAGGTATACCATACAATCTGATTCGCTTCCAGCTCCAGCTCAAAGCTGCTTCCATCTCCCAAATACACGGTCGTGCTCTGAGGCTCGTAGGTATTATTTACCACGCAGTATTTTCCATTTTCAGGATAGGCATGGACCTCCACGTTGTAGTTCGTGGAAAACCATCGGCGCAGATTCGCTTCGTCTCCGGTGCTCCACAGGACCGCCCGGTAGAAGAGGCGGCTGTTCTCGAAGCTGTAGGGCAGTCCGGTGATGTAGACGGCGCGGCCCTTTCCGAAGGTGTTGACCGCAAGCTGCACTTCCTTTTCTCGTTCTACCAGCACCTGGGCGCCTTCCAGCGCATAGATATTTTTCTTGCTTTCTCCGAAGTCAATTTCATCTGACGCGTCCTCGGTGATAAAATGGCTGCCGCACTCCCAGTTGTATTTGTCGTAGCCCAGAGTGAAGCCGCGTTCCTCCTCTACGCCGAACACGTTGGCGAGCTGGAAGAAATGGCCGTTTGCCTGGTGGGCGGTGGGTTCGCCGATTCCGATAATACCGCCGCCGTTGTAGACAAACTGCTTGACCGCGGAGGATATGTCCGGGTCGCGCCACCATTCCCCGCCGGTATGAGCTGTGTCGGCATCCCCCACGTTGACGAGCGCGTCGATACCTTTCAGGATATCCGGATTCTCCTTGATGTCGTCAAAGCTGATGAAACGCACGTCAAAAGGAGCTCCGGAGAGGGCCTCAATGACTCCCGCATAGGAATAATTCTGTTTGAAATACAGGGCATGGTGTACCATGTGACATCCCCAGGCGCGCATTTTTCCCCAGCAGTTCAGGACGGCGACACGCTTGACGCAGTAGGGCACGCAGCCTTTTACGTTGTCATAGAGCTCGCGGAATTCATTGCAGACGGACTCCACATAGTCTACAAATTCCGGGAAATCCAGCGTCAGCTTCAGGTATCCGCCGTACCCGATCCGGTCTACGGGCTTTCGCAGGATGGCGCGGCGGGCAGTCACCCAGTTGACCTTGGCCTCCTTCACGGGATCTCCGCCTTCGTGGAAGGTATCCGGGAAGAAATAGGGCAGCAGGCGGGCCTCCGTATAGGAAACGCCTTCGATGTCGCTGATCAGCCGCAGGGTGGAGCCATTTCCTACGCTTCCCACAACCGCGTCCAGCCCCAGCTTTTCAAATCCCTCCAGGAACGGTTCGGTGCCGATCCAATGGTCCCCTAAGAACATCATGGCTTCCTTGCCGTATTCATGGGTAATGTCTGTCATTTCTTTTACGATCTTCGCCACTTCCCTGCGCTGGAATGCCTGGAAATCCCGAAATTCTTTGGAGGGGATGCGGTACTGGTTGTTGTAATAGCCCTGATCAATGATGTATTCGGGGCGGAAGGGGTAGCCGGCTTCCCGCTCGAACTGCTCCAGGATATAGGGGCTGACGGATGCGGAATAGCCGTACCAGTCCACGTATTTTTCACGGGCCAGCTCATCGAATACGAGGGTGAACTGGTGGAAAAATGTGGTGAAGCGGAGTACATTTACATAGGGGTGGTCCTGGATGAACCTGCGCAGGCGCTCCATGGTAAATGCGTGGGTCTTGGGCTGGCGCACGTCGAAGGTGATCTGGTGCTCCACGTCCTTCCAGTCGTTGACCACCGCGTTGTACATATGAACCGGGTCCCACATGATGTAGGCCAGGAAGCTGACCGTATAATCGTGAAATGGGACGGTTCGGATGACCACCTCTCCGGTACTCTCGTCATAGTGCCAGCCGGATGCGGGAACCGCCTCTCCGCTGCTCTCGCCGCAGTGCCGGCCGGATGGGGGGACGACCTTACCGGTGCTCCGGTCGATGACCTCCCACCAGCGGGTGATGTCGTCCCGGGTGTTGGGGGTCAGCATGTCTCTGTACAGACCCTTCATCAGGGGGATGCGCAGAGAATCCGCCGATGCGGTGTAAATGGGGGTCATAAGGTACATCTGCTGGATCTCGTCGGGGTTGGCTTTGGCCCAGGCGTTGTCCTTGCGGGTGGTGTAGTAGGTGGAGTAGACTTTGAGCCCCGCGTCTTTTAACTCCACGGGGAAATCGGTCCCGTCGCAGTCCCGGACCGCGTCGGCGCCCCATTGCTCGGACAGGCGTATGGTATCTTCGATGATATCCATGTCTGTGGGTATGGTTACACGTCCTCTCGTATTCATGTGTAAATTCCTCCGATCTTAAAAATATATTGGATATAGATCATGCTGCCCGTCCGGTCTGACTGTTGATGAGACCGGGAACGGGACGGCTTTCGTGATGGTGTAAGTATATCATAATGGAGGGGGAAAGTCTATTCTGAGAGAGGGCATGAATTCGAATGAACTGCTATATGTTACTGTTCACGGTGCCTTGCACTCTGCCGCAAGGCATCCGTCCAGTAAAATAGCGGCTGCTACCTCCTCGTGCCGGTTTGGGTATAGGTGACCATAAGTGTTATTAATCATTTCCACGGTATCGCCAATCCGCTCCGCAATGAGCATTGCCGGGAATCCCATGTCAATTAATAGCGACACGTGAGAATGCCGTTACGGTATAATAACGACAAACGGAAAAAGCTGAGTATTATTCCGTTTCCTATTGCATTTTTAATTTATTCTCCTCATTCCAACAAAATGATTGACAAGAATGAGTAGAATGGGTAGAATGTGGGTAGAATAAAATTAGGAGGCAGTCAAGTGATTTTTCAGGAAAGCGAAACGGTTGAACTAAAAGCAATTGTAGTGGACGATATAAAAAAAGAAGTCATTGCTTTTGCAAACTGTGAGGGAGGAAAACTGTATATAGGCGTTCAGGACGACGGAACCGTGTCAGGACTGGATAACCCAGATGAAACTTCTTTGCAAATCAGCAATATGGTTCGAGATGCAATTAAACCGGATCTGACGATGTTTCTTCATTATGAAACAGTAACGGTAGATGGAAAGAAAATCGTTACTGTTGATATTCAGCAGGGAACAGAGCGACCATATTATATAGCCAAAAAAGGCTTGCGTCCTGAAGGCGTTTATGTCCGTCAAGGTTATTCTTCTGTTCCGGCTACAAACACTGCGATCCGTCGCATGATTAAGGAAACTGACGGAGATCATTTTGAAGAAATGCGGTCTTTGGAACAAAATTTAACCTTCGAAAGTGCAAAAAAAGTATTTGCTGAACGAAATGTCAAGTTTGGTCTCACACAAATGAAAACATTGGGAATGGTAACACAGGATGGTGTCTATACAAACTTGGGGTTACTGCTTTCGGATCAGTGTGTGCATACAATTAAAGCCGCTGTTTTTCAAGGTACAACGCAGAGTGAATTTAAGGATCGGCGAGAATTCTCCGGCTCCCTCTTTCGGCAGATGGATGAAGCATATGATTTTATTGATTTCCGTAATCAGACACACTCAACCTTTGATAAGTTATATCGTATTGACAGACGGGATTATCCGGAAACAGCAGTCAGGGAAGCTCTTTTGAATCTTCTTGTGCATCGTGAATATTCATTCCGCGCCAGTACTTTCATCAGCCTTTATGCAGACAGACTTGAATTTACCTCTATTGGCGGTCTGGTAAGCGGCGTGTCCTTAAAAGATGTAACAATGGGTATTTCCGTCTGTCGGAACTTCAAACTGGCAAATGTATTTTACCGTTTAGAATTGATAGAAGCCTATGGAACCGGAATTATAAAAATCATGGAGGCGTATGAGGGAACCGGAATGACACCGCATATTGAAACATCTGATAATGCATTTAAAATTATTCTCCCTAATCTGAATGCAATGCCTGAACCCGCAAGGCAAATGCAAGTAAATCCAGAGAAAAGCACACCAGAAGAAAAAGTGATTGTTCTGACAAAGCAACGGGGGGTTATTACAAGAAAAGAAATAGAAATACTGCTTGGTATAGGTCAGTCATCATGCGGACGGCTGCTAAAAAAACTGATTGAAAACGGTCTGCTTATCCAAGAAGGAAAGGGCAAGAATACCCATTATTGCCTTCCGCAATAAAAAAATAATTCCAACCGCACAGTTTGAAATATGGCAGCACACGGCTCTCCATATAGTGCGTTATGGAGTGGATTGCGGACTCTTTCAGCCGTGAGCGGATATCATCTCAATGCCACCGGTTCCAACCCTCTGCTCCCGCCGATCAAGGGTTACAGGCCACACCTTCACCAGGCGTGCCCTGTAACTCAGGCCGTCATTTTAAATTGCCTGCGGCAATGGACGGCCTGAATCCCAGCTTTTATGTGCATCCTCCTGACCAATCAGCGTAGTGATTGGTCAGTGTGTGACATGTAACGATCAAGGGTCTGCTATTTTTGGACAGTTCCTTAAGATTTGACATTATCTGTTGGGGCTGGTATTGTTATACTGAGTTTTAGGTGTGAAATAAGAATTACTGCCTGTACGGCCGGAACTTTTCTGGGGGGATTGTTCCGGCTTGTCCGGCAGGACGAGGAGGAAATACAGATGAACCCGGTGGTAGTAAGAAATGTAAAGATAGGGGAGGGCATCCCGAAGATTTGTGTGCCCATCGTAGGCGTTACAAAGGAAGAGATCATCCAGGAGGCAAAGTCATTGGATACGATTCCGGTGGATGTGGTGGAGTGGCGCGCGGACTGGTTTGAGCATGTATTGGATCTGCAACAGGTGAAGGCGGTGCTCTCAGAGCTGAGGGCGGCCCTGAAAGAAATCCCTCTGCTGTTTACCTTCCGGACTTCGAAGGAAGGCGGGGAAAAGGCCATCGAGCCGGAGGCTTATGCCGCGCTCAACAAGGCCGCGGCAGAGAGCGGTGATGTGGATCTGGTGGATGTGGAGGCATTTACAGGAGACGAGGTGGTCCGGGAGATCATCGAAGCCGCACATGAGGCCGGTGCCAAGGTGGTGGGCTCCAACCATGATTTCCACAAGACTCCGTCCCAGGAGGAGATCGTGAGCCGATTGCGGAAGATGCAGGAGCTTGGCGCGGACATCCCGAAGATTGCGGTCATGCCGCAGAATAAGAGGGATGTGCTGACACTTCTCCTTGCGACGGAGGAAATGACCCGGGAATATGCGGACCGCCCGATCATCACCATGTCAATGGCAGGAACCGGTGTGATCAGCAGATTGTGTGGGGAGGTGTTCGGCTCCGCGCTGACCTTCGGCGCGGCGAAGAAGGCTTCCGCTCCGGGACAGATGGAAGTCCATGATCTGGAAACGGTGCTGGGGCTGCTGCATAAGAGCCTGTGAGAGAGTTTGCGGAAAGGGGAACATCCAACCGCATAGCTTTTTTTATCGAGGCAAGGCTTTCAGCACTTCTGCTGCGCGATCCGGATAAAATCCCGGGCATAGGCCGGAAGATAAGCGCCGTTGCGGTATGTCAGCGGATGTCTGTTGGCCATGGTTCTGGAGCGTCACGGCAAGAACGGGAATATCGGGTATGGATTTATCACAGGCTCTTGCCTGAAAACCGGTACCGTAGCTACAACATATTTCCACGATCACCATAATCTTTTCGTCGCGGGAGATGACCCGGAGGATATGCTGTTTGCCGTGAGGCGGATTCAGACGCTGCAGGGCGGATTCCTGACGGTGAAGAACAGGAAGGTTCTTGCTGAGCTGGCACTGCCGGTATGCGGGATTCTTTCCGAACGGGGAATCCAGGATACGGCGCTGGATCTGAAAGCCGTCCGTGAAAGCTTAGAGGAGCTTGGATATCGGCACTCCAGCCCGGTGATGTCCCTTGGCACGCTGGGCCTGCCGGTGAGCCCGGCGCTGAAACTGACGGACAAGGGGCTTGTGGATGTGAAACGAAGTGTGATCGTGCCGTTGATCTCAGGCTGAATGAAATACATAGAAATGCATTGACAAATGAATGAAACCAGATAAGGAGAAAACTCAAAAATAGGCACATGGGGACAGCAGCATCTGGACTATCTGAAGCAGTACCGCAAGGTTACATACACCAATCTTCTTACAAGCGGCAAGCTGAATACATACCTTGCCGACATCAACAGGCAAGCACAGGAACGCTTTGAAAGGCTCATAGAGGGCTTGAAACAGGCACAGGGCATAACGGAACAGCATATTTTGCCTTTCGGAGGGCAAAATATGCTGTTATTTCTCATAAACGATTTATACTTCTATGAAATAGAATATTGACAGAGTTCTAAAAGCTGTATATAATGACTGTATAAGCAGAATTAGTCAAATGGGAGGCGTTAAAGTGCCGAAGAGCTATTCAGAGCAGGAACGGGAATATATCAGAAAACGATTGAAAGAAGAAGCGGCAAAATGCCTTGCAAGGTATGGCGTCCGCCGCACGACAGTCGATGAAATCGTGAAACGGGTTAATATTCCAAAAGGAACTTTCTATCTCTTTTATAAATCAAAAGAATTACTTTTGTTTGAAGTTATTCAAGAACAGCAGGAAACTGTCAACCGCAAGCTGTATCAGACCATTTCTGGCATTGCCAGTACAGAGTTGTCAGCGGAAAAGCTGACTGATGTGATATTTGAGTTCTATAAAATGACAGAGGAAATGCTGATTTTGAAATTGATAGATGTTAATGAAGTGGAATTGCTTGTGCGTAAGCTGCCACGGGAAATTGTGGAGGAGCATTTTCAGGACGATACAGATACGATTGAAAAAATGCTCGCCCTATTTCCTGTGAAAAAAGAAGTAGACATAAAAGTTCTTAGTGCCGCATTCCACGCAATCTATTTTGCGACTCTGCATAAGGCTGAGATTGGTGAACAGTATGATGAAGCGTTGTATTCCTTGATTTATGGTATTGTGACACAAATTATTTAAAGAGTCTGGCAACCAGCCAGACTTAAAACAGCCTTTAAATTGACTATACAGAGCGATTGAGTCAAACGGTATGGAGGTAGATATGATTACAGTAGAAAATCTTTCGTTTAGTTACACGAAAAGCCCATTTATTTCTGGTATGAGTTTTTCTGTTCCAGAGGGTGAAATTTTGGGATTTTTAGGACCATCTGGGGCAGGCAAAAGCACATTGCAGAAAATCTTGATTGGAATGTTGAGAACATATCAAGGCTCCTGTCTGGTAAATGGCATTGAGTGTAAAAATCGTACAAAGAATTTTTATGAGAATATAGGGGTTGATTTTGAATTTTCAACAATGTATGAAAAGCTGACGGCAAGAGAGAACTTGCAGTTTTTCTCATCATTATACGAAAAAAAGCCACGCCCGATAGATGAACTTTTGGAAACGGTAGGTTTGGAGCAGGATGCAGATAAACGTGTAGCCGATTATTCAAAGGGCATGAAATCCCGCTTAAACTTTATAAAAGCATTGCTGCATGACCCTGTCCTGCTCTGCCTTGACGAACCGACCAGCGGGCTTGACCCCGCAAACAGCCGTATGATGAAAAATATGATTTTAGAGGAAAAGGCAAAAGGGAAAACCATTCTTTTGACGACGCATAATATGCAGGACGCAGCCGAGCTTTGCGACAGGGTGGCATTTATCGTAAACGGCAAAATATGCGCTCTTGACAGCCCGCGCAATCTGATTATGTCAAAAGGAGCGGCAACCGTAACTTATACATGGGTTGAGAATGGGGAGCATAGAGCAAGCTGCCCTTTGGAACAAATATCTTCTGATGAGCGTCTGAAAAATCTGATAGCCCAAAACCGTCTGCAATCCATTCACAGCAGTGAGCCAACCTTAAATGATATTTTTATGGATGTTACGGGGAGGACGCTGTTATGAGGTTGAAAAAGCTGTTTTTATTGGATATGCGCTTTCAAGCGAAATATGGCTTTTACTTTTTATATGCAGTGTTGACTGTAATCTATATAGCAGTGCTTTTTGCGCTTCCCGAAAACTGGAAAGAAAAAGCTGCCGCAATTTTAATCTTTTCTGACCCCGCGTCAATGGGGCTGTTCTTTATGGGAGCGATTGTCCTTTTGGAAAAGAGCCAGCATACAACCTGTGCATTGGCAGTTTCTCCTGTCCATGCTACGGAATATGTGATTGCTAAAGTCAGTTCATTGTCAGCCATTTCACTTGTTGTAGCAGCTATTTTAGCATTAGCCGCAGATGCGGATAATTTGCGCATTGTGCTTTTTGGTACGTTTATATCCAATGTGATATTTACATTATTTGGAATAATCGTTGCAACAAAAATTGCAAGCCTTAATCAGTTTATATTATGGACTGTGCCAATCGAAGCCGTTTGCTTTGTTCCTGCAATTTTGCATTTATATAAAATTACTCCTGCATGGTGCGGGTATTATCCTGTCAATGTTTGTATGGATATGGTTTTAGGGCATTCTCCGTCCGCAATAGGTTTTTGGGGCGTGGTGGCAACGACGGTAATCCTATTTGTGCTTTCAAGATTTTGTGTCTTGAAAATGTGGGATAGCATGGGAGGTGTAAAGCTATGAAAGCAATTAGATTGAGCTTTTTCCAAATGGCGGCAGCTATGCGGCGGGACATGATGCTGTTTATATCTTGTTTTTCGCCAATCCTTGCAGGCTTTTTCTTTCGGTTTTCCATACCTTTCATAGAATCTGCTTTGACAGACAGTTTTCATATAGCGGCAATTATTTCTCCCTATTACAAGTTGGTTGACATCCTGTTTGCAATGCTGTCATCCACTATGTTCTGCTTTGTTTCAGCAATGATTTCTTTAGAGGAAAGGGATGAAAAGACAGCCGTCTATTTATTCATTACGCCTTTAAGAAAAACAGGTTACATAGTCGCGCGGTTTGGCGTGCCTTCTGCTATTGCATTTCTTGCGACTATTATTCTGTTGCCTGCTTTTAAACTGACGCCTCTTTCTCCGCTTACCATTTTATTGCTTGCGACGGGAGGAACCTTGCAGGGCATAATTGTTGCATTGCTTGTACTGACGATTTCATCAAACAAGCTAGAGGGTATGGCAGTAACGAAGTTATCTACGCTGACTATATTTGGTGCTGTTATCCCGTTTTTCATTAAATCAGATATACAGTATGTACTATCTCCGCTACCCTCTTTTTGGATTGGAAAAGCGATTTTAGAAAATATGCCGCTTTATATGCTGCCCGCATTTGTTTTATTTGCTATGTGGATATGCTTTTTGTTTAAACGATATTTGCGTAAAACCTAGGAAGAAATAAGAGTATAAGCATCTGCTTTATGAAAGAAAAGGATTTGACATTATAAAAACAGGATGGTTGCTTTGCCCAATCTTCGGAAATAAAACAAGGTTATAGATACGGTAAGATACAGAATTGAAAAACTTTCCACTATATTGTCCGAAATGCAAACTTTTAGTAGGCTATAAATTTTTAACGCAAACGTCCACCATATAAAAAAACGGTGTATGGTGGGCTGTTTTTGTTGTTGGCTGCCGTTCGTCGCCTTTCCAATCTGGATTATTACATTTCAAAAATTCACGGAGGTAAGCATCATGAAAAAGAATTTAACAGAACTCGTATTTGTCCTGGACAGGAGTGGCTCTATGAGCGGGCTGGAGAAGGACACCATCGGTGGATTTAATTCCATGCTCGGCAGGCAGAAGGAGCGGTATGGATGGGAATTTTTATTCCTGGGCGCAAATATTGACGCTATCGAAACGGCCGGGCGCTTCGGGATCCAGCCCAGCCGTGCGGTGAATTATGAGTGCGACAGCGCGGGGACGCAGCTGAACTTTCAGGTCGTAAGCGATACGGTCCGCGTCTTGACCACGGCCAGTTCTCCCTCCTGGATCACCATTGAGATATATCCGCTGTGGCGTTTCAGGATTCCCCCGCTGGCTGCTTTGCGGTAGGCGGAAGCCGGAGCGCGCGGCTCCGGACAGTCTGCGAAAAATAAGAAAGAAACGGGGCAGCTGATGGGACAGCTTCCTCGCTTCTTTGTGGTTACATATTACTACAAGTCTTTGGAATGTCAATATTTACACTTTATATTTTTCCGCACATTTACTTTTCCTGCTCTTTCGGATCGTGAGTTTCGATATATTCAATCAATTCCAGGATTTCATCACTGCTCAGGCCTTTTTCTTTTAGCTTCCTTATAAGATTTACAACCTCTTTACCAGTCATTTATTCATCGCTCCTTCCTACTGAATCAAAGCATACTCAAGGGCATCTCATAGTGGCCATCCGGCCGTTTTATAAGGTATGGTTTT
The DNA here is from genome assembly GCA_009911175.1 of Lachnospiraceae bacterium. Next base: position 73,332 of record QXWX01000003.1, on the reverse strand, counting down.
ATTATATCAAAGGGAGCTTTGGGTGTAAAGCCTGTCTATAGATTTTAGGCAGATTTAAATTGCGATGCCATAATATTCTGCCGCCGCATCAACCAGGTCATTTCGGATTTTGGTGTGGTCGTTTCCATCCAGGGACATGACACAGAGAACTGCCTTCTCTTTCGGATAAACCATACAATATTGCCCATAGTTCCCACCTAAGAGCACTGCACCCGGAATGGGCGCCATGCGTATAAAATATCCATAACCATAGCTTTCGTAGTCGCGAACGATCTCATCTTTTCCTTGGTTATCAATCTGCTTCCTGCAGGCATCCGATACGTAGGAGGACGGAACGACCTGTTTCCTGCTATAGTCTCCGTTATACAGCAGCAGATGCCCGAAATGAGCCAGCTCATCAATTGTCAGATACAGTCCGTTTGCTGCCATGCAATGCCCCATGGGACATACTGTCCAGTCCGGATTGCCAATGCCGATTGGCTCAAACAGGCGGTCCCTGAGATAGTTCAGCAGATTTTCTCCCGTGCGCATTTCAAGTAGGCACGACAAGATATAGGTATTAAAATTGCTGTATAAAAAATGGGTTCCTGGTTCATGTACAAATTCTCCGGCTGTAAAATAATAGCGGATCCAATCTTTGACCTGATACCGCAGAGGGTCGTCACAAAAAAATAAGGGCTCTTTTAAGCCGCTGCTCATAGTCAGCAGATTTTCAACGGTGATTTTTTCTATATTCCGAGTATACTTCCCATCTTCCGGGATGTACTGCTGAAAATCCGCATAGATGGATTCCGCCCGTTTTATGATGCCTTCCTTTTCCGCAATACCTGCCGCCATGGCTACAAAAGGTTTGCTGACCGACCATACATTCAATCGGGTCTTGACCGGGAAAAGCTTATACTCCGCTTTCAGGATGCCATTCTTATAAGCCTGTGCATAGATAATATTCGAGTGTTTTTCTTTTGACTTTTTCAAAAATAAATCCATCAGCTCCTGCATGTCTGTCCCCCCTATTCAAAAAATAAATCCATATCGGAATAAACCGTCTCCAGCGTTTTGAGACGCTCTGAGATTTTATTTTTATTCTTCTTTTGTATTTTTGCAATGATGGCGTCAAAAAGAATATATAGACATACCACCGAATTAAATCCCATTTCATCCATGTTGGAATCGACGATTATGGACTCATCCGAAATCTCAATAATAGGAGAAATGATGCTGTCGGCTATGCTTAATACCTTGGCTCCTCTTTTTTTCAATATTTTCGTATACTGGTACGTCCATTTTGTATAACGAGCAAAGGTAATGGAGACAGCAGCGGTCTTTTCCGTAACACCGGATACCAGTTCTGTTCTGGAGTCGTAAAATTCCTTTATAACATATACATTTCCAAGCAGCCGCTCCAATACAGCTCCGAACCATAACGACGCGCTGTAGGAGGAACGGGCACCGATCACTAGGATTTTGTCTGCTTCCAGCAACAGGGTAATAAAATGATCTAATGTCTCCTCATCCAGATGGTTTTTCCAATTTTCCAGCATGAGCATTTCCTTTGCGATTACACTCTGGTAACAGCTTCCGTTTGCAATGGCCCCCTCGGCCCGACGCTGGGGCTCCGTAAGAATTTCCTCACGGACCTTCTGCTGAAGGCTTGAAAAGCTTTCGAATCCAAGGGAATACGCCAGCCGAATAATCGTTGTCTCACTTACTGCGATTTCCTTGCTTAACTTTGTCAATGTAGAATAGCTGAATAAATCCTGGTTTTTCAGCACATACTCGGCGGCCTTCCGCTGTCCGGCGGATAGGGAGCCTATTTTTTCGCGGATCAATTGTTCTACCTTCATATGCTCTCCCTCTTTTTTTTCTATTCTACCATACGATTCGCTGTTTAACAACATATAGTAGAAAAAAATTCTTCGAAAAAATAAAAAAATGTAAAAAATGCATAAAAATCATAACATAAATTTTCGCATTATTGCTAATATACAATCTTTAGGATTTATGATAACATGAAAAAGAATTAAATAATTCGTATTGCAATAATGAAGAATTAAATTCACTATTAGAACGTTTTTCTAAAAAAATGTATTATGGGATGCCATAGGTATTCTATCTGAACCGGAAGGAGAAAAGGAATGAACAACAGCAAATCAGAACAAAAAACAACGGGATTTCTTGGAAGATTTGACCTCTATACGATTGGTGTCGGGCAGGCAATTGGATCCGGCGTCCTCACCCTGATCGGCCCGGCAATTCTGCTGACCGGGCAGTCCGCATGGCTTGCCTATGTCGCGGCCTGTGTGTGGGGATTCTTTATGATTGCGCCCATCCCATGGATCACTTCAACGCTAAAATTGGGAGGAGGTTTTTACTCCGTCATCGGTGACCTGGCCGGAAAGCGGCTGGCCGGCATGTATGCCGTAGGATTTCTTCCTCAGACGATTAACCTGGCCACCTATGGGGTTGCGATCGGTATGTACGCAACCTCACTCTGGCCTTCACTGAATGCAAAATGGATTGGATGTGCGGCCTTGAGCCTGTTCTTTATCATCAATCTGTTTGGTGTGGATGTAATGGCAAAAGCACAGAAGATCATGGTGATCCTGCTCTTTGCCGCATTAGGGCTTTTCATTGTTTTAGGGGTTGTACAGATCAATAATCCGGTCATGAATTTTACTGCGCCCGACTTTTTTTCAGAAGGCGGTTCCGGCTTTTTTGCAGCGATTATGCTTTATGTGTATTCCACAAATGGATATTCCTGTATCATGAATTATGGAAAGCAGGCTAAAAATGCAAAATTGGATATTCCCAGGGCATTGTTCTATTGTATCCCGACATTGGTCATCGTCTACGGCGGGGTAGCACTGGTAGCAACCGGTGTACTGCCTCTGGATCAGGTAGCAGGACAGCCGTTGACTATGGTTGCGCAGAAGATACTGCACCCTTCCTTGTTCGTTATTTTTATGCTGGGCGGTCCGATCCTGGCTCTGTCGTCATCTATCAATTCGACGATATCGAACAACTGCATTCCGGTTGCCCAGTCCTGTAAGGATGGATGGCTTCCGAAGTCATGGGCATCTACCAACAGGTACGGAGCATATTGGAAGCTGATGACCTTCACCTACCTTATGGGGATTCTGCCGGTTATGCTTGATTTTTCGATCAGTCAGGTGGTAAATAATATTATGCTGCTTGCGTCCTGCGTTGCGTTCTTACAGATTTACGCATATTTTCAGCTTCCGAAGCGTCATCCGGAAGCATGGGCAAAGTCTCCGATGCATATACCGGACAAGGCATATTATGGAATCTGTACATTGAGCCTTCTGGCCTATGTCTGCATTTTCCTGAATTCGTGCTTAAGCCTGACGATTCCGGTCCTGGTCATCAGCCTGGCGGCGATTGTGGTATGCATGATCTATGGCTGGTTCCGGAGCAGCAGTCCTGAAGTAAATATGGAAATCAGTGTATGGGAGGAATAAACAAGATGAGAAATGACCAGAATATACTATCAGAATTTGTAATTGATACTTTAAAACAAAATCTAAATGTTATGTACGCCCAGATTTGGCGCGAAGGAACCCGGACAGCGGAATATAAACGGATGCCGGTAAAGACGCGTCTGAATACTTGGTCTGCCTGCAAAGGCGTGGTGTCATGTGCGGCAGGGATCGCATTGGACGAAGGGCTGATCCGTCTGGACGAAAAGCTTGTGGATATATTCCCAGAATCTGTGCCGGAGGATCCCGGAAGCAATCTGCCCAAAGTAAGTCTGGAGCATCTCCTGACCATGACCAGTGGGCTTGAGAACTCCCTGTTTTTCTGCGATTGGGAGGAGCGTTACACAACCAAAGACTGGATCCGATATTTCTTTACAAATGCTGTTTTTGCAAATGAACCTGGAACTCAGTGGCTGTACAGCAACTTCAACACGTACATGCTAAGCTGTGTCATAGAGAAACGGGCCGGTGTGAATCTGCTGGAATATCTCCGCAACCGTTTCTTTGAGCCGCTCGAAATCGGCAACCCGGACTGGACCCTGTGCCCCAAAGGCCATGTCCACGCGGCCAACGGACTTTATGTTACGATCGATGAAATGGCAAATTACGGGAACATGATCATGAATATGGGGAGATATAAGGACCGGCAGTTGGTTCCGGAGAGCTATATGAAAAAAGCGACCTCCAATCTGGCAGATAACTCCGCTTCAAAAACCCCCGGGAATCTGTATTCCGGCTTCGGATATGGATACCAGTTTGTGATGAACCCGGAACCGGGCTCATTTCGGTCTGACGGAAATTACGGACAGTTCTGCTTGGCCTATCCAGAAAAAAGGACCGTTGTTGTTGTGATGTCCCTGGAAGGACAGTTTCAAAAGATTGGTAACTCACTCTGGCAGACAGTGGTTCCGCAGTTGTAAAAAAGTATAAGAAAAATTTTCCCTGAACATTATGAAGTGTTACTATTCACAGTCATTTCACTCACATGCGCAAAAACAGTCGGCAAAGCCGTCTGCCGATGCTTCGCGTCTTGATTTTTTGCTTATGTGGGTGAAGTGACACCTTTAGGCATAATTTCTAATACAGATAAGGATTCAGAACAGCAGGCCGTCGATTCTGTCTGCTGTTTTGAACTGCCGTAAAAATAAATACGAGGAGGAAGGCTATGAACAAGGATTATTCATTGGAATCATTACAAATGCACTATGACCTGAAGGGAAAGATAGAGATTGCTTCCCGCGCAAGGGTGGATTCCAAAGAGGCGCTGAGTCTTGCGTATACGCCCGGCGTTGCAAAGCCCTGCCTGGAGATTCAGAAGGATCCTGATAAAAGCTATGAACTGACCCGGCGCTGGAATACAGTTGCGGTTGTTACGGACGGCACCGCAGTCCTGGGGCTGGGGGACATCGGTCCGGAGGCGGGGATGCCGGTCATGGAAGGAAAATGCGTCTTGTTCAAGGAATTCGGCGGCGTGGACGCGATTCCCTTGTGTATCCGCAGTAAAGAGACGGATGCTATTGTAGAGACCGTCCGTCTCCTGGCCGGCAGCTTTGGCGGGATCAATCTGGAAGACATTTCCGCGCCCAGATGCTTTGAAATTGAAAAACGCCTCAAAGAATGCTGTGATATTCCGATTTTTCATGACGATCAGCATGGAACCGCAGTCATTACGCTGGCGGGACTCATCAATGCGCTCAAGCTGGTTGGCAAAAGGCTGGACGAAGTAAAGATTGTGACCTCCGGCGCCGGGGCGGCAGGTATTGCCATTATCCGCCTGCTCATTTCCATGGGGCTGAAAAATGTGATCATGACAGACCGGCAGGGGGCAATCTACCGTGGCCGGGAAGGGCTAAATCCGATCAAAAAGGAAATGGCGGAGATTACCAATCACGCCTGCGAAAAAGGAAGCCTGTCGGATGTGATCCGAAAAGCGGACGTATTTATCGGGGTATCTGCCCCGGAGACATTGACTGCCGATATGGTCCGGTCTATGGCAGAGGATCCCGTCATCTTTGCCTGCGCCAATCCGACTCCGGAGATATTTCCGGAAGAAGCAAAAGCAGCAGGCGCAGCCGTAGTGTCTACCGGACGGTCAGATTATCCGAACCAGGTCAACAATGTATTGTGCTTCCCAGGAATGTTCCGCGGGGCCTTGGATGTCCGAGCCGCGGACATCAACGATGAAATGAAGGCGGCTGCAGCTCACGCGATCGCGGGTCTGGTAAGCGACGCGGAGCTGTCCGCAGATTATATCCTGCCCGCGGCATTTGATCCGCGCGTAAGGGATGCGGTGGCACAGGCGGTTGCGGAAGCGGCCCGCAGAAGCGGCGCGGCACGTATAAACGAGGAAACAAGTATGGCTGCCGTTTGAGGAGCAAGAACAACCCGTCTCTGGATGGCTTGCTGACGCGATAAACGGCAGCTTGAAAGACTATGGTCTTGACCTGGCAGATAAACAATACTGACTGCGGCACAGGAACATACAGAAAGGCAGTACGTTTCCAATACATGGCGTACTGCCTTTTTGCGTTTAGATCATTCATCAGAAGTAAATTCCGTTTTCTTCCCAAAGAGGAAAGGCTCTGAAAAACTGTGGTTAAAGAACACGATCAGGGGCCCCATAAAAAATGCTGTGATGAGCGTGCCGATACCCGGCAGCAGGCCTGTAACTGTTCCGATGATGACACAGAACAGGTCGCAGCCGATCCGTACGAATTTGAAAGGAAGCTTCCGCTTTTCCGCAATGACAATAGGGATTGCGTCATACACGGAAACGCCCAGATTGGAAGTCATGTATAAGGAAGAGGCGAAGCACATCACCAGGACTCCGACAGCAAGAAAAATGATCCGCGCCGGCAGATCAGGATTCGGAGAGAAACGGCTTATGACCATGCAGGCAAAATCAACCACATACCCGGTCAGAAACATATTGACCAGGGTAGCCGCGCCCATAGAGCTTCTGGCGATAAAAAGATCCAGTACCAGCATGATTCCGCTCAGTATGGTGTAGTAACTCCCATAAGAAATCCCTGTTTGAAAAAAACGCCCCCAGATTCCCTGCGCAAAACACTGGAACGGATCCACACCGAACTGTGAGCATTTGAAAAATCCAACGGCGATGGCGCATAAAATGACGCCGGCGGTTGTCATAAAGATCCGTTTCTGAAAAATTCCCTGCTGATCCATTCCCTTTTCCTCCCGATTCCGAGCTGCAGTACAGTCGTATACTCTCAAAAGCCTCTGACATTATAATACAGTTTTCGTGCCAAATCAACAGGGAAATTCCGTATGCTGGGCCGGCTCCATCGTAAATCCGATCGGTAGTTCTTCATTTTTGGTCATCATGCTTACCTCGTTGTCAAAATTAGTATAAGAAAATCACAAAAGAATATTCTTTCAGGGAAGAATTGCCGGAAAATGGACACACTAGATCTTGAAAAACCGCGTCAGCCGGCGAATGTACATGCAGACATGTCCGCTTGCCTCTCTGCTTCGCGGAAATCAACATGATGAGACAAGGATGGTAGAACAGCGATGAAAATTTTATTCTATGATACAAAAAGCTACGACAGGGATTCTTTTGAGGAAAAGCGGTGCCTTTATCCGGATATCGAGATTGATTATCTGAAATCCGAGCTGACCCCGGCCACGGCAAGGCTGGCAAACGGCTATGACGCGGTCTGTGCCTTTGTAAACTGTGATGTAGGAACAGAAACTGTAGAATTGCTCCACGAGTGCCGGGTACGCCTGATCCTGCTCCGCAGCGCCGGCTTCAACCACGTGGATATCGGAAAGGCAAAGGCGTTCGGGATCAAGGTCATGCGGGTGCCCGGCTATTCCCCGGAGGCGGTGGCGGAGCATGCCATGGCTCTGGCGCTGGCGGCAAACCGGCGGATCCACAAGGCATATGTGCGCGTCCGGGAAAATGATTTCAGCCTGGGGGGCATGCTGGGATTCAACTTTTACAGAAAGACCGCGGGAATCGTGGGGACCGGAAAGATTGGGGCGGCGATGGCAAGGATCTGCCATGGATTCGGCATGGAGGTGCTTGCTTATGACAAGTATCAGAATCCGGAGCTGGATTTCGTTCAGTATGTGGCCATGGATGAGCTGCTCGGCAGGAGCGACCTGGTTTCTCTGCACTGTCCTCTGACGGAAGAGACGTACCATCTGATCTGCCGGGAAACGATTCAGAAAATGAAGGATGGCGTGGTGCTGGTCAACACATCCCGGGGCGGCCTGGTCAAGACCGAGGACCTGATCGAAGGCATTCGGGCCAGAAAATTTTTTGCGGTGGGTCTGGACGTGTACGAGGAGGAAAAACGGAATGTGTATGAGGACCGTTCCGATGAAATCTTGGAAAGTTCGATCACATCCCGCCTCCTGTCGTTTCCGAATGTGCTGATCACCTCTCATCAGGGATTCTTTACGGAGGAGGCGCTGGGCGCTATTAGCGAGACAACTTTAAAAAACGCGGCTGCATTTGCCAAAGGGGAGAGCACGGGGAATGAAGTGGAATAAATAGTAATATCCCCCCGCCCTGGCGCATACCATAAATTAGGACATGCGCCAGGGCGCTGTAATCTCCGGATCCGCTTCTTTACATGCCGCGCTTCGGGGGACAAGACACGAAAGGGGGGATTTTTTTGTACGAAGAGAAATCCATAGAGGAGGTAACCGGACAGTTCCATACGGATCCTGAACAGGGACTGTCCTGGGCGGAAGCGGTCACCCGGCTGTCCGCCGACGGGAAAAATGAACTGGAAGGGGAGCGGAAAAAAAGTGTCCCGGAGACATTTCTGGAGCAGCTGAATGACCCGTTGATCTGTGTGCTGCTGGTGGCGGCATTCGTATCGTTTCTATTAAAAGAATATAGTGACACAGTCATCATCGGAGTAGTCATCGTGCTCAATGCGTCGGTGGGGGTGATCCAGGAGGGAAAGGCCCAGAAAGCCCTTGATTCGCTGAAAAAGCTGACAAGCCCGGAAGCGCACGTCCGCCGGGGCGGTGAGATCCGCAAGATCGCTGCCGCGGAGTTGGCACCCGGAGATATCGTGCTGTTAGAGGCAGGAATGCAGGTCCCCGCCGACCTGCGTCTGGTCAAAACCTGGAATCTCAAGATCGAGGAGTCCGCCCTTACCGGGGAATCCCTTCCGGTTGAGAAGGACGCGGAATTTTTGGCAGCCGGGGAGCTGCAGATCGGGGAGCGGAAAAACGAAGCGTTCATGTCCACCATGGTTGCCGGCGGCCGGGGCGAAGGCATCGTGATCGCCAGAGGGATGCAGACGGAGATCGGAAAGATTGCTTCTATCATAAAAACGGTTCCAAAGGAATTTACACCGCTCCAAAGGAAGCTTGCGGAGCTGGGAAAATTTTTGAGTATCGTGTCTGTCCTGCTCTGCGTTTTGCTGTTCGGTATCGCGGTGCTGCAGAAACGCGACATTCTGGAAATGCTCATTACGGCGATCTCCCTTGCAGTGGCGGCTGTGCCTGAGGGCCTGCCTGCGGTGGTGACCATTGTGCTGGCCATGAGCGTGTCCCGGATGGTGAAGGTGAATACCATCGTGAGAAAGCTGCCATCCGTGGAGACTTTAGGAGCGGTCAATGTGGTCTGCTCCGACAAGACCGGCACGCTGACCCAGAACAAAATGACTGTGACCCGGTGCTACGTCAACGAGCAGGTGATTCCCATTTCCACAAGCAATATCCGGGAGCAGGCGGAGATCCCGGAGCTGTTTTTGCAGGGCTTTGCGCTGTGCAACGACGCGGTCATTCCTGAGAGCGGCAGGGCGGTGGGTGACCCTACAGAGATTGCGTTGGCGGTCATGTCGTCCAACTGCGGAGTCCGGAAGGCACAGACGGAAGCCCGGTATCCGAGGGTGTCGGAACAGGCATTTGACTCTGCAAGAAAGATGATGACTACGGTGCACCAATGCCGCGGCCTGATCGCTTTTACAAAAGGAGCGCCCGATGTGGTGCTGAAACGCTGCACAAAAATTTATCTGGGCGGCAGGATCCAGCCCCTTGGGGATCTCAAGCGCCGGAGGATCCAGGCCGCCCTGGAGGAAATGTCATCCCAGGCGCTGCGTGTCCTGGCGCTGGCCATGAAGGAGGGAACAGGGGATTCGGAAGCGCTGCTCAAAGAGCGGGACCTGGTATTTCTCGGCCTGGCAGGGATGAAGGATCCTATCCGTCCGGAGGCCAGGGACGCGGTCGAGAAGTTCAGCAAAGCCTCGGTGCGTACCATCATGATCACCGGTGACCATGCAGATACCGCATTTGCCATTGCAAAGGAACTGGGGATCGCCAGGAAGCCTGACCAGTGCCTGACAGGCGCGGAGCTGGACAATCTGTCGGATCACAACCTGCGGGTGCGTTTAAAAGAAACCAGTGTATTTGCCAGAGTTTCCCCGGAGCATAAGGTACGGATCGTGAAGCTGTTAAAGGAGTGCGGCAATATCGTTGCCATGACCGGGGACGGAGTCAATGACGCGCCGTCGCTGCGCACCGCGGATATCGGCATCTCCATGGGAATGTCAGGAACAGACGTGGCAAAAAATGCCTCCGACATGATCTTGACGGACGACAATTTTGCCACCATTGAAAAGGCCATTGAAGAAGGGAGGAGTATTTTTCAAAATATCAAAAAAACCGTGCTGTTCCTGCTTTCCTCCAATTTCGGGGAGATCATCACCATGTTTACGGCGGTGCTGCTGGGCCTTGCCGCTCCGCTGAAGGCCAGCCATATCCTCTGGATCAACCTGATCACAGACTCCCTGCCGGCTCTGGCCCTGGGGGTGGATGAAAATGATAAGGAGGCATTGATGCGGGAGCCGCCCCGGAGCGCGAAGGAGGGCATGTTCGCAAACGGCGGGCTGGCATGTACGGTCTTTTACGGACTGCTGATCGCGGCCATCAGCCTGACCGCGTTTTTAAAGATTCCGTGGGATGTGCTGGCGGAGAGTGGGAAAGCCTTCAATTTGTCCAACATTGCGGCGGTGCTGCAGAACGAAGCGGCTCTGGCGCGGGCCCAGACCTACGCGTTTACCGTGCTGGGCATGTCGCAGCTCTTCCACGCCCTCGGTATGCGGGATGTGCGGACCTCCGTATTTTCCGGAAAACGAACCTTTAATCCGGTGCTGGCCGCGGCCTTTGTGCTGGGAGTCCTGCTGCAGATGGCGGTCACGGAGATCCCTTATCTGGTGGGGATGTTCGGGACCGCGGTCCTTGGCTGGCAGGAATGGGCCGTGCTGCTGATCCTGGCGGCATTCCCGGTGCTGGCTCATGAGGTGTTTGTGTTGACGGGGAATGGAGAGGAAGGATAAAAAGCAATAGACAGAAAAGGTGAGGAGCCGAGAGGCTCCTCACCTTTTCTGTCCTCTTGTTACTGCTTACACCCTGACCGGGTGCTCATAATAACGTATTCTTCGTTACAGGTCACACCTTGACCAGGCGTGCCCTGTAACTCAGGCCGTCATTTTAAATTGCCTGCGGCAATGGACGGCCTGAATCCCAGCTTTTATGTGCATCCTCCTGACCAATCAGCGTAGTGATTGGTCAGTGTGTGACATGTAACTATTCTTCCGTTTGCGATGGGAAAAGCTCCGGAATGTGGTTGAAATGAAGCCCCCAAAAATGTATAATGATGATAATTGTTCGGAATAGAATAATAAATTGGATGGGGAATAAAAAGAGCAAAATGGGATAATCAGGATGAACGATTCATTGCATTAAGAATTTTACTCGGGAAGGAACGTGGGATTTATGGGCAAAAATGAGATTTTGATACGGAATTTCGGACCGATTGATGAAGCCAGAATAGACTTGAATGATAAATTCCAGATTTTTATAGGGGCACAGGCGTCAGGAAAAAGTACAATCTGCAGAGTCGTTTACTTTTGCCAGAAGATCAGAGATTATACTCTGGATTTCCTGATGAGCTCTGAGCAGTTCACAGAAAACCATAAGAACGAATATTTCAATAATTACTTGAAAAAAATGACAAAGCAATTTATGGGCTGCTTTGGAACTACAAAGCATATGCAGCGATTTGAGATTCGTTACATTTTTCAGGAAAAAAGTATACGTATATTTTTGAATGAGGACGGGTATGTACGGTTCTTTTTTGACACGGATCTTCGAAATGAAATTTATGCTCTGATAAATGAAGCAGCAGACATGTTTCTGAACAAACTCGACTATGAGGTGAGCACGATCATGGACAATATTACAGCCATGGGTGTCATGAAGCAGCACTTAAATGTAGTGCTGTCTTCGCTGTTTGGAAATAAATCAGAAATCATATACGTGCCTGCCGGAAGAAGCCTGCTTGCAACTATGTCGGAACAGCTTCAGGATGTATCGGTGGATGAGATGGATCTGACCATGCAGGAGTTTATCAGGCTGATCAGAACTACAAGGAGTAAATTCGGAAGTAAAATTCCGGAGATGGTGAAGGTTTATACAAAAACAGTCAAAGGGCAGATTAATAATAATGCATTAGACCATGCATATCGTTTGATAAAAAGGATTTTAAAAGCAGATTATACCAGTGAAAGTGATGGAGAAAAGATTTATTTTGATGATTCTCATTGGGTAAAGCTGATGTATGGTTCTTCGGGGCAGCAGGAAGCCTTGTGGATATTAATGCTCGCATTTTCTATTATTTTGGAAAAAAGAGATGCATATTTTATAATAGAAGAACCGGAAGCACATCTGTTCCCTATTGCGCAAAAAGATATGGTCAGCCTTATTTCTCTGATGTCAAATGTGACCGGAAGCAGAGTGATTATTACAACCCACAGTCCATATGTTCTTACCTCGATTAACATTTTGTTGTATTCGGGAAAAGTAGAAAGAGCGCATACTAAAAATGAAAAGGATGTGATTCCCAAAAACCTGAGAATTTCTTATGATACATTTGCGGCATATAAAGTGGGAAAATTTGAAAGATCAGTGGAGTCTCTGCTTGACACCGAGAGCCATATGATTTATACGGATTATATTGATGAAGTTTCTGCGATTACAAATTCGGAATTGGATAAACTGATGGATATGGAGATGGAAAATGATCTGTAATAGGTTAGAACTATGTGTAGAGGAAGTGTTATCTGGAAAACATCCTGAAAAGTGCGGCAACCATAGTGAGCGGTGTATCGTATCTGCTGACAGGCGCTCGGAGATCAAATGTGAAGAAAAGAAGAAAAAATATATCCTCGAAAACAGCATGAAAAACCAGGTTATTTCTTTCAGGATGGATGGGGGAATTATCGTGGTGGATTCATCAGTGCCGGATAAGCTGAATAAGTGCGACTTTTTGTTTGTGGTTCATTCTCAGGAACGTTCTGCGATTTTGATTGAACTCAAGGGGATGGATGTCCCGAAAGCTTTAAAGCAGATACAGGAAACACTGAATCTGTACAGAGATTTCTGGAAAGGGTTTGCACATATTTACGGGAGAATCATCGTTGTCTCTTCCACGCCGGATTTAAAAGCGAATCCTGGATATGTCAATCTGGTAAAAACACTGAAAAAGACATATCATGGAAATGTAAAAATAGTGAGACGGCAGTTCAGAGAAAAGGATCTGGATTTGTCAAAAGAGTAGTGACGCATGCTGCCGCTCATTTTCGAAAAAGGAGGTAACATCATGATCACAGGAGCTTTTATGGTGCCCCATCCGCCGCTGATCGTACCGGAGATCGGCAGGGGGGAGGAACACAGGATTCGGGATACCGTTGACGCGTATCACGAAGTGGGCCGCAGGATCGGCGAGTTAAAGCCGGAGACGATCGTTCTGCTTTCGCCCCACCAGGTCATGTACGCAGACTATTTTCACATTTCCCCGGGAAATGGCGCGAAGGGAGATTTCAGCCAGTTCAGCGCGGGGCAGGTGCGGTTCGAGGTTCGTTATGATACGGAATTTGTGGACAATCTGTGCAAGCTGGCGGATGCCGGTGACCTTCCCGCGGGAACCGCCGGGGAGCGGGACCGGCGGCTGGACCACGGAACCATGGTGCCCCTGTATTTTGTAAATCAATATTGGAAAGACTATCAACTGGTGAGAGTGGGCCTCTCCGGGCTCCCGCTGACCGTGCATTACGAGCTGGGCAGACGCATCCGGGAGACTGCGGAGGTACTGGACCGGAGGATCGTGATCATTGCCAGCGGGGATTTGTCTCACAGGCTGAAATCAGACGGCCCTTACGGCTACCAGAAGGAGGGCCCGGAGTATGACAGCCGCGTCATGCAGGTCATGGAAAGAGGCAATTTCGGGGAACTGCTGGAATTTTCCGAGGATTTCTGCGAAAAGGCAGGGGAGTGCGGGCACCGTTCCTTTACCATCATGGCCGGGGCGCTGGACCGGACGGAGGTGGAAGCCAGGCGTCTTTCCTATGAAGGGCCCTTTGGCGTGGGCTACGGCATTTGTATTTATGAGATCAAAGGAAGGGACCTGAATCGGAATCTGAAAGATCAGTATGAGGAGAAGGAGAGGAACCGGATCTTGAAGCAGCGGCAGCGGGAGGACGCATATGTGCAGCTTGCCCGGAACACTGTGGAGGAATATGTCCGTACCGGAAAGAAGCTCCGGATGCCGGAGGGACTTCCCGGGGAAATGCAGAACCGCAGGGCAGGCGTATTCGTTTCCATTAAAAAGGAAGGAAGGCTCCGGGGATGCATCGGCACGATCCAGGCAGTCTGCCCGTCCATTGCGCAGGAGATCATAGAAAACGGAATCAGCGCGGCTTCCCGCGATCCGCGTTTTTCGCCCATAGAGCCGGAGGAACTGGACAAGCTGACCATCACCGTGGATGTGCTGGGGGATACGGAAAAAATTGATTCCCCGGACAAGCTGGATGTGAAGCGGTACGGCGTGGTGGTGACAAAGGGCTATCGAAGGGGGCTGCTGCTTCCCAACCTGGAAGGCGTGGATACGGTGGAGGAGCAGATCGCCATCGCGAAGCAGAAGGCCGGGATCGGAGAGCAGGAAGAAGCGGAGCTGGAACGGTTTGAGGTGGTACGGCACTATTAAAAATGGAATGATTCAGAACAGCCGCGGGAGGAATCCTGCCGTTTTGCGTCTGCGGCTGGTACGGTACTCATGGTAGATTTTATCGGCCGTGAACATAGATAACAGGGAGGACATTATGAAAGAGACATGTCAGGCATGCATCCATCACTGTAGTCTGGAGCCGGGACAGACAGGGCTGTGCAGGGCGCGGAAAAATGAAAATGGCCGGATCATTTGCAGCAATTACGGCCAGGTGACTTCCCTGGCGCTGGACCCCATTGAGAAAAAGCCGCTGCACAGGTACCGGCCGGGCAGCCTGATCCTGTCTGTGGGGAGCTACGGCTGCAATTTGCGTTGCTCCTTCTGCCAGAACCATGAGATCTCCATGGCCGGGCCGGAAGAGGCCGGGGCGGTATCCATTTTCCCGGAGGCCTTGGCGCAAAAAGCGGAAGAATATAAAGCGATTGGAAATATTGGGGCGGCGTTTACCTACAATGAGCCTCTGGTCGGCTGGGAATATGTGCGCGACTTGGCCCGGCTCATCAAGGAGCTGGGCATGGACAATGTGCTGGTCACTAACGGCACGGCATCTCGGGAGGTGCTGGAAGAATTGCTTCCCCTCATCGACGCCATGAACATTGACCTGAAAGCCTTCCGGGAGGAGACCTACCGGAAGCTGGGCGGGGATTTGAAGACAGTGAAGGAATTTATCACCCGCGCGGCGGCAGACTGTCATGTGGAGCTGACCACGCTGATCGTGCCGGGGATGAACGACGGGACGGAGGAAATGGAGGAGGAAGCGCGGTGGATCGCCTCCCTGGGAAAGGACATCCCGCTCCACGTGACCCGGTTTTTCCCCCGGTATCAGATGGCAGACCGGGACGCCACGGAGACGGGACGGGTGTACCGCCTTGCAGATACGGCGAGGAAGTATCTGGAGCATGTGTTTGTGGGGAATTGCTGACGGAAGAGGGTCGGGGATTGAAAGGAGAATAAAATGAAAGAGGTACTGAAGAAAAATCATGTAAAAAAGTTAGCGCTGATGGGAATGGCGTTAGTGATCATGCTTTTTTCCATGACGATTCTTTCAAAGGCGGCAAGCGCCCCGGAAAATCATAAAAAAACAATCGCTGCATTAGATGAGAAAAGGGCGGATGTCTTAAAATTGACAGCAGCCTCAGCTGGAGCGGCAACAGCGATCGCGGCAATTCCAGGTGATTCGACCACACCCGTGGCGAATAAACTGGCAGATCTGGCCTCATATTTTTTGACCATTCTGATGGTGATCTTTCTGGAAAAATATCTGGTTACACTTACAGGATATGCAGCCTTTTTTATATTGATTCCGGCAGCGTGCGTCTTATTTGCGGCAGGAATTTGTCTGAACAGGACATTTTTAAAAGTGTTGGCAGCAAAAATTGCGGTCTTCGGGCTTGTCATATTTACGATGATTCCACTGAGTATAAAAGTCTCTGAGATGATAGAAGAAACATACGAAACGTCAATGGAAACGACCTTAGATGAGGCACAGGATCTAACGGCTGAAATAAATGATAGCACAGATTCAGAGGGGAATGTTTTGGATAAGCTTGTGTCCAAAATCAAAGGCGGAGTATCGGGATTGATGCAAAAAGGGGAATCGCTTTTAAATCATTTTATTGAAGCGATTGCTGTGATGATGGTTACATCCTGCTTGATTCCGATTGTTGTACTGCTGTTTATGCTCTGGCTTGTCCGGATCGTATTTGGGGTACAGATCCATGTGCCGAAGGAATTGCCAGACAGACCCAGGAAAAATATCTGCCAAAGAAAATAAAGGAGCGAATCGATATGATAAAAGTAATAGCAAGTGATATGGACGGTACACTTTTAGGGGACGACCACAAGCTTGCGCCGCGGACCGTACAGGCGATCCGCCGGGCATGCGATGCAGGGGTACGTTTCATGGTGGCGACCGGCCGTGACATGAACGGAGTCCTGCAGGAACTGGACGGTACGGGTCTGGTCTGTGATTATATCGTGGGGAGCGGCGCGGAGGTGCGAGATCCGCGGCAGAACATCATAAGCAGGGTGCAGATGGACACCGGAGTGTGCGGAGAAATCTATGACGTACTGAGACAATACCCGGTATCCACTATTTTTATGACCGGGGAAAGCGACTACAGCATCGGCACTCCGGAAACGCTGGAAGAAGACCTGCGCAAAAACCTCCAGGTATTCTTTTCCGACCTGACCATGGAAGAAATCCTGGAAACGGAAATGTACCGGCACATGAAGGAAAGCACCCGCATCATTCCTGACTTTCAGACGCTAAAGGAGAAGGAGATCAACGTATATAAAATCTTTGTTTTCTGCTGTGACACGGAGGTGCTCGGGGAGCTTGACAGGCGGCTGCAAAAGGACAAAAGGCTTGCCGTAGCCTCTTCCTTTATCAACAATTTGGAGATCACCGATGCCCGCGCCCAGAAAGGCCCGGTGCTGAAAAGCTATATCGAATCCCTGGGATATACCATGGATGAGGTGATGACATTCGGCGACAGCATGAACGACTATTCCATGCTTTCCATGGACTTCGGCGCGACAGTAGCCATGGGTAATTCCGAGCCGGAGATCATCAAGGCTGCCAAGTATGTGACAAAATCCAATGAAGAGTACGGGGTGGCGTATGCAATCGAGGAAATGCTGAATCGGAGGAAGGCGTAGGGGAGAAGAACGACTCAGAAGGGCAAGCAGTTGTGGAAATGAACTGACACATCTTGACTTGCCTGTTTCTCCGGCGGCGCAGCTCAAAAAGCCTCGACGGCATCCCATTATGGCCATCCGGCCGTTTCATAAGGTATCCCCAAGGGCATCCCATTATGGCCATTCGGCCGCTTCACAAGGTATGATAATAAGGGCAGATATCCTCATAATGCCCGTCCTTCATCCGAAACCCTTTCGGAATCGTTCCGAGCTGGATAAAACCAAGCCGTTCATAGAGATGCCTTGCGTGGACATTTGACGCGACCACCGCATTGAACTGCAGGATCGTAAACCCGAGCCTCCGCCCCTGGATGAGACAGTCGGAAACCAGAGCTTTACCGATATGCTGCCCACGGTATCGCGAACTGACAGCATAGCTGGCGTTGCAGATGTGGCCGCACCGCCCGACATTATTGGGGTGCAGGATATACAGGCCGCAGACCTCTCCGGTATCCGCATTTACCGCGGCGGCATTGTATGTCTGCTGCTCAAAAAATTCCTTCCCGGTCCGGGCATCCAAAAGCTCCTCTTGGGGAAACGCGATTCCCTCCTCCACAACTTCATTCCATATCCGAATCATTTCGGGAAGATGCTCTTCCCTGTAGGCTTCTATTTCTATCTTCACATTCATTTCTCAAAAATGTTCCTTCCCATTTTCTGTTTTACTCCATTTCAATTCGATCAGAAGAACCGACTGTCACTGCGCGGACAAATGTTTCGTCCCTAATGTGCTGTTGATAAATGCGATCAACTCGGCTTTATCTACATACGTATCCCGGATCGCTGCGGCAAAACCCGCATTTCCGGTATTCACATAGTTTCCCATAGGCTGCGCCGCTTTCCGAAGCTTTCATAGACAATTTTCTGGAACGGCAGACCGTGAAAGCCCCCTGCTGTTCCGGAGTGCTCAGGCAGATTTTCTGCCTCTTAGTATAACATGCTGGCGGATGCAGGGCAAGACGCATTTTGACTACTCATAAATGAGCAAAAATGCGGCGTTACAGGTCACACCTTGACCAGGCGTGCCCTGTAACTCAGGCCGTCATTTAAAATTGCCTACGGCAATGGACAGCCTGAGTCCCAGCTTTTATGTGCATCCTCCTGACCAATCAGCGTAGTGATTGGTCAGTGTGTGACATGTAACAAAGCGGCTGCGTTAGCAGACGTTAGAGTGCGTAAGCACAGTTTTTGCGAATGGATGAGCAGGTTGGAGGCTCTTTAGAGCATCCGACCGTACAGTTGGAATATTTTTATAAAAAGTCTTGATGATATACAAAAAAGAAAGTATAATTATATCAACAAAATGATATAAAGGAGTGAAAAAAATGATTATCAAGGCTTCAGCAGCACTTCGTAATGATTATGCTTCTATTTCTAACCTTGCGAGAGAGACCAGCGAACCGATTTATATCACCAAAAATGGGGAGGGCGATGGTGTGTTTATGAATATTGATGCCTTTGAAAAAAGAGAACAGGCATTAGAGCTTCGCGCAAAGATCATGCAGGCAGAAGAAGAGCGGCTAAGCGGAGCAAAGACAAGAAGCATCTCTGAAGCAAGAAAGGAACTGAGGGAACGTGCAGAAACAGTATAAGGTGGAGATCCTTCCCACTGCATGGGAGGATTTGAAAAAGATTGAAGACTATTACTTGCTTCAATTTGGCGTGGAATCTGCTATGAAAGTTACAGACCATATTTTAGATAGCATCGAACGGCTAAAGGCATTTCCGGATTCCGGTTCCCAGACGCCGGATCAATGGCTGAATCAGAAGGGCTACCGTATGGTCATATGGCAAAGATTTGCTTCTGTATACCGTCAGATCGGAGAGATTGTATACGTCTATCATATTGCGGATACACAGACAGAGTATACGAAATTATTCTAGTACAGCATTGCGTATATAATGGTGAATAATGTGCCTGACATGGACATCAAGCGCTTATTACTTCAAAATTAATGCAATGCTATACTAGCTGTGCGGTTGAATGCTCCAAGGAGCATCCAACCTGATTATTCATCACATCCCGAAGGCTTATCGTGTTCCAGTCCATGGATCTTCCACCGTCTCCTGCCCTCCATTCGTTTTTTGCATGAGCCCTGCTGATATAGCAGACGTAAAAACGAGCGTTTTTTTCTCCGAGAGAGGATTATTTTGGTTACATGTCACACCCCGACCAATCACCACGCTGATTGGTCGGGAGGATGCGCATAAGAGTTGGTATTCAGGCCGTCCATTGCCGTTGCAGCAGCGATGAAGCAACCGGAATCACTATGAGCGACACAAACACAAAGAGCGCTGTCAAGGCAATCAGAGCCTGTATGGGAAGGTAACTATCCTACAGGTATTAAATTCCGCATTTTTCAGGCGGCGGTCCTTTCCCTGTCGTTGCTGCTGGCTTCGGTTTCCGTGGTCGGAATCGCGCTTTGTTTCATCGGCGCGTTTTCTCCGATGTTTATTCCTTCTCTGGTCGGAAAAATTGCAGTACGCGTTCTGGCGGGCCTGGGCGTCGGTCTGATCCAGCCGTTGTCGGCATCTCTGATCGTGGACTGCTTTGAAGGAAAGGTGGCAAATACAATGATGGGAGTTCAGTCTTCCTGCGTTGGCCTTGGAGCATCGCTGTTTTCCTATACAATGGCCGGCATCATGGTATATGACTGGCACTATGCGTATTGTGCATATCTGTATGCTGCTGCGATCTTCCTGCTGGTATTATTCGGTATGCCGGCTTTTGTAAATCAGATCGGACGTGAGGAAAAGAAACCGGCGGCTCAGAATACTGCGGATCAGGTTGTAAAAAAAGCACTTCCGGCCGCATGCTACATAGGATTTGTGGCTCAGCTGATCTATGGACTGGGGTACGGTGCCTTTGATAACAGCTTGTCTCTGGCCGCGGTTGAGACAGGAACGATCACAACGGTACAGGCGGCGGCAATCGCAAGCTGGGGCGGCATTGCCTCATTGATCGGAGGTTTTTTCTTCGGCTTTATGAAAGGTAAGATTGGAAATAATATCGGCTGGTTATCCCTTGTGATGAATATCATTGGCTTTGCCGTTGTTGGACTTACATCTTCTACGACGATGTGGTATATTGGAGTTACGATATGCAAAGTCGGCTTCTGCTGGTGGATGCCTTATATCAACTTCCTTGTAAATGACGGGACGGATGAGAGCAATTCCGCACTGGCTACATCACTGGGATTTTTTGGTAATTCCTTCGGCGCGTTTATCTTTGCTTACGTCCTTGCCTTTGTCGGAAATATGGTCGGCGGAATTACACAGCATCAGGCATTCTTCTATGGATGTGCCTGGATCGGTATTGCTTTGGTTTTGATCGCGTTCAATCATTTCAAAAACTATAAGCATTATCAGGAAATCGCATAGTGCGGAAGCAAAAAGTATTATCAGGAAATTGTGCAATACAAAAAATTATAGGAGGCTATGAGCATGTTTGATCCAAAAACAATTATGGAAAAAAGAAAACTTTTAGAGCCGATCCTGACTCCGATTCCCGCGGAATTTCCGCATACAGATGAAGTGCCGGAGGGCTGCGCCGTTCTTACAGGGCTGAAGGACGAGTGGGGATATTATGTAGATATACATCAGGATGTGATATATGCTGAGCGGGATGGGCGTAAGCTCCGAATGCATATTTTAGAGCCAAGGGTGCATTTCGGCGCGCCCGAAGAGGAAGAACGGACTCTGCGTAAATGGCCCTGCATTGCATATATTCAGGGGTCCGCGTTTCATGAGCAGTGGCTGTGGAATAACATTTCCCGTCACATTCGGATGGCAGAGCACGGCTATATGGTGGCGATCATAGAGTATCGTCCGTCTGAGACGGCTCCGTTCCCGGCACAGATGCAGGATGCCAAGACAGCAATCCGTTATCTGAGGAAGCATGCGGAAGAGTACCATATCGATACGGACCATATGGCAGTCTGCGGTGATTCTTCCGGCGGGCATACCGCTCTGATGGCGGGCTTTACCGGGGACGATGCGCCGGATACCGAGCTGTACGGCGAGTATTCCGCAAAGGTGAACTGCATTATTGACGTGTATGGGCCGACTGTATTTTCGCTGATGAATTATTATGACAGTTCCCAGAATCATTATGACCCGGACAGTCCGGAAGGATTTGAGATCGGACATAAGCATGTGCTGGAAAATCCGGAGCTTGCCGACGCGACGATCCCCATGAATTATCTGTCGGAGGATAAGCCTGTGCCGCCGCTCCTGATCATTCACGGCGGCCGCGATATGCTTGTGCCGTTTAATCAGAGCTGCCAGCTTTATAACTATATGAAGAAAATGGGGAAGGATGTTACATTCTATAAAATTGACGATGCAAACCATGGATGCCTTGGGTTTGACAATGATACGGTTCTTGGAATCGTGCTGGACTTTTTGAAAGAGAATATTTGACTGAAGTAAAGAAACTGCTGAAAAATATCCGGATGTGGGGACGCCAACCAGAAAGGGGGGCCTCGCATCCGGAATTTTTAGTATAGCCTGATCTGCCCGGCCGGGGTGTGAACAGTAATGGAGTGAGGGATGCCAAACCAAAAGCCAAAACGAACACTTGCCAGAATCCGGGATAAATGATAAAATGACAAAATCTCAGCCAGATCATATTATTTGGCTCACGCGCGAGAGGTACAAACGGGGAACGGAGCGATATTGACCTGGCGTTGTATGCCGGGGATACGAAGCAGTATTATCATATTCTGGATTT
Organism: Lachnospiraceae bacterium; assembly: GCA_009911175.1. The sequence continues at coordinate 51,350 of QXWX01000003.1, read as the reverse complement.
TGTGGAGGAGATCGAATCACTGCTGATGTTTGATATCGTGGATCTGAACGGAGGCGCGGTTTCACGCGATCTTCTCGATGAGATCCAGAGGGATGGGGTGATCCTGTATGAAAAAGTTTGAGCAGTTAAAACGCTTATATAGAACCATTACCGGATATATGGATCCATATGATTTTTCCGACGCAATGATTTCAGGGCTGATAGCAGACTTTGACCGTTTGTTTGAATTGCCGTGGAAAAGCTTAAAAGAATATATGCGGAATCGGTTCAAAACAGCGGGATGTCCCTATATTCGTTTGTGCAGAAGGTGAAAGCGGAAAATGGTCTTGCGCGGGATGAAGATATTTTTCTGCATTGGGATGCAATAAGGGAGAAGTATGCAGGGGCAGATGCCGTCAGGGAGAGGGAAAAAACAGAATAAAAAGAACAGCAGAAAAACAACGCGGTCAAAATTACGGGCCGCGTTGTTTTAATTACGGAACTCTTTTTTTTAATCGTACGGTTATTCTTTTATTTTGTCAAGTTCTGTCAGATTCACACCTGCAGTACCAAGCAATGCTTTTAAAGAAGTATATTCTTCTTTCAGATCAGCGTATGTTTTTACTGCATTTTCTTCCTTCGCTAAAAGCATACGTCGCTGCACTCTCTGAAAATCGTGGATAGATCTTTCTATAATTTCCAGATTATTCGGCATGAAATCACCTCCCTCTTATGGATGAGCACTTTCGGAAACTTAGGAACAGGAACATATAATATGAAAACACGACTTCTGATAATCTCATTGTATCAAAAGGAAATATAAGAGTAAAGTCTTTATTTGATGGTAAATCATTTCCAGCTGCGCGGCTGCGGCCTGCGTGATTTTACTCCTTTCTCTTATATCCATCCGGCGAGATTCCTTCATATTTCTTAAACACCTTGGAAAAATACGTGCAATTCTCAAACCCCAGGACATCAGACACTTCATACACCAGCTTCCCCTCCTCCAGCATCTGCTTCGCCAGCGCCACCTTCCTCTGATTCACATATTCTATAAAGTTCACCCCCATTTCCTTCTTAAAGACTGTACTCAAATACGCATTAGACACCCCGGTCTCTTTTGCGGCCTCGGACAGATGGACCTGGGTTGTCAGATGGCTGTCGATATAGGAGAAGATACTTTTTAACAGGTCCGACCGGCTGCATTTGTATGCCACAAAAAACTGTCTGTAAAAAATATCCTGAAATTCCAGGAACCAGCCTTCGATCAGATTCAGGCTGCCCATCATCATCAGCCTCTGATAGTGGCAGTTATTACCCCGGACCCGAATTTCTTCGATCGCCCCGTTTAATTTCTGCGCGGTCATGGAATAGATTCCCAGCATATCCATGAAGATCCGCCGCAGCACATTGATATGGATATAAGGGTCCGTCCGGATCGTGGACAGGATCTGGCGGATGACAGCTTCCGATTCCTTCCCGGAAAATGTCTCCACAGCCTCCTTGAGACTGTCAAGCAGCAACCGAGTTCCTTTTGGACTGTGTTCTTTGAGTGCGATTTTTTCCGGAAAATAACAAAGCTTTTGTTCCTCATCGTAATAACGGATGACCAAGATCTGCTCCGCCAATACGATCGCACGGTTTACGGCCTCCGTATTTCCCATGACCGATTCATGGATGCCGAAATAAACCTTCCCAGGGAGATAGTCTGTCAATTCCTGATGAAGCTGCAAAAAGAATTCCCTGGAAAAATGCCGCTCAAAAAGGAAGCAGCAGAGCCGGTGGCCTTTGATGATCTGCATATACTCTGTGTAATGCTCCGCAAACCATTTTTTTGAAGCGTTTGCCGCAGCGTAAAAGGAATGCTCCGCAGACCATTTTTCCGCGGCTTCAGCCGCGGCATAAGCGGGATCTCCGGAAGTCGGTTTTTCTGCGTCTCTGGCTGTCCGGCAGGCGGAGACGTCCGGGATCTCTTCCGGAGGCAGGATGCACAGAGCCGTCCTGTAAGTTCCCACGTTCAGAAAAAGGTCCTTTCCATTCGGATTCAGGATCTCATCATAGCGGATCTCATGGAATGTAAAGGAGGACAGCTTCTCATCCCGGTCATTGCCTGTGCGGAGCTCCTGCCGGCATTTTTTCAGGATCCCCAGCAGTTCCTCGGAGGAAAGGTTCAGCTTCCGCAGGTAATCATAGGCGCCCAGCTTCATGGCCTCTTTTACCATATCAAATTCCTCGTTGCAGCTGATCACGATGACCCTGCAGTCCGTACTCTCGTCTTTCAGATGCCGCAGGATCCGGAGCCCGTCGATCTTAGGAATGTTCAGGTCCAGGAGGATGATATCCGGACGGTGCTCCCGGATCCTGTTCAGCGCCTCTTCCCCATCCGCCGCGTCGGGTAGAAGGGCGAAGCCATATTTTTCCCAGGGGATCAGCTGGCGCAGGCCGATTCTGGACAGTATTTCATCTTCAATGATCAATACACGATACATGTGACCTTCCTTTCGGTATGCGGATCCAGATCTCAAAACCAGTCATGGACTTTTCATTAAAGATCAGTCCGTAGGATTCGCCGTAAAGCATTTTCAGCCTTGAATTTACATTATACAGCCCAATCCCTGTAAAAGCACTTTTATTCTTATTTGGCTCTTCCAAAAGCTGATTCATTTTTTCTTTATCTGCCGATTCTCCATTGTCAAATACAGAAATTACAAAATTGTCCGGATATTCCACCGCAGACACGATGATCTGTCCGGCCTTCATATCCTTAACGCCATGGAGGATGGCATTTTCAACGATGGGCTGCATGGTAAACGCCGGAATCTCATACAAATACAATTCGGTGGGGATGGTGTTATAAAAATAGAAGGAATCCCCGAACCGCATCTGCATGATATCCACATAGGCCTGCAGAAGAATGGTCTCCTGGCCGACAGTAGTCATGCCGTTTTTGCTCTGATAGACGGCCTGGAGGATGGCGCCCAGGGATTCCAGCGCCCGCTCGGTCCGGCTGTCCTGCTCCTTCTGCGCCATGATCTGAATGGAATGCACCGTATTGAAGATAAAATGCGGAGAGATCTGGGACATCAGCATTTCATAATGCGCCTTTTCCTTCAGCTCGCTTTCCAGCTTGACCCGCCGGATCAGTTCTTCGATCCGCTCCCCGGCCTTGTTATAGCTGGCGATCAGCTTATTCATTTCCCCAAAGGAAACCTCCTCGTCCCGGAGCCTTAAGATCCCGCTGTCCGACTGTTCCAGCAGGTCTACCATACGGATCAGCGGGCGGGATAATTTTCCGGAAAAATAGAACATGGTCAGGATCGTCAGAAAAACCAGCAGTACGATCAAAACCAGTATCCCGGAGGCGATCCCGGAAAGTTCCTCCCTGTAGTTAGAGGCGGGGATGGAATAGACCAGGATATTTCCGGAATGCTCCAGCGGGACAGCCATATAGTAATCCGTGCCGCCCATGATGCCCCTCAGCACATGCTTCTGATCCAGCTTCCAGCCGGCGGCTTTTTGGGACAGGCGGTTCAAAAAGCTGGCATCCCTCCCATTATAATCAATCAGCCGGTGAAATTCATTATCCAGGATATAAAAAGCTTCCTGGCCGGAGCTTGCCAGCGCTTCTGTATAGTTGCCCCAGATCTTGGAGGCGGACAGCTGGACTATGATGATCCCCAGGGACCGTCCGGAATAATCCTGGATACTCCTTCCGATGTACAGGTGCTGGTGGTCCTTGATCGTATAATTGGACATGGCCCGGAAAACACGGATCAGTTCCGGCTGAAACGTGATTTTCCGCCCGTTTTCCAGAATGGTGTCATACCAGGCTTCCTTCTCATAATCCAGATTGGTCTTGCTTAAATGATAGGAGCTGATCAGATAGCCGTCCGAGGTCAAAATGGCGATCTTGCCGTCCACTGCATTTAAGACGGAGCTCTCCAGATCCGCGATCCGTCCCGACAGGCCGGATCTTGCGCGGTAAAGCTCATAGCTGTCCGAGCACTCGCCCAGCAGCCGGAGGCTTTCCAGAACGTCCCGGTTGACCATCATCATGCTGGTGGAATAATTCATCACCTCAATGATCTGATCCGCGTTATTCTTGATCTGGAGCAATGAGGAGCTGTCAAAGCGGACCTTGCTGTCGCTCATGACCTTCTGCAGATAGATATTGAGGACCATCAGGCCGAGACACAGGGGGAGCACAACAAAGATGCTGATATAAACAATCAGCTGCGTCCGTATTCCCTTTTTATGAAATTCCAGCAATTTTTTCTTCCTCATACTTCCTCCTACACACATCCATAGTTTAACACAAATCTGCGTGTGAAAACAGTGAAATTAGCAGCCAGGTTCAGCAATTGAAAACAGACTGCGCATCAAATGATGGCAGTCTATTCCATATTTGCGTTATCCTTTCACGGCTCCGGAGGATAGGCCGTCCACCAGATTCTTCTGAACCAGGGCAAAGAAGAAGAGAAGCGGGATCAGGCTGATCACCACGGCCGACATCAGCAGCCCCCAGTCCACGGAATACTGTCCGACAAAGTCCTGCATTCCCACCTGGATCGTTTTCTTCAATGTGGTATTGATGAAAATGGACGCGTACATGTATTCATCCCAGGAGGACATAAAGCAGAAGAGCGCGGTTACGAACAATCCCGGCTTCGCTACATGGACGATCACGGTGAAAAAGGAACGCAGCCGGCCGCATCCGTCGATCATGGCCGCTTCCTCCAGCTCCCAGGGGATCGTATTGAAAAACGCGCAGGTATTCCAGATGGCGAAGGGAAGCGTAAAGGAGCAGTACATCATGATCAGCCCCACATAGCTGTCGATGAGCTGCATCTGCTTCATGATGATATAAAATGGAATACAAAGCAGGATTCCCGGAAACATCCGTGTCATCAATACAGCCATTTTAAGTTTTTCCGACCCGATGATGTAATATCTGGTCAGGCCGTATGCGGCCATCACGGACAGGACCATGCAGATCACCGTAGTCACAACCGTGATAAAGATACTGTTCATAAAATACCGCACAAAATTAGACTGGAACAGCACCTGGCGGAAATTTTCCAGAGTGATGTAGGTGGGAATGATCTGATCAGGATCATAAATCTGTTCCGAACTTTTCAGTGCGGTCAGTATGACATAGATAAACGGCATGACCGCAAGAAAAACCATGATCCATATAAAAATATAGGAAATGGAAAGACGGACTCTTTCCCCTTGTTTTTTTGACAGCAAATCGTCCACCCCTTTCTATTCTTTTTCCCGCACCAGGCGCAGGTAGATCCAGGAAAACCCTGTCATCACGATGAACAAAATGACAGAGGTCGCCGCCGCAGTGCCGAAATTATGGTTGATAAACGCTTCCCTGTAGGCAAAGGTATACAGGATCTCCGTACTGTACAGCGGTCCGCCTCCAGTCATGAGCCAGATCGTATTAAAGCAGGAAACGATACCGATGAGATTCAGGATCGTGGCAATGGCCAGGGGCTCCTTGATGATGGGCAGCGTGATCGTCCAGAAGCTCTGCCAGCGGCTGGCTCCGTCGATCTCGGCGCTCTCATAAATGTCATTGGAGATCCCCTGCAGTGCGGCCAGGATAAAGATCATCTGAAACGGGATCCCCTTCCAGATCGCGACCAGGATCACGCACCAGAATGCGGAATCCATATTTCCCAGCCAGGAGACGGATTCCGTGATCATCCCCAGCTTGACGGCCAGGATATTGATGATCCCCACGTTTGCGTTAAATAAAAAAGTAAAGGTCATCGCTGCAATAGCATGTGGAACGGCCCAGGGAACCAGGATCAGGGTTCGGTACAGGGAACGTCCTTTGAGCTTCTGATTCAGCGCCAGCGCCAGCAGCATGGCGGCCAACAGCTGGATGACCAGATTTACGATGGTCCATTTTACAGTATTTCCGATGGACTGCAGAAAAATTTTGTTGGAAAAAATATTTTTATAATTGTCAAGTCCGGCAAAGGTATTGAAAATGGCGTCGTTTGGCCTGACCAGGTTATAATGGACAAAGCTGAGATAGATCCCGCGGAACAACGGATAGATGGAAAGCGTAAATACGGCGATCACCGCCGGCGCGAGCAGCACATATCCGGGCCAGTTCTTTTTCAGATCCAGACTTTTTTTAATCCTTTTTTTATTCATAGATTCCTCTCCTGTAAAAGTGAATGCATTTCCTCCCATGCAATCAACGATGATGATCGGATGGGAGGATTTAGGCAAGCCAGATCCATTTACTGGTAATTGGTCTGAATGTTTTCTTCCAGCTTATTCGTCAGGGAATCCAGGGCTTCGTCCGCACTTGCTCTTCCATAGTCTACTTCCAGGATCGCGTTTGTGATCAGCTCATCAATGGCTTTTTCATTGATAACTGCAGGGCGGGCGCAGGTATACGGAAATTCATCTGTAAATACCTGAAGCCGTTCTCTTCCTTCAAGAGCTTTTGCGTAGTCGCAATTTTTTTTGGCGGATATTTGTCCATGTACGGCCAGGGTCGGTTGGATATCGTCTGAATTGAGGAAGTTGATCAGGTCGTAGGCCAGTTCCGGATTCTTGCAATTTGCATTGATATTCCACGTCCACCCTCCAAGTACGGTTGCCTGTGTTTTCCCTTCTACCATCGTAGAAATTCCATATTTCATGTCAGGCTTGAGCTCGTCGATACTGTTGGCACACCAGTCGCCGCCCAGAAGAAAGGTAGCTTCCCCGCTGACAAAGCTCTCATATACCTTATCCCAGGTTGTAGCCTCCTTAAAGGATTCAACCAGACCTCCGTTTTCGATGATATCACAGATATAAGCCCAGGCCTCTTTTCCTTCCTCTGTGTTTGTTACAACCTTCGGGATGTCTCCGCTAGTGTCAATGACCGGACACTCATTCTGGTAAAAGAAGGAATAGAATGCATAAGCGCTTTGATAAGTGGTGATTCCGCCATATCCGGCATCCTTTACGACCTTTAATGCAGCCGCCAGGTCGTCCCAGGTACGGGGAACTTCCAGATCCAGTTCCTCCAAACGCTCTTCATTATAGTAAAGCCCGCAGCAGTCCATAAACCATGGGATCGAATGGTATTCGCCCTGGAATTTTCCTGAATTTAAAGGCCCTTCCTGATAAGTGGCGGTCAATTCTTCCGCAGAGGTGATCTTGCTCAGAGGATAGAGCAGTCCCATAGCGGCCAGGTCGATGGCATGTCCGGAATTATCCATGGTCACGATATCAGCGCCCCCGCCGGCCAGTGCCGCAGTTTGGAAAGACTCTTTGATATCCTGTTGGGAAGCACCCTGCAGGTTGATCTTGACGTCCGGATGTTCCCCCTCATATTGCTTGATCGCCTTGATAAATACTGTACCCAAGTCAGTGGATTCATCTACCCAGTCATTTGTCATAAGAAGGGTGAGCTCCGTACTTTCAGAACCGGATTCCTGCTGCTGCTCCTGTCCCTGCTCCGTACTGCTGTCTGTGCTTTCTGCACCGCCGGAACCTCCGCAGGCAGATGTTCCGAGTACCATAGATGCGGCTAATAATAAGGCGGTGAATCTTTTCTTTTTCATATTTATAATCCTTCCCTTTCGTAGTTTTTTCAGGTTTTGCCGGCTGTTCCTTATATTGTATTAAACCATACTCGGGTTGCATTGAAAATAAAGATATTTTTGAGCTTTGTGTTCAGAAAATTAAAAAACAGATAAGATATTTTTATAAAGAACAGGTTTCTACTATTTTTTACTTATCTTTTTGATTTATAAAAAAATTGTTCATATCAGACAGGAATACGAAATCTTTTTCTGATGAAAAAGCGTGAAACTTATAAAATATTTTTATTCCTGTCTGGGCTGGAATGTCCTACAATTTTTGTTACTATTCGGGACAGCAGAACTACGAAAAGCCCTCTGGGAGATGCCCTTGGGCATATCTTATGAAACGGCCGAATGGCCATGGTGGGATGCCCTTGGGCATACATTTGTGTATTGTTGTTCTGAATAATTACCATTTAAAATTGAAGGAGGAACAAATCTGTGAAAAAATTGAATGTAGCCCTGGTAGGACTGAGCTTCGGCCTGGAGTTTGCCGCGATTTACTGCAAACATCCGGATGTGGACAAGGTATATCTGGTGGACCAGAATGAAAAACTGCTGCGCATCGCAAGGGAACGCTACAGCATCCCGGAGGAACGGTGCCATACGGAGCTGCAGGAGGTGCTGGACAATCCCGAGATCGACGCGGTGCATCTGGTGACGCCGCCGGCGACCCACGCTCCTTTTTCCGTCCGTGTATTGAATGCGGGCAAGCACTGCGGCTGCACCATTCCCATGGGAATGAGCATTCAGGAGCTGAATGATGTGATCCATGCCCGGAAGCAGTCCGGAAAAAATTATATGTTTATGGAAACTACGATCTTTCAGAGAGAATTTCTTTATATGAAGGAGCTCTATGAGAAGGGGGAGCTTGGAAGGCTCCAGTACATGACCTGTGCCCATTATCAGGATATGGAGGGCTGGCCGGAATACTGGAAGGGCTTTCCGCCGCTCATGCATCCCACCCATGCGGTTGCGCCCTGCCTGATGCTGGCGGGACATCTGCCGGACCGGGTATACGCAAGGGGCTCAGGCAAAGTCAGAAAAGAACTGGAAGAGCAGTACGGATGTCCGTATGCGTTTGAAGCGGCATTTATCTCGCTGAAGGACAGCGATGTGACGATCGAAATGGAACGTTTCCTCTATGGCGTGGCCCGGAGCTATTCCGAATGCTTCCGGATTTATGGAGAGAATAAGAGTTTTGAGTGGCAGCAGCTGGAAAAAGAGGATCCGGTTCTCTATACCAGGACAGGCACCCTGCAGAAGGTGGATATCCTGACTGATGGAAATGAGGAGTCCAGTCGGGGCGGCGAGATCAGAGAGGAGCGGATCCAGATTCCGGACTATGCCCACCTTCTGCCGAAGGAGATTGCCATGTTCACTCAGAATACGGTCTATAATAATGAAAACACGCATCTGTCATTTACCCAGGGCGGCGGCCACGGCGGTTCCCATCCCCATCTGGTTCATGAGTTCGTCCGCTCCATCCTGGAAGAAAGAACACCGGTCATGGACGATATCATGGGAGCCTACTGGACCGGCACTGGGATCTGCGCCCATGAGTCGGCAATGCGGGACGGAAAGGTGATTTCTATTCCGGCTTTTGAAAAAGTAGAATAAACAAAAGGCGGATGCCCCTGGACTGCTGTCAGATGCGGTCACAGGGGTACTTGTCTGTTCCTTTCAGCAGTACACTGACTATGAAATAACAACGGATTTCCGAAGTGCATTCTCCACAAAGCTGTTCAGAGACATTTGGCGGGAAGTGGCGCAAACGACCAGCTGCTTATGGAGTTCCGGGGAGATTCGGATATTGAAGCTGCCTTTATAGGCTTTCTCTGGCTCCCTGCCTTCCGCCTCACAGACCGCGAGATAATCATCAACTGCACTGTGAAAATCAGAAATAAGCTCGTTGGCATTTTTGCCTTCATAGGAAATCAGGGAACGGATCCCCATGACTTTCCCGAAAAAAAGAGCATCTTCTTCCGAAAACTCAATAGTTCCAATATAACCTCTATATTCAAATGTATTATTCATATGAGACCCTCCTGTTCCAAAATTTCTAATAATTGTTTTATCTGGTAAGCTTTCAATTCTTTTTGCGGATGCGGTTTATGGAGTAAGATATCTCCATGTTTTTCATTGGAAAAAATTACACGGGAACCACTCGTTTTTCCTTTATTAGAGCGGATATAATCGAGACAATTCAGCAGAGATTCCGCATCATCAAAAGTAAAATCTTTCGGTTTTGACTTGAGCCGCTGTATTAGCTTTTCTTTTCTTCCCATAGATTATCCTCCTCTTTATCTCTATTATACTTGGTATAAAGTAAAATAGCAACTAGAAATAGTTGCAGAAGATATTAGAAACCATATTATAGTTTCATGTATTCCGTAGGGGTCATACCGGTATACTTTTTAAATTCTTTCCACCTGTACGGTTGGATGCTCTAAATCAACAGGGGAGGCCCGGCAGCACAGCTGATCAACGACGGAGAACTGGATCCGGAGGAGCTGTAAATATATACTGAGCGCGGATAAATCTGCCGCACAGTATAACATGACGCGCATTGTCGAGGAAAAGCTTAAAAGAATATATGCGGAACGACCTGATGATGCTGCCCACCACTATAAAAATTCAGCAGCTATTTTATATATGGGACGAATTATGGATCTGTATATGGACGTGATCAAAAAACTGATCGAACGTCTGGCGGAAAGGTGATTTCTATTCCGGCTTTTGAAAAAGTAGAATAAACACAAACCATCAGAGACAGATAAACAGACGGCACGATCCCCTGATTGCTTTATATACGCAGTCAGGGGATTTTTTTCTCGGCCTCCGGCTATGAAATAACAACAGAATTCCGAAGTGCATTCTCCACAAAGCTGTTCAGAGACATTGGAAAACGTATTTGCTCAATCGGGACAAGTCCGTATTTTCTTTTTTAATGCATCGCTGATGGATAGATCATAAAAGCCAGCCGCATTTTCCGTATGTATGGGATAAATAGCCTCTTTTGGATCTACGGCTTCGATCATTCTGGCAATCATTTCCGCGTCAGCATGGCCGCTGGTATGAAGATGTTTGACCTCTATGCCTTTTGCCTTCTGGCGTTTCAGGAAGGAATCCCAGCCCGCCTTGTAAGCTTTGTGCCGGGGATTCAGATAGCCGTCCCATAGGGAATAAATGATGGCAGGTTTTAGATTGAGGAACTCGTCAATATACTTTTCGCAGAAATCTTCCGGCTTGATGACTGCCAGAAATCCATATTCTCTCATGAGTTCTTTCTGCTTTCTGCGCGTATCCCATTTCTTATGAGAGAAGCTTCTTTCCAGATCCAGCAGGTAAACGTGTTCAAATCGATAGAGGCCGGCATATTTTCCGGCCGCTTCGGTAAATGTATTTAGCTGCCGGATGACATATTCACTGTAAGTGTACATCCGCATTCCATAGGGCTTTGTATTTTGTGCGGCAGCATAAAAGGAAGCAAGGGAATCCAGGTTTGTAGAAGAGCAGATCAGGAACACATACTTATGGTCTTTGAAATATTCTGCCGCCTCTTTCTGCAGATCGGATTCTGTGATGATTTTTTCCGAACCGCGGTTCATCATAGTACCCTCCGTGATGAGGATATCTACATCCTTGCTTCCTGACCGGCGGACATATTTATTGATCATGGGGATGATCTTTCCCCCGCGGTAACCATGCCCCCGGAAATCTCCGGTGTGCAGGATGGTCTGCTCCGGTGTCTCGACCAGGTACATAAAGGCGTCATAGGCGGAATGGTCGATGGTGTACCCTGTGACCGTGACTGCGCTTTGTGCATCGGTCCTTCCGTTTTCACCGGGGAGAGGGAGTACGATGGGGTGCTTCATTGTAACTTCAACAATCCGGTCGTTATCACGGAGGATGGACAGCGCTTTTTTTGCCCTGTTTTTTGTGTCGGAATCCCGGGATTTTTCCAAATATGTATAGATATTGATCAGAACCTTGCGTGTTACGGCTCCCATATACAGCTTTATACCAGAAGGGATTTCTGCGAAACGGCCGATATGATCCCCATGGTAGTGGGTAAAGAAAACGCCGTCTACGGGTTCATGTTCCCAGTCGTATTTGAAATCTTCCGTGATATCCGAGCCGGGAAGGGACTGGCCGTAATCGATCATGAGGCGGATTGCCCGGGGGGCCTGCATGCACTTTGGCGGAGCCTGTGTTTCCGGTTCGCGCAGAGCAGGATTATCGGATATCTCCGGGGTATATGTTATGACCGTTACACATCCGCCAATCTGGCTGCCCTGATAGATTTTTACATTTGTGGACATTTTGCGTTCCTCCTATATATGATACTCACGGCCCATTTATCTGGCGTGCAGTATATTTTTTCCTACCGTGTATTTGGTCAGATTGATTCATATTTCGGAAGGATTTTCGTAAGCTCCATTTTTTCACATCTTTCCCGGTATTCCTGCCGCCAGTTTAAAGGAAACAGGGTTTCCAGCGCATCCTTTAAAGCATCTGGCGAATATCCCTTTCTGATATAAAGTGCTCCGCAAATATAAATATAGGAGACCATCGCCTGTATTCCCTGCGGACCTCTGCTCCAATAGTCGTTTGTCGCTATTTCAACGATTTCCCCATATGGATAGCAGTCTGCCACCATCTGGATGGGAATCCGCAGAGGTTCAGGCAAATCCTCTATCAGAATATCCAGACACAGAAGCCCATGCCTCCTCGCCGTCTGTGCAAGCGCTAAGATATACAATGCCGCATCGATGAGAAAGCTGGCATCCGCATCGCAGGCAGACTTTAATTTTTTAAAGGCATCCTGCCTTACATCATTTAATATACCGTCTCGTACTCTCTCTTCTGTAATTCCCTCTGAGATTTTTTCTTTTAAGTATTCTAACTTCCAGCCTTTATCCAGTCCTTCCAAAACCTTTTCTTCTAAAGTCATTTTACCTTCCTCCTTGAGTTGTCAAAGTATTCTGATTTCCCCGGAGGCCTCCAGCCGTCCGAGAACGAGTAACATGTTGGAAATGCTCTGGGATGCGGTCTTTTTGCTTATGGGATGCAATTGTACGGCAGTTTCTTTGGCTGTTGTACCGCTGCGTCTGCTCAGGTTTCGTATCACCCTGTCCCGTACATCTTCGCCGAGAGCACAGATACAGGCGGAAACGGTGTTCATATCCATATCCCGGAGGAGTCTCTGTACATCCCGGTCCGGCAGTCTGCCAAGCACCCATTCCAGAGCGTGGATGTTCTCCAATATTTCCTCATCCTGGAATACCGGCCAGATGATATGGGAAAAGCTTTCTGATACTTCTTTCTCATGGCGGGATTCCATTTCCCGGTAGGTCCTTTCTGTCAGTTCCTTAAATTCCCGGCGAAGGCTGCCCGGAGGAAGCAGGGATTGGAGGAGATACCTAAATCCATCCGAAAGCAGGTGCTCCGGGTCAGAAATGTAAAGAGCTGCCCGAATATAGATATATGCGGTCATAGCCTGGACACCCTGGAGATCACGGCTCCAATATTCATTCGTGACAAGTTCGATGGCATCGTCTAAATCATATGGATCCGAAATAAATGTGCAGACGGATCTGAAAAATTCTGACGGGGAATCCTTCACAGCCTGTTCCATGGCGGAAAGTCCATATAAATCCCTTGTTTTCACAAGTGAATATATGTAGACGGCTGTGTCAGTCAATAAATGGAGATCCTCCGTATTCGCCGCCTTTAATTTCTTGATCGCGTCCCGTCTTACATCATCTAAGATTTTTTTCATGATCATTTTCTCCTTGTATTGAGTCCGATGGGAGTATATTTCAAAAATTATAACACAGGCAAGGTACCGTGGATGACAACAGTGTGGCGGGTAATTTATAATATTTGAAAAAAGTATTCCGAAAAGTATATATCTGCATCGCCATGTCATTGTCGTTTATCTGCGGAGCAGTATGATATATTGGTGAAAGAATGAATTACGCTGGTGTGCATAGAAAGGAAAAAAGATGCAGGAGCTGTATTCGATCATGAGAGATTTATTGGAAGTAGAATACAATCAAAAATCTTTGCTGTACATATTAAAGAGGCTGGAAGCTTCTTATGGGAATGAGCAGGAAGAAAAATGGATCGCGAACAGCGCCGGATATTACCTGGAAGCCTTGCAGAAAGAACTGAGAGGGGCCATCAGCCGATTAGATGCTTATGTGGCGGAAAAAGCGGAAAATCCTGCCTCATCAGGATAAGGAACTATGCAAAAATAATCTTACCATAAGCGGAATACCGCTCTAAGCGGGCGGCGGCTGCGTGTCAGGGAATGTGAGGTCAATCTGCCGGATACGGTTTTTTCTGGTTACTGGCGCCGGCAATATAATCCATAGAGACATTGTAGAATCTGGCAAGAATCAGAAGGCTGTCAACGGGAATCCTTGTCTTGCCGCTTTCATAATCTGCGTAGGTTCTCTGCCCGATATGGAGCAGGTCTGCAATCCTTTGCTGAGTCAGGGACTGATCCTCCCTGAGCTCGCGTATCCGTTCATTATACTTCATGTTAGTCACACCTCGGTTCGGCTGTAAGGAACTGCCACAGTGTAGATTAGGAACTATTTATGGAGCTGTGTACCATGTGGCACAGCATCCGGGCCTAGAATATATTCAGTATAAAGTAAAGGCATGGGACAGTTGACAAATAGAGCTATAAACTCTAAAATGGAAGGAACTGAAAAAGGGAGGAGGAATCGAATGGGGAAGTTTATTGAGCTGTCAAAAATCGAACGGCAGCTTTTATTATATGAGATTTTCCTGCACTGCGAAGTGACGGAATTTGCTGAGATCACATCCAGGCTTCCCATCAACAAGCGGATGATCCAGCGGGACATTGTAGATCTGCGGGAGGCCGGGCTGGTGGATGTGGTATATTCTAAAAAAGAACGGGGATATGTGAAAAAAGACACGCCTCGGTTTCATGAACATGCGGCCGGAAAACGGAGGCAGTCTTTAAAACGCCTGTACCGCCTGGGAACATTGATGACCGAACTGGAGAATGAGGACATTGCAGACTGGGAGAAGGAACTGGAGAATGAGGACGGCGAGGCAAAAGAGTATTTTACCGCGAAGGATTCCTATTATGAATTATTTCCCGAATCCTCAGAGCGTACCCGCCAGAGGGATTTTAAGACCCTGAGGCGGATCGGGCATGAGGTTGGATATGACAACAATGACCATTGTTTTGTAATGGAAGAGGATTATGGGCTCCGGGAGGATTTTGACGTGAAAAAGAAGGGGGGAAAGCTGATCCGAAGATCCAATGAATGAGCGGATGTTGGAGTCGATATCCAGGCAGTACCGCAGGGGAAAATATGGGTGACACACAGTTGTCGCTTTGCGGCAATCCGGTATGTTATAGTGCTATACGAAAGATGCAGGAAGTATCCACTATACAAATGGAGGAATGCCGATCATGAACTATTTATGTGTCGCAGTAAAAAAAGAGGTCATAACAGAAATATTTTACAGCAGAGATGAGGCGCTTGCGTATTTCCAGCAGAAACATGGAAACCGGATCGTAGAAAAAATGGAGGAGAGTGAAAGACGGCTGGAGAATCAGATCACCATTCTTGGACGGAAGCTGGAAAAGTACAAAGACCAGCCGGAAATGAGGCAGCGGCTTTCCGAACGCAGGCAGGCGGCAGAGGAGAAGTGGAGAGATCTCGAGAGATGGCTGAACGGGGAAGATGAGCGAAAGCCTGTATATATGGAAGAAACATTTGACCAGTATAAGGAAAGGCTGCTCACGGAGGATGAAGAACTATTTTTTCATATGGCGGGGATTTACTGTCTGGGTACTCGCTACAGGGTGGCCGAAGAAAAGCATTACTATATGTGCAGACTGGTGGAAGACATGGAAGGAAGCTCTGAGGCAGTCAGGCATCTGCCGGAGAAGATGGCGGAGGGAAGCCATTTATTCTATGTCTGTGCGGAGAGCCCTGAAACGGTAAAAAGATACAGACAGCAGATTTCCAAAATAAGGGCACAGGTGAGACGGGATTATAATAAGAACCGGGCGTTGATGAAAAATCCGGGAATATTCAGGGAGGTGCTTTGAAGATGGGCGTACATACTTTGGCGGACAAAGTCCGCCGGCCCTGCAAGGGAGCATATGCAGGATGAAGAGATGTTTTTCGGATCAGAAGGCCGGGCAGCCGTCAGGGAAGGAAGAAAAACGGAGACTCTTCATTGCTTTTTAGAAAAATATATACATCTGGAGAATCAATGCCTGGATGAATTTTTTGATGTAAGTGAAAGCTGTGTTTATAAATGTAGTGTCTATGAAAGCGACTATGATCGCGGGATATATGAAGGAGTCTGTGAAAGCGACTGTGATCGCGGTGTATATGAAGGAGTCTGTGAAAGTGACAGTAATTGCGGTATATATGAAAGCGTCCATGACCCAGCGGAAGAATACGGTAACGGGCGTAAATGGTCTGAACAGGAGGGAAATTATAAGACTGCGGAGGAGATCAGGAAATACCTGAAAAGCGCAGACTCCTCGGATATGACTGCATATGGATATTTTCAGGATGACCGATACGGCTGCAAAGGGCAGATTTACTGGGAATGTATGCACGATTATGTGAGTCTTGAATATTACAGAGGCAGTTTTAAGGGCAGGAAGGGCTGTGTCTTGCCGGACTTCAGGATGACATACCCAAGGGCATCCTGTAATGGCCATGCTTGCGGCCGATGATATGCCATGAGTATCGGAGGAGGAGATCAGATGTATAAGGAATGCGCAGGTAGTGCAGGTTTTGGCGGCTCGGAGCCGGAAGAGCATTTTATCCATGCAGGGAATATCAGGGAGCTTCGGTTATATCAGGGGTTATTCGGATTCTGTGTGGGAGATGCGCTGGGAGTTCCGGTGGAATTCTCAGACAGACGCAAAAGGAAGGCGGATCCGGTTCGGGAGATGCGCGCATACGGAACATATCACCAGCCGGCCGGAACCTGGTCTGATGATACATCCCTGATGCTCTGCCTGATCGATGCAGTCAATCAGGGATATTCCATACAAAAGGCAGCAGACAATTTTGTGGATTTTTACAAAAACGGGGCATTTACCCCATATGGAGAAGTATTTGATATCGGTATTTCCACACGGGAGGCCATTGAAAAAATGTGCGGAGGCGAATCGCCCGTCAGATGCGGCGGGGATTCCGATCTGGAAAATGGGAACGGTTCCCTGATGCGGGTGCTTCCGCTTGCGTTTTACGGGCTGCGGATGGAAGGACCGCAATTGATTTCTCTGGTGGAGGAGGTTTCTTCGCTGACCCATAGACACAGACGTTCCATATTCGCATGTATCTTTTATGTGAAATTTGCGATCCGGCTGGCGGAGGGAGACTCGAAAGAAGAAGCGCTGGAAGTGACGATCGGGTTTATGAAAAAATACTGCTCGGAAACCTGCGCGGCGGAGCGGGAGCATTTTGACAGGATTCTCAGTAAACGGATTTTGGGACTGACAGAAAATGAAATCCGAAGCACAGGGTATGTCGTAGATACGCTGGAAGCGGCTCTGTGGGCTTTTTTTAGCGGGGAATCATACAGGGAGATCGTGCTGAAGGCCGTGAATCTGGGCGGGGACACCGATACTATAGCGGCAATTGCAGGCGGGCTGGCGGGAATCTATTACTGTGCATCCGGAGAGCGGGCGGCAAAGGGCGGTACGGCGGAGATTGGGGAAAGAACCTGGGAGGAAGATAGTCCGGTGGAAAGAGAGGCGGGAATCCCCAGGGAATGGCTTCAATGTATTGCGAAAAAAGAAGAACTGTACCGGATGTTCCAGCAGTTTTATAAGGTCTGTGAAGGAAAATGGCGGGATAGGTAGTATTTTAGTGGAGATAAAAAACGAAAATTTAAGGAGGATGAAAATGAAAGAGTACGACGGAAAAGCAAAAGGAAAAAAGGAAGGAGTAGAAATTGGCATGAATGATATGATAGAAAATGAATTAAGGAAGAAACATAAAAACTTGTATCCATTGTCTTCTGAACATATTCAATTATCTTCAAATATCAAATTTTTTGAAAAAGACGGAAAAATTGAAATTCTTTTAAAGGAAGATGCGATTGGAAGAGGAGAGAAAAACAATAATATGCAAGAGGATTCTGCTGCTTTTGAAGGATGGGCAGTAATTTTAAAACGTTATTTAGAAAAAGATATCAAATTGGGTTTTGCTGTTCCATTAAATCTGGAAGATCTGAAAGGAGAATTTGAGGGTAACGGACATTTTAATAGATTTTTATATAGGGCGCTTCGGTTTCGGGAACAGTATGAGTGGTTTTCATTGTCTGAGGATTTAGAAACAATAATATTCGCAGAAGATGGGTTTTGCGATTGGCTGAAAGAGAATGGAGAAAGCTTTGTCAATAATGTGCCACTGCAGGATAACAAAGAGTCAAATAATGATAAAATTTCCGAAAATTGGGTGGAAAGAATGTTGGCGGGAAAAGAAAGTATCCTTCACGATGTGATTGAAAATGTAAATTCAGAAGGAAATGAAATTTTCCGTCAGCTTCCGGTAGGGCTGTTTTCAAATACGGTAAAAAGAGAAAATGAAGTATTTGCAAGAGGAAGTGCAGCGGTAGATTTATGGACGTGGGCTGGGGATAAGCTCTATGCATTTGAGTTAAAATACAGAAATAAAAAGGTTGGTATCATAGCGGAACTCTTTTTTTACGCAAATTATCTGTACGATTTGCTTATTGAAAAGAATTTTACTCTGAATGAAAAAAATACTAAGAAAAGAGGATATCATAATCTGCTGAAAAATAAGTTTAAAGAAATTTGTGCATGTATGGTTGTAGATGAAATACACCCGTTAATTGATGAAAAAGTTTTGGAAATATTAAATGAAAATAAATCAACAAATGATATAAAAATTTCGTACATAATGCGGAAATACAACATGGAAAATGGGTGTGTATCACTTGCGAAGTAATAAAATGATCATTGCAAGAGGGAGTGACGCTTTCATTATTTTCCGCGCGGCAGAGTGGGAAATCCGGAGGCAACGGGTGCTCATCTTTCTGAATCCCTGCCTCTGTTATGAGGGGACGCTCCGAAAGATAAAGGCAGAATTTCGGCTGGATCACAATGAGGCGATCTGGGATATCTTAGTGAAGGCAGACGGCAGCAGGCATTACCAATGTGATTGAGAGGAGGACATGGATGGATAATCGAACGTATCTGGGTACTACGGCATGGATGGTTCGGCGTGACGGCAGCATTTTTCCGGTTGTACAGCATATTCACGGGAATCCGGAGGATGTGGAAGAGACGCTTTTTGCCGCGGAATGGCTTTATGAGCGTACAAGACGCAGGCAGACAAGGAAAGACATCGAAGCATTTGTCCGGATGTGGGGGCTGCAGTTTGCGGAGGAAACAAACAGCGAAGAGCTAAAGAACCGGATTTATCACAGGATGGAAGAGCGCCCGTATCCGTTCATTACCCGTCAGTTCGCAGACAAAATCGTGGATATCATTGCAGGGTGGAAGGACCATGGCGGACATGCGGATGAAACCATGGACATCAACGGATATTGCAGGCAGGTGACTCTGGATCTGAATGAGGAGTTTCTAAGAGTGCGGTTTGGCGGCAAGTACCATACGGAGCCGGAAAACCGGACGCTGTACTTTCGGGTTTCCTCGGAGAATTACAACTGGAGCAGAGTGATAAGGGAATTTGACGATCATGTCTGCTCTCAACTGCATAGTGAAGGATTCATCGTGATGGTTGATCAGGAATCGGCAGAAGTCAATCCTGTGATCTTAAAACAGAAAAAATACTTTTTGGCTGCGGATTAGAACAGATGTAAAAAGACATCGATGTTCAGAGCGGCAGATTGCGGAACTGTCCGCTGCCATTTCGAATCGTTACATGTATGTGGAAAATGGAAAGGGAGTGTGTGGAATATGCTTCTCACAATTACATACAGGATCCCGGATGGAGACGCAGGGCATTCCGCCCGGGATCTGAGCTGGCTCCTGCATAAAAATCCATCCAGGCTGCACGAATTTTCCCTTCCTATGGGAAAGGCGTATGTATGCTATCCGGAGCGATTGGATGAGAGGACTACGGCGGCGTTGCTGCTTGATCTGGATCCGCTGGATATTGCAAGGGGAAAGCCGGGAGCCAGATACAGGAAGCTCTCGGATTATGTCAATGATCGTCCCTATGCGGCATCTTCGTTTTTAAGCAGCGCCATTTCCCGGGTATTCGGTACGGCCATGAGCGGGCGCTGTGAAAAAAAGCAGGAGCTGGCGGACAGCCGGCTGGAGCTTTCAGCCTGTGTGTATATGTTCCCCGTGGGGGAGAAAAAGGAACTTCTAAAGGAAATATTTGAACCGCTTGGATATCGCCTGTCCTATGAGTGCTTCCCGATTGATGAGCATTTCCCGGAGTGGGGCGAAAGCCCCTATGTCAATCTGACGCTGAGAGGCCGTGTGCGTCTGGCAGACCTTCTGCGTCATCTCTATGTGCTGATCCCTGTTTTTGACCGGCAGAAGCATTATTTTGTTACGGAATCTGAGATTGATAAGCTCCTGATCCATGGAAAGGGCTGGCTGGAAACACATCCGGCGAGAGAGTGGATCGTGCGCAGATATTTTGCAAAGACACGGAGCTATGCGGACATTGCGGTACACAGACTCCGGGGAGAAGGCGGGGGAGAATCCGAAGGAGAGGCAGGAAGCGGACGGGAGTGTAAAGAAGAAGGCAAGTGGGAGCCGACAGAGCAATTCCAGAGAAAGTGTAGATACGTTGGTGAGGAAGAGGGGGCATGGGGGCCAAAGGAGCAGTTTGCGCCGTTAGATCAGCTCCGTCTGGAAGCAGTGCGGCGGGAAGTGATCCGCTGCGGCGCTTCTTCTGTCATTGATCTGGGCTGCGGGGAGGGAAAGCTTTTGGAACTTCTTCTTCCGGTCCGGGAGATTGGAAAGCTGTGTGGGATGGATGTGTCAGTGGAGGCGCTGGAAAAAGCGCGGAAAAGAATTTCGGGCAGAGAATATTCCAGACAGGTGAAAGGATATCCCGGGCAGGGCAGAAGATATTCCAGGGAAGAAAAAGAGTATACCGGACAGGCGAGAAGGCTTCCGGAGCTGTTCCAGGGCTCCCTGCTGTATCAGGACAGCCGTATCTGCGGATTTGACGCGGCCTGCGCGGTGGAGGTCATGGAACACATCATGCCCGAAAAGCTGCCCATATTCGAAAAGGTTCTGTTTCAAAAGGCGGCTCATCCGACAATTATTGTCACGACACCGAATCGGGAGTACAATGCACGCTATCACTGTGCGGGCGGGGGGATGCTCCGTCATGAGGATCACCGCTTCGAATGGACGAGGGAAGAATTTACGGCCTGGATCGAAAAAATCTGCGGGCAGTATGGCTATGAAGCGGAGGTCAAGGGGATCGGGGAAATGGATGAGCGCTATGGATTTCCAACTCAAATGGGGGTGTTTACAAAATGCAGATAGAACTGCCCGAATTCTCACTCATCCTGCTGGTGGGCCCGGGCGCGGCCGGAAAAACGACGTTTGCAGGAAAACATTTTCTGCCTACGCAGGTTCTGTCATCCGATGCGTTTCGGGGTATGGTATGCGATGATGAAAATGAGCAGAGTGTAACGAAGGATGCCTTTGAACTTTTGTATCATGCGGCGGAGAAGCGGCTGGCTCACAGGAGGACAACGGTCATTGATGCCACCAATCTGCAGAGAAATGACCGCAAAAAAATGTTAGAGCTGGCAAAAGCGCAGAATGTACATGCGGCTGCGATCGTCTTTCACCTGCCGGAGAGCGTGATCCGGGAACGGAATCTGGCGCGGACGGACCGCAGGCTTCCGGAAGCGGTGCTGAAATCCCAGCTTACGGCTCTCAGATCCGGTATGCGGAAGTTCAAAAAGGAGGGCTTCCGTTTTGTCTATGTGCTGGACAGTGAAGAAGAGATTGAGAATGCCGAGATCGTCTATACAAAGCTTTGGAGTGATAAAAAAGAAGAGCATGGACCCTTTGATATCATTGGAGATGTACACGGATGTTTTGATGAACTGACAGAGCTTCTTGACAAGCTTGGCTATGAACCGGGGGAAGACGGGATTTACCGGCATGCCTGCGGGAGAAGGGCGGTATTTGTGGGGGATCTCTGCGACCGGGGACCGAAGAATGCGGACGTGCTCCGGCTGGTGATGCGGATGGTCGGCGCGGGTACGGCATTCTGTGTTCCGGGCAATCATGACGATAAGCTGAGACGGTATCTGGTACACGGCAAGGTACAGATCTCTCACGGACTGGAAAACACGATCCGGGAGCTGGAGCGTGAAGAGGAAGGATTTCTTGAGGAAGTCCGGGCATTTTTGGAAAATCTTGTCAGCCATTATATATTTGACGGGGGAAGTCTTGTGGTCTCACATGCGGGAATCAGGGAGGAGTACATCGGCCGGGTATCCGGCAGGATCCGGGCCTTTTGTCTCTATGGAGACACCACTGGGGAGACAGACGATTCGGGCTTTCCGGTCCGGCGAAACTGGGCCGCGGATTACCGGGGAGCGGCCACGATCGTTTACGGGCATACGCCCCGGGAAGAGGTGCAGGCCGTGAACCGCACGTATTGTGTAGATACCGGATGCGTGTTTGGCGGAAAACTCTCCTGTCTCCGTTATCCGGAGATGGAAGTGGTAAGCGCTGCGGCTCACAGGCAGTATTGTGAGGGGAGCCGTCCGTTTGGCGGCAGTGAAAAAGAAGATGCGGGGATTCTGGATATTCAGGATGTACAGGGAAAGCTGCATCTGTCTACAAGACTGCTGCCAGGCATCACCATTTCGGAGGAGAATACGGCATCGGCACTGGAAGCGATGAGCCGGTTCGCGGCAGATCCTCATTGGCTGATCTACCTGCCGCCGACGATGTCGCCCAGCAGGGCGAGTTCCAGGGAGGATTATATGGAATATCCATGGGAGGCATTTCAGTATTATCAGAAAAACGGAGTGGGGCGTGTGGTATGTGAGCGGAAGCATATGGGCTCCAGGGCGGTGATCGTATTGTGCCGTACTGCCGACACGGCCAAAAGACGTTTTGGTGTGGGGGATGGAAGCAGAGGCATTATCTACACCAGGACGGGAAGACGCTTTTTTGAGGAAACGGATATGGAAGCGGAGATTTTGGAAAGGCTGGATCAGACGCTGGCTGAGAATGGCTTTTGGGAGGATTTTCAAACGGAATGGGTCTGTCTGGATACCGAGATCATGCCCTGGTCCGGGAAAGCAAAGGCTTTGCTGAGAAGCCAGTATGGCCCGGTCGGGAGAGCAGGCAGGGAGTCGCTTTCGGCGGCCGTCCAGGTTCTGGAGCTTGCAGCCGGGAGTCTGGACATCCAAAATACGGACAAGGATGCATCCCGCCGCGGGACAAGCGAGGATGTGTCTGATGACACGACAGCCGCAGAGCATTTTGAAAAATCTTCGGAAAGAGAACTCCGCAGTCTGCGGCAGCATTTTGCCAAAAAGCGGACTGCAGCGGAAGAATATGTAACAGCTTACCGACGGTATTGCTGGAATGTGGATTCCGCGGGGGATCTGCGTATTGCGCCTTTTCATCTCCTGGCCTGTGAGGGACGGGTGTTTTCCGGGGAGAAGCATGTCTGGCATATGGAAACATTAAAGCGATACTGCACGGGACGTGATCCGATTTTTATGGAAACGGAATATCTGGAAGTAGATTTATCCCGCAGGGAAGAACTGGAGAAGGCGGCCAGGTGGTGGGAGACGCTGACGGAAAACGGCGGGGAAGGGATGGTGGTCAAACCGGAGACGTTTGCCGCATGCATGGGCTCAAGGCTGATACAGCCGGCCGTAAAGTGCCGGGGGAGGGACTACCTGCGGATCATATACGGTCCGGAATACCTGACGCCAAAGCATTTGACACGGTTAAAGCAGCGTTCCCTGTCCCGTAAGCGGAGCCTGGCGTTAAAAGAATTTTCACTGGGGCTGGAAGCTTTGGAGCGGTTCGCGGCGAAGGAACCGCTTTACCGGGTACACGAGTGTGTATTTGCAATCCTGGCGCTGGAAAGTGAGCCGGTTGACGCGGCGCTGTAGGGATGAATATGGAAAGTAGGAAGGAGAACGGAAGATGACGAAGGAGCAAATGAGAAAGGAAGCGGCAGAGAGGATGCGTATGCTGGGGCTTCTGGATGAAAAGGAGCAATCTGTGATCCGGGATTTTGAAGAGGAACATAAGGTATATGTAAGCAGGCTGACGAATCTGGGCGTGATGGTGGGAGTTCTCTATGAATGGTCGGATGAAGAGAGAACGCTGGTTGAAAAAGTAGAGAATCAGTTTCAGATCCTGGTCTATCATGTGATCAGAAACGTAACCAACGCAGGTATCCTTTACGCAATGCTCTCTGTCTCTTCTTATGAAGAAGAATGGCAGGCGGAGAGGAAGGCGCTGAAAGGCATTGAAGCGGATGGGGCAAATCCTCTGGCCTATGTGTGGAATGCCGGTCTGCAGGATGAAGAAGCCCTGGATCTGTCAAAGGGGTTCGGAGAATGGGGCTCCATTCTTGTTGTCAGAGGGGAAGGCGGACTTTGCCAGATCTTTCCGGATTATGAATAAGTTCTGCTGACCGAAGGAGGAAAACCATGGGTTATCATTACAAATACAAGGAGTACATTGGTGCTGTTATAAATGTTATTTAAAACTTCGCGGGAGTAAAACGGAGCCTTTTGATACAACAAGACTGCAGAACGCGAAATATATCTCACTGGAAGAAGCAAAACGTATTGTGAGAAATGCAGACGCGCTGAAGCAGAAAATGCAGGCCGTTCTGGCGGCAGCTTTGGGGTTGCAGCTTTTAGGCGATAAGGAGAAGTAACCCCTATTTACGGGTAAAAGCCTCAATGTTAAATTTTGAAGACCGAGGCACGAAGGAATGCCCCTGGCTCGCTGTGAATTGTAGGACAATGGTTATTATTTCGATGTTTTTTACAACCATTCCGTTGTCTTTTCCCATCATGACTGCTATAATAAAAAACACGACATTGATTTGGAACAGTAGAAAGGCGGAAAAAAATGAACGTAAGAGAGAAGCGCAACGAAGTATTGGGCTCACGCGTAGTAAAGGCCCTGGAATCCCGCAACATGGAAGCTTATTATGTAAAGACAAAGGAAGAGGCCCTGGCCAAAGCCCTGGAGCTCATTCCGGAGGGCGGCTCGGTCAGCTGGGGCGGCAGCATGTCCGCACAGGAGATCGGCCTTTTGGACGCGGTCCGCGCAGGAAATTACGAGGTGCTGGACCGGGGGACGAAGGAGACCCGCGCGGAGCAGGAAGAGGTCATGCGCCAGGCGCTGAACTGCGATGTATTCCTGGGCAGCGCCAACGCGCTCAGCGAGGACGGGATCCTGGTCAACATCGATGGAAACGCGAACCGTGTGGCGGCCTACGCTTACGGCCCGAAAACGGTTCTGCTGATCGTAGGTATGAACAAGGTGGTCAAGACCGAGGCCGATGCCATGAGCCGCGCAAAAAATGAGGCGGCGCCCATCAACGCGCAGCGGTTCGGCATCCAGACCCCATGCGTAAAGAACGGAACCTGCGCAGACTGCAAGTCTCCGGAATGCATCTGCTGTCAGATCCTGATCACCAGATTTTCCAAGGTCCCGAAGAGGACGAAGGTGATCCTGGTAGATGAAAATCTTGGGTTTTAGAAAGCATCCAAAACAGCACCAGATGGTTCTGAGGTACATATAAATTTAAGAAAGGCAGGCTGTGCAGGCAGAACGATGGAAAAGAAGAATATGAAAGGCAGGCAGGCCCCGGCAGGCAGATCCGGCGGCAAAACCAGCGGCAAAACAGGCGCCGAAACAACGGGCGGCAAAGCAGCCCGGGGAAAAGCTTCCGGGAAGTCCGGTAAAGCCTCCGCAAAAAAAGGCGGAGGCAGAAAAAATAAAAAAGAAGGTAAAAAGGGCGGCAGCCTGCTCACCACATTGATCATGCTCATTGCATTCGGCATCCTGGCCGTTTCCGTTTACCAGATCGTGATGATGGTCCTTCCATATTATACCGGCGGACAAGAGTACGATAAGGTTAAAGAAATGGCAGTCACGGAGCCTGACTCTGGAGAAGAGGGGGAAGAGAAAAAGCCCGGGGACGGTTTCCAGGTGGATTTTGAAGCGCTTTTGGCGGAGAACCCGGACACGGTTGCCTGGATCCGGATGGAGGAGCCGGCCATCATCAGCTACCCCGTCGTCAAAAGCAGGGACAATGAAGAATACCTGACAAAGACATTTTCCGCAAATGACAATAAGCTGGGAGCGATCTTCCTGGATAAGCGGAGCCATTCCTCTTTCACCGACCGGAATTCCTTCATCTACGGTCACAACCTGAAGGTGGGCGGTGAGATGTTTTCCCAGCTCAGCGCCTATGCGGATGAGGAGTTCTGCAAGCAGCATCCTTATTTCTATATTTATACGCCCGACGGCATGACCAAGGTCTACCAGGTATTTTCAGCGGGCGTGGTAAAGGCGGTTGCGGAGAATTATAATCTGAACTACAATACGGATGAAGATTTCCTGAATTACCTGGAGCTGTGTAAAAATTCATCCAATTATCAGGTAGAGGCGGACCTGCATGCAGGCTCCCGGATCGTCAGCCTTTCCACCTGTACCAATGTGCTGGAGGATGAGCGGTTTCTGGTTCAGGGCGTGCTGATTGAGGAATACTGAATCAATCTATGTGAAGGAATCTTAGACACTTAACAAAGGAATTTTGCCAGAATGCGCAAAATTCCTAACTGTACGGTTGGATGATCTAAAGATCATCCAACCTACGCATCCATTCGCAAAATCCGTGCTATCGCACTCTTGCGTCTGCTAATGCAGCCGCATTTTGCTTATTTATGCGTAGGTTGCTAATCCGAAATATCGGTTTTATTGCAATAAGTTGCATAAAACCGATATTTCGGATTGCAACTGTACAGGTGGAAAAATTTTCGCTCCGGCTTGTCCGGGTCAGGAGGGATCATGATGGCGGATCGTTTTGCGGTAGGGGATATCATCCGGCTGAAAAAGCAGCACCCATGCGGGAATTTCGAGTGGGAGGTGCTCCGGGTAGGGGCGGACTTCCGTCTGAAATGCTGCGGCTGCGGGCATCAGGTGATGGTACCCAGGAAATTGGTGGAAAAAAATACGAGGGAAATTCGCAAAAAGGCTTGAATCATAAAATGTCTTGTGCTATGATAAGTACCTGTGTGACATACACATTGGTTTATAGCTGTTTGAGGACGGCAGACAACAGGATCGGCCGTTGTACTGAACAGCAGTGTCAGGTTGTGCAGATCTGACATCTGACAGACAATTATATTCCTTGCTCCCGGGCAGGCGGGGGCCAGAGACCAGAAGGAGGTGCAGGACACATGAACAAGTATGAGTTAGCCGTTGTTGTCAGCGCAAAGCTCGAAGACGATGCAAGAGCAGAAGTAGTAGAGAAGGTAAAAGCATTGATCACCCGTTTCGGCGGCAATGTAACAGACGTTGACGAATGGGGCAAGAGAAGATTTGCTTATGAGATCCAGAA
The DNA here is from genome assembly GCA_009911175.1 of Lachnospiraceae bacterium. The sequence continues at coordinate 24,151 of QXWX01000003.1, read as the reverse complement.
GATGAAAGAAGGATACTACTACTTTGTACACTTCGAGTCTGACGCGGCTGTTCCGGGTGAAGTGGAACAGCGTATCCGTATCATGGATAACGTGCTCAGATATTTATGCGTGAAACAGGAGGCATAAGAGAAAGAGGTATATATGAATAAAGTAGTTTTGGTGGGGCGCCTGACAAGGGACCCCGAAGTCAGATATTCACAGGGTGACAGCGCAACTGCAGTAGCAAGATATACGATCGCCGTAGACCGCAGATTCAAGAGGGACAACGAGCCCACCGCTGATTTTATTCCGTGTGTGATCTTCGGACGCTCCGCGGAGTTTGCGGAGAAGTATTTTCGCCAAGGTATGCGCGTAGCCATTTCCGGACGGATCCAGACCGGAAGCTACACGAATAAGGACGGCGTGAAGGTGTACACGACAGAAGTGATCGTAGAGGAACAGGAGTTTGCGGAGAGCAAGTCTGAGTTTGAAGCGAACCGCGGTTCCTATCAGCAGAACTCTTATCAGCAGCAGAACAACTACCAGCAGTCGGCGCCTTCGCCGGCGGCAGATGTGGGTGATGGCTTCATGAACATCCCGGACGGGATAGATGAGGAACTGCCGTTTAGTTAAATTTGCCGAAAGGGTATGATCCCGCGGGAATCCTGCGGATTGAGCGGAATCTGCCTGGTAATATAATAGACGTTCCTAACCGATCCGTATGGCAGTACATGCGGAGGCTATAAATTCAGGAGGTAAAGGAAGATGGCTTACGAAAAGGGAAGCAGACCAGAGGGCGGCTTCAAGAGAAGAGGCCCTGTACGCAGAAGGAAAAAAGTATGCGTATTCTGCGGAAAAGAAAATAACGAGATTGACTACAAAGACGTGGTAAAGCTGAAGAAGTACATCTCTGAGAGAGGGAAGATCCTTCCGAGAAGAATCACAGGCAACTGCGCAAAGCATCAGAGAGCGCTTACCGTAGCGATCAAGAGAGCAAGACACATCGCTCTGATGCCGTACGTTCAGGATTAATTGAAAAAAGATATGTAAATGAGCTGCCGTACCGGGGATCCAGAGGATTCCGGCGCGGCAGTTTTTGTGTGCCCGGCGGGCGCGCGTTCTGGTAAATATCGAACCGTTCAGAGCGCGGACCCGTCTGCTGCCGCTCTGAATCATTATCCCACATTTTATATTCCCTCCCGGCGCAGATTCAGATTATAGTGGATTAATTTCAAAAAAGGTGATATACTAGACCTGTTAGTGACCGGAAAAGCCATCCGGCGCTGCTTTCCGGCAGGGCAGGCGGTTTGATCCGGCGGGGTGTTTTCCTGATGGCATGCTGTACATACATGCCGGGAGGGGCGGACGTATCAGGGCAGACGATTCCGACTCAGTGGGAGCGCTGCAGAGGATACGGTCCGATGAGATGAAGAGGAAAAAACATGAAAAAGAAAGATGTGCGTTTGAAGGGACAGTTAAAGATGTATATGCGATGGCCGCTCATCATGACGGTACTTTTGATCGCAATGAACTTCTGGATGTATCGGATCGACAGACAGGCGGCCGGGATGATGTCCGTGTTCGTCATCATCTATGCGGCGGTCGTCGGTATCCTGTATTTCCACAACCGTTCTTTGATTCTGGCCGATATGATCCAGTTCTCGACCCAGTATAAGGGGATACAGAATACCCTTCTGCGGGAGCTGGCCATTCCCTACGCCATTCTGATGGAGGACGGCCGGATCGTGTGGAAGAACGACCGGTTTGAGGAGGAATTCTGTGGCAGGCGGCGGGAGAGGTATCTGAACAAGCTGATCCCGGAGATCGGCCGAAGCGTATTTCCGGGAGATGAGGAGAACGCGGAGCTGGAGATCCAGCATAACGGGCGGGATTACCAGGTCCATCTCAGCAAGGTTTCCATGGAAGGCTTCAGCGAGACAGAGGATGTACTGCATATTCCCAGGGACAAGGAATTTTTTGTGGTCATCTATATGACCGACGTGACGGAATTGAATGCCAATCTGCGGGAGATCGACAATCAGCGAATGATCGCCGGCCTGATCTACATCGACAATTATGATGAGATCATGGACAGCGTGGAGGAGGTGCGCCAGTCCCTTTTGGTGGCGCTGATTGACCGCAAGATCAATAAATATATCAACGATGCCGACGGGCTTGTGAAGAAAATGGAAAAGGACAAGTACTTTATCGTCATCAAAAAGGAAGCTTATCAGAAGTTTGAAGCGGACCGGTTTTCGCTGCTGGAGGATGTGAAGCAGGTGAACATCGGCAACGCGCGTTCGGCCACGCTGAGTATCGGCCTGGGCGTGAATACATCTACTTATGCGCAGAGCTACGATTATGCCCGCATGGCGATTGACCTGGCGCTGGCCAGGGGCGGCGATCAGGCGGTAGTAAAGGACTGCCACGGATTGAAATATTACGGCGGAAAGAAGGAACAGACCTCCAAGAATACGCGGGTCAAGGCCCGGGTCAAGGCGGAGGCGCTTCGGGAGTTCATTGTGACCAAGGACCAGATCTTTGTCATGGGACACCGGCTGGCGGATGCCGACAGTCTTGGCGCCTGCATGGGGATCTACCGTGCGGCGAAGGAGCTGGGCAAGAAGGCGCATGTGGTGCTGGAGGAGGTTTCCAATTCCATCCGGCCGCTGTATGATGAGATTTTGGACAGCTCCGCTTATGAGAGCGATATTTTCCTGACGCCGGACAGGGCGCTGGACCGGATCAATGAAAATTCCATGGTAGTGGTGGTGGATACCAACAAGCCGCCCATGACGGAGTGTCCGGAGTTGCTCAAGCGGTCCAAGACCATTGCCGTACTGGACCACCACAGGCAGGGCAGCATGGTCATTGAAAATGCGGTGCTCTCCTATGTAGAGCCTTATTCCTCGTCTACCTGTGAAATGGTGGCGGAGGTGCTGCAGTATATCGTGGACGACCTGCGGATTCCATCGGTGGAGGCGGACTGCCTGTACGCCGGGATCATGATCGACACCCGGAATTTTATGAACCGGACCGGAGTAAGGACCTTTGAGGCGGCGGCATTTTTAAGAAGGTGCGGCGCGGATATTACGCGAGTGAGAAAGATGTTCCGGGACGATATGGAGTCCTACCGCGCGAAGGCGGAGACCGTGCGTATGGCCGAGGTTTACCGCAGCGAGTATGCCATCGCGGAGTGCCCGGGCGATATCGACAGCCCCACGGTACTGGGGGCGCAGGCGGCCAATGAGCTGCTGGATATCAGCGGGATCAAGGCGTCCTTTGTACTTACCATTTACAATGGAAGAATTTTCCTCAGCGCCCGTTCCATCGACGAGGTCAATGTTCAGATCATCGCGGAAAAGCTGGGCGGCGGCGGGCATATCAACGCGGCAGGCGCGCAGTTTGACCATACGGACGTGCAGGAAGCGATCCGCAGATTGAAGGAGACCATCGACCAGATGATCGAGGCGGGGGATATTTAATAAAGATAGTCTGCTGTCCAGAACAGCGGGATGTCCTTGGGTATACCTTAGGAAACAGGCGAATGGCCATAATGGGATGCCCTTGGGCATAGATATAGAGAATAAAAGGAGTTGTATACTATGAAAGTCATTTTACTGCAGGATGTAAAGTCTCTCGGAAAAGAGGGAGAAATTGTAAATGTCAATGACGGCTACGCAAGGAATTTCATCATTCCGAAGAGGCTGGGCGTGGAAGCGAACAGCAAAAACATGAATGATCTGAAGCTGAAAAAGAACAATGAGGAAAAGATCGCCAAGGAGAATAAAGAGGCGGCCGAAAAGCTGGCCGGGGAACTGAAAGCCGGACAGGTCGCGCTTAAGATCAAGGTGGGCGAAGGCGGAAAGGCGTTTGGTTCCGTGTCCGCAAAGGAAATCGCTGCCGCGGTCAAGGACCAGATGGGCCTGGACGTGGACAAAAAGAAGATCCAGCTCAAGGAAACGCTGAAAACATTGGGAACACATATAGTTCCGGTGAAGCTGCATCCGGAAGTGACCGCGGAATTGAAGGTAGAGATCGGGGAAGAGGCATAATGAATACTCACGGCAGATCTTATCGGCTGTGAGTATCACAAATATTCCACCTGTACGGTTGGATGATGAGGAGTAAAAATAGATGGAAGAGGCGGTAATTAAACGGATCCTGCCTCATAGCACAGAAGCGGAGTCCGCCGTCATCGGGGCGATGCTGATGAATAAGGATGCCATTTTGGAGACAACGGAGATCCTCACAGGAGAGGACTTCTATCAGACTGCATATGGCATCCTGTTTGACGCTATGGCAGAATTATTTCATATGGGAAAGCCGGTGGACCTGATCACACTGCAGGAGCACTTGAAAGAGAAGAATGTTCCGCCGGAGGTCAGCAGCCTGGAGTTCGCGAAGGATATCCTGGCAGGCTTCCAGACCTCGGCAAACGCAAAAGCCTATGCGCAGATCATCAAGGAAAAGGCAACTCTGCGCAGGCTGATCAAGCTCAATGAGGAGATCGCCAACACCTGCTACCTGGAAAATCGTCCCCTGGAGGAAATCCTGGAAATGACGGAAAAGCGGGTATTTGAGCTGGTGGAGCGGGGCAATTTCCAAGACTTTGTGCCCATCAAGCAGGTCGTTCTCAACGCCCTGGAGGTCATTGAGAGGGCCTCCAAAACAAGAGGCACCGTAACCGGCATCCCGACCGGGTTTATCGATCTGGATTATAAGCTGTCGGGCCTGCAAAGGTCGGACCTGATCCTGATCGCGGCCCGACCGTCTATGGGAAAGACCGCGTTTGTGCTGAATATTGCGCAGCATGTGGCATTTCGGCAAAATCTTTCGGTGGCCGTGTTCAGTCTCGAAATGTCCAAGGAGCAGCTGGTGAACCGTCTGTTTTCTCTGGAATCCCACGTGGACGCGCAGCTTCTGCGTACCGGGAATCTGAAGGATACGGACTGGGAAAAACTGATCGAGGGCGCAGGGATCATCGGAAAATCCAGGCTGATCATAGACGATACCTCTGGAATCTCCATCGCTGAGATGCGCTCCAAATGTCGGAAATTCAAGCTGGAACAGAACCTGGACCTGATCATCATCGATTATCTGCAGCTGATGAGCGGGAGCAGCAAGAGGAGCAACGAGAGCCGCCAGCAGGAGATTTCAGAGATCTCCCGTTCCCTAAAGGGGCTGGCAAGGGAGCTGAACGTGCCGGTCATCGCGCTGTCCCAGCTGAGCCGTGCGGTGGAATCCCGAAACGATAAGCGTCCCATGCTTTCCGACCTGCGTGAGTCAGGGGCCATCGAGCAGGACGCTGACGTGTGTATGTTTATTTACAGGGATGATTACTACAACCACGATTCCGAGGATAAGAACATCGCAGAAATCATCATTGCCAAGCAGAGGAACGGCCCCATCGGGACCATTCGGCTGGCATGGATGCCGCAGTATACGCGATTTGGAAATGAAGAGCGGCAGCCGCAGTAGAAACGGAGCAAAAATAATCTTATCATTCTGCAAGTACCTGAGGAACTGTCCCAAAAGCACGGGGCAGTTCTTTATGTAAGCAGCTTCTTCAATTTTCCCAGCGGGGTTTCCCTGGCGGCTTCCCGCCGTCCGGCCTGCTGCTGGCGTATGAGCACATCCAGCTTCCGGTAATGCTCTTCCTCCCGGCGCTCGTTTGCCTGGAAGAGAAAATCCATTTCGCGGATGACATCAGAAGTGACCTTGCGGCTGATGTCTTTTTTCAGTGTTTCATTGTTTGCGGAAACCACATCGGTCAATACATCCCCGATCAGCGAACGCACCTGTTCCAGCTGCGTCACCTGGATCACATCAGCTTCCGGAGCTGCCGGATGGGCGGAAGCCAGGGAGGCCGATCCCTGCATACCGTCTGCCGCGCGGTCTGTCCCGTCGGAGCGTATATCGTCGGTTCTGCTGTCTGCCTTGGCGGCCTGTATATCATCCGATTTGCTGCCTGCCCCGATTGCCTTGCTGCCTGCCCCGATTGCTTTGCTGCCTGCCCCGTCTGCTTTGCTGCCTGCCCCGTCTGCTTTGCTGCCTGTCCTGTCTGCCTTGCTGTCCGGCCCATCAGCCTGCATGCCGCTTGTTTTGCCGCCTGCATCACTGGTATGTACGCCGTACGCCTTGTTCGCTTCCGTCTTTGAACTCCCGTCTTCCTTGCCTTCGGCTACTTCTTGCTCTGCATCTTCCGTCCTGGCAGCGTTCAGCCGTTTTCGGGCTGCGGTTAATTCGGGGATCATAAATTTCAGATCACGCAGGAGCATTCCCTCATTCTTCAGTTTCTGTATACAAAGAAAAAGCTGTATGTCATCTTCCGTATAGCATCGATGTCCCATGTCAGTGCGGCCGATCTCCAGCCCAAGTTCGTCTTCCCAGTAGCGAAGAACGTGGGATTCTACCTGGAGCTTTTTGGCCGCCTCAGAAATCATGTACCTGACCTCGCCCATATATATGATACCTCCTTAGGATTATGATACACTTTCGGAATCAGGCACAAAGAGATTCTTAAGCCTGTCCACCTGCTTTCGCCCCCTATTATACCATATGGAACAGCAGGGGATGAAAAAAAGCGTTCGTCAAATAAAGACATTTTTTCCTTTTTTATTTGTCGGTATCCATATTCATACTTCACGTACAGAGAAAAAAGTGATATGATAAATAATATGGGAACTTCTGAGTATAGGAACTGTGCAAAAATAATCGTACCATTTTGCTTGCCCAAATCTTCATACACTGCGTTGTCGTCAATCGACGTACCCCGGTACGCCTCATTCCTTCGCCTTGTGTCTGAAAATTTGTTCTGCGCAAAAAGGCAAGTTATTTTTGCGCAATTCCATAGAGAAAATCCGGGAGGATCTAAGGAAATGGAGAATAAGTCAAAAAATACACGATATCTGATCGTCAGCCTGATATTTGTGCTGATCCTGTGTATTTTCGTTTTCACATTCCAGGCGGTACACATGCGGGAAAAGAGCGCGGAGACGATCAGCGATATCGGAGGTATCTACATGTCCGGGATGGGGGATCATGTGGCCGAGCATTTTGGAACGACTATCGGACTGCGCCTTTCACAGGTAGGAGACCTGGTAGAATCCGTGCCTCCGGGAAATGTGGGAAACGCGGATGTGATGCGCGTCAACCTGTCCCACAATGGACGGATGCGGGAATTTACCAGTCTGGCGCTTGTCGCAGAGGACGGTACATATGAGATGATCTACGGCAATGACGCCGACCCGGCCGACCCGGAGACATTCATGCGGTCACTCTGCAGCGGGCACAGCAAGATCGCCGCGGCGACGGACAGGCTGGGAGACACGATGATCCTGATGGGGATGCCGGCGGTTTACCCCATGAAGGACGGCGGGGAAAGCATCGCGCTTGTGGCAGGGCTTCCGGTCAGCTACATCGGCGAAACCCTGGCACTGAACATCAGCGACGAGACCATGGAATATTATATGATATTAAAAAACGGCGACTTTATTTTCCGGGGCGACGGGCTGGACGGCGGCAATTACTTTGACCGGGTCAGAAAACGCTATGACAGCGTGCTGGGCATGAAAAAGGAGACCTTTATCCAGGAACTGCAGGTTGCTATGGAGGTCAATGAGGAATACGACATTGAATTCACACTGGATGGGGAGCGGCGGCATATGTACTGCACCCGCCTGCCCAATTCCGAATGGTATCTGCTGGTCGGCATGTCCTACAACCTGATGGACGAGACCATCGACCACTTCGGAGATCAGTGGACATTCACGGCGCTGGCGGACTGCGCGCTGATCGTGCTGGCCCTTCTCCTTGTATTTGCGGGATATTTCCGGCTGATGCGCCAGCAGATGCATTCTCTGGATGAGGCGCGGAAGGCGGCGGAGCGGGCAAGCAAGGCAAAGAGTGAATTTCTTTCCAATATGAGCCATGACATCCGGACTCCGATGAACGGGATTGTGGGGATGACGACCATCGCCATTTCCAATATTGATGATACCCAGCAGGTACAGCATTGTTTGAAAAAGATCGCGTTTTCCAGCGGGCATCTGCTGGGGATGATCAATGATATCATGGACATGTCCAAGATCGAGAACGGGGAGCTGATCCTCAATGTGGAGCAGCTTTCGCTTCACGATGTGATGCTGAATATCGTGGGGATCATGCGGCACCAGGTGAAGGAGAAGCGGCAGAAGCTGGATGTTTATGTGCGCGACGTGACCGTGGAAAATGTATGCGGGGACAGTGTGCGGATCAACCAGATCCTGCTCAACCTTTTGAGCAACGCGGTGAAATTCACCCAGGAAGAGGGGCGGATCCAGCTCGTGCTGCAGGAAGAGCCGTCCCCCAAGGGAGACGCGTTTATCCGGGTCCATCTGCGGGTGAAGGATAACGGCGTGGGCATGCCCCGGGAATTGAAGGAGCGGATCTTCGAATCCTTTATCCGGGAAGACCATTCCCGTGTTGAAAAATCGGCAGGAGCCGGTCTGGGGCTGACCATCACCAAGTACATCGTAGAAGCCATGGGCGGCAACATCAAGGTCGAAAGCGAGCCCGGGCGGGGAAGCGCGTTCCATGTGACGGTGGATCTGGAAAAGGCGATGGCCCAGGAGCGGGAGATGGAGCTCCCGGATTGGGATTTGCTGGTCGTGGACGATGACGAGATCCACTGTGAAAATGATATTGCGGCGCTGAGGGCCATCGGGATCAAGGCGGACTGGGCGCTGAACGGGAAACGGGCGCTCCAGGAGGTACAAAAGCGTCTGGAAAAGGGAGAGAATTATTTCGCGATCCTGCTGGATTATGATATGCCGGGAATGAACGGGATCGAGACGGCGCGGGAGATCCGGAAGCTCTGCGGCGACAAGACGCCGTTCCTGCTGCTGGCGGCATTTGACTGGAATGAGGTGGAGGAAGAGGCCAAGGCCGTGGGAATCTATGGATTCCTTGCGAAGCCCCTGTTTAAGTCTACACTGTTCTACGGGCTGAAACCTCTTGCCGCTACAAAGGAAGCAGAGACTACGACGCAGGCGGACGTGGTGATGCAGTTTGCCGGGAAGCGGGCGCTGCTGGCGGAGGACAATGAGCTGAACTGGGAGATCGCAAGCGAGCTGATCTCGGATCTGGGGATCGAGCTGGACTGGGCGGAGAACGGCAAGATCTGCGTGGATATGTTTGAACAGTCGCCGCTCCATTATTACGATGTGATTCTGATGGATCTGCGGATGCCGGTGATGACCGGTTATGAGGCGGCCAGGGCAATCAGAGATCTGGACCGGGCGGACGCGGACACGATCCCGATCATTGCCATGAGCGCGGACGCCTACCGGGACGACGTGCAGAAGTGTCTGGACTGTGGCATGAACGCCCATGTTCCCAAGCCCATTGATATGCAGGAAGTGATCCGGCTGCTGGAGAAATATCTGCGGCCTTAAAGCGAGGAAAGATACAGTTCACACGGCGGTGCGCGTCATATTCTATCGAGCGGCAGATTTATCCGGCGCTTAGCATAACCGTTATGGAAGAAAGGGGATATCAGAACATGAAGAAAATGCTGGCTTTGCTGCTGGCGGCCTGCCTGGCTGCCGGCTGTACCGCCTGCGGAGGAACGTCCGGCGATTCGGGAGGAGGCAGGACGGGAAGCGGTTCGGACGGAGACGCGGAGAAGGATCAGGAAGTCGGCGCGTCCTCCGGCGGAAGCAAAGATTCTGGAAACGGTATGACGGAGATTTCACTGTGGACCTATCCGGTGGGAAACTGGGGGAATTCCGTGGTAGTGGCAGGGCTGATCTCGGACTTTATGCAGAAGTACCCGAAAATCCACATATCGGTAAAGTACCTGGATTATGCTACCGGTGATGAGGAGGTCCGTGAGGCCATAGAGGAAGGCCGGGCTCCCGACCTGATCCTGGAGGGCCCGGAACGGATGGTCGCTGACTGGGGAAATAAAGGGCTGATGGCCGATCTCAGCGACCTATGGGAAGAAGAACAGATGTCGGACAATGTCTATGAAAATGTCCGCAATGCCTGCCGGCACCGCAATGGGGAATATTACGTGTATCCCCTCTGCATGACGACTCACTGCATGGCGATCAATTACGACATGTTCGAGGCGGCCGGCGCTCTGAAATATATTGACGAAGAGAACCACACCTGGACGACGGACGGATTTGTGAACGCGGTCAAAACGCTGAAAGACGACGGACAGGAGAAGGTCGGTGTCATATTCTGCGGCGGACAGGGCGGGGACCAGGGAACGCGCGCCCTGGTAAATAACCTGTATGGAGGTACGTTTACGGATCCGGAGCATGCGGAATATATGATCAACAGCGAGGAAAATATCCGGGCGCTGGAACTGCTCCAGGGAATGGACGGCATTTCCTTTGAACCGGATATCGTGGGGCAGGATGAGGTGGCGATGTTCTGCAATGGAGAGCTTGCGATGGCATTTTGCTGGAACGTGTCCCTGGAGGTCAGCCAGACAGCCATGAACCCGGAGCGGGAATTCGACATCTTTCCCATGGCATTTCCCACCAGCGATGGGGAACCCAGCCTGCAGGGCGGAATCTGGGGATTCGGAGTCTTTGACAACGGCGATGAAGCCAGGACCGAAGCAGCCAAGACATTTATCAAATTCATGACGGAGGATGAGAAGCAGTATATCAAATCCGTCCAGACCGCAGTGTACTGGCCGGTCCGCGACATGGAGGATATCTATGTAAATGATGATATCATGCGGGAGTACAGCATTTTTACAAAATACATGGGCGACTATTATCAGATCACGCCGGGCTGGGCCCAGGCGCGGACCGCATGGTGGCAGATGCTGCAGGAGGTCGGGGAAGGCCGGCCGGCGGCTCAGGCTGCGGAGACATTTGTGAAGACTGCGGATGAGGCGGCAGAGGCGGCGCTGGAGTAAGGAGAGGAGCTTATAGTGATAAAATAAAAAAGTTCCCTGAAAATGGACTTCCAGGGAACTTCTTTTTTGTAAAATATTCTGTTATTCCATGAGGCTGCCTTCTGACGGGCAATATTTCTGTATTAAGCCTCTGCGATAGCGCCTGTAGGACATGCTCCTTCACATGCTCCGCAGTCGATACATGCATCAGCATCGATCACGTACTTTCCGTCTCCCTCTGCAATAGCTCCTACCGGGCATTCAGCTTCGCAAGTACCGCAGCTAACACACTCATCACTAATCACACGTGCCATAATATGTATCCTCCTTTTTATAATTGAACTTCCGGAACCATCTCTCCGCCGCTTGGACGGCTGTTCCGGTACTGTCTTCTGCAATGGGATCCATTGCTTTTTCTATTTTAATACAAAAAGGGTAAATATACAAGAAAATTCATAATAACCTTAAGAAAATATTCCTTTTTTTTTCACGAAAATCGTGTATAGTATTAAGGTATGGGTAAAATATAGAAAGAAAGGGTGTTATTACCATTCACAGCCGACCTGGCAGCATCGTCGATGGGAGTTGACGCGGCAGATGGAAATTTAGACAAGTGAAAGGTCAGTACATTTGGATGTGAATGGCAGCAGGGTGTTTTGTTATGAGACGGAAATTTATGAAAACTGCGGCTCTGGCACTTGCGGCCGCGCTGATGGTCGGTGCGTGCGCCAAAGAGACCGAACAGAATACATTTACAGGGGATACATCGGAAGAACCGGACTATCAGGTCAGCCTGAATCCGATCATGCCGTCGGCCTACCGGGATGTCCAGGGGCTGAAGCTGGAAAAGGGGACCTACATCTCCATCATTGGAAAATCAGAAGCCACTGCCTTTTGGAAAGCGGTCAGAAGCGGCGTCATGCAGGCGGCCGAGGATCTCAATCGGGAGCTGGGCTACTCCGGAAATGATAAGATCAAGGTGACCTATAACGGCCCCGCGAAGTCGGAGGACATTGATGAGCAGGTGAATATCCTGGACGAGGAGCTGTCCCGCTATCCGGATGTGATCGGGATCGCCAGCATCGACGAGGAGGCCTGTACGGTTCAGTTTGACCTTGCCACGGAGAACGGGATCCCGATCATTGCCCTGGACTCCGGAAACCAATATCCGGGGATCCAGTGTACGGTCAAGACGGACAACCAGGAGGCGGCCCGCACCGGGGCGTACAAGCTGGCGGATGAGATCGGCGGAGAAGGAGACGTGATGGTGCTGGTCCATGATTCCAAGTCCGAGACAGCCAAGGAGCGCGCGAAGAGCTTCCAGAACGAGATTGCGGAGAACTATCCGGATGTCCGGACGGCGGAAGTCGTTTACTGCGATCAGCTGGATGACCTGAAAAAGCAGATGGCGGAAGAACAGAATGAAGGGCTGGAAGAAGGTGGGCGGAAGGTAGAGAAGGAGAGCGTCACGGATGCGGATGCCGTACAGTATCTGATCGAACAGCATCCGGGGCTGAAAGGCATCTTCGGAACCAATGACAGTACCACCATGCTGGGGCTGGAGGCAATCCGGCAGGCAGAGCAGGCATGGGAAGAAGGACAGAAGGAAGAGAAAGACCAAAGGGAAGATACGGATCAGAAGGAGGACGGCAGGACACAGGAGCAGACCGGAGAGGATGCCCGGGAGCCTGGCGGGGAAATGAAGGAAGCAGCCCGGTCAGGTGATGGAGCCGGGGAGGATCAGGAGCCGGCACAGGATTCTCAGGCAGGCGGAAATGAGCCCGGAGAGAATGGGGAGAAAGAAGCCCCTCAGGAGGATTCAGAGAACGAAGATCCCGCAGATGAGGCATCCGGTGATAAGGACGGCCGATCTGACAGCGAATCCTCGGTAAGCGCAAAAGAGAACACAGATCCTGCGGAGATCGTTCTTATGGGATTTGATGTGAGCAAGGAACAGCTCAAGGCGCTGGAGGAGGGCGAGATCTCCGGGCTGGTAGTGCAGAATCCGTTTGGAATCGGGTACGCATCCGTAGTGGCGGCGGCAAGGACTGTCCTGCAGTCCGGCAATGAGGCCCAGGTCAGTACAGGGTACCTCTGGGTGACACAGGACAATATGAATGACGCGTCGATCCAAAAGATGCTTTATCAATAATCAGACACTGCAATTTACTAAGAAACTTTGGGGTATAGAAGAAAAGAAGGTGAGGATTAAAAAATGTGTAAAATCTGTGCTTTCCGCATCAGACTTTACACATTTTTTGCATAGTGGTTCCGGAACGGATATTCGCTTATATTATTCCTTAATTTCATCAATATCTGTCAGATTCACTCCTGCTACGTTGAGAATTGCTTTTAACGTGAGATATCTCTTTTTCAACTTGGCATAGGTTTTCTCCGCATGCTCCTCTTTGGCTAATATCATATATTCCTGTATTTCTTTAAAATCGTCTATGGCTATTTTGGCGATTTCTAAGTTTGTTGACGGCATTTGCTCACCTCCCTGGAAAATGCTGTTTACAACGTTATCTGCTTTTTTTATTATATCAAAAGCAAATTTTAGTGTAAAGCCTTTATTAAATTCCATTCATTTTCATTCACTCCACCCGCGCCAGCGAAAAGATAAATTCCGTCCCGACCCCTTCCGTACTGATCACATTGATATGCTCGTCATGAGCCAGGATCGCTTCCTTCACGATGGACAGCCCCAGACCGGTCCCTTTCTTATCCTTCCCGCGGGAAGCGTCGGACTTATAAAATCGCTCCCAGATCTTATTGATCTCCCGCTTGGGAATCCCAATCCCCGTATCCTTCACGGAGACAAAGATCTTCCCGCCTTTCTGGACTACCTCGATCTTCACCGAATCGTCATTTTCACTGAACTTGATCGCATTGTCGATCAGATTGTAGAGCACCTGCTGGATCTTCCGGCTGTCCGCAAATACAAAGGTCTGCTCCGGCAGGAGCAGCAGCTCGATGGAAACCCGCTTCTCCGTGCAGACGCCCTCGAAGGACGCGGCGGTATTCTTGATCATTTCCTGGATATCAAAACGGGTTTTGTCCAGGAGAAGCTCCTTGGTGTCAAATTCATTCAAGGTCAGCAGGTCATTGGTCAGGTCGGTGAGCCGCTCCGTCTCAAATAAAATGATATTCAGGTATTTTTCGTGCAGCTCGGGCGGAATGGTACCGTCGGTCATGGCCTCCACATAGCCCCGGATGGAGGTCAGAGGGGAACGGAAATCATGGGATACATTTGCCACGATCTTTTTCTGGTAGTCCTCCATGTCCCCTAACTGGGCGGACATATAGTTCAGGGACGCGGACAGATAGCCCATCTCGTCCTGAGTATAAACCGGGATCTCGTAGTCCAGGTTGCCGGACGCGTACTGGGTGGCCGCTTCCGTGATCAGGCTCAGAGGCCGGTAGATGAAATAATGGAAGCCCAGCAGGAAGATGGACGACAGCATAAAAATAACCGACAGCGTGATGTAAAACGGAATCATCATACGGGTGCAGCGGCTTTCCAGAGCGGACACAGGCTGGTGGACCAGAAGGTATCCCTTGGTCTGGAAGCCTTGGATGACCGGCGCGATGACGGTCATGACCTCCTCCTGAAAATATCCGTGGTATTCCCCAGTCAGATATTGCTTCCCCCCCGTTTCCGCCGGGTCAAATTCGTCGATCCTCTCCGGCGCGGCGGTATTTTCCAGGTTTGAGGCGGTGATGAGGGTGCCGTCGGCTTCCACGAACCAAAGGGAGGCATCCAGATAAATGCGCATGGCGTTCAGCTGGGAGTGGACCGCCCAGGAGGTCGTGTTGTCCGTAAAATAGGACGGCAGATAATTGGAGGCGATCAGGTTCGCCTCCTGGTAAAGTGATTCTGAATTGGTAGCCGCAATCCGCTCCAGAAGGAGCTGCCGCCCCAGCGTGGCCGTGGTAAATATGCCTAAAAAGGCAAAGATAATATATAATAATGCAAACTTGATATGCAGAGTACTTCTCATAACGTTCTCCGTTTTTGGTTCTGAACAGGCAGGAAAGACAGATGATCTGTATATTTTATTTCATGCCAGTTCCTTATAGTGCATTGGACTTGGTGTCGAATTTATACCCGATCCCCCACACTGTACTGATGGACCAGCCCGGATGATCCTTGATCTTCTCGCGCAGCCGCTTGATATGCACATCCACAGTCCGGGTATCGCCGATATACTCATACCCCCAGATCTGGTCCAGAAGCTGCTCCCTGGTGAACACCTGGTTCGGAGAAGCTGCCAGGAAATAGAGGAGCTCCAGCTCCTTAGGCGGCATTTCCACCTGCCTGCCATCGCAGACCACGGAATAATTGGTCAGGTTGATGGTCAGCCCGTCGTATTCCACCCGCTTTGTCTTATCGGCAGCGGGAGCCTCCTGTCTGGCAGGCTGGCAGCGCCGCAGGACGGCCCGGACCCGGGCTACCATTTCCTTGGAATCAAAGGGCTTCATAATGTAGTCGTCGGCCCCCAGCTCCAGCCCCAGCACCTTGTCAAAGATTTCGCCCTTGGCGGAAAGCATGATCACCGGGGTGGAGGATTTCGCGCGGATCTCCCGGCACACCTGGTAGCCGTCCATGCCCGGAAGCATCAGGTCCAGCAGGATCAGGTGAGGCTGGTAGCTCTCAAAGGCATCCAGCGCGTCCTCCCCGTTGAAAACGATCTTCGTGTCAAAGCATTCCTTATTCAGGTAAAGCGAGATCAGCTCCGCAATATTCTCATCATCGTCTACAATCAAAATTTTCTGTTTTGCTGCCATAATATCCCCTCCTATTTCAATTCCACAATCGTAACCCCGGCGTCCCCCTCTCCATATTCCGCCAGATGATAGGATTTCACATGCTTCTGCCTGCGCAGAAACTCATGGATCCCTTTGCGCAACGCGCCGGTCCCCTTGCCGTGGACCACCCGGACCGTATTGAGATGGGACAGGATGGCATCGTCCAGATATTTGTCCAGCTCCGAGACGGCCTCATCCACCGTCCGTCCCAGCAGGTTGATCTCCGGGCTGACGGAGAGGGACTTGCCCATCTTGATCCGTCCGCCGCCGGTATGCTTTTTCCGGGATCCGGAAAATGGATTCTGCTCCTCAATGATCTCCAGATCTGATATATGCACCTGCGAACTCAGGATGCCCATCTGTACTGTCACATTTCCCCGAGCATCGGGCAGGGAATGAATGGTCCCGGTCAGGTTCATGCTGAGCACCCGCACGGATTCGCCCAGCTTGAAGTCGGACGCCTTGTGCTCCTTCTTCGGCTTCTGGCTTTTCAGGGAAGGCGCGGAGGACGTATCCTTGATCTTTTTCCGCAGACGTTCCCGCTCCCGTTCCATTTCGGCGGCAGAGATATTCTCCTTGCCGAACCGGTGGAAATTCTTGATGGTCTCGTCGGCCACCTCCTTGGCCTCCCGCAGGATGGCGTTGGCCTTGTCATTGGCTTCCTTAAGGATCTTTTCACGCTGCTCCTCCAGACGTTCCTCCTTCTGACGGAGCTGCGACTTCATGCGCTCCATTTCCCGGCGGTAGGCCTGAATCTCGTCCTGCTCTTTCTCGATGGTCCGCTTGCTCGCTTCCAGGTCGGTCAGCAGATCTTCGAAGGAAATGTCCTGCTCGGACAGACGCATTTTCGCGTCCTCAATGATATGCTCCGGCAGCCCCAGCTTTCCAGAGATGGCAAACGCGTTGCTCTTTCCGGGAATGCCGATGAGCAGGTGGTAGGTGGGGCGCAGGCTTTCTACGTCAAACTCGCAGCAGGCATTTTCTACGCCGGGCGTGGACAGGGCAAACACCTTCAATTCGCTGTAATGGGTGGTGGCCATGGCGCGGATGTCCCGGTCGTGGAGATAAGACAGGATGGCGATGGCCAGCGCCGCCCCCTCCGTCGGGTCCGTGCCCGCCCCCAGCTCGTCAAAGAGCACCAGAGACTTTTCGTCCACGTCTTTCAGGAAGGAAACGATATTGGTCATGTGGGAGGAGAAGGTACTTAAGCTCTGCTCAATGCTCTGCTCGTCTCCGATATCCGCATAGATCTGGTGAAATACGGCCAGCTCCGAACGGTCGGAAGCCGGGATGTGCAGCCCGGCCTGCCCCATCAGCGTAAACAGCCCTACGGTTTTCAGAGAAACCGTCTTTCCTCCGGTATTCGGCCCGGTGATGATCAGTAGAGAAAAATCCTGCCCCAGAGTCACCGTGATGGGCACTACCTTCCGTGCGTCCAGAAGGGGATGCCGTCCGTTGCGGATGTGGATCCGTCCCTCTTTGTTCAGAATGGGACGGCTTCCGTTCATGGACATGGCAAGCTGCCCTCTGGCAAAAATAAAGTCCAAATCCGTCAGGCACCGGTAATCGGTACGGATCTCTTCAATATATCCCGCGGTCTCCTCGCTTAATCGGGCCAGGATGACCTGGATCTCCTCCTGCTCCTTTGCGTACAGCTCTTTCAGGTCATTGTTCAGCTTGACCACGGCCATGGGTTCCATAAAAAGGGTGGAGCCGGTGGCGGACTGGTCGTGGATCATGCCGCTGACCTGGTTCCGGTACTCTGCCTTCACCGGGATGCAGTAACGGTCGCCCCGCATGGTGATGATGGGATCCTGCAGATACGCGCGCATAGAGCCGTTGACCAGGCCGTTCAGCGTGGTGTGGACCTTTTCATTGATGCTGTCCATGCTGCGCCGGATCCGTTTCAGAGCGGGACTGGCGTCGTCGCTGATCTCCTCCTCGCTGAGAATACAGCGGTCGATCTCATTGGACAGCGTGGTCAGCGGTTCCAATTGTTCAAAATAGGCGTCCAGACAGTCCGCCGATTCCTCCTGGGTGTCGTGCCGCCCATAGGCTTTCGCCCGCCCGGCGTTCTGCAGAAGCTTACAGATCCGCAGCAGCTCCCCGCTGCCTAAGGCCGCGCCGATCTCCAGGCGCTTCATGGATTCCTCCACCGGCGCCGCGTCCCCGAAGGAAATGCGCCCCTTCTTGATGAGCCTGGTAAATGCGGCCGCCGTCTGCTCCTGTGCCTCGTCGATCCGCTCCACGTCGGTCATGGGCTTTAAGCGGCGGCAGAGCTGCCGACCCCGGAAGGAGGAGGCCTGCTCCTCTAAGAGAGCAGTGATCTTGTCATATTCTAATTTGGTTAATGTTTTCTGATTCATATTGTAAATTCCTTTTTTCTATATTCGTGGTAAGACAAAAGCTGTTTTTATTGTACATGATATGAGAGAGAAAGAAAAGGAGTTTTTTTCAGCGGGGGTGAACAGAAGTTGCCATTGACAATACCGGAGAATTTGAGTATATTTAGAATTAACCAAATACAAATTAAATAAATATAATTTTGTTAACTATATTTTCAGAAATATTTTTGTGGATTTGTCCGGAAGCCGGCAGGCTTTCGGGTGCAGATTGCGGGAACTGGGGGGATCGATATGGCTAAAGGAGTTACATTGGCAGATATAGCGGCAAGGGTCGGAGTGAGCAATGTGGCGGTGTCGAAGGCACTGTCGGGAAAGCCGGGGGTCAGCGAGGAGATGCGGATTCGGATCAAACAGGTGGCGGAGCAGATGGGATACGTCTCCGGCTCCACCGCCAGGTCCGCGCCCGCTGCGACAGGGAACATCGGAGTGATCATGCCGGAGCATTACTACGAGTATTCGGTTTCCTTTTATGGATTTGAAAGAATCAATAGAAAAGGAAGGGAAATGTGCCCTAAAGCGGGGGATGTTTCCCTTCCTTTTTTGTTGCCCTGACCTGGAAAACGGAATATAAAAATGTGAACGAATCGTGAACGAACCGTAAACGAAACAGGATGATATTGAACAATTACGGAGAATCAGGTATACTATAGCAAGAGAGGCATCCGGCCTTTTCCGTTGGACGATGAGGGATGATGGAAAAGGTATGGTTGCAATACGGCGCGATACTCACGGCAGAGTTCATCGGCCATGAGTATAATGAGAAGGATTGTGGAGCCGGAGGATAGTATGGAAGAACGGAAACCGGAAGAGCAAAAGAGTCAGGATGAGGGGACTCAAAGGGAATCATTTTCATTTTTACAGGAAACAATCAAGCCAAAGCCGGTCACCGGAGGGCAGATTGCGCTGCAGCTTTCCAAAATGGCGGTGTACGGTCTGATAATCGGGGCAGCAACCTGCTGCGGCTTTTACGCACTTCGGCCCTGGGCTCAGGAGACATTTCACGAGGAGGCCAAGGAGGTGACGCTTCCCAAGGATGAAGAGGAGGAGCCGGAGCCTGTCCAGGAGGAAGAAGAGGAAAAGGAACCGGAGCCGGAGCCTCAGATCATCGTTCCGGAGCTGACTGCGGACAGCTACCGGGAGATCATGCAGAGTATGTA
Organism: Lachnospiraceae bacterium; assembly: GCA_009911175.1. The sequence continues at coordinate 4,900 of QXWX01000003.1, read as the reverse complement.
TGCCGTTGCAAAGGAAGCGGAGCAGTGCGTGGTTTACGTCCGGAGGGCCAAGGAAGGCGAGGCCCCGGCCGGGACAGGCGCGCATACCGGCACTACAGGACTGCTGGCGGCGGACAACGGACAGGAGCTTTTGATCCTTTCGGATAACTCCGTCTGTGAGGGCGCGGAACAATGGTCCGTCATATTTCCGGACCATACACGGCATTCGGCGAAGCTGGTGAAGCAGGACGGCAACCGGGGGCTTGCGGTATTCGGAATTGACCGGGCCTCCATCTCAGACAGTACATGGAATGTGATCCGGGTGGCAGAGCTGGGCAATTCCAACATCTCCGTCCGGGGGGATCTGGTGATTGCCCTGGGACAGATGTTCGGCTATGAAAATGGAGTCGGCTATGGGATCATCAGCGCCAAGGAGTGGGATCACGATTATGCCGACGGCCAGTGCGGGGTGATTGCCACAGATATTGCGGCATCCGCCGACGCAAGCGGCGTCCTGTTCAACCAGAAGGGCCAGGCCATCGGCCTGGTGAAAAGCGGCATCCTGGGCGAAGGCGCGTCCGCCTCGGCAAATGCCCTGGCAGTCTCGGATATGAAGCAGGTTATGGGCCTTCTGCTCAACGGGGAGGCCGTTCCCTACACCGGAATCTTCGGCACCGCTGTAACGGATGAACTTTTCGAGGAAAAGAAGATCCCCAAGGGTCTGTATGTGACAAATGTGCAGGCCGATTCCCCGGCCATGAAAGCCGGGATCCAGAACGGGGACGTGATCCTGGAGGTGGGAGACGCCAGCGTCACCGGAATCATTTCCTATGAAAAGGCCGTGCTGGAACATAAGGCGGGAGAGATCGTCAAGGTGAAAGGACAGCGGCTGGGAAGCGGCGGCTATGTGGATGTGGACTTTTCGGTGACAATGGGGAGCAGGGATTGAGAGGCCTGAATTGTAATATAAAATTTATATAGAAAGAGGATAAATGAAGGGTATGTATATTAAGGATTTGCGCGGAGGCGAGACGATCAGAAGTATTTACATGTGCAGGGGGAAGCGTTCTGCGGAGACGCGGAACGGAAAGCCTTATGACAACCTGCTCCTGCAGGATAAGACCGGCACTCTTGACGGAAAGGTGTGGGATCCCAATTCTCAGGGAATCGCGGACTACGAGGAAAAGGATTTTATTGAGGTATACGGCGAGGTGATCACCTACAACAACAACCTCCAGCTAAACATCAAACAGCTCCGGAAGGCGGCCGAGGGCGAATACAACCCTGCGGATTACATGCCTGTTTCCGAAAAAAATATCGACGTGATGTACCAGGAGCTGCTCTCCTGCATCCAAAAAATTTCCAACGAATATCTGCGTCAGGCAGTGGAATATTACTTCGTGAAGGATGAAGCATTTATCAAGGCGTTCAAGTCCCATTCCGCAGCCAAGACCGTGCACCACGGCTTCTGCGGGGGGCTTCTGGAGCATACATTGAGCGTGGTTCATCTGTGCGAATATTTCGCAGGGGCATACAGGATCCTCAACAGGGATCTGCTGATCGCCTCCGCGGTCTGCCACGACATCGGCAAGGTTCGGGAGCTGTCCGAATTTCCGGACAACGACTATACGGATGAGGGCCAGCTCATCGGCCATATCGTGATCGGTTCGGAAATGCTGACCGAGGCCATCCGTTCCGTCCCGGGCTTCCCGGTGATGCTGGCAAATGAATGGAAGCACTGCATTCTGGCGCATCACGGCGAACTGGAATTCGGCTCGCCGAAAAAACCGGCACTTGCAGAAGCGCTGGCGCTGAATCTGGCGGACAATGCGGACGCGAAGCTGCAGACGATGAAGGAAGTATTGAAGGATAAAAGCGGGACGGAATGGCTGGGGTATAACCGGCTGTTCGAGTCGAATCTGAGGAAGACCTCGGATGGGAACTGATCTGGCGATGGGGGATAGACTGCAACCGTACAGGTGGAATCAATTTGACAAATAAAAGAATAGAAGACAACAGGGCAGGCGTTTGTGAACACGGAAACGCCTGCTTTGCAGACAGGAATAGTATTTAGGATATCAGGCTGAAAAATATGTATTTTCATACCTGTTTGAGCTGCCGGCATGAACGGTGGAATGGAGATAGTTATGCAGAAAAATGAATCAGTGACAGTGGCGATCCAGGATATTGGCGTCAATGGTGAAGGTATAGGCAGAGTGAATGGCTATACCTTATTTATTAAGGATGCGGTCATCGGCGACGTGGTGGAAGCCAGGGTGACAAAAGCAAAAAAGAATTACGGTTACGCAAGATTGATGAAGATCATTACGCCTTCCGAGCATCGTGTAGAGCCTGCGTGCAAATTTGCCAGAAAATGCGGAGGCTGCCAGATCCAGGAGATGTCCTACGAAAAGCAGCTGGAATTTAAGCAGAACAAGGTGCTGGGAAATCTGGAGCGGATCGGAGGTTTTTCTCCGGAACTGCTGGCGGAGGTATTCGGGCCGATCATCGGGATGGAGAAGCCCTTTGGGTATCGGAATAAGGCGCAGTTTCCGTTCGGTATGGACAAAAATGGACAGCCTATTACCGGGTTCTATGCGGGGAGAACCCATGATATCATCGCAAATACGGACTGTGCGCTGGGAGTTGGAGTCAATAAGGAAATCCTGGAGATCGTGCTTGCGTTTATGAAAAAATATGGAGTGCGTTCCTATGACGAAAAGTCCGGGGAAGGGCTGATCCGACATGTGCTGATCCGGTATGGGTTTGCTACGAAGGAGATTATGGTCTGTTTTGTGGTGAATAAGGAAATAGCGGATTGCAGGAGTGATGAGAATCGGTGGGACAAGGAAGCGTCGGATTGCAGGAACGGCGAGCATCAAGGGAGTATGAGGCAGACCAAAGGAAGTCGGGGGAGCTCCGGGTGGATTCCACACCAGGAGGTTTTGGTGGAAGAACTGGCCAGGATTCCCGGCATGACGAGTATTACAGTGAGTCCGAATCATCGGCAGACGAATGTGATCATGGGGGAGCGATACGAAGTTCTGTGGGGACAGCCGTTTATCACAGACTATATCGGAGCGGTGAAATATCAGATCTCTCCGCTGTCGTTCTATCAGGTGAATCCGGTGCAGACGGAGAAATTGTACGGGCTTGCGATGGAATATGCAGATTTGAAAGGGCGGGAAACCGTGTGGGATCTGTACTGCGGGATTGGGACCATTTCCTTGTTCCTGGCGCAGAAGGCGGGGAAGGTGTACGGAGTGGAGATCGTACCCCAGGCAGTGGAGGACGCCAGGAGAAATGCGGAGATCAATGGGATTGAAAATGCGGAATTTTATGTTGGGAAAGCAGAGGAAGTGCTGCCAGGACATTATGAGCGGTATGAGAAAGAGCATCCCGGAGAGCGGCCGCATGCGGATGTGATCGTGGTGGATCCGCCTCGGAAAGGGTGCGATGAGACGCTGCTGAAGACGATGGCGGACATGCGGCCGGAGAGGATTGTGTATGTGAGCTGCGATTCGGCTACGCTGGCACGGGATCTGAAGTATCTGTGCGGGCGGGGGTATGAGATGAAGAAGGGGAGCGTTGTGGACCAGTTTGGGATGAGTGTGCATGTTGAGTGTGTTTGTTTAATGACGAGAAACAAGTAGAAAAAGTGCCGAAAAAGCCGATAAAATGGGCATTCTTCGGAAGTGGATACTGAGAATGAGTGAACAGGAAATTTGGAAAATAGGGCGAGGTTACAAAAGTACCTTGATGGGATTTTGGAATCTACGCTATGACTTATTATTCGATTTTGGCTTGGTGAGTGCTTAGGACTGCTGGCAGAGTGCGAGTGTGTAGCGTTATTGACAGCAATCGGAGCGTCTGAAAGGCAAGCGAAGCGACCGTTGTATGATATTGATGTCAAAGCGGGCAAGGAGAGATTTGAAGTGATAAATTTAGGACAGCTTAAAGAAATAAAAGATTTAAGAAGAGTGTGGCCGCACGAAGCATTGGATTTCACTCCGTGGCTTGCAGAAGAAGAGAATCTTAATTTGCTCTCAGATGCTGTGGGTCTTGAAATTACGGTAGATGAAACAGAATCCAGTGTGGGCGATTTCAATGTAGATATTTACGCAACAGAAACTGGGACAGATAGGAAAATTATTATCGAAAATCAGCTGGAAGATACCAATCACGATCATCTTGGCAAACTGATTACATATGCATCAGGGAAAGCAGCAGATATAGTGATTTGGATTGTGAAGAGAGCAAGAGAAGAACACCGTGCTGCAATCGAATGGCTGAACAATCATACTGATGAAAATATAGCATTTTTTCTTTTGGAGATTAAGCTGTATCAAATTGGTAATTCGGATATTGCCGTGAAATTTGAGGCCATTGAAAAACCGAATGACTGGACAAAAGAGATTAAACGTCAAACCAGCAGTTCTCCTACGTTGCAGGCAAGATATGATTATTGGGTTGCTTTTAACGAATACGCATTTGATAATGCCGCATTTTCAAAAGCATTTAACAGAAGAAAAGCCAGTACCGACCACTGGATGACGTTGAGTGTAGGCTCTTCAGCTTGTCACATAAGTCTGCTGCAAGTCAGAAAAGACAAAAGCATTATTGTAGAATGGTACATTACTGACGATAAAGAGCTATATCAGAAATTTTATTCGCACAAGGCAGACATTGAATCAGATATGGGAATGCCGCTGGACTGGAGAGAATTACCGGAAAAGAAGGCAAGCAGGATTCTTGTAATTCATGATGCGGATTTTGATAATAAGGATAAATGGCCGGAGCAGTTTGATTGGGCGATGGATGTCGCAATGAAGATGAAGAAAGCATTTAGGCCACTTATAAATATTTTTTGACGCAAAATGGCAAAATTTCTGCATAAGAAAAACACTTATGCCAATGCTGG
>QXWX01000049.1 GCA_009911175.1 Lachnospiraceae bacterium | reverse complement strand
TCGTTTGTGCCGGAGCGCATACCAAAGAAAATCTAGGAGGAAAGCCGGGCTGCGATCCGGCATAATCACAAGTATGAATTGATTATAAATTATTTTTCGTCTATACTTGGGAGTGAAGACAATGTGGTACTTGCACATCCATTTTTCGGAACACGAAAAACTACGCCATGCTCAACAGGCTAAAGCCCATATCAAAAATAGGACTGAAGCACTATATTCGTGCAACAGCCCCATTCCAACCGTACAGTTAGAGATATTTTACAGCGGTTCCATAGGCGATCACCTCCGCCGCCCCCTGCATGACCTGTGATGAGCCGTACTTCACTCCGATCACCGCATCCGCGCCAAGTGCCTTCGCCTCATCCACCATTCTCTTGACCGCAATCTGACGTGCCTCGTTGAGCATTTCCGTATAACCTACGATCTCTCCGCCGACCAGCGTTTTCATCCCGGCCATAAAATCCTTGCCGAAATTCTTTGTCTGCACTACAGTTCCTTTTACCATATCCAGCGCCTCGATCTCCGTGCCCGGGATATAATCAATACTTAGAAGCTTCATCTTCTTCTCCTCCTTTGATCTCTTTTACTCTTCCGATCAGCGCCGCGATCACACCGATGATCACTGCTGCCGGGATTCCGATCATGAACAGCATAAACCCGATCGGAACCGGATCTTCCATACTGCCCCAGATCGTGATCCCGATCATTGCAGCCATAAATATAACCATGATCCCGCCGCCCAGAGCTGCTCCAATGATTTTTTTCTTATGAACATCTGTTTTTCTCACATCCATAAAATTCGTTCCCTCCTTTTCCAGCCGCTCCATCTGTTCCAGACACTGGGTCGCGTCGAGTGTTTCCAATGAAAGATCCGCATTCAGAAGCTCTTCGCAGAATGCCTGGACCTGCACAAGATTCTTTTTCTGGCGCTCCATCTCCTCCACCTGGTATTCCAAGCAGCTTCGCAGGCTTTTTTGTCCCGCGTACATATGCCGCATATCCTCAATGGGAATGGCCAGCTTCCGCAGAAGCCGGATCTCCTGGAGACGTTTTACATCATTTAAGCTATATTCCCGGTATCCGTTTTCCGCGCGCTTCACTTCCAGAAGCCCCTGATCCTCGTAAAACCGGATATTCTTTTTTGTGATGCCCACCAGTTCCTCAACCTGCTTGATCTTCATGTCCCCGCTCCTTATCTCCCTCGGTGTCTTATTTTGTTTATACAGCTTCCACAAGGTGGAAAGTCAAGAGTTTTTCTCAAATTTTATAAAAAATAGGTTGCTATTCACAGTCGTCACTTCACCCACATAAGTAAAAAGTCTAGATGCGCAGCATCGGCAGACAGCTTTGCTGGCTGTTTTTGCGCATGTGAGTGAAATGACTGTGAATAGTAACAAAAAATAGTGGCTGTGAATAGTAACAAAAAATATGATCGCTGCTCCGATCGTCGGTTTCTAGACGCCTGTTCCGGACAACCGGCAGCTTCTATTCTAAAATCAACTCCGGTTTAAAGTTCAGGTAATCCCCGGAAACCAGCTTATACTCGATCCCGTTCACATAGCCCTTGAAGCTGTCGTCATATCTCGCCTTTCCATGGCAATGGGAATAGATCACCTTTGACGCGCCGTACAGCTCCGCCATCCTGGTAAACGGACTTTCCGCCTCCCCGATGCTGGTGGGCGGATAATGCAGGAACATGATATAGTTCTCTTCACCTGCAGCACGTGCCTCCTCAAAGGAAATCCGCAGACGTTCCAGTTCCCGGTTTCTGATCTTTTCAAAATGTTCGTAAGTATCCAGACCTTCATAGCAATAGCCCTTTGTCCCGACCAGCGCATAGCCCTGGCAGGAAAAAAAGTTGTTCTGCAGAAATTCCAGCCTGCCACGGAACTGTTCATTCAGCCGCCGGGTCTTTTTGGCATCCCAGAACATATCGTGATTGCCGCGGAGCAGGATCTTTCTTCCGGGCAGCTCTGCGATAAAATCCAGGTCCTTCCTGCTTTGCTCCAAGTTCCTTCCCCAGGAATGGTCCCCGGTGATCACAACCGTATCCCGGTCCGTCACCCGCTTATTCCAATATTTCCAGATCTTCTTCTCATGGTTTTTCCATACTCTGCCGAAAATATCCATCGGTTTATCGACGGAAAAAGCCAGATGGAGGTCTCCGATCGCATATAGACTCATAGCATTCTCCCTGCCGCTCCGAAGCTGTAAAGACATGTGCTCACGGACGATGAAATCTGCCGCTCCGTATTATCCGCACGATCTGGTGGTTCTATTTTTTACAGCTCCGGATTTCTTTTTTCTCCCATCGGACCTGCACATTTTTTCCAAAATGCGCGAGTCCGATAAAATACACGGTGCCTGTCATTTCCGCGTCATATTTTTTATGCTTGATCTGGCCGATCGCGTCCAGCGCAAGTTCACCCAGATCCTCTGTCTCCTCTTTTGTATATTTGAATTCCAGGATCATATGGGGCAGTTCCTGTTTTTTCGCACAGAGGATGATATCACTTCTCCCGGCGCCGCTTTCCCGGTTGCTCTTTACATCATAATACCGATACTGAAACGCACACATTCCCAGCATCATCACGTGATAGCTGTTTTCACTTTTCAGATCATGATAGGAAGGGAGCTTCCATAAAATCCTCTGATACCATTCGGCAAATTCCTCCATGGACTCTGTCCGAAGGCATCTCAGCATATCCGATATATGTCCGTCCTCCACCTTCAAATAGAAGGCGGTCAGCTCCTGAAAAGCTTCCCGGACTTCGTAATTGGGGATCCGAAGCTTGTAGATTTTATCTCCTGTCTTTTCCTGGACGGTGATCATCCCGGCATTGAGCAGAAGTCCCCAGAGTGAGGCATCATCCGGCTCCTCATAATAAGAAACCGCCAGTTCTACCTTTGCCTCCACGATCCCCTTCTCGATCAATTCGTTATATTTTCCGGCAAACGACTCTCCCCTCTGTTCGAATGCATTTTTCAGGATACTGTTCTCGCTGGTATTCACCCAGTAAGGCTCCAGCTCCTTTCTGGCCGCATAGCATGAGACAGACCACGGGTTATAGACTTTTGTTGTTCCGAACAGATACCCGTCATACATGGTTCTGACCTCTTCCGTAAGCTCCACTCCGCAATAGTCCAAAAGTCCTGCCGTCTCTTCTTCCGTAAATCCAAAGCAGTCTGAATATTCCGGGTCCTTTGCCGTACACACGATCAGATTATTGAGTCCCGAAAAAATATTTTCCTTTGCGACACGCTGGATTCCTGTCAGCAGCGCCCTTTCCAGAGATGGGTTCCCCTTCAGGGAGGAGGACAGCATCTCTGCAAGGAGATCACTGATCTCATTGTAATACCCTTTTGCATTTGCGGTGATGAAGGGCGTATCGTACTCGTCCAGGAGAAGGTATATCTTCTTACCGTAATATACTTCCAGAATCTGGCACAATTCCGCAACCGCGCGGCGAATGCAGCCTTTTTTCTCTTCTGTGATGCCGGCCTTGTACAGATGCTCATAATTGCAGTCGAACATCTTTTTCTGCACATCCGGCAGGGAACCGTCATTGACAATGGGAAGGTATCTTTCATATTCCTGTTTCAGTGTGATCCTCAGCTCATCCAGCATCCTGTCCGCGCAATCGCCCTTTACATTCAGGAAGGAAAGGAAAATCACCGGATGCCGGTTCAGCTCCTCCATCAGATAGCTGCCGCTGATCCGGGTGTCCGCAAACAAGGCCGCGGAGTCCTTCGTACAATCCAGGAACTCCGCCAGCATAGACATATTCAGAGTCTTTCCGAAGCGTCTCGGCCTGGTGATCAGAGTCACCTCATACCAGGATTCCAAAAATTCTTCCACCATCTGTGTCTTATCCACATAATATGCCTTCCTTTCACGCAGCTTGCGGAAATCCTGTGTACCGATCGCCAATCTTCTGCCCGGTCCCCTCCGGGGCGCCTTCACATCGGCATAATAAGGCAGCGGCTCCTCACGGAGTATAGGATTGGAAGACTGAACCATGGTTTTTCCAAACAGCTCGTCCATAGAGCAGCCCAGAATCTCGCTGATATATTCCAGCGCTTCCAGATTGGGCGAGCGGTTCCCTGACTCATAATTCGCATAGGTAGACCGGGAAATCTCAAGCTTTTCAGCCATCTGTGCCTGTGTAAAACCTTTTTGCTTCCGAAACATTGTCAGATATTCATGAAATTTTGTTTTCATTTCCGCTCCACATCCTTCCTTTTTATTTATTTTAGCACAAGAAGTTTCAAAAAGCAACATATATTACGTTTCCATTTGAATCATCTCTTTGGATAGCAGCTCGGACAAAAAGGAAGTGATTCATGGCCAGAAGAGCTTCCATCCCTCTTCCGTCATGAATCACTCTTCACTTCGCTTTCATGTCATCATTCAAAATAAAACAATTCTTCAAACTTCTTGTCCAGCGCGATGCACAGGATCAGCGCCAGCTTTGCGGTGGGATTGAACTGCCCTGTTTCGATTGAGCTGATGGTATTGCGCGAGACGCCGACCATCTGCGCCAGCTTTGCCTGGGACAGCTTTTGTTCGGTCCGAACTTCCTTCAGATGATTTTTCAGAATAAGTTCCATAGCCGTCCTCCTACAAAATCACAGCAGCCGTGAGCAAATTCCTAAAGTGCATTACAGAGTTCAATAGGATTCCGCCCCACAGCACTGCCGTAAGAGTGATATCCTGCCAGCGCTTCCTCCGGCATTCCTTTAATTTCACCGTATACCCAACTGCCAGCAGGGTGTGCGCCATTGCCCACAGGTCGTACCCTGCTCTTCCAGTCGCAAAAATGCTGATCAGGCAGAACAATGCAGCTGCAATATACACCATATAGATTCCCAATTCTCCGCCTTCTCTCAGAACTTCTTTTTCAAACAAATCCTGCCCGCCGTTTTCCTCTCTGCTTTTTTCCAGTATTTCCTCTCTCTTCATAGTCCATCCTCCTAAACTCCCTGCAAAACTTACAAAACGATTCATCTGTCCATCAGACCAACTGGCAGAAATGCATCACAAAAAATACAACGGCAAAAAGCGACCACCCCACAGCCCCTATCATATCCTGTCTTTGCTTCTGCCTGCGCGCCTTCACCGCATATACTGCCGCGTAGAAAACTCCCGCCAACGCATAGACCGCATAATTCCATTCATGACACAGCAAGACCTGTACTATGGAAAAAACTGCCGCAAATATCCACACTGTATAGATTCCCAATTCTCCGCCTGCTCTCGTGACCTCTTTCTCATAGAAATCCTCTCCGCTGTTTTCCTTTCTGCTTTTTTCCAGTATTATCTCTCTCTTCATAACAAAGCCTCCCAAGCTTGTATACATTTTGCATAAAGTATTACTTTGACATCCAAAACCACAGGCAAAAATCCATTTTTTGCCAAGTTTTCTTGTATTATTTATATAATAGCACGCCAAATTTTCTTGTCAAGCAAAATAAAACTTTTCCACTAACTGTTTCCGAAAAGTTTCCGAAATCCCTTCCCTATATTGATAATTTGCCTTTCAAATATTATAATTTTATCCGAACAGCCGAAATGCCGCGCCTGAACGGTATTTCAGCCCGTTCAATTTTATATGTGAGGTAACGCCATGGCTCAGATCATAAACCAAACACCCGCTTATCATCTTTCAGGTAAGATCGTATACGGGCAGGGGATTGGAAAGCTGGTCGGGACGCCGACCGCGAACCTGCAGATCCTGTCCAGGGACGAGATGCCCCCAGTGGGCGTATATGTCACCGAGGTCCTGCTGGAAGGGCAGCTCTACTACGGGGTTACGAATATCGGGACCTCCCCGACTGTCAACAAAAATCACGAGATTTCCATTGAGACTCTGATCATGAATTTTTCCAGGGACATTCACGGACAGCAGATGGAAATCCGGCTTTTCAAAAAACTCCGCTGTCCGAAAAAATTTGAAAACCTGTCCATGCTTCTGGACCAGATCCGAATGGACTGCATTGCGGCCCAGGAATTTTTCGGGATCCAAACGATCTCCTCCCGGCTGCATATGAGTGTGAAAAACCACCAGACCACGGTCAACAGTCAGGAAATCTATCTGTCAACCAAGGAGTTTGATGTCCTGTACATGCTGTATTCCAATCCTGATGTCACCTATACCAAGGAGCAGATCTATGAGGCGGTATGGCATGAGCCCTCCGGCGGGTACTGCCATGCAGTGGAAAATACCGTGTTCCAGATCCGAAAAAAATGCAGGGGCGTCGCAAAGGATGTGGATTTCATTAAAACCATCGCCGGATACGGATATAGATTTCATGCCGGTTAACGATCCGCGGCAATCAGCAGCAATAGTCTCGCCGCACATGTCAACGGATCCGGTTATTTTACGCAGTTTCTGTTACTGTAAACGGAGGGAAAACTATGCTGGAAGAACAATATATGCGCCGCGCCATCCGTCTTGCCGGGCTGGGGCTTGGCCAAACGAACCCGAATCCCATGGTGGGCGCCGTGATCGTAAAAAACGGGCGCGTCATCGGTGAGGGGTATCATCGCCGCCGCGGCGGCCCCCACGCGGAGCGCAATGCACTGGCTTCCTGTACCGAGGATCCCGCAGGCGCCGTCATGTATGTAACGCTGGAGCCCTGCTGTCATCAGGGACGGACCCCGCCCTGTACGGATGCCATCCTGGAAAATGGGATCGCCCATGTGGTCATCGGCTCCCGGGATCCGAATCCGAAAGCAGCCGGCGGCGCGGAGCTTCTGCGCAGAAACGGAATCACTGTAACGGAACATTTTCTGCAGGACGAATGCGATGCAGTTAACGTGGTCTTTTTTCACTATGTTACAACCGGACGGCCCTATGTGGCGATGAAATACGCCATGACCGCCGACGGAAAGATCGCCTCCCGCACAGGCGCTTCCAAATGGATCACCGGCCGGGAGGCCAGAGAACATGTTCATGAGTTGCGCCGTCAGTACACCGGGATCCTGGCCGGGATCGGCACCGTGCTAGCGGATGATCCGCTGCTGAACTGCCGGGTGGAAAGGCAAAGATCCAGACTGGAGGACCATCCGCTTCACTGCGGGACGGAGAAACAGACAGCCGGGTCGGAGAATCGGCCGCTGAACTGCCTGGCAGAAGAAGAATCCTCCGGACTGGAGGACCGGCTGTCAGAGCCCCCGCGTCAGCCCGTCCGTATCATCTGTGACTCTTGCCTGCGGATTCTTACGGACAGCCGTATATGCCGTACAGCCGGACAATATCGAACGGTCATCGCCTATACCCACGGGACACGGGAAAAACGGTCCGCGCTGGAAGCTCTGGGCATCACCCTGCTGGAGCTTCCGGAAGAGAACGGCCATGTTTCTCTCCCGTCTCTGATGGACGCACTCGGCCGCATGGAGATTGACAGCATCCTTCTGGAAGGCGGCGGCACACTGAATGAAGCCATGCTCCGGGCCGGACTGGTGCAAAGGGTATACGCTTATATCGCTCCTCTTCTGCTGGGCGGACGGGATGCAAAAACCCCCGTGGAAGGGATCGGATTTCCCACGCCCGGGGATGGAATCCGGCTTTCATCCCCTGCGGTATCTTCTGTCGGCGGCGACCTGTTATTAGAATTTATACTGAGCGCCACATAAATCCGCCCTACAGTATCATATGACGCAAACAGCCGCATAAGGACGAGAAAACAGACTGTACAAATTTATCTACGAAAAGCTGAATTCGAATCAAATTTATGAGGTATTTCAAATGTTTACAGGAATCATAGAAGAGATCGGCCGGGTACGCCATGTGATTTCCAACCGTACCTCCGGACAGATCTCCATCCAGGCCGATACGGTCCTGGAAAATACCCGGCCGGGAGATTCCATTGCGGTCAACGGCGTATGCCTGACCGCCGCAAAACTCCTGCCGGACGGTTTTATTGCCGACGTGATGCCGGAAACCCTGCGCCGGACCAACCTGGGAGCGCTCTGCACAGACAGCCGCGTCAATCTGGAACGGGCATTGGCCGCAGACGGAAGATTCGGCGGGCATATTGTTTCAGGGCATATTGACGGGACCGGAACCATCCGCACTGTACGCCGGGAGGAAAACGCGGTGTGGATCACCGTGGAAGCCGCGCCTGACGTCCTGAACCTGATCGTGGAAAAAGGCTCCGTTGCCATCGACGGAGTCAGCCTGACTGTGGCCGGACTGACAGAGCAAAGCTTTCGTGTTTCTCTCATCCCCCATACCGGAGGGCACACGACCCTTCTCACAAAGAAAGCAGGCGATCCGGTCAATCTGGAAAATGATATTATTGGAAAATACGTGCAGAGGCTGATCACAGGGCCTGCTCCTGCGCCGCTGCCGGAAAGCAGGATCACAGAGGATTTTCTACGGAAGCATGGATTTTGAAGTCCATTCCGATTCTATGGTGGAAGCCGTCCATTTTTATGGAAGAAATATATGATCTGGCCGGCAAGGGAAATGAGACCTTTTGACGGGCAGATCATACATGCAAAAAGAGAGCAAATTCTATTGGAAGGAGACAATTCATCATGAACTTTGCAGCGATCGAAGATGCGCTGGACGAGCTGAGAGCCGGCCGCGTCATCCTGTGTATGGATGATCCGGACCGTGAAAATGAGGGCGATATGATCTGCGCCGCCCAGTTCGCCACGACGGAAAATGTAAACTTTATGGCAACACATGCCAGAGGATTGATCTGCACCCCCATGTCCGCAGAGATTGCGAAACGCCTGGGGCTGGAACAGATGGTGAAGCAAAACACCGACAATCACGGAACGGCATTCACCGTTTCCGTGGACCATATTGACACCTCCACAGGCATTTCCGCAGAAGAGCGGGGCCTGACCTGCCGGAAATGCGCAGATCCCATGTCCGGATTTCAGGATTTCCGCCAGCCGGGGCATATATTTCCGCTGACGGCCCGTCCGGGAGGCGTACTGACACGAGCCGGTCATACCGAAGCCACCGTGGATCTGTGCCGTCTGGCAGGGCTGGAGGAATGCGGACTATGCTGTGAGATTATGCGGGAAGACGGTACCATGATGCGCACCGCCGAACTACTGGAGCATGCAAAAACCTGGAATATGAAGGTCATTTCCATCAAAGACCTGCAGGATTACTGCCGGCTTCATGAAAAGCATGTGCTCCGGGAGGCCGCTGCCAAACTGCCTACCCATTATGGAGATTTCATGATCTACGGCTATACCGATGACCTGACCGGCCAGAGCCACGTTGCCCTTGTAAAGGGAGAGGTCGGCAATGGAAAGGGACTGCTGTGCCGGGTTCATTCCGAATGTCTCACCGGAGATATCCTGGGAAGCCGGCGGTGCGACTGCGGGCAGCAATTGGAAGCCGCCATGCGGATGATCGAAAAGGAAGGACGGGGCATCTTGCTGTATATGCGCCAGGAAGGACGGGGCATCGGACTGATCAATAAGCTGAAAACCTACGAACTGCAGGAACAGGGGTATGATACTGTGGAGGCCAATTTAAAGCTGGGCTTTGCCCCGGACATGCGGGAATACTGGATCGGCGCGCAGATCCTGCGCGACCTGGGAGCCCGGGAGCTGCGGCTTCTGACCAATAACCCAGACAAGATCTATCAGCTGAAGGATTTCGGACTGGAGATTACGGAACGCATACCAATCCAGGTGGATGCCACACGGGAAGATCTGTTTTATCTGCGTACCAAGCAGAAAAAAATGGGCCATTTCCTGAACTATTCCGCGGCGTCAGCAACGATTTGACCGGCTGAATGAAATGTCTATATAAAGAAAGGAAAATTGTCATGAAAATATTTGAAGGGAAACTGGTTGCAGAAGGTATTCGGATCGGGATTGCCGCTGCCCGTTTCAATGAATTTATCGTTTCCAGACTGCTTAGTGGATGCGAAGATACGCTTCTCCGCCACGGTGTATGTGCCGATGATATCCATGTTGCCTGGGTTCCGGGCGCATTTGAGATTCCGCTGATCGCTTCAAAGATGGCAAAATGCGGAAGATATGATGCGGTGATCGCTCTTGGGGCTGTCATCCGCGGAAGTACCAGCCACTACGATTACGTGTGCAGCGAGGTTTCCAAGGGCATTGCAAATGTGGCCTTAGCAAGTGACATTCCGGTGCTGTTCGGTGTCCTTACCACCGATACCATCGAACAGGCCATTGAGCGGGCAGGCACCAAGGCCGGCAATAAAGGGGCGGAATGTGCTCAGGCCGCCATCGAAATGGTCAACCTGATCCGCACTCTGGAAAGCGAAGAGCGGCTGCGTTAGCAGACGTAAGAGTTCGTCAGCACGGTTTTTGCGAATGGATAAGTGGATTGGAATGATTTTTGCCTGTAATGAACGCAAAAGGATCTGTCCGGCATGGAATTCCCTGCCGGACAGATCCCTTTTACCTGATCACGCCTGAAACTACAAAAAGATCTCCGGAACCTCTGTCTGATGGTCCGTCCACCGGCTGATCTCTGACGCGCCGGACAGGTTGGCCGCCGGTTCGTGCGATACCACCGTGATCGTATACTTTCCGGTTCCCTGCACATAGACCGTGCCGTCCTTGCCCCGGATCGTCACTGTTTTTCCCTCATCGTCCTCGATCCGCCCGCTGCAGGAGAGCCGGTTCAGACTGCTGTTTCCTGTCACGGTCCAGGTACAGCCCTCCTCAATATAGAGGTTGCAATACCCGTCGCGGTCCTTGCCGCCATCATTTTTTTCCTGCAGGACCGCTCCCTTAAGCGTACTGTTTTTCGTCATATAAAAATCAAGCTGGCTGATCTCATCCCAGACGATATCGCCCTCCATGTCCTGCCCTTCCGCGGTAAACAAGCAGTCCGCCCCGTTGGAGCCAGCTTTTCCCCAGCCGTCCGGATGATCATTTCCCGTACATTTCAGAAAGAAATCCCGAACATCCGGGTATACGATCTCTACATTGGACAGCGTAATGGTGGATTCTGTATTTGTCGTGTAAAAGATACCGCCGTTGTTGGCCGTCAGCCTGCCGCCCTTCATCTCAAAGGTACTGTTTCCCGGTTCAAAATCTCCGGGCCTTCCCTGATAAAGGAGCACGTTCCAGGCGCTGTCGTTGTACAGATCATCGCCCATATTTCCCGTCAGTCCGCACTCATACAGATGCAGCGCATTTCCGCCTTCCACGCGGACAGCCTCCGATGCGTTTGCCGTCAGCGCAGCTTCACGGACCGCAATATCCGCCCCGCAGGATACCGCCGGCGAATCTGCCCCTCCGGTGATATACGCACCGCCGTCCACTGCCATCCTGCCGCCTCCCCGGCCGCTGCTGATGGCCGCTGAGGATGTCCCGAAGGTCTCCACGTTCAGATTCCAGGCATACAGCTGTCCGCCGCCTGCCGTCTGAATGCCGCTGGAGGTGTCCTGCCTTGTAGACACTTCGGTATTCATGGCATAGGCATGGGCATTTCCATAGGAAAAAATCCCGGCAGCTCCGGACGCGTCCGTCCTAACGGTGCTGTCTTTGATATAGGAAATGCCGTTGGTCGTAAGCAGAGCCGCCCCTACGCCGTAGGAGGCGGACGGACTTCCTCCGGCGCTGTCCCGGGACGTCCTGGTGATCTCGGCATTTTTCAGGACCGCCCTGGCCTCCCCGTATACATGGACTGTATTTTCATCTGTTCCCTTAGACGAAAAGACTTCTCCGTCCGTCTCAATATCAACGGCAAATTCTACAGCCGCGTCATAGTCTTCCGCTTCCCTGAGCTTTCCCGCGTCCCCCGGCCCGGCCTGGGAAATGACCAGGATTTTGGATGCATTTCCTTTTTTATCCAGACTGGCGGAAATCACGTCTCCTTCCGAAATGTGACTGGCTGGAATCTCTTCCTCAACAAATTTCTCCTGTATTTCCCCGGTGTTCCCGTCTGAATCAGCGCTTGAGTCCTCCTCTGAACCGTCGTCTGCCACGGCGTTGGAGTCCTCCTCTGAGCCGTTGTCTGCCACGGCGTTGGAGTCCTCCTCTGAACCGTCATCTGCCACGGCATTGGAGTCCTCCTCTGAGCCGTCGTCTGCCACGGCATTGGAGTCCTCCTCTGAGCCGTCGTCTGCCACGGCATTGGAGTCCTCCTCTGAGCCGTCGTCTGCCACGGCGTTGGAGTCCTCCTCTGAGCCGTCGTCTGCCACGGCGTTGGAGTCCTCCTCTGAGCGTTCCGATCCGTCCTGTGCCGATTCTGCTTTGCCCTCTGCTTCTTCATCGGGTCTGCGGATCATGAACACCGTGTCCTTTGTCAGCCTGATCTCCAGCTCTTCTCCTATGTACTCCGGAACGGGGGTATTTTCATCTTTCTCTTCTTCCGGCCCGTCCTTCTCGCCTTCGGCCCGGATGAAAAGCAGATCGTCTTCCACCCGGCATACCTGTCCTGTGACCGTCTGTTCTGTACTCTGACGAAAGAACGGAATCTCAAATTCTCCGGAGCATCCCGCAAGCGCAAGAATTACCAGTGCAGACACAAGTATCACAACTGCATATTTTTTCATAAAATCACATTGCCTTTCCGCGGGTCACGGCTGCCGTCCGCTTACGCTGAGTACGCCTCGGTATGGCAGCCCGGCTGTTTGCAGCTTTTCCTGTCATTACACGGACTGCACAGCCACCGTACAGATGGAATTTTTTCATATCTCTTCCACGATACGTATGATATCTCTCTCATGTAGCTTCTGCATAAATGTTCCGGGCTGCCCGTTCACACTCAATGTAACCCTGCCTTTCGGCTGCTTCAGATCGATACCGGAATATTCGATCATATCCATCAGATAATAAGAATCCCCGTCCTTTTTCAGCGGCAGACGCAATGGCGTATCGTTCAGATAGAACAGAATGGTTCCTGATCCGCGCAATGCGGCCGGCTCCTTCTTTGCGGAAAATCCCTTGGATGCAAGAGCCTCTTTTATGGAAGGCAGCTTTGAAGTACGTTCCTTTCCTGAAAGGCCGCCGCTCTGTGAATGGTGTCTCCTTACCGGTACAGCATCGGCTGACGGCTTTCCGCCTGTCTCTAATTCCAGGTTCAGAGTTCCCTGAACCAAAGATTTTTCGTCCGCATTATACAGCTTATTCGCGGCATTATCTATTTCTTTTTTTACAGGTTCCGACTCCTGCTTTTCCTCCGCAAGTCCGGCTTTTGGGATCCACATCTCTTCTGTCAGCGGTTCCGCCTCATATTTCTGCAGTTCCTCTGCTATCGGCTCTGCCTGGGATATCTGCAGTTCTTCGGTTGCAGGTTCAGATACCGGCTTCGGCTCTGTCACCGACACGGTTTTCGTCCGCGGATCCTCCTGCTTCATCGGCTTTGCTTCCGTCCCCGGATTTTCCTGCTTCATTGACTCTGATTCCGGATTCACTGCTTCAGATATACTTGTTTCTGCCAATATATCCTTTTCCGGTTCTGCCTCAGCTGCTAAAGCTTCTTCCGATTCTGCCTCAACTGCCAAAGCTCCTGCTGGTTCTTCCTCAATTGCTAAAGCTTCTTCCGATTCTGCCTCAACTGCCAAAGCTCCTGCTGGTTCTTCCTCAATTGCTAAAGCTTCTCCCGATTCTGCCTCAACTGCCAAAGCTCCTGCTGGTTCTTTCTCAACCGCTAAAGCTTCTTCCGATTCTGCCTCAACTGCTAAAGCTCCTGCTGGTTCTTCCTCAACTGCTAATGCCCCTTCCGGTTCTTCCTCAACTGCTAAAGCCCCTTCCGGTTCTTCCTCAACTGCTAATGCTCCTTCCGGTTCTTCCTCAACTGCTAATGCTCCTTCCGGTTCTTCCTCAACAGTCAAAACTCCTTCCGGTTCTTCCTCAACATACAAAGCTTCCCCCTGCTCTGCCTCAACTGTTAAGTCTTCTTTCTTCTCCGTCTCAGCACCCGCTGCTGCTTCTTCCTGCTCCCTCTGTGCAGCTGCAGCCGCTTCCTCCGCTGCCTTCTCCTCTGCCTCCCGCTTCCTGGCCGCAAGCTGTTCATCGGACAGCATCATCTGAATAATATCCCCGTTTTTCAAAGGCGTTTCCAGATCTGCCGGCTTTCCGTTCAGGGACAGCTCCAGGCATTCCGCGGCGCCTTCAATGTCTTTTACACAGGGCTTTGCCGCAAGGCCATGGACAGCCGGTACAAACTCAATATGGTCTCCGGCATGGACGATATCCGAAAGCCGCCCTTCTCTTTTATTGATAAACAGCGATGCCGGCTGTGCCGCCATGCCGTAAAAGACTTTCCGCTTACCGTTCACCCTGACGCTCACGCTTGCTCCGGAACGTCCCAGCATATCCTGAAAGCCGTAGCCGTTCATCATCAGAAGATTCATCACCGTAAAGCTCCCGCTCCGGAATAGTTTTGCGGACTTTTCATTCAATGTGACACGAAAGCTGTCATTGATCATATTCAATCCGGAAGAAATGGCAATTCCCAGGGGGGTCGCATACTCCGGATTATTTAAATCATATTCATCGGAAAACGCGCTGGTCCGGAAGTTATTTCCCGCGATCGCCACGCGGTTGCTGTCCATTTCCAGAGCCGCCGTAAGGCCCTCCTTCAGTCCTGCCAGCTTGCTGCCGCCGCCCGCCAGGAACAGAGCGGAGGGCGCGCTTCCGTTCACATCCAGGATCTTTCCAGCGATCTCCCTGCAGAGAGATTCGGACGTGCCCTGGATGCAGCGGAAAATCTCATCTCTGGAAGCTTTTCTTTCAAATCCCAGAATATCCGTAAAGGTAATTTCTTCCTCATTCTCGATCTGTGCCTTCATATTCTCCGCAGTCATGAAATCCACAAGGAACTCTTTCATAATGGACTCAGTGATCTCATCCCCCGCGATCGTCGCCATCGTATATCCTGTCACACTACCGCTGGTGCAGGCCGCGATATCCGAAGTCCCGGCTCCGATATCCACGATCACCAGATTTAAGAGTCTCAGGTTTTCCGGGATGGCGGCATTGATGGCAGCGATAGGCTCCAATGTGATGCTGGCAACCTCCAGACCGATCTTATTCATCGTAGTATACAGGCTTTCTACCACTTCGCTGGGTAGAAAGGTTGCGATCAGATCCACCTTGATATGCTTCCCGCGGTGATCCTTTAAGCTGGAGATCATATACTGGTCCAGGTAATACTGGCAGACCGTATATCCCACCAGATAAAAGCGGCGGGTATCCTCCTGAGCTTCATTTTCCGCGTCAAACTGGGCTTCTGCCTTGCTGATGGCCCCCGCTTCCAGACGGTTGATGACCTCATCGTCGATCACCTGGGGCCCCTGCAGCACCATCTCGTAATCCACCCTGCTGGTCCGAAGGGCACGCCCCGCAGCCGCGACCGAAACGCGTTTCAGCTTTGTATGGACCTTATCCTCCAGGCGCTTTTTCACCTTTTTCGCCAGCGCGGAAACCTTTTCTATATTTTCAATCTGTCCGTCGATCATTGCCCGCTCGTTATGCTCTTCTTTTTCAATGGCAATGATCTTCACCTTGTCTTCTACAACAACGCCCACCATACCGATGATGCTCCGCGTCCCGATATCCAGGGAAAATACCATATTATCCGCCTGTACCTCTGTCTTTGCCTTCGGCTGTACTTTAGCCTGAACCTTTACCGGAACCTTTTTCGCTTGTCCTTTCGCCATGACGACCTCCTTATTTTTACCGGATGCCCCCGGAAAATCACATGATTATGAACTCTATTATATCGAAGTTTTTATTCTCTGTACAGAAAAAAAACATCCTTCGGAAAAATATTTCCAGAATCCCAAAACTGATTTCTGTATTTCTGATATCCAGTATGGAAACCTCCGGGCAGATATGGTAAGATAAAACTGCCGATCCAATGAATGTGCTGTAAGGATTGGTTTTGATTTGGAAGGAGGAAGCAACGATGACCTTAAAAGATCTCAGCAACGGACCCGAATGGGTTTCATGGGTAATGCTTGTTATTTTTGCCGTGTTGTCCGTCATTTTCCTGAGCGGTCACGGCTCCGGCCTGATCGCTGGATATAACACGTCCAGTAAAAATGAAAAAAGCAAGTACGACGCAAAAAAGCTATGCAGGGTGGCCGGAGGCGGAATGACAGTGATCACGATTTTTCTCTTCGTCGTGTCTGTCTGGGAGGATGTGCTTCCGGCCGCCGCAGCATATTTTTTTCTGGCGCTCATTATCGTGGATTGTGTGGTTATGATCGTTCTGATGAATACGGTATGTAAAAAATGAAATGCCCTGAGATCAGCCACTTCGCGCACATAAGCCTTTTTTCCTGTCGGGTTGTGGAATGTGGGCATGACTGTATAATAGCTGATCCCGCCTGCCCCCACAAATGTCTCACCGTCGAATACCAGATAAGCGGTATGGGTTCCGTCCGCCAGGGCTCTTTTGTAGTACGCCCTGGATTCGGCTTCTACCTCTGACATATCGGCGGAATCGTTCAGCCGGTTTGCAGCCCGCAGTACCTGGATCCTGGTTTTTGTCAGCAGTTCCAGATCATCGAGGGAGGCTTTTTTGTATCTCAGATCTATAGCTGGCGCGTTGTTCCATGCTTTTGTGTGTTTATGGTTCATATGTGCTGTCCCTTTCCTTTATAGAGTATTCTCATAATATAATGATACTATGGTAGCAAAATTCCTGTAACAGCGCAATGTATTTCTGATTCGTTATTGACTGCAATTCAAAACCTGTTACTGGCGGCATCTCCATCATCCGTGCCCAGTAACTCCAGCCGCAGCAGTAGACGTCCTGAGCGCCAACTTTTATGTACATCCTCCCGGCAGATATTCCCGATCCGGCAAAATGACATCATAAAATGTGAAGGGGCGTATTGAGGCACCGAAGGTTTAATCTTTTCTGCCTGAATATCGTTCATATTTTACAGTTTCAAGCCGGCTGCTCCCTGATACGAACAGCCGGCTTGAAATAGGTCCTCTGATTCAACTTTCACATGCTTCTCTCAGCACTTCTACCTTACACCTGTGCTTTTTCCGCTTCTTCTCATATCCAATCCCTACCGCCAAAATTCTTCCGGTATATCTTGGACGCTCTCCGAGTTTTGCCCGGAAGCGGAGATCATATTTCTTTTTTATGATCTGCCGGATTGCTTCCTCCGGGGTATGGTCCACCTTCAATTCCAGAATCACACTTATACTGCATAAGCGGTGTTTCCGTATTGTGGACCAATTCCAGTATTTCTGCCATCGTATCGGTATCTCCCCGCAAAGTTGCTTCCAGCATCCGACCGGATTCCCTGGCAAGACGGTACACATATCCAAAAGATGCTTCTTTCTGCAGCATCTCATCAAACCGGTCCATCAATTCCTTATTCGGAATCGCCACTTTTCCATTCTCATAACTCAGGAATCCGTACACCACCATAGCGGATAAAATCTCATCTTTTGTCCGAAGGCTCATGGAAGCCGCCGCATATTCCCGAACCTTTGCAGGAACCGGCACACCGGAAACCATCAGCGCGAGATCGTCTCTCACTTCCGCCACATTATTTTCGATATAATAATAAATCTCATCATACGGACCTGAACTTGTCCAATAGCTTGCCAGTTCATTATACCGCAGAGCCATCACAACCGACCGCGGATTATAGACGCGCTCCCGCGAAGCCGTATGATAACCGTTGTACCAAAACTTAAGCCCTTCCGGCGTGATCTGCGGGATACTGCAATTTTTCAGATATCTTTGATATAAATCGTTGACCTCTTCCTGTGTAAATCCAAAATATTCGCTGAACGCCTGTGTCCCCGCCATCGTAAATTCCGTAAACATATTCAATTCCGAACCGCTTGAGTATTTTGCGATCGGAAGGATTCCCGTCATATATGCAAGCAGTACATAAGGGCGATCCTTTAAAAGGCTGCGCAAAAACATCAAGTACGCCTTCTTTTCTTCCTCTGTTGCAAAAGGCTGATGGAACAGGAAATCCCATTCATCCAGCACAAAAATAAAACGCGCTGAGCTGTCTTCCTCATAAATCTCTAAAAGAGCATCCACTGCGGAATCTTCCTGAGTCAGTTCCACTTCCGGATATTCCTTTTTCAAATCTCTGATCAGCCGTCTTTCAATTCGGTCAATGTATTGTTCATAAGTTGTGCATTGCCTTGAAATATCATTGAAAGAAATATGGATGACTCCAAACTGGTTCCGAAAGCTTTGGCAATGCTCATTTCTGCTGATCTTCAATGTATCGAAAATATCTGCCGCATCCCGTGCTTTCGAAAAAAAAGCGGTGATCATATTTGCCATAACGGTTTTGCCAAACCGGCGAGGCCGCGTGATACAGACATAGTTTGTCCCCTCTTTTACCAGAGGGAATAATTCCTCAAGCAGCAGGGTTTAATCTACAAAATATGGCTTTTCTGCTTCATTTTTATATAACCTGTACGCGGCTTCGCTGTTCAGATAAATCCCCATGTAGTTGTGCTCCTTTCTACCACTAAACATACAGCCCACTGATTGGAACATGTTCTTTTATACTATGGACAATCTGGTCTGTATTCTTCTGTTCCTTGAAAGTCCAGAAATAAAGTGGAACAGCTTAATTGCAGTATAACATATCTTCTGCGTTCTTTCCATATAGAAAACCGGCAGCTTTTCTGCATACGATGATAAAACCGGCTCCCGCAGATTTCCCGCAGGAGCCGGTTGGCTGATATATCACTCTATTCCCGCAAAGCGCCAGGCAGTCATACTTGCACGGCTATTTTGCGGCTGCCGTAAGGGGCAAAGCTCTCACCATTTTATTGCATTTTTTTTGAGTTTGCATTTGCATCCGCAATCTCCTGCTGATTCAGCGCCCCGATCACCGCCTCATACAGCGGCTTCGCCTCCGCCGCCTGCGCGCACAGCTCCGCCATGGTCATCTGATGCGCCATGGCAAGCATCGGATTCTCCAGCATGCCCGGCGCCATCTGGTTGAACATCTCTACCGCCAGCGGCTCTGCCAGGATTTCTCCCAGCGTGCTGTCCATGCTGAACCGTTCAAAGGCAAGGCTGGTCTCTGTCTCATATTCGTATTCATGGATCCCGGAGCCGGCCTTGATCGCTCCGTCCTTTTCCGGAAGCCAGATCTCCGCCGAGGTATTGGCCGGAACCTCCACATGTACCCGGATCTTTCCATCCCTGCAGCTCCATTGACTCAAGATCTTCCCGTAGACGGATTCAAATTCGATCCCGGCCTCTTCAATCCCTTTCACAAACATGGGCTGCACCCGGAACCGTTTGTAGCCCGGTTCCAGCTGGCTGACTCCTGCCACCTTCCGGTACATCCAGTCCCCGATGGAGCCGTAGGCATAGTGGTTCAGGGAATTCATTCCCGACACGTCAAAGCTGCCGTCCGGCAGGATGGAATTCCAGCGTTCCCAGATGGTGGTCGCCCCTTTGTTGACCGCATACAGCCAGGACGGATAATCTTCCTTCATAAATAATGCCGCCGCAAGGTCATGAGCCCCGTTCTCGGACAATGCATGGCACAGGTACGGCGTACCCACGAAACCGGTTGCCAGGTGGTTCTTATGATTTTCGATATTGGTCCGCAGGGTCTGCAGGATCCGTTCCCGGTCCTTCTCGCGGGCCAGGTCAAAATACAGGGACAGCACCGCCCCGGTCTGGGTCTCGCTGACAATCCTTCCCGTATTGGTATAGTATTCCTGGCGGAATGCTTCCAGGGTGTTGTCATACAGCTCCTGATATACCTTCGCAGCCTCCCCAAGGCCCAGCGCCTCCGCAGTCCGCTTCACCAGGTCGGTCACATACAGATAATAGGCGTTTGCGATGAAATATTTATCCGTTGCCCCGGTCCGATCCGCGCTCTCCTCCTTGTCCAGCGCCAGCCAGTCCCCGTACTGGAAGCCGCTCTGCCAGAGCCCGTTTTCGCCGCACTGGCTTCGGATATAGTCTACCCACTCGTGCATGCATTTCCAGGATTCCTCCAGAATCCCCTTATCGCCGTAGATCTGATACACGACCCAGGGAACGATCACCGCCACGTCGCTCCACGCCGAAGAGCTGTACTGCCCCAGGATGTCCGGCACCACATGGGGGACTCCTTTTTCCAGGGAGGATTCCGCCGCCACATCCCGCATCCATTTGCTGAAAAATAAAGCCGTATTTCGGTGAAATGCTGCCGTCCAGGAGAATATCTGGGCATCCCCGGTCCATCCCAGCCGTTCGTCCCGCTGAGGGCAGTCTGTCGGAATATCCAGAAAATTGCCCCTCTGTCCCCAGGAAATATTGCTCTGGAGCTGATTGACCTTCGGGTTGGAACAGAAAAACGTTCCGGTTTTCTCCATATCGGAATGCATCACGCAGGCCGTAAACTGATCTGTGGACAGCTCGTCAAGCCCTTCCACACAGAGATAACGGAATCCGTGAAATGTAAAATGAGGCAGGAACGTCTGCTCTTCTCCGCTGCAGATATAGGTGTCAATGGATTTTGCCTGGCGCAGGGTATCGGGATAAAAGTTGCCGTCCTTGTCCAGAACCTCCGCATGGCGGATGACAATTTTCTGTCCCTTTTTTCCGTGCACCCGGATCTCTGCGGCACCGGTCAGGTTCTGTCCGAAATCCACCAGCTTTTCTCCCTTCGGCGTGACGATCAGTTCCTTTGCCGGGATCCGCTCCGTGATGCGCACCGGTTCATTTTCCTGGGCGGTCAGTATTGATTTGTCGAACTCAGCCACGGATACATGACCCTCCCTGATCTCGGGCTGATCCGTATCTATGGTTTCTCCCATGTAGATCTCGCTGTATCGGATCTCTCCGGTTCTCACCTTCCAGGCCTCATCCGTACAGATCACTTCCCGGCTGCCGTCCTCATAGAGAAGATGGAGCTCCGCAAAGGCACCGGTCCGGCTGCCGTAAAGACTGCTCTGCAGCATGAAACCGAATATGCCTTTATACCAGCCGTTTCCGACAATCATCTCCAATGCCGCCTGTTTTGGTACCTTGTTTTGAGTATCCAGCCGGTCCTGCTCCGGATTTTTATTTTGGGACACATTTCCACATCCGTTCCGCAGCAGCTCCGTAACATCGTGGATCTGGTATTGCAGGCGGTGATGGTAGCTGGTCCACCCGGGCGCCATGCGCTCGTCCCCGATACGCGCTCCATTCAGGTACGCCTCATAGACTCCCCATGCCGTAGAATAGAGCCTGGCCTGCTTCACCGCTCCCTTTAAAGGAAATGTCCTGTAAAAGACCGGACATGCCGTTTCCTCCTCCGGAAAATCATGGGTGATCATCTTCGCCTGAAATTCCTCCGGCCGGAAGATTCCGGTTTCAAAGGTCATGGTTTCCGACGCCGTATTTCCGTGGTTGTCCGTCACCTCCACAGTCACATGATATCGGGTTTCCGGTTCCAGCTCTGTTCCGGCATAGGGGATCAGTACGGAAGTCTCGCTTTCCTCGCTGTGATCCCAAACCATTTTTTCCCCGGTCCTGACCTGGATGCGGCAGGATTTCTGCACCGTATCTGCCTGCTTGGACTCCATTTTCCATGAGAATCTCGGGTGTATCCTGCCGATCCCGATCGGGTTTACTCTGTATTCTGTCCTCAGATCATATAATTTCATATCTTTCTCCTTTTTTCTTTTTTACGAAACTTCCATAAGCCTGCTGTGATAAGACAATACCGCCAGTTCTCGGGGGAAGCTTTCAATCTGTCAATGATTCTACCTGATTTCCGCCTCTGATTCTTTCAGATTTGTTCGATATATTATAAATTCATTTGATATCCTGTCCTGTTTCTGCTATCATATCCATAAATCACAGCAGTTCCAGACAGGAGGCCGCCCCATGAACCGAATCGATGATCTGAAAACCCTTTGCCAGATGTTTTATCAGGATACGAATATCCCCTTTTACCTGTATCAAAATACGGAGCTTCTCTTTGCGTTTCCCGATACGCAGCTGGCCTGCGTCTATCCCCCTGCCCGATACCGGGACGCTCTTTTCGAAAATGCAGAGGCCATTTCCTACCTTTTCACGGACTACGGGATCTTATATGCCTCTGTACACGCAAGCACCCCCCCTAGGCTTTGGATCCTTGCCGGCCCGGTCAACCACATTCCTTTTACGGACTCGGATTTCCACCATATGTATGCCGATTATATCGTGGCGCAGGAGGACCGAGCGTTTTTTCAGGGCTTCTTTCAGTTCATCCCTCCGGTATCGCTGACCTCCTTCCTCACAAAAATGCTTCTGGTAAACTATATTGTCAATCACAAAAAGCTGGAGCTCTCCGATATTTTAAAACCTGATTCCGGGGAGATTTCCGCACAGCATGTAGAAAAAACATACGAACAGAAGGAGACCTTTACCCACAATAATTCTTATGAGGTAGAATCGCTGATCTTACATTATATAGAGACAGGAAATATAGACGGGTTAAAGAACATGACATTCACAGACGCGGTCATTCAGGCGGGAGTGGTTGCTCCCACGCAGCTGCGGCAGATCAAAAACACACTCATCGTTATGACCACCCTGGCCACCAGATCCGCGATCAAAAGCGGAGTGGATACGGATACCGCATTTCAGATCTCCGACCTGTATATCCGGACGGCCGAACAGACCAATGATCCGGCCACCCTGAATGCACTGAGTTTTCAGATGCTGCTGGACTTTGCCGGGAAGGTGCAGGAGTGTTTCCTGCCGGGCACCTCCGACGAACTCCTCCTGCGCGCGCTCCGGTTTGTCCAGCAGAATACGAACAGGCCGATCACGGTCAGCGACGTGGCGGAATATGTAGGATTCAGCCGTTCCTATTTTTCCACCTACTTCAAGGAACAGATGGGCTTTTCCCTGAGCGCGTATATTCTCCGGTGCAGGCTGGAAGAAAGCAGGCAGCTGCTGCAGTTTACGGACAAGCCTTTAAGTGTCATCAGCAGCTATCTCTGCTTCTCCAGCCAGAGCCATTTTCAGACAGCCTTTAAAAAGCAGTACAAGATCACGCCCCTGCAGTACCGGAAAAATCCCGCGCCGCACGGCAAGGATCTGCTGCCGGAGGAACGCTGAGGTCACATATCCATGCTGCCGGTCGTAATGATAGTGTCTCAGTTCTCCTTCCGTCACCGCAGGATAGGCCCGTTTACACGTCCAATCCCGTCCTCTGCAGGGTCATTCTTCCAAAAATGGTCCTCTGCGTTGATGATCGCTTCGCTGCGCAGGTATGCTTCATGCCACATGCCGCAGTCCGCCGGATGCTCCGCTCCGGGCAAACCAGGAAAACAATCTCCTGTGATCGGGCCACAAATAGCCCAGCTTCTTTTCCTTGCAGACAAAATTGATTCCCTGCAGCAGCACTTCCCTGCCGGATCCGTCTACAAACCTTGTTCCTTTTACCGTTAATTTTTCCATAAATCCTCCTGCTCCTGATTCATTTTACAGCTTCCCTCTTCCGTACATACCTGCGGCGCTCACAGCAGACAATCCGCCCCATTTAAAGCCGCTTTACTCCGCGCTGCCTGCTGCCTTGCGCTCCGCGATCTTTGCATGGATCTCCGGCATCCGCTTTTCCAGATCGAATTTCAGCGATACGAAGAACATCACCGCAAACAGTATGATCGGAATATAAATGTTGAATGTGAAGATCGCGTATTTTGTTCCTGCCGTCAAAGCCGCCGCATTAGGGTCGTAGCTGGCAATGCCCAAGCACCAGCCTACCAGGGAGGCTCCGACACCGGTCCCCACCTTGCATCCGAAGCTTGCCGCGCTCTGGGAGCGTGCCACCATGCGCTGTCCGAATTGATACTCATTATAGTCAATGGACATCGCCGTCAGTACCCCCAGCAGACACATCATCGGAATATTGGAAAATGTCCCGAAGCATCCCAGGATCGTGTTCATCCAGAAGTGGTACGGATTCAGCAGACGGAGCACATTGGCCGCCATTCCCAGGAAGAAGGATACCCGCAGTGTCTTTGTAACTCCCAGCTTCTTGATCATGGGACCTACCAGTATGAATCCCAGCAGTGTGGGGATCATTCCGATCGCTCCCTGGATCCCGATCAGGTTGTCATTTCCATAGATCCATTTCGCATAATAGGTTCCCGCGGAATTGGCCAGGCCGTATGTCACATTGGCGCACAGGCTTAATACCAGCACCATCACCCAGTATTTATTCCGGAACAGCTTTCCTACCGCTTCCCCAAATGGGATCTGCTCCTCCTCGTCCTCCTCCGGCTTCACCTCTGCGGCCGGATTCGTTTCCTTGCTTCTTGCATAGCACAAAAGCAGGCATAGCAGAGCCGCCAGTCCGAACCCAAATCCGTATTTGATCCATGCGCCCTGATCGCCGCCTAAGATATTGGTCAAAGGTATGGTCAGTACCGCGATGATCATTCCGGACACATAGCCTGCCGCCGCGCGGAAGGTTCCCATCGTCCCGCGCTCCTCCTGGCTTGCGGTCCGCACAACCTGGATCGCGCTGTAGGGAACCGCGATCGCCGTATAGATCACTGCGGTCAGAAGGAAATTGGTAAGAAACATATAGATGATCTGAAGCGTTGGGCTTACATTTGCCGGAACCGTAAACAGCAGTATGATCAGCAGGGCTGCCGGGACCGCCATCTTTAAAAGCCAGGGCCGGTATTTTTCTTTTCCCGGTTTGGTGTGGTCGATGATATTTCCCATGATCAGATCCGTAAACGCGTCCAGGATCTTGGTGAGCATGAACGCAGTCGCCACCGCGCCTGCCGCCAGCCCCACCTTGTCTGTATAGAAGTAGGTGAGCTGGCCTACCAGGCCGGAGATCGCATTCAGCGAAAACTGCCCCAGCGAGTCCCCGAAATAATCGCCTACACGCATGACCTTCTGGATTCCGAATTTGTCTTTTCCTAACGGTTTCTTTGCCATTTTTTCTCTCTCCTTTTTCTGTTTTTCAGGCGTTCAATGCCGCCACCAGCTGTTCCAGTGATTCCTTCGTCACCCCCGGCACAAAGCTCAATAGCTGTCTCAGCGGCATAGCCTCCATCATCGCCGCCATCATTTCCGCATTGATCGCGTCATCCTTGTCCGCGCTCTTTGCCATCTCCGCCGCACCGGCCCCCATGGCGCCGCCCATAGCCTGCTCCATGATCATTTTACCCTTCGGATCCGCCAGGATCTCGCCCAGAGTGGAGTTGAGATGGAAGGTCTTGGGGATCGCCTTTTCCGACTCTACATGCACCGCCTCGCGCAGCAGGATCTCATGGGCGGACTTCCCGATCTGGATCTCATAATCCCCGGACTCTGCATACCAATCATGGATCTCTGTATTCCAGTACGAAAATGCCCGGCTGTCCAGTGTAAAGCTGACCGTTTTCGTCTCTCCCGGCTGCAGTTCGATCTTTTCAAACCCGCGGAGCTCTCTGACCGGACGGATCGCTTTGCTGTCTTTCGGGGATACATAGAGCTGCACCACTTCTTTTCCGGCCCGGTCTCCCTTGTTTGTCACATCCACCGTAACCTTCAGCCCCTCGGATTCTTTGATGCTGTCCTTTTCCACATGCAGATTCTGATAGTCAAATGTGGTGTAGGACAGTCCGTATCCAAATGGGAAGAGCACCGGCATCTCCTTGGAGGTATAGTACCGATAGCCTGCGAATACGCCTTCCCGGTATTCGGACCGGTCGTTTTCCCCTCCGTATGTCAGGAAGCAGGGCGTATCCTGCAGACGCAGCGGGAAGGTCTCCGGAAGACGTCCTCCGGGATTCACCTTTCCGTACAGGACATTTGCCGCGGCGCTGCCTACGGCCTGGCCTCCGAGATAGACCTCCAGGACTGCTTTTACCTTCGAAAGCCAGGGCATTTCCACGGGAGCTCCGTTGTGCAGGACCACCGCTACATTGGGCTGGACCTCCGCCACAGCCTCGATGAGGCGGTTCTGGCAGTCCGGCATCCGGAGGTGTTTCCTGTCATACCCCTCGGATTCAAAGTCATCCGGCAGTCCGGCAAAGATCACCGCGGCTTTTGCATGCTTCGCCGCCTCCACCGCTTCCGAGAGCAAGGCTTCATCCTTGACATCTGCCGCGTCATCATAGCCCTGCGCATAGACCACATCTGCAAAGTTTTCTGCCTGCTCCAGCGCGGATTCCACCCGGAAGCTGTTGATGTGGGAGCTGCCGCCGCCCTGGTATCTGGGAGCCGCCGCATATTTACCGATAAAGGCGGTCTTTGTTTTCGGGGATAACGGCAGGAGTTGTTCCTCATTTTTCAGGAGCACGATGCATTCCTCCGCAATCCTTCTTGCTGTCTCATGATCCTTTTCCAGATCCAGCCGGGCAGAAGGATCTCTGTTTTCCACATAGCGGAACATGATGTTCAAAAGCTCTTCACAGGAGTCATCCAGCAGCTCCTCCGAAAGGGTTCCTTCCCGGACTGCCGCCGCGATCTCCGCGTCGGTGGCTCCGCCGGATGAGGGCATTTCCAGATTGCAGCCTGCCTGCAAAGCCTCGACCCGGTTGTTCATAGCGCCCCAGTCCGTCATCACATAGCCGTCGAAGCCCCATTCCTTCCGTAGGATGTCGGTCAGGATCTCTTTGTTTTCACAGAGATAGGTTCCGTTCAGCTTGTTATAGGAATTCATGATGGTCCATGGCCGGGCCTGTTTCACCATGCCCTCAAAGGACGCCAGATAGATTTCCCGCATGGTCCGCTCATCCATCCGGGAATCGCTGGTCATCCGGTGGTATTCCTTGTTGTTTGCCATAAAATGTTTGGGGCTGGTTCCTACGTTTTTGCTCTGAACGCCCTTTACATAAGCAGCGCCCAGCTCAGCAGATAAAAGCGGATCCTCGGAATAATACTCAAAATTCCGTCCGCACAGGGGGGAGCGCTTGATGTTCATGGCCGGCCCCAGGATTGTGCTGATGTCCTCCGCCTGACACTCTTCTCCCAGGGTCTCTCCCAGTGTTTTCGCCAGCTCCCGGTCGAAGCTTGCCGCTACGGCGCAGCCTGCCGGGAAGCAGACTGCCCGGATGCTCTCATTGAGCCCCAGGTGGTCCGCCTCGCCGCTCTGCTTGCGCAGTCCGTGAGGGCCGTCGGAGACGGACACGGCGGGAATCCCCAGACGTTCCACGCCCTTCGTGCTCCAAAAGTCTGCCCCGGAGCAGAGTCCCGCTTTTTCCTCCAGTGTCATTTGTGAAATGAGATGCCTGATTTTTTCCTTGTTCATAAGATCTCTTCCTTTCTTAGATCGTGCTTGTGCACGGTTGTCTGTCTTGATACCTGTATTCTAAGGAATCCGAGGCAAAAAATATTTTATTTTTGTTCGCAATATTATATTTTTGTTATCACTTTTTAAAATCACTTCCATTTTCTAACTGTACAGCCAGAATTTTTTTCACATAAGAAAAGAGACTGCCGGAAACCATTCATTTTCCGACAGCCTCCTTCTTATGACAGAGAGCTCCATTCCATTCCCTGCCCTGCAGTCTTACAGCCCCAATTTTTCTTTCAATTCCTTCGAAATCTCATATCCGCTGAATTCCATCGGAATCACATAATCATCATTTTCCCCATGAATCGGGAACCATACCTGCGCATAGAATGGATTTTTCTTTGCAATCTCTCCGTATCTCCATTCATGCGCCAGACACTGCGGGCACCAGTGTCCGCCCTGCAGAACCGCATTGACCGACATCATAAATTCATGCCCGTCCGCACATTTCCACCGGATCGGTGTATAGATATCCGGCACGGATTCCGCCAGACACTCCCCGCCCCGGTATTCGGCTGCTTTTTTCAGATCTTCCAGGGTCAGGTTCTCAATCCCCTTCTCTTCATCATATCCGTGATTCAGATACGTCACCTCTTCACTCGGATGATACAGTTCATATTCGTCCCATCCCTTGATCTGCTGCTGTTTTTCCCTGGAACCAAAGAATGCCCTGATCCAGTTTTCTTCGTTATTTTCAAACATCCAGTAGGTGCCCATGCGCTTGTGGCCGATCTCTATATTATGTGCCTTCATCTGTTCTGCCGTCGGGAACATGGCCGCGATCATCGGGTTAGACGCCATCCTGCGCATCTCGTCTCTCACACCGCCCCAGTACTGCTCCGCCGGGATGCAGCGGAAATGAAGGATCTCATCAAGCTGATCCGCATCAGAAAAATAATGACCGTGGAAATTGTACTGCGCCATCATATTGGAATCAAACAGATCCTTTAGTGTAATACCGAACGCACTCAGATTGATGTCCATCAGCTCCCAGGTTGCAGTACGGTATCCGGCGCCGCTGCTTAAGTTGTAGCCTTTTCTCCAGAAGGACTCCGGAACCCAGTCTTCACAGAGATTTGCCATACAGATCCCGGACTCGATGGACGTGCTCCATTCCAGTACGTTGTTGGGCGGCTGATGGAAGATGATCGGCTCCTCCCCCGCGCCCTCTGCGCTGGGATGCTGCCCGGTCTGCCGGATGGATACCCAGTGTTTCAGTCCGGATTCAAATACTGCCATTTCGGAATAGACCTTCGACAGCGCATAATAATCAAAGATGGACGGATTGATGGGATCTCCCACTCTTCCCCAGTGGATCGGGTCCGTACGTCCTCCGGTCATTGCCACTGTCCCCACATATGCAAAATGCACCTTATCCGGATCCGGCTGTTCTTTGATCGCCTTGATGATATTCAGCGTAGAGCCGATATTCGTATACAGCGTTTTCTCCGGATACTGGTCGGCCGCCGGGGATACCATGGCCCCGATATGCAGTACATAATCCGCTCCGTCTACGCCTCGTTTCACCGTATCATAATCCGCCATATCTCCCCAAAGGACTTCCAGAGACGGGCAGGCATATTTCTTCATCAGCGCTTTGTTCTTCTCGGACGGCCTGGCAAGTGCCCGCACCTGAAAACGATTGCTCCTGGAAAGAAGCTGCTTCATCGTTTCCTGTCCCATGATCCCGGTCGCACCGGTTACAAGAACCACTTTTTTCGGTTTTGTCACATCCGCATGCACCTGCGGATCGTCAAAGGTCAGGGCAGCATCCATTGCCTCTCTGGTGGCATTTAACGCACGCCGCGCCATTCCGGCATCCCCGATCACCATGTAGCCTGCGCCGACGGAACGTGCGCCGCTTTCCAGGTCACTTCCATCCCTGGATCTGGAACCGATTGCCAGAACCGCATGGTCGCAGGGATACTCTACCTTTTCCCCGTCTTTCTGTCCGATAACTTTTCCGTCCTCGATCGCGGTCACTGTCACCTCGGTCACCGGAACGATTCCGGCCGCATATACGCTTTCCAGCACACAGCTCTTCCTTGCGGAGCCCATATCAATACAAATTTCTTTGAGCATTTCCAATGTGGTCACCTTACAACCTTTTTCGGCCAGGTACTCGGACACTTCCATGCCCACCAGTCCTCCGCCGATCACAACCACATTGCCTTCCGGTGTAATCTTTCCATTCAATACATCATGGGAATTGGATACAAATGCTTTGTCTGCTCCCGGGATACGCGGGATCAGCGGCACTGCTCCGATCGCATTGAATACCGTATGGGGCCTGATATCTTCAATCAGTTCTTTTGTGACCGTGGTATTCAGGCGGATATCCACGCCCAGCCTCCGGGCCTTTTCGCCCATAGCCTCCACTGCCTGCTTCATCTCCGCTTTCCGCGGCGCCATACCTGCGGTCAAAAACTGACCGCCAAGCCGATCGGAAGACTCGCAGAGGATCGGCTGATGCCCGCGCTGCTTCAATATGACAGCAGCTTCCAGCCCGGCGATTCCTCCGCCCGCGATCAGCACGGTCTCCGGTTGATCTGTTTTTACAATGGCACATTCCTTTTCCCGTCCCACCGCCGGATTCCTCAGGCAGGTGATATGCGGACAGTCTGTGTCTGCAAATCCGTCCAGGCATCCCTGGTCGCAGCCCACACAGTAATCGATGTCTTCTGTTTTTCCTTCCCGCACCTTATTCACAAATTCCGGATCCGCAAGCTGTGCACGCCCCATGACCACCAGATCCACCTGGCCCTCTTCCAGAACACGCTCTGCAATCCCCGGCTCATTCAGACGTCCGACACCAATTGTCAACATTCCGGTCTCTTTCCGGATGCGCGCCGCATTTTCGATATTAAAGCCCCTCGGAAGGTCGATCGGCGGCACTTCGTACTTATTGCCTGCGGAGATCACATTTCCCCTTGAAACATCCAGCACATCTACTCCGGCTTCCTTTGCCATCTTACAGAACTCGATCACTTCCTCGATAGTCAGTCCGCCTTCCAGATAATCGTCCTGCGCGTCCACACGCATAAAGATCGGCATTTCCTCGGGAAGCTTTGCGCGCATCGCACGGATCGCCTCCAGCGGAAAACGCGCCCGGTTTTCCAGGCTGCCGCCATATTCGTCGGTGCGGTGGTTGATTCCGCCTGACAGGAAGGAATGGGGCAGATAATTGTGGGCGCAGTGAAATTCGATACAGTCGAACCCAGCTTCCGCCGCCCTGCGCGCCGCCTCTCCATAGCAGTGAACAATTTCCTGAATCTGCTCCCTGCTGATTCCCGGCAGAGTCATCCCGGGTCCTACGGGCATATCGCTTGCTACCAGAATCTGTGCCGTCTGGTCCATCCCCACACAGATACTGCCCTGCCAGAGCTGGATTCCGGCCTTCCCTCCGGCTTCATGAATGGCATCCGCCAGACGCTTCAGCCCAGGGATATATTCATCCTCTGAAATCGACAAAAATCCTCTCGGCGCGCTGGGAGTATGTACGCTGGATACCTCTACGATATTCAACGTACTGCCGCCTTTTACCCTTGCCACATGATAATCGATCAGCTGGTCTGTTACAAAACTCGTCTTTCCGGAAAATTTTGTTCCCATTGCCGGAAGCACAATACGGCTTTTCAGCTCCATACCGCGGATCTTGATCGGCGCAAACAGCTTTTCATACATTGAATGTTCCTCCTTTTCATTTGCCTGATTTGCTTGTTTTAGCATATTTTATAAAAGGATAAATAATACGTATTTTATATTTGTTCGTTTATTTATATTTTTGTTCTATCTTTCCTGTTTTCTGATCACATCCGTAGAAATAAATTCAAAGCTCCCGCTCTCCAGCTTTTTCTCCGTTTTGTCCGGCATCACAAGAACTGCTTCCGTATTCGCCGGAACGGTCCCGCTGACCAGAATCCCGTCCTTTGTCTTTTCCCATCTCAGACGGATCTCCCCGCGGACACTGTGAAAGCTTCCTTCCGCCCATTCCAGCCCGAAGTCACAGCCCGGCTCCAGACGGATCCTGTCATATCCGATGCCCGCGTTTGCGATTCCCAGCACCCTCCGGTACAGGAAATCTCCCACACAGCCGAATGCGTAATGGTTAAAGGAACAGCCGTCCACCTGTCCGTCCGGACGGACTGCGTCCCAGTTTTCCCACATGGTGGTCGCCCCGTGCTCCACCTCGTAGATCCACCCCGGACAGCCATTCTGGTTGAGCACCTTCCAGGCCAGGTCCCGGTAGCCATAGTCGCAGAGTACATCCAGTATATGCGCCACCGACATGAACCCGGTATCCGGACGGTTCTCATTTTGTCTGATCAGCTCTGCCAGACGTTCCGCCAGTTTTGTCTCCAATGCTTCCGGCACCATATGGTGCTTCAATGCCAGAATATAATTTCCCTGCATTTCCTGCGTCAGTGTTCCGTTTTCATCACACAGTTCTTCGTAAAATGCTTCCCGCACTCTTGCGGCATACCGCCGGTAAGCTTCCGCTTTTTCTGATCTTCCCAGAAGCTCGGATACCTCGGAGAGCATGTCTGCGTCGGCCGCGAGCAGCGCCGTGTCTACCGTCTGCATGGTCAGAAAGGAGGAAGCCGGACCGTCGGAAAAGCCTGCCTCGTTTTTCACGCTGGGCACAAGCCAGTCTCCAAAATGAAAGCCTGTGTTGATCAGGTAATGCTGGTTTTCCAGACTCCGGCCCGTAAGCCCGGCCGCGGTCTCCGGAAGCTCTTCTGCCACCTTCTGCATGGCCTGGACCCATCGCTCCATTGCCCCGTAATTTTCCTCCAGCACCTTCCGGTTTCCGTAAGCCCGATAGAGCTGCAACGGCAGCGTCAGGATCACATCGCCCCAGCCAAGAGAGCCTGCCATGGTCTGCTGCACATAGTTTTTGATCAGGGGAACCGTGTTCATCACATGCCCCTGGGGATTCTGCTCGATCCGGATGCTTTCCAGCCAGTCCTCGAAAAACGCCGTCATTTCCTGATTATAAAGGGCCGTCGCGCCGTATACCACCACGTCTCCTGTCCATCCTGCTTTTTCCCTGGTGGGACAGTCCGTGGGCGTCCCGATGGTGTTGGAGCGCTGGCTCCAGCAGATGTTGCTCTGAAGCCGGTTTAATTTTTCATCCGAACAGCGAAAGCTTCCGGTGACCGGATTGGCGCTGCTGAGTGCCTTTGCCGTGAACTGCTCCGGCTTCCAGTCCCCTCCTCCGGTGACCCGGACATAGCGGAATCCGTGATAGGTAAATTCCGGTTCAAAGACCTCTTTCGGCCTGCCCGCACTGATATACACGTCCCGCTGGGCACGGGCGGTTCCCGTAAATGCATAGGTAAAATTGCCGTTCTGATCCAAAACCTCCCCGTGGTCAAAGGCGATCTCTTCGCCTGCCTCCGCACAGACCTCCACCCGGATCGTGCCTGCCATGTTCTGCCCGAAATCCACCACCGTCTCACCATTGGGCGTGACGAAGATCTGCTTTGCCGGAAGTTCTGCATACACTTCGATCTGCGGCGCGTTCTGGGCGGTCAGAACTGCAATCTCTTTCTCATCCCGCGCTTCTTTCTGCGCTGTTTCTTTCTGTACCGATTCTTTTTGCGCCGATTCTTTTTGCGCCGATTCTTCTTGTGCTGATTCCTCCTGTGCTGTTTCTTTTGATATCGTGTTTGACTGTTTTTCCTTGAGGATCACCGGCTTCCAGTTCTCCGCCCGGAAAGAAACCGCCGACGGATCCCCGTCATCTCTCCGCGCGTCCACGCATTCTCCAAGAAACAGATCTGCATACCGGATGGGTCCGTCATAGGAAAAGGCAAATGCCGCATCCGAGCAGAGCTGCCCTCTCGTACCGTCCGGATTCCAGAGCTCCAGCTGCATCAGGAGTCCTGGGATTTCCCCGTATTCACAGCCTTTTCCCAGAGCGATCTTTCCCTTATACCAGCCGTCCGCCACGGTAATTGCCAATGCATTTTTTCCCGCCTGCAGATATTTTGTCACCTCATACGCCTGATATCTCAGACGTTTGTCATAGGTGGTAAAGCCCGGCGCCAGAAGGGTTCCCGGCACCTTCCTCCCGTTGATGGAAAGGCTGTAGATCCCATGCGCCGTAACGAAGATTTTGGCGTATTCCGGCTTTTGTTCCAGTTCAAATACTCTGCGGAACCGTACCGGCGGGTCGTAGGGTTCCGTGGGCAGCGTTTCCCAGATCTGGTCGTCTGTATAGTATAACGGCTGCTCCCCTTTCATCATCGCCGTCAGGCTTTCCGTCCACATTTCCTGCGCTTTGATGAGCGGATTTTCCGGAAGCTGGGGCAAAGGCTCCGGCTCGATCCACGTTGCCTTCCAGCCCTCTTTGTTCAGGTATGCGGTCTCAAAAATCTGTTCTTCACCTGTGCAGGAATTGCCTCGGTCATCCCATACCTGAATCCTGTAAACGTAGCGTGCGGCAGGCTTTAAGTCCTCCCCCGTATATTCCATATCCAGCGTATTGCCGGTCTCCGTGCGTCCGCTGTCCCATACCTCACGGCCGTTTTTTTCGGATACCGTGATCCGGCATGCCGTCTGAAACACGCCCGGCTCATCGGAGCAGAGCTCCCAGGAAAAGCGGGGATTCGGAGTTTCAATCGCCAGCGGATGGGTCTGATGTTCGCAGGTTATATGCGTAATGTTCAGCATGTTGGTTCTCCTCTCGTTCTGAAATGTTGTCATTTTTCTATATTTTATAGAGAGAGGAGCGAAATGTATTATATATTTGTTTGTTTTATTATATTTTTGCAATCTATCAAAGCTCTAATCTCGTTTCGTTTTTGACAGATCCTTAGGTTGATTTTTAAATTCTAATTGCGTATACTATAAGTCAAGGGTGAGCGCAAAATTCAATCAGGAGGATGTCATGATCAAATCATTTAGCTGTACAAATTTCAGAAATGTGAATGTATCGGATTTAAAATTCAGCAGGATCAATATATTGATCGGTCCGAACAATTCAGGAAAAACAAATTTTATCAAAGCCTTATCTTTTTGCGCGGATATGATGAATTGCTCAGGCAGCCTGATCGGTGACTCCGCTTTTCAGACTATGATCAGTAAGCTCGGAATGGGAGATCTATTCAATAAATACTCTGATGATCCGACCAAATCTATCTGCATGAAATGGAATATTGATCTGACGGGATCGAAAAAAGTCAGTTATACATTCGATTTTCATACCGGCAATGAAATGAAGGATTTTTTTATTACAAGAGAGAAGCTGGATGACCGCTATCGGAATAAAAGAGAAAAGCACCCCTTTAATTATTTTACATGCCATGAAAAACAAGGTGAGGGATACATTTCACAGGCCGTAAATCCTGGAGAAGCAAACAGGAGGATTTCATTCCGTATTCCGTACAATGACACTGTTTTGAGACAATTCGACAAGATTCGTCTGGAAAACAAAGAAATTTATGAGGCATCTGACAGGCAGGTCGGCCTGATCCAGAAATTACAGGAATATTTTGGAAAATATTACTTTTATTCCAGTTCTCAATTCGATTTAGTAAAAATCAGAGAACCGCAGGGCATACAGATGGACGGGAGAATATTAGCAAAGGATGGCTCAAATTTTGTAAATGTAGTAAATTACTATAAAAATAAGGATATCAGCCATATTTTTACTTATCTGGAAAAGCTGAAAGAATTAATGCCCTCTTTAGAACTGGCCGATGTAATGGCAGAATTTAATAAACTGGTTTTTAAAATCCGTTATGACGGCCGGCAGTTCAGTCTGGAGGATCTCTCAGATGGAACGATCAAGGCATTTTTGCTGACTATGCTGATTCAGATTCCCATCAATGACGGACTTGCCATGCTTGCCATTGATGAGCCGGAGATGAATATTCATCCCGCCTGGCAGCAGATCATAGGTCGGTGGATCCAGCAGTCAGACAATTTTAAACAATGCTTTATCAGTACTCATTCGCCTGATTTTTTGGATACGTTTACCGAAGGATTTAAAAGAGGGGACGTCAATGTTTTCGTTTTCGATCCGAGGGAGGAAATTATCGTAAGGAAGCTGGATCATGCACAGATGGCTCAGGAACTGGAGGATTGGGAATTGGGGGATCTGTATCGTGTAAATGATCCGTCGATAGGAGGATGGCCGTGGTGAAGCCTCAAATTGCCTGCTATATCACAGGCGGCTGGACAGAGTGCGGATATATGACACACTTTTTAGAAAAGATAAACAACACTTTTGATTATCGGCAGCGCTTTCCGCAGAAAAATATTGGAAAAAAGGGAAAGGCACGTACTCATTTTAAGGTTGACGGAAAAACAGGCGCCGATTTGATCAAATGGATTTATGACGATATACGTAATCATAAAGAGGCATTCCAAAAATATCATGGAATTCTGATCGAAGATGACATGGACGACCAGTTTTTCCTGCCTTCAAAGACAGGGCGGGATTATGCGGAGATTGAAGCTCGAAAGCAGAAAATAACAGCGAACATAAGGGAGCTTCTGCAAAATCAGGAAATGCCGGTATTTTTTCTTTATGCGTTACCGGAGATCGAATCCTGGTTTCTTGCCGACTGGGATCATACTTTTGCTGTTGAACATAAAAGTGTATTGCATGAAATGAATTTATATTTTGCCATGACATTTCGAAAATACATTATAAAGCAGGTTCTTACAGAGAAGTATCCGGTTACAGAGTTAGAGGATTTTGGATACATACATTCTAGCTATTTAAAATTGAGTGATCTGTTAAAGGATGCATACCAGGAGTATTCCTGTGCAGATGAAGCGTATAAAAATAATCGGATCTATAATGGAAAAATCAATGAACTGATTAAGAATAACCGGCTTGGATATTCGAAAAAAGTAGAAGGAATCAATATGCTGCAAAGGTTAAATCCCGAAAATGTAGCTGCCATCTGCACTCATTATTTCTCCAAAAACTATATGGCTCTAAAAACCTTTCAGGTTTAGGCATATATATCACTTTATCATTTTTCAGGAGGTTACTATGAAGGTTGAAGAAAGATTTCTAAAATACGTCTCTTATTGGACTACGTCCTGCGACGGCCAGGAACAGATTCCCAGCACGG
This sequence comes from Lachnospiraceae bacterium, assembly GCA_009911175.1. The sequence goes on along the minus strand of QXWX01000049.1, from coordinate 16,202 downwards.
ACCGGCAATTTGAGCTTGGACACGCCCTGGCGGACGAGCTGAGAGAGCTGGGGCTCTCCCGGGTGAAATGCGATGAGCACTGCTATGTATATGGCCTGCTCCCGGCCACAGAGGGATATGAAGGCAAAAAGTCCATCGGTTTTATCGCGCATATGGATACCGCGCCGGATTTTTCCGGAAAGGATGTACATCCCACGCTCATTCCGGAATATGACGGGAAGGATGTGACACTGCCGGCTACCGGAGCTGTGCTGAAGGTTTCGGATTTTCCGAGACTGGCTTCCCGGAAAGGGCAGACTTTGATCGTAACGGACGGCTCCACCCTGCTGGGCGCGGACGACAAGGCCGGGGCTGCGGAGATCATAACCGCAGTGGAGCAGATCGTCCGGGAACAGATTCCCCACGGCGACATCTGGGTGGGGATCACGCCGGACGAGGAAGTGGGACGGGGCTTCGAAGCCTTTGACCTGGAACATTTCCAGGCGGATTACGCATATACCGTGGACGGGGATTATGAGGGCGAGATCTCCTATGAAAACTTTAATGCCGCAGCCGCCTTGTTCCAGATCCGGGGTGTCAACGTCCATCCCGGAAGCGCCAAGGATATCATGGTCAACGCGGGTTCCATTGCCTGCGAGCTGCACCGCATGCTTCCTCCCGAAGAAGTTCCGGAGCATACGGAGAACCGTCAGGGCTTCTACCACCTGACCGACATGGAGGGAAATGTAGCTCACGCAAAACTGCAGTACATCGTCCGGGATCACGATCAGCAGATTTTTGAAAAACGGCTTGCTTTTCTGCGTGAACTGGAAGCCTCATTCAATGAAAAATATGGGAAAGGCACGGTAGCTCTCTCCATAACCCACAACTATCGGAATATGCTGGAAGTGGTGAAGGAGCATTTTTATATCGTAGAAAAAGCAAGGGCAGCCATGAAGGCCGTGGGGGTCACGCCGGTATCTCCTGCTATCCGGGGCGGTACTGACGGCGCAGAGCTTTCCTTCCGGGGACTTCCCTGCCCCAACCTGGGCACCGGAGGGGAGGGATTCCACGGGCCCTTTGAGCATATCACCGTGGAGGCCATGGAGCATGTTGTACAGATTCTGATCGAAATCGCAAAAAATCCGGTTTAACAGCCGGATTTTTTGTATTCTCACGCACTTATTAATGAGCAAAAAGAGGCTGCGTTAGCAGACACAAGAGTGCGTCAGCACGATTTTTTCGAATGGTTAAGTGGGTTGGAAATATTTCCACCCGTATTGTGCTTTTCCGGTTTATCCGGGTCAGGTATTCAGCAGATAGATCCGAAATTCCGCACCCTCTCCCACCTCTGACTTGACTTCGATATACCCCTTCTGCAGTTCAATGATCTTCCGTGCAAGGTACAGGCCGATCCCGATGCCTTCCTGCTCGTGAACCTCCGGTTCCCGGTAGAATCTGGTAAAGATCTCCGCCTGCCGTTCCGGTGCGATCCCCTTTCCGGTATCCCGGATACAGATCTGGATAAACATTTCCTGCACCTTCACTTCGATATGGATTTCTCCCCCGGCATCGGTGTATTTCACTCCGTTGTCCAGAAGATTGAAGATCGCTTCCTCCGTCCATTTCCCGTCATGCCGGATTTGAATCTCCCGGTCACAATCCACATACAGCCGGATCTGCTTCTCCTCCGCCTTGGGAACAATGGCCGCCACTGCCCGCCCGATGGTCGCCCGCAGGTCGGATTCCCGGTCCCGGATCGTGATCACTCCTGTTTCCAGCCGGGAGATCTTGACCATGCCCTGGATCAGGAAATCCAGCTTTTCAATCTGCCCTTCCATGCTGTTCAAAAATTCCTCCGCCCGCTCCGACATGGGCTCATCCTGGAGGATCTCCATACACAATTTCAGATTGGCCACCGGTGTTTTGGTCTGGTGGGAAATGTCGGAGATCAGTTCCTTCATTTTATTTTTTTCAGACAGGCTTTCCTCCTCTTTCCTCTGCCAGATATGGTCCGCCCGCCGCAGCTTTTCGTAGATCTTCCCCCACAGCGTGTCCTCATCCTCGCAATCCCTGCAGGCCACATCCCCGCAAACCTCATCCTCACAGTCCTCCCCAGGCTCCTTTCCGGAAATGATCCCGTCCAGGCTCTTTTCCAACTGATCTGCGAATCGGTAGACATCCTGTTTCAGAAGATACAGCTTCCGCCCCAAAAACGCCGCCAGAAGCAGCGCGCATACCGTCAATACGATCAACCCAGCCATTGATACCCCATCCCATATACATTTGAAATATACCTGTGCTCCTCGTCCTCGATCTTCCTCCGAAGCCGGTTCACGTTCACGGCCAGGGTGTGCTTGTCCACAAACTGCCCGTTCACATCCCACAGCCGTTCCAGCAGGACCTCATAGGTCAGAAGCTTCCCCCGGTTCGTCACAAACTGCCTCAGCAGCCGGAACTCCGTAGGCGTAAGCACACACTCCTGCCCTCCTGCCCGGGTTTTGGCCGCCTCAAAGTCCACCTTCAAAAATCCGTCGTCAAAGCACTGATGCCCGTCCAATCCTTTTCGTTTCAGGATCACATCAATCTTTTTCAGCAAGATTTTCATGGAAAAGGGCTTCGTCACATAATCCTCCGCCCCCAGCTCATACCCATTCAGCGCATCCTCCTCCAGATCCCGCGCCGTCAGGAACAAGACCGGGACCGCCGCCTGCTCTTTGACCCATTTGCAAAATACAAACCCTTCCCCGTCCGGCAGGTTCACATCCAAAAGGATCAGTTCCACCCCGCCCTGCAGCCAGACCGCCTTCGCTTCCTCTATACAATAGGAAGAAACCACGCCATACCCTTCCTTCTCCAACGCATAACATACAGCACGGTTCAGCTTCCTGTCATCCTCCACTACCATGATTTTCCGCAAAATGTATCCTCTCCCCTATACGCCCAAAATTCCTTGATTTTAAGCCATTCTTCCATATTTTTGCCTGCGAGTACCCAAATTCCTATGGCATCAATTGGAAATAGCCGACTGTGCCGCTGTTATACTTTGATGACTTTTACCCCTCTTTACCCCATTTACCCCACCCAATTCGACTTTCGACAAACGGAATTCGACAAATTACTCTTTTTTCGCTAAAACCCATGCTTTTTAGCACGGCGCAATCGCATCAGAGCAGTCTTAAAAGCTGTACCAACTCATGCGACTCGTCCGTATCTGATGCAGTCTGCCTGGTATCAAACCGCGAAAAACGGTTATCGCGGTAAAATGATAACAGCTTTTCCTCATTTTCAGCTTCTAAAAATGTCACTATGCCGCCAAGCATATATTGTGCATCCTCTATCACAGTCCATGCCAGTTCGACAAGCTCTTTTCCAGTAATCTTATTATTTGCGCCATTCGTATAATTCTTCCCAAGCTGGGCAATCAGATAGGCTGACATGGTATATGTATCTGATTTCTCGTCCAGTTCGCTGATACGCAGCAGTTTCCTTTTCGTGGTCTTGCTTACCGTTTCCCCCCTGACTGACAAAGGCTTTAATGCAAGGGTAAAATATCCAAGAAGTTCCTTGCTCTCCACGGAAAACACAAGGTATATAACTGACTGGCTCTTCTTGGTAAATTCCACCGCGTTCTTCTTTAAAAAATTCGCCACATCCTGATTCTTCGGACAGGAAAAACCGGAAAGCACTCTGGCAAGCATTGGCTCTCCGGCTTTATCATCATTTCCTAATGCCAGATAATCACGAATGTTGATATAAAAAAACTTATCATTGATCTGCATTCGCTTTCTCCCATTCTTTCATGAATTTTCTCAGTTCCTCTTCCCCTTTGATCTGCCTTGCAGCCACAGGAGTACGCACAGGACGGTTCTTGGCAGATTCTTCAATCGCATTGATGAACATCTCCACCTGTTCCTTGCCGGAAATGACAAAATTCTTTGTGATACTTGAAGTTGCCATGATAAACACCTCCTTTGTTAGTATGGTTCTTCCGTTGCAATTCATACTTTTCTATTTCTATTTTATTATTTTATATCGGTTAATGCAACAAAACATTTTATGAATTTTTTATAACTTATTTTTCCGCTTGCAATCCCGCCAAAACAGAGGTAAGCTACGACACCACGGAAGGAGGGATTGGATTGGAAAAGAATTCTGCATTGTACCAGCTCATGGACACACACATGCACAGCGTCATGAACGGTATCGTGAGCAGTGACGGGGAATACCAGGCGATTCTCCGAAGGTCGGACATATACTCCGGCGAACTGGACAGGATGGATTTATCAAAAGAAATCCGGCTGCTGATTGACCGCTACGTCAGTGAGCAGAACGCGCTGGGCTCCCGGTTTGGGATGCTCGCCTACCTGCTTGGCTTAAACCTCGATACCTCCCTCGTGACGATTAAGTCGAAATGGCCGTCCTTCGCGTCCTCCATCATCCGCACGAAGTTTTTCCGCTTGGATATGGAGGTGCCGGTTAGCAGGAAAAGCAGATGGCTGGCAAATAACAAAAAAATTGCGAAATAGCAAACAAGGAACATGATGGCTTGTACGGCAATCTTCCATATATCCAAGATGCTATTCACTATTTCAAACGCTGGCTGGCTCATAGGCTTTCCTCCGAAATGTAATCCATGTATGCCTGCACGAAGCCGTCATATTTATACCTTGAAAGCAGCAGCTTATCCCCGTTCGCCATCCTTACCTCCGTCTTATCGTAACCCTCCACATGGAAAAGGTTGATAAGGTATCCCCGGTGGATTCGGTAGAACTGCCCCGCCAGTTCCTCCTCCAAATCCCCGATCTTCGCATAGTATTCTATATTTCCGCTTTTTAAGTACAGGATGATATTGTGGTTCCGGCTTTCCATGTAGTGTTTGTGCCCTTATCCAGTAATGAAATACACTCCTCCTGCAATCACGCATAATGGTACCTGTCTTTATTCTGATAAAGAAAAGCCAAAGCCACCACCATTGTAAGCAACTCCGCAATCGGCACTGCCAGCCACACCCCCGTCACTCCCATAAATTCCGGCAGTATCAGCAGCAGCACAAATATCAGCCCAAATGTCCGAAGGAAGGATAATACCGCTGACAGCTTCCCATTTGACAGCGCAGTGAATGTGGCTGAAGTAAAAATGTTCATCCCACAAAAAAGAAAACTGAATGGGAATATCAAAAAACCTCTTCGCGCAATCTCATAAACGTGCGTCCCCTTTTCTGAAAAAAGGCTGACCAGTGGGGAGCCAAAGGCAATAGCCATTCCAAAAATAACGATAGAGACCAGGATAATAAACCGCATACAAACAGAAAATACCTTTTTTAACCGACCATTGTCCTGTTTCCCATAATTATAGCTGATAACAGGCGCTACTCCCATCGAAAATCCTATGTAAAGCGCAGTCAGCAGGAACTGTGTATAAATGATGATTGTAATGGCTGCCACACCATCCTCACCGAGCAGATTCATCATGGTCCTGTTAAAAAGAAAGGTGGTCACCGCAGCGGCTCCCTGGCTTACCATTTCTGAAAAACCGTTTGCACAGCTCCCTGCCAGAACGAAAATATCCATAACAGGCCTCCTGAAATGCAGGCTGCCATTTCCCGCCGTGAAAAACAGGATACCCGCCACTGTCGGTATCAGGTATCCGATTCCCGTTCCTAATGCCGCTCCTTTGATTCCCATCTGCAGGGGAACCATAAAAATATAATCAAACAAGATATTGGCCGCTCCCGCACTTATCCCAAGCGCCATTCCAAATCCGGGGCGTCCCGCCGTTACAATCAGGTTTTGAAAAAGGACCTGCAGCATACTTGCGGGCGTGAAAAGGAGCAGGATGGACAGATATTCCTTACAATACGGAAATAGAGTCCCGCTTGCACCAAGCCCCCGAATCATATTGTCTATTAATGCAGTTCCCAAAACCGTAATGATCACTCCAAACAAAGCACCCGCACCGATGATCAGCGTGAAATCCTGTGATGCCCTCACAGTCTCCCCTGCCCCCATCTTCCTGGCGACAATGGCACTCCCCCCTGTGGCAAGCATGGTTCCAAGCCCTACAATCAGATTGATCACCGGACATACAATATTGAGCGCCGACAGCGCATTGGTGCCTACAAACCGTGCCACAAAAATTGTATCGACAATCGTATACAACCCCATGAGTAGCATCATTATAATTGTTGGAAGTGCGAATTTCAGCAATGACTTTATATCAAAGTCTTGCGAAAGTGGATTTCCTTCTTCCTGTACTTCATTCATGCCCCATTCCCTCCGTTTCTTCTTTCCGTAAAATGAACTTCTGTGTTGGGTACCCAAACTCGACCAGCAGTTCCGCTTCGGCAAAGCCAAGGCTTTTGATTGTTTTCCGGTGTCCGGTATCAGCCTTATCACCCTCCCTGAAAGTCGTGACGGTGATTGCTTCGGAGTATACCAGTTCGTGCAGCGCTTTTTCACAGAATGCTTTTGCTATTCCCTTTTTCCGGTATTGCGGATGCACGCCCAAAAAGTCAATACTCCCCGTCACCTCATTAAATGCCATGATCCCGACTGCGGTATCGGCATCTTTCAAAATCAGTGCTCGCCTGCCCCTGATATATTCCTGCAACTGTTCAAGATACTGCTTCTCATCCAAATGCGGGAAACCATCAATCACAAGATGAACCAGTTTCATCCATTCCGGGATATCAGCGTCTGTTGCATAAGTAATTTTCTGCTGCCAGCAGCTTTCCCCTTCTAAGTTTGTAGGATTCTCATTCAAAACGTATCTTAGCTGCAACGGGTAAAATTCTTCTTCCTCTCTGTACTGATTAGGAGCCTTTTTATACATAGCCTTAAAGCTGTCAGTAAAAGACTGCTGACTCTCATATCCAGCAATGAGTGCAATTTCGAGGATTGGTTTATCCGAAAAAACAAGCAGTTTTGCGGCTTCAGTCAGCCGGCGGCGCTGTGCAACAGCCTTTTCCCCCGCTACCATTTTTCAATTTTTCTGTATACTATCACGTAAAACCCCATACTATCACGGAAACCCCGGACTTTTGCGTGAAAGTATACTTTTGCCTGTTAGTACCCAAATTCCTATGGCATTATTTCTGAATTGCCGCCTGGACCGCTGTTAGATATTGTTCAGGGGTATCAACACATCACTATGCATTATGATTCAAGTCCAAGCCACTCCTTTACAGTTTCCACTGCATACCCTACACCTTGAGCAATCTTTTCGACATCAATCCCAAGGTTATAAAAATTTCTGGCGGCTTCCTTGGCCTTATTTAATTCTCCTATCTGCCTTTCCTCTTTCCTCATTTCCTGAATCGCCTGACACACATTAACCACCTCGTCTTCTTCATCATATTTTATGCCTGAATTTGTAATTGCCTCAATCACATCTGCCGCCCTGCGCTCCACTTCCCGGAAACGCTTTTCATTGGCTGCCAATACCCTGCTTAAATTTTTCTTGTCTTTCGAATACTTGATGAACAGCATGACCTCACGCAGGCTGGACTGGAATTTCATAATCTCCTTGTCCGGCATCTGCGCCGGCGCAATCAACCGCACATGGTAATTGTCCATGCAGGCAAGCACATCTGGGTCTGACACGTCCATCATATCAAACAGGCTTAACGGTCCATCCCACTCTTCCGAACCGAAAAATATAGTCACCGTGATGGAAGGTATCAGTCTGTCCTCCATCCAGAAACCGCTTAAGAATTCACCTGCGCTTAGTGTTTTCCGCCTTCTTTGGCAGATATTTCCCCCTGCTCCTTTTTCCGCTTCATTTCATTCCTGTGCGACTTTGCCGCCTCTTTCACCTGCCTTGCGTATTCCAGCGCATCATAGAGATTGTTCTTCACAGGCATAGCATAATGGATTTCAGCCTGATTCTCCGCACCGTAAAGGACATATTCCATTTTCCCGTCTGTCATTGCAACATACAACTTCTGTACATCACGGAATTTCTGGACGGGAACTACAGCGCCATCCGCACCATATGGCAGCGCAATTTTAGTGGAATCACGCTCCGTAAGCTGCTCCGGCAGGATTACCTGCCGCCCGCCGTAAATATAGTAATTAAAAATGTCGGCAAATACGCCCGCATCTTTTACATAATCCTTTGTAACTGTATCTGCTTTCAACGGCATACACCGCCTTTCTTCATGAATGTATGGCAGTGAGATTGTCACATCCGCACCCCTGCCACAATTTCATTATACTCAAAAAACTGCTTTTTTCAAGCGTGTCAAATTGGTTAGGGTTCTCCAAAAACAGAGGGGGGGGCAGACCATTAGCCGCACCATTCTCTTTGGCGGAGCGTCCCCTCTCAACTCACCTAAAAAAATGAATTTCCCTGCACCCAAACGGCACACTTCTCCGTCTAATAAGTAGAAAACAACAAAACAAAGGAATCGAGGTGAACACTTTTGAACATGCTGTTGATAAAAAGAGCGCAGAAACACGATACGGACGCATTTATCCAACTGATCGAGGAGTACAAGACCGCGCTCTACAAAGTAGCCAAGACCTATTTAAAAAATGAGGAGGACGTTGCGGATGTCATACAGGGCACGATTCTTTCCGCCTATGAACACATCGGAGAGCTGAAGACCGTTTCCTATTTTAAGACATGGCTGATCCGGATCCTGATCAATCACTGTACCGATGTGGTTCGTCAGCAGAAACGGGTCGTTTCCATGGAGCAGGCTGAAGAGCAGACCGGAACATTTCTGGAAAGTGACTATGAATTTTATGAGCTGATCCGGGAGCTTCCGGAGAAGGATCGGACCATATTCCTTCTATATTATGGGGAATGCTTCAACGCGCGTGAGATCGCGGAGCTCCTGGGATGGAATGAAAATACGGTAAAGAGCAGGCTCCAGAGGGGCCGGAAAAAGCTGAAACAGGTTTTATCATGTTAAACAGATTTTAAGGAGGACAGACTATGGGATTTTCTGAAAAAGAAATGAGAGGGATTTTAAGCCAGGATATCCAGGTATCGGATACGGTCAACAAAAGGATCCAGGACACTTACAAAATGCTGAGAGCAGAACAGAAACGCAGCCAGCGCCCGCCCCGCCGCCGGAGATTTTCCTATGCCGCGGCTACCATTGCAGTGGCCGCCTGCCTTGCAGTGCCGGGAGCCGTCTATGCGGCCACGAATCTGGATTTCTTTGACGCCATGTTCGGGAACAGCACGAAAAAATCAACGCCTGTGATCGAGACAGAGGTCGATACCGGAAAAACGAATGAGGATGGAACTCCAAAGATGGCCGATGTCACCATCCCTTCCAGGGAATTTGTTTCCGTGGATCCGCAGCAGGCGCAGAACCTGACCGGAGGCGGGTGCATCAGCGAGCCGATCGTAAAGAAGCTGGGCGACCATACCCTGACCGTCGAAAATATGGTCTATGACAAGAACGGAGCTGTCATTACATTTACACTGGAACGCTCAGGCGGCGTTACCATGATGATCGGGGATGCTGACACCAATGTACGGAAGGGCGCCTATTTTGCAGAGGACATAAACTACGGCTTCTCCTTCGGAACCACCGGCGACATCTTCGGCGGCAGCAATATTTACGTGGATACGGAGAAGAGCACAGCGGACAAGATGTGCTGCACCGCTTATCTTCTTTGGAGCAATCAGCTTCCGGACGGGGTGTTCCCGATGCTTTCCATTGCAAAGTATCCGGGTTCTCTGAAAGAGGTGTCGGTCAAAAAAGACGAATGGACGGAGGAAGAATGGAGCCAGAAAATGGAGGAGTTCTATGCCAAAACTGAGGTGGAAGACATCGTGCTGACCGATCAGCCTGCAATTCCGGTCCAGAAGCTGGAAGGCTATATCACCTATTCCCCGATTTCCCTCGGTGTGGATCTGTCGAAGGGACTCGGCCTGTCGGAGGCAGATGCCTATGATCCTGTAAACCTCACTCACCTGGAGATCCGTTTTCAGGACGGCAGCAGCTATGTGATCAGCGACGCGGAAAACCATATCGAAAACAGCGGCTATGTACTGGGAGGCGTGGGCGATCCGCAAACCTGGTATATGACGGCTTTCAACCGTATTGTAGATATCAATGAGATCCAGGAGATTGTTGTAAATGATGAGGCATTTCCGGTAAAGTAAAGGACAGTGTGACGATTTAGAAGGGCATCAAACATCCCCTGCCTGGGATTCGGTTCAGGCAGGGGATGTGATTTTTTTCTGTTCTTTTATATTGTTTTCCGTCAATGGTCAGTCTTTCTCAATGATCTGCAGATTTTTCATACCTTTATTTTGGAAATAAGAGCTTCCTGAAGGATCTGAGAAAAATTCAAATCCATTGCTATCGCTGCTTCATTTAGCCATTCCGTTATACTTAGCGTTTTTTTAACCGCCCGGGAACTTGTGCGTTTTTTATATGCCAGCATATCAAATTCGATCACGGCGAGAAAAGAGTCCTGCTCCGTAATGATTGCGGTTGGATCAGAAGCCGAAGGAATCGGCTGACCTTACACTGGATAAGATCTGCGATGTGCTGGACTGCCAGCCGGGAGACATACTGGAATATCAGAGGGACGAGTCAAACGAATCCGGATAGCCGGCTGATGGCAAGGGGCCTCCAGTTCGGCAAGCTTCGCTTCCTTATCTGCAACGTCTGCTGACGGGTTATACATCTGGTCCAGCTCAATCTCCGGCTTCAGCACACGTGCTTCCCCCTGACTTTCTGCCCGCATATCTGATCCTGTTACATCCCTTTTACAAGTCTGCCAAGCCTTCTCCTCGTAGATAATCAGCGGCGGATGGTCATGTGTCAGCAAATAGTAATTCATCAATGCTAAATTGGTTCGACTTCTTTATTCCTTGGTTCAAGCTTTGGATCATGCATGGTAAAATTTTACAGAATATTGAAACCACATTCCGGAAAAAATAGTCTTTCCTTCGTCTTCAATCTATGCTACAATAGGAAAATAAGACGCTTTATGCGAAGATTATTTTGAAACATAGGGAGGATGAACTGATGGATGATATGCATGTTCCAGAGGGCAAACTAAAAGGAAAATACAAACGGATCGGAGCAAAAGTCGGCAGAGTCGTCATCATCATGCAGGCGATTTCTATTGCAGTGGTCATGTTGGTGTGTGTGTTTATGTACAACTCTCTGGTCACAAAGATGCAGACAGATCGCTGTACCAACGGTACAAATATGCTGGCCTATGAACTCGACAAGCTGTCCGAGGGCGACGACCCCAATCAGCTTCTGGATGAATTAAAAAACCGCATGGGCTGTGAATTTACTATTTTTGAAGGCGATACACGTGCTTACACGACCGTGACCCAGGACGGGCAGCGGGTGGTAGGTACCCAGCTCTCTTCTGATCTGAATAAGATCGTACTCCAGCAGGGAGATACATATGTAGGCGAATCGGAAATCCAGGGAGCCAGCTTTCTGTGTTCCTATGTTCCCACCAAAGGGGACGACGGAAAGATCAACGGGCTGATCTTTGCAGGTATTTCCAGGGAAGATGCCAAGCAGGAGGTCATTCTCGTGGTTGTCCTGTCAATCCTGGTCAGTGCGGTTGTAATCGGTATCTGTATTATGTTCCTGACCGGTTACATGAAGAAACGTGTATCCAATCCGCTGGGCAAGATCACCAGCGCCGCCGGACGGCTGGAACAGGGAGATCTGGGGCTGGCGGACAATGAGGACATCCGGATCGACATTTCTTCCAATGACGAGATCGGCACACTGGCGCAGATGTTTGAGGACACATTCGGCCGGCTGCGGTCCTATATTGGGGAGATTTCCGATGTGCTCGAAGCAATGGCCGGCGGAAATATGACCCAGGGCGCTACACAGGATTATCTGGGTGATTTCCAGTCCATCAAAAAATCCCTGGACAAAATCCAGTCTGCGCTCAACCATACAATGGGACAGATTTCCACCAGCGCGGAACAGGTTTCTTCCGGGGCGGAGCAGGTTTCCAGCAGTTCCCAGGCTCTGGCTCAGGGCGCTACCGAGCAGGCCAGCTCCATTGAGGAGATTTCCGCGACTATGGCAGAGATTTCCCAGAACGCCAAGCAGACCGCAGAGGCTGCCGAGAAGGCCGGCGAGTATGTCAACGAAGCAGGTTCCCATCTGGGAGTCAGCATCGGCTTTGTGGATGAATTGAATGTAGCCATGAAAAATATTTCCGATTCTTCTAAGAAGATCGGTACGATCATCGCCACCATTGAGGATATTGCATTCCAGATCAATATTCTTGCTTTGAACGCTGCTGTTGAGGCTGCCCGCGCAGGCTCCGCAGGCAAGGGCTTTGCCGTTGTAGCAGATGAGGTCGGCAATCTGGCATCCAAGTCGGATAAGGCTGCCAAGGCCACCAAGGAACTGATCGAAAGCTCTATCATTGCTGTCACGGAAGGCGGCAATATCGTAAATAAGGTAACAGAGGCGCTGGATCAGACCAGCCAGAGCGCGGGACATGTGACCGACCAGATGTCCATCGTGGTGGATGCTGTAGAGAATCAAACTTCTGCCCTCTCTCAGGTTACCGACGGAATCGACCAGATCTCTTCCGTAGTGCAGACCAATTCCGCCACCAGCGAGCAGTGTGCCGCTGCCAGCGAGGAATTGTCGTCTCAGGCAAGCCTGCTGAAGAATCTGATGCGTTCCTTCAAGTTGAAGAATATACGCTAGGATCATTTTATAATTGCTGTGTGTTGTGAATAAAAAAATGACTGATTCCAGTCAGATAAAAACTGACAATCAGCTTCTTGCAAGCTGCGCTTGATGAATCTGACCGGCAGTATTTATCCGACTGTGAATCGTAACAAAAAAGACAGACTGCGTAAGTTTTCTTACTGCAGGCTGTCTTTTTTGTTATGCCTTCTTAAGATGCCGAACGTTTTATTTCTGATATACGATGCGTCCGTCGGATATCGTATATTCCACGGTGATGTCCGAAATTGCCTTTACATCGCAGGTCAGAGGATTGTCTCCCAGAATGACGAAATCTGCTTTCTTTCCTTCCTCAACCGTTCCCACAATATCGTCCATATGCGCCCCGTATGCCGCGTTGACCGTATACATCTGCAGCATTTCATAGACCGTCGCGCTCTGCTCGGGATTGCGGATGTATGCCGGATCGTCGTCTTCGCCTTCATAAGGTGACTGCTGGGTTGCCCCTGCCTCAATGGCGTGGAGCGGCGCAAAGTCTGCGGTCACCGGGTAATCGTTGGAGCCTGTAATGATGACGCCCTCATCAATCATGTCCCGAATGTGATATTCCTGCTCAAAACGCTCTTTTCCCAGGTTGCTTTCTTCCTGGGCGGAGAAAAACGGATCATAGTAAAACCACAGCGGCTGCATGGCCGCAATCACACCCTCGTCTGCCATGCGGGTCATGTCCTCTGTTGTCAGCAGGTTCACATGGGCAATCTTGTTGATCACGCCGTCCGGTGTTCCCCCGTTGGTCTCTGCCGCAGCCTCAAACGCATTCATGCTGCGCTGTACGGAAGCGTCTCCCATGGCGTGGGTTTCCACACTGTAGCCGGCCGCGTTCATTGCGGTGACAAATAATGTGAGGTCCTCTTCCGTGGCCTTCTGGGTTCCCGCATAGCCCTCTTCCTGACCGGCTTCCTTTGTATAAGGCTCCAACAGTGCGGAGGTGGCACCTTCGGGTACGCCGTCCAGAGAGAATTTTACCTGGCAGACGCGCATAAAATCAGAGGCATATTTCTGGTAATCATCCAGTAATTTGATCAAACGTTCCGCTTCTTCTGTTCCCAAGGGCTGTCCTGCCCATGATGTGGTATTGATGCGCAGTGTCAGTTCCCCATCCTTTTCCATATCACTTACTACTGCGTAATTGTCGTCCGCACCGCCGGAATCAATCGCCGTCAGCCCGTAGCTGTTTGCCAGCTTCTGGAACATATCATAAGCTTCCTTAATCTGCTCTTTCGTATACTCGATGGTTGGCAGAGAATCCAACATGCTTGCCGCATCCGAAAAATACCCTGTCAGTTCTCCGTTTTCATCCAGGAAAACCTTTCCGCCGTCCGGAGGCGTACTGTCTTTTGTAATGCCTGCCATTTCAATCGCGATCTTATTTGCCAGCCTGCCATGCTTGGAGGTATCTGATAACACGACAGGTTTATCTGTATCCAGTTCTTCCATCCAACTGTTCTCAGGAATGTTATTCGGAAATGCCTGTAAATCCATACTTGCCACCTGATAAATCGGGAAATCCGGATTGTCGTCTATAAATTCCTGGATTGCTTTCTTGTACACATTCAGATCCGGATTTCCTTCCGGCAGAATTAGGGTCGTGTTTTCTGTCAGGAAATTGCCCGGCTCATGGATATGCCCGTCAATAAAGCCCGGCATCAATGTCTGTCCATCCAGATCGATCACTTCTGTCTCATCGGAGATATATTTTTCTATACCTTCCTCATCTCCGACATAAACTATCTCGCCATCCTTCACTGCAACGGCAGAATTGTCCATATCGTCCTCCGACAACATAGTAAGGATTGTTCCGCCGCGAAATACCATGTCCGATTCTTCTCCATCCCCGCTCTCCTGTTCCGATTCTTCCGTTTTTTCTTTCTCTGCCTGAGAGCTTTCCTGACTGTCGTTCTGGCCTGCGTTTCCGCATGAAACGGTTCCTGCCAGCATGCCCATTGTGACTGCTGCGGCCAATAGCCGAAGTACATGTTTCTTTTTCATTGTCTGTTCCTCCTGATTTAATTTTGTTCGTTTCCGGATCTCTTCTGTCACCGAATTGATGAAGTCAGTATACAAAGAAAATGAGTATTTATGAATCGAGAAAATGTATGAAATCCGGTATGACTTTTTCTCATACTTATCGCCAGGCCGACCCTGCAGCACTATAAAAGATCGTCGATGGACTAATCTCAATATATTCCAGATATTTCCGCATTAAAAAACGGCTTTACAATCCCCCTGGTTTCAGATATCATTGTATGTAGGATATGTTTTTACTAAAGAGAGGGCGCATCATGGATTATTTTTTATATTTTTATAATATCATATTGGTTCTGATCTACGGTCTCCTGATGTTCTTATACTTCCAACTTTTCGTTCAAAAAAAAGAGCGGCTGCATCTCTGGCTGGCTCTGCTGTTTTCAGTTTATCTGGTGGATGAGCTTTATTATTCCTCCCTCGAATTTATAAAAGCGCTTCCTGTGTTATATCAGGAGTTCCCAATATTCAACAGAGTTTTCCTTCTGGTACTCAATATGATACTTTTAATCTGCTACCGTATGATCCTCGCCTGCCTTCTCCATGTCCTGCCTTCCAAAAAAGAGCGCGGTCTGATGGCACTTTACAGCTTCTTTCGGCTCGGAGTTACTTTTTTGCTGTTTTTTACTGCAATACCGCAGTGGGCATCCGTCTGTCTAATTACAATCAATTTCCTGCCCCATATTTGGATGATCTATCTTAGTTTTCGATACGCAGAACGTACCGAGAGCAATCTTTCCCCTGCAATATGTATGCTCCTCAAATCGTCTGTGGTACTTTGGTCGTTTCTCTGCTTTGGCTGTTCATATTCGTTCTATTTTGGGAACAGATCCGGTGTTCGGATCGTATTCATAGAAATCATCAGCGGAATTGCGATATTTTTTGCAATCTGGCATCTGCTTTGTGTTTCCCGCAGCCGGAAAAAGGAAAATTCCATGTCTGTTTTATCCGAAGCGGATCTGGAAGCTTTATTTGCGAAACAGTATAAGCTGACCCCGCGGGAAATGGAGATTTTCCGTTATCTGATGGAAGGGGCGGACAACGCGGAGATCTGCGAAAAAGCCGTCATTTCCCAGTCCACCACCAAAACGCATATCTACAACATTTTCCGGAAAGTCGATATCAAACGGCGCAGCCAGGCCGCCGGGAAATTTCTGGAATTTTGCAGGGAATATACACAAGGGCATCCCCTGTGAAACGGCTGTATGGCCATGATGGGACGCCCTTGGATATACCTCGTGAAACGGCCGCATGGCCGTGATGGGATGCCCTTGGGTATAAAAAGGAGAACGCCAAACCGTGGGATACTTCCCGGCTGTACAGCGTTCCTCTTTTTATCTGTCCTCCTGCATTCCCTTTTCAATCCGAGGGGGTGTAGATAAAATTTCTGAGTAATTATTTGACAATTTAAGCACCTGCATACACAGGTGCTTAAATTAGTTCAATATTTTATAGGTTCTATTTACAACATCCGACT
>QXWX01000428.1 GCA_009911175.1 Lachnospiraceae bacterium | reverse complement strand
GTCTTCCTCAGCCGGTAAGATGGTGGTTCTCAGATGGAACACCCCTTCCTTTTGTCCAAAGCCAGATCCTGGGACAGTGGAAATTCCTGTGGCTTCCAGAAGCTTCAGGCAGTAGAAAACATCAGCAACTTTCCCTGCCTGTTTGGCAGCCTCGATGGCCTTTGGTGGTAGCCGTATTTGTGGGAAAGAATACATCGCACCTTCAGTGAAGTTACAAACAACGTTTCTACAGCTGTTAAATCCA
>QXWX01000427.1 GCA_009911175.1 Lachnospiraceae bacterium | reverse complement strand
GCGTGCTCTCCTCCTCAGTGACTCCAGAATTCCCTTGCTCTCTCTCACGAATTGATCATAAGATATATCTCCAGGTTTAAGAGGGTTCACCATCAGTCCCATAAATATCTGTGCAGGGACATTTGGACTGAGTGCGATGGAAGCAACCTTGTAGATTTCCTCTACTGACTTTGGAGAAATGTTGGTCATCTCGAAGTATCCACCACGTTGACCACATTCACCCCAGTAACCTTTGGAGACGGTGTGGAAGGAAACGAGTTGGCATTCCTTGCTTATGGGCGGCCCCATGTC
>QXWX01000426.1 GCA_009911175.1 Lachnospiraceae bacterium | reverse complement strand
ACAACAACCGCAAGCAGACTTTTGATGCGGAGTGCCGGAAGATGCTTTTCCGTATCTGCGCCGCACATAACCTTCACTTGCAGGCAGAGCCGTCCTACGGCGGGCGGGATTATCTGGAAAAGCAGGACTTCATCATTGAAAAACAGAAGAAAATACTCTCCGCACAGGGGGAAGCCTTGACGAAAAACACCGTAGCCATAGCGGAGCAGGAAAAGAAGTTTGATAAAGCCGCAAAAGCCGTTTCAGAAAAAGAAAAGGAACTGGAAAAGCAGGAGGGGCTGATTGCGGAAAAAGGGCGGGAACTTTCGGAAAAGCAGGCGGCACTTGCCACTGTCACCATGAAGATTGCGGACATGGAATCGCTGGTGGAGGAAGTGGCGGACACGGCTTATGAGAAAGCCTGCGAAGTTGTGGCGGATACCGTCCGGGCGGAAACGCAGAAGGAGGACATCCGGGCGGTGGAGGATTACAAAAAGTGGCTGGCTTCGCCGGAACGGAAAGCCCCGCAGGAGAAAAGGGATTTCGCCGTGAAGTGCCT
>QXWX01000425.1 GCA_009911175.1 Lachnospiraceae bacterium | reverse complement strand
GAGAGAGAGAGAGAGAGAGAGAGAGAGAGAGTCTATTTGACAGTTACTTTTCCGACCATGCCAGCTCCTTGGTGAGGAGAGCAGTAGAAAGAGTAAGTGCCCGGAGCAGTCAAGGTGACGGCGTAGGTCTCTCCCTTGGCGTTGAGGAGGTCTTCCTCCGACATCGAAATCTTGGCGACGTCGACGCCGGCGGGAACCTCGTCCTCGTCGAAAACAACGTTGTGGGGGAAGCCGGCGTTGTTCTTGAACACGATCTTCTCACCGGAAGCAATCTCGAAGTTTTGTGGGATGAAAACGAGCGCGCCGTCGTCGCTGCCAAGAGTGACGTCGAGGGCCAACGCATTGCTCGCGATGATCGCGGAGGCGGCGGTGGCGGCGACCGCCACGCCGAAGTCCTTCAAGGAGGCCTTCACGGCCAGCTTGGGGGCGGCCATGCGGACGGAGACGGCGGGCTTGGCGGCGGAGGCGCCTGCAGCCTTGAGGCCGGTGAACGATGGGATGGCGACGGCGGCGGAGATGGCGGCCATTGCTTTTTTCT
>QXWX01000424.1 GCA_009911175.1 Lachnospiraceae bacterium | reverse complement strand
TCCGTCCATCTCTGGAACTGGCTTTCATAGGAGATCCCGCTTCTCCATCTCGCGTCTGTTACTCCTCCGCATTTGCTGCAGGCTATCTTTGCCCAACTGCCATGCTTTTTGTAATACAGGTAATGCTCTTCTTGGAAATACACTCTATCTGCTCTTTCCAGAATCATTTTCTCCGGCAGTTCCCCAGTATGTGCCATTCTGTCTGCCAGTGCCTCCTGACGGCGTAGATATTTTCTGTGCTCTCTGTTCCGTCTGTCCGTTATCACAATACCGTCCTCATGCCTGTATATGTATTGCCACCAGTGTGCCTCATTGTAGACGGTAGCCTTGCAGAATTTTTTGATCCTTTCCAGATCCTCCGTACTCTGCAGGACGTTTTCTTTCTCTGCCCGCCAGGTGTCTGATCGTTCTGCCCATATCAGTCCCCCATAGTAACTGTCTATTTTCACTTTCTGCCGTGTCCATTCCTCCCGTTCCGGCCAATATGTCCCGAAATCTTTCTTTGTGAGCACGATCCGCACCGCCGGCGTGTCTTTTGAT
>QXWX01000423.1 GCA_009911175.1 Lachnospiraceae bacterium | reverse complement strand
GATGCTGGACAGTAATATTGTTTTGAAAGAGATTGTGATTATGATGCTGGGAATCCTTTTTATGTGGGGCATCTTTCAGCAGAGAATTACAAAAATAGCAATATTGGTCATACTGTACCAGGGAATCTGCTTTGTGATTGATTATATTGCTGTCATTGTGATTTCTAAGTGTTTTTCTGCCATTACCATAGAACGGTTGAATGAACCGCTGATAAATTTTATGATTGGCATATTGAGCCAGATGCTGTTGATCTGTTTTATCATGCTGCTGCGAAGGTATGGAGTAAAAAAATCTTCTGAGATGCTGACAGCAATGGAATGGGCCAGATTTACTGTGTTTCCGGCGTTTACAATTGTCGTATTGATTGCGCTT
Organism: Lachnospiraceae bacterium; assembly: GCA_009911175.1. The sequence continues at coordinate 179 of QXWX01000423.1, read as the reverse complement.
TTAACCAATTTTGAAATACCAAAAAGCAGCAGTCAAAAAAATATCCTGCTTTGCATAGCATTTGGACTGCTTGTGATGAACTTGATGGTTTTTCATTTGATTAACGATATATTGAAGCGGGAAGCGCTGATCAGAGAGAATCGACTGTTAATAGAACGCGCAAAAAATGAAACGGGGAT
>QXWX01000422.1 GCA_009911175.1 Lachnospiraceae bacterium | reverse complement strand
GATGCTGGACAGTAATATTGTTTTGAAAGAGATTGTGATTATGATGCTGGGAATCCTTTTTATGTGGGGCATCTTTCGGCAGAGAATTACAAAAATAGCAATATTGGTCATACTGTATCAGGGAATCTGCTTTGTGATTGATTATATTGCTGTCATTGTGATTTCTAAGTGCTTTTCTGCCATTACCATAGAACGGTTGAATGAACCGCTGATAAATTTGATGATTGGCATATTGAGCCAGATGCTGTTGATCTGTTTTATCATGCTGCTGCGAAGGTATGGAGTAAAAAAGTCTTCTGAGATGCTGACAGCAATGGAATGGGCCAGATTTACTGTGTTTCCGGCGTTTACAATTGTCGTATTGATTGCGCTTTTAACCAATTTTGAAATACCAAAAAGCAGCAGTCAAAAAAATATCCTGCTTTGCATAGCATTTGGGCTGCTTGTGATGAACTTGATGGTTTTTCATTTGATAAACGATATATTGAAGCGGGAAGCGCTGATCAGAGAGAATCGACTGTTAATAGAACGCGCAAAAAATGAAACGGGGAT
>QXWX01000421.1 GCA_009911175.1 Lachnospiraceae bacterium | reverse complement strand
TTGAGAAGCCGGAGTAAGAATATTCGTTTACAATGCCCATGACTGTATAGGTCTTTGTGCGAATTTGCCCGGATTCGGTTTTATAGTCCACTTCGACGGTATCACCCAGCGAAGCCTCAATATCATAGAGATCGGCACGCTCTTGAAGCAAGACAATTCCATTGCCTGCCACCAGTTCATCATAATCAATCGTTCCCGCAATTCGCTCTTTCTCCAAATTCTGCTGCTCATCCCGGCAAAAGCCCTGAATCCATTTTCCAGAATTGCCATTTACAAGATATTCTGCGTCTGTGTAATACCAGCGCTTGATTCCTGTAACGCCATCAATAGATTCTACCGCATTTACAAAATCGGCATTTAGAAAATTCTTTTGCTGTAATCCAGACAAAGAAATACCGGCAGTGTCCCACGATTGATTTGCGTTGAGCTGGATGTTAAATTCACCGACAGGAAAAGCCCTGCCTCGCGCCTCTGAAACGCCATCATAGGAAACTAACATTGTCGAAATCAATACAACCAATACTCCGCCGAGTGAAAGAGAAAGTATTGTTA
>QXWX01000420.1 GCA_009911175.1 Lachnospiraceae bacterium | reverse complement strand
GTTTATATTGTTGTCAGATCATTAATGATAGGGAGACAGGGAGATCAAGAGGATTTGGATTTGTAACATTCAAGGAAGAGCAATCCTTAAGAGACGCAATTGAAGGGATGAACGGCCAAAGTCTTGACGGACGTAACATCACCGTTAATGAGGCTCAATCTCGCAGTGGTGGCGGCGGTGGTGGCGGAGGATACGGTGGAGGTCGTCGTGAAGGCGGTGGTGGTGGATATGGCGGTGGTCGTCGTGAAGGTGGATATGGTGGAGGCGGTGGTGGTTACGGTGGTGACCGTCGTGAAGGAGGATATGGTGGTGGCCGTCGTGATGGTGGATATGGTGGCGGTGATGGTGGATCTAGGTATTCACGTGGTGGTGGTGAATCTGAAGGAAAGTGGTGAAGTTAGAAATTTAGTGTAGATTTATCGGGATCTGGTTATTTTAAGTTTGATGTGTAATCGTTGTGTTCGTCGTTTCTATATGCTGTTTTTGACCTGTTTGATCTATTGGCTTTTCTTTTTGAAAGCTCAAGAGTTTTTAATGAAAAGAATTATGGTTCCGG
>QXWX01000419.1 GCA_009911175.1 Lachnospiraceae bacterium | reverse complement strand
TGCAGGCTGTGAAACATATCCCAATCAGGTTGCATAAACTCTCCTAAGAACACAGTATTATAAGCTACTGAAGAAATGTGGATGGTGTGGGAAGCAGGATCACGGGGATAGTAATCGTCAGAAGCTCTAACAACAGCAGTCTGTCTGGTACTGTAGATTCCATCAGTGTTGTGGCACATGCAAGAAATGCATCCATTGTCAGCAAAGTTGCGTGCAATGGAAGCTTCGAGGGCCTGTTGGTAGCTACGGGTGAGAGATACTCTGCCTCCATAGCCAGCACCGAGTGTCTCAATGATGTTCTGCACATCAACTTTAACTCCATCTACTCCACAGGAAGCCAAATAGGCATGAAGCTCATTGTAGAAATTGAAGACTTTCTTAGGGTGCACAAGTCCCAACCCATGCACAGCAAGACTATCCATGACAATGTCTGGTTGGTTCCCCGTTACACCAGGAGACTGCACAGGATATGCCAAAGCACTGTCATAGTGTTCCAAACCTGGACCTGCAGGCTGCACGCCACCCCAGTAACCCGCTAGAGCATGCCACACATAAACGTA
>QXWX01000418.1 GCA_009911175.1 Lachnospiraceae bacterium | reverse complement strand
AGCACCTCGATCCAAATCAATGTGGATATGGAGAATGGGAGTGGCTGCCCGAGGTATGACGATCCCTCGACTAGCTCAACCTTTCCGGCATCCTGCCATGTGATGCCGGTGAGCCACTCGACGGTTAGAGCGCCGAGAGTGGCGAGCATGGCCCACCTGCCGTGGATGAGCTCGCATTCCCTAAACCTCTGCAGCCCAAAAACCTCACTATAAGGTTGGAAAGGGGTCGATTTGACGTCGCTGCTCTCGGTTCTGGTTCCGATCACAGCTCCGAATTCGTTCTTGGCCAAATTCTGATCGAGCGAGTCCAAATCGAACTGCAAGTACTCAACGGGCTTTCCGAGGCCGAAGGGGTCGAAGCCGTAGTCGCCGACGAGCGAGCCGTCGAGATATTCCGGCGCCTTGGCGCCGGGGAACCACAGCGGTCGGTCGGTGATGAAGCCTTTGGAGGCGGCCTTCTTTGGCGGGGCCTTCTTCTTTCCGAATCCGAAGCGGGCCTGGACGCGGGCCGAGCCGGGGTGGACGTCGGCGAGGCGGGTGCCGATGAAGGAGGAGGCAGC
>QXWX01000048.1 GCA_009911175.1 Lachnospiraceae bacterium | reverse complement strand
AGGAACTATATTGAAGCGGGCAGTTATATCGAAATCTTTTTCCCGAAACACAATGTAAGGTATATAGCGGTCACGGACGGCGTGGACAGCCTGACAAGGCAGGAAATGGACATTACGCCGTTTAAAAATATCCTGAATGATATGTACAGCCGGGATATTTCAAAGAAAGTGCTTGCCGGGCGCATGACACGCTCCCGCCAGGGGAAGTTTGGCGGCGGGCAGCCGCCCCTTGGCTTGATGCGTGACCCGGAGGAAAGGGGACACCTTATCCTTGACCCGGACACTGCGCCGACTATCCGTAAAATCTATGACCTTGCCTTAAATGGCTGGGGGTGTATGCGGATAGCTAAACAACTGATGGAGGATAAAATCCCCATCACACGGGTAAAAAGCAATACGGAATGTGACGTGAATTATTATTCATGGGGGAGCGCACGGATTAGCCATATCCTGCGGAACCCGTTTTACAAAGGCGCACATCTTGTCTGCCGGACGCACCAGAAAGGAATCCGCTCCAACACCTATGACATCATCCCCCGTGAGGAATGGGAAGTCCTTGAAGGCTGCCATGAAGCCATCGTAAGCCCGGAGGACTGGGAGAAGGTGCAGGAACTGATTGACCGCCGCCCTCCCATCATGGAGGGGAACGCCTGCCCCTTCTATAACCTGTTCCATGGCATTATCTACTGTGCCACCTGTGGGAAGTCCATGCAGGTACGCTATGAGAAAGTGGGCAGAACCGGGAAGAACCGCTTTACCGGCGAGGAACGGAAGCCGATAGACAAGGCGTATTATATCTGCCAGACGTATAACCGGCTGGGGAAGAACGCCTGCACCAGCCATAAGGTGGAAGCCAGGGATTTGTACAATCTTGTGTTGAAGGACATTCAGGAACTTGCGGCAATGGCGCTTAAAGACGTGGAATCGTTCTACCAGCGGATTAGCAGCCGCATGGAGCGGCGGTATCTGGCGGACGCTTCGGAGATGGAGAAGGAGCGGGAACGGCTGGAAGCAAGGAACCGGGAGATTGACGATATGTTTTTGAACCTGTATACCGACAAGGCGAAGGGAATCCTGTCAGAGCAGCGGTTTGTGAAGCTGACGGCGGCGATGGAGCGGGAACAGGAGAAAAACCAGAAGCAGCTAAAAAAATTGACCCTCTCCTTGCGCCGTTCCAATGAGCAGGAAAGTGATGTCCGTACCTTTATCCGGGAAATCCGGCAGTATGCCACGATACAGGAATTGGACGAGGGTATCTTAAACCGCCTTATCAGCCGGATTCTGGTGGGGGAGGTGAAAAAGGTTGGCGGGGAGAAATTTCAGGAAATCAAAATCATTTATAACTTTGTCGGGGAGATACCGGCGGTAACAGAATAACGGCAATGCCCTTCTCTCTTTCCGGGGGAAGGGTTTTCTTTTGCCTGCATAGGAAAAAGAAGCCGGTTCTCTATTCTCCGGCTTCCAGAATAAACTGAAATTTATCTATTCATCAATTCAAGAGTTTTTTCAAATGAAATACATTCTGCGTATCTTCCATTCCACATGAACTCATTATAATATCTATAAGATTTTTCTGCTGTCATATACGCATTATCAAGCGTACTGTTTGTATTTGCTGGAACAATCATTTTAAGTCCATGCTCAAAACCACATTTCACTGTTGCATCTATACAATAATCTGTTTGCAGCCCTACAATAATAATTGTATCTTCATCTTTTTCATGCAGGTAGTCCAACAACCCCGTATCTTTGAAAGCACTGTTTACATTTTTATCAAAAATACGCTCATTTGGCATTGGCTGAAATTCTTCGTATATTTCATAGCCTAATGCGCCTTTCGTTAATTTCTGTCCAGCACCATCATCATGTCTAACATAAATAACTTCTATACCATTATTGCGCGCCTCTTTGATTAGTGTTTTAATACGATATACAAAAATCTCAAATTCGTATAAGTCATTAGTCATAATTAAATTTTGAGTATCAACAATCAACAATATCATTCTATTATCTCCCAAATTCCGATTTATCTATTTTGCAACAAATTTTAGCATCCCAAAAGCTCCTGAACGGCTTCTTCCCAATATATTTCGGGGATATTGTACCAGTCGCATTTCCCGGTTTCTTCCCTGCAAAGCTCCATTGCCCTGCTCAATACCGTTCCATGGGAAATCTCCCCTGCAAGCATCCCGTATTTTGTCACCCGACACCAGTACGGTGCCGCATCCCAAAGCCCCGATTCTTCCATTTCCTTTATCACTTTTTTCTTATCGTAATCAAGGCTTATAAACTGATGCCCCCATTCTTCCCCCTTCTGGTACAGAATCATAAACTGGGCTTTTCCCCCGCTATATAAAGAAGCACCTACCGAGCCGGGATTTAACAAAATCTTTCCTTTATGGGAAAAGCTTCCCTGAACATGGGTATGCCCGCATAGAATATACTGCCCTGCACACCTTTCCATAATTCCTTTTGTATTTTCACCATCTGGAAACATTTTTTCATTATTCTTATCCGGCGAACCATGGCACGCCAGGATTGAGCCTGCCCCGTCAAATGTGATTTCACGGCAGAGTGGAAGACTTTCAAAGAAACCAATATCCTTATCCGTCAGGTTTTTATAGCAATACTTCATTGCGCCTACCGTTGAATTTCCGTTTTTCCATACGCAATTTTTATCGTATTTCCGGCTGATCCAGTAGTCTTCTTTATTTCCTTGCAGGAAAAAGCAGGTGTATTTTTCTTTCAAAGAATACAGAATTTCCATCGTTTTTTGCGGGTAGGGAAATTCCCCCAAATAATCCCCCAGAAAAATAAATGCGCGGATTCCCATACCCAAAACATATTCCAGGCACTTTTGGAACGCTATGTAATTACCGTGTATGTCGGAGAGGACAGCTATTTTTTTCATACAGACCATATCTTCCTCCTGCAAATCATCATTTTATGTTCTCTGCGACTTCCCGACAAATGGGAATTTATACCGCAGAAATCAAATCATCATCAAAGTATCGTTTGCTTCTCGTTTTCTCATTGACGCTAATGATGTAAAAATAGCAATTACGTTTGAAATGCCAGTGAATCCTTACAATCACACCTGTTATATCAGGATGGTTGCAAGGCGAAACCTTTTCCCCATAAACAAATCGGGGAGGTGCAGGCAGCTCCATAATTTCTTTTATATCCAACTCATAATTAGCTTTGGGAGATATAACTAAGGCTTTACTATTGTCTATCTTGTATTGAACGACTGCATGAAATAGTCCATCTTCAAAAGCTTTACTGTCGAGATATAATCCCCACATAAAAGAAACCTCCGTTTTCCTCAAATTCCGATTTGTTACTGCGTTCAGTTTATCACATTTATAGAACATCTACAAGATTCCGTGTATGAAAAAGCAAAAAGAATGAATTCTTCACTTGACAATGTGGCAAAGAACTGCTGACTTCGGATGAAGTCCGCAAGCTCCCTAATGACCAGTGTATTATTCTGATCCGTGGCTGTGACCCGATCATAGATAAAAAATATAATACATTTAAGCATCCGCTGTTCCAGGAAAGTGAGGATGGAGGCGTGCCGCCTTATGTACATGAGATCAAGGCGGCAGGAACCCAGGAAAATGTGAAGCTGCTGAATCCGGAATCCATGCAGTATTACAAAAAGAAGCAGCAGGATGGGGAGCCGGTACGGATCCTGGACGTCACCCAGGAAGAGGTGTTCACGTCAGACCCTGTGCCGAAAAAGATTTTTACGGAGAAAGAACTGGAAGAAAACAGGAAAGAAGACAGCCGCCCAGTAAAAAGGGACAGGAAAAAGAAAGAAGAAGGAGTGATGTTTGAAATGCTGACCGCAAACCCGTACAGTGAGGGACAGCTTGAAGAGATCCGGGCATGTATTGCCAGCGGGATCCCTTACGGGGAGATTGTAAAAATAGCGGATGTCCATAACACGGCAGAGCAGATACGTGAATCCAGGGAGAACTACATAAAGAAGTCAGAGACTGTTAAGAGCAGCGGACAGTCTGTATAGCAGACGGAACAGCAGACTGTTGAATACCGTCATATAGCGGAAACTCTGCAGGCGGCAGGATGCCCGTATGGCGGTGGCAATAAAAAATACCAACGGTACGGTTGGAAAAAATATAGGAAGGAAAAGATAGATATGAGAAAGATGTCTTATAAACAGAAAATAAAAAAAGCAGCTGCAGAGGTAATAGCAGGTACGATGGCAGTGGTCCTGTATGTTTCACAGGGTGTCCAGGCAACCGGGGTGGATTCAGTCACACAGCCGCTGACCAACCTGAAAACACTGGTGATCAGTATCATCGGCGCGGTGGGCGTGATCATCCTTGCAAAAAATGTCATGGAGTTTGCCCAGGCATACCAGCAGCAGGACAGTTCGTCGATGAACAGTGCCATCAAAGGGATCGTCGCCGGATTGATTATGGCAGGCATTTCTTCGGTGCTTTCTTTTCTGGGGATCGCCTGACCTTCAAGTGAAAAAGAGGGAATGTATGGCCTAGTATAACCCACGATAATTATCCACACCTTTCACTTGTCTAAATTTTCATCTGCTGCGTCGGCTTCAATCGATGATGCTACCGGCATCGCCTCATTCAGCCTTCTTGCATATGAAAATTTATCCTGCGTGTAAGGTAGCGGTAATTATCGTGAGTTATACTAGCAGACCTGTTTTGCAGAATGGAAAGGAAAGGAGAGGCCGGGAACCGCTGTAAGATTCCCGGCCAGGTGGAATAAGAATGTTTAAATTGGGAGAGGCGATACTTGCACTGCTGGAGATCGTATTCGGTTTCTGGAATTCCCAGGTATCGTTGGTATTTGAACTGCTGGGGCAGTCACCCGCCGGATTTAAGGGAGGCGGGCCATGGGGGATCGTGGAACGGGTGGAGCCGCTGTTTGTTGGGATCGGTTCTGCCCTGGTGGTCCTGTTCTTTGTCATAGGCTTCTGTGCGGAAAGCGTAGATATCCGGGAGGAGATCCGGTTTGAAGCCATTCTCAGGATGCTGGTCCGGTTAGCAGTAGCACAGTGGATGGTTTCCTATAACCTGACGGTTATGAAAGCGCTGTTTACATCCTGCGGAAACCTGGTCGTACTTTTGGGCGCGAATCAGACCGCGGAACTGTCCATAGACCCTGCCCAGGCTGATGTGATCAGGGATCTGGGCTTTGGCACCAGTATCGTGTTTTTGATCCTGGCGGTCTTTTTATCCCTGGTGGTCATAATCTGCGGATTTTTCCTGCTGTACAATGTATATTTCCGCTTTTTGAAGATCATGGTCATTGTACCATTCGGGGCGATCGCAGGCAGCACCCTGGCGGGAAACCGCGGAGTCAGCAATACCTTTGTGAGCTTCATGAAATATTTCATCAGCGTTGTCTTTGAAGCCGTTACCATGGCGCTGGCAATCCTGCTCTGTAATACGTTCATCAGTTCCGGGCTTCCGGCGTTTACGGGGGATTATGCGGACTGGGCGAAAACCCTGATCTATCTGGGGGAGATGACATTTACCGCCGCACTGACCGTAGGGACGGTCAAAGGGGCGCAGAATCTTACTTCCCGGGCGTTGGGATTATGATGGGGAAAGAAATAAAAAAATAATGGAAGACTGTTCGTTGTATACGGCAGCTTCTTGTGGAAAGGTGTGAGTAAATGGAGATAGAACTGAGCGAAGACCTGCAGCATTATAAGGAAAGTTTCATCCTGGGGCTGACCGTAAAGCAGGCATTTTTCAGCATCCTGGCCCTGGGGACAGGCACGGCGGTCATGCTGTTACTGCATACCAGGATCGGCGTCACGCTGAGCTGCTACGTGGCAACGCCGTTTGTTGTGCCTTTGGCATTGACCGGATTTTATCATTACCATGGGCTTACTTTCTGGCAGTTTGCAGGGAAGATGGTTCATTTTGCTTTTTTCAACCGTCCGCTGCTCTATTGGTCAACAGAATCTATGGAGGAACTGGAGCAGATTGTTTCCGAAGAAAGGCAGGAGGAACAGAAGGGGCTGGGGAGAAAAGCAGGCACAGAAGAAAAGACTACGAAAGAGAGTAGAAAAATAAAGGAATACAAAAAAAAGAGCACAAACAGAGAAGCGGATCAAAGCAGGAAAAATAGAAATGGAGAAACGAAGCGAAATGAAGAAATGAATCAATCCAGAAAAATGAATTCAAAGATGGAGATTGGAAAAGAACCGAAACAGATAGAAAAAAACTCAAGGGCAGACGAGCTGGGAAAAAACAGGATGCGAAACAAAAGGAAGAGAAGGAGGAGTAAAAATATGGTAACAGTCGTGAAAAAAAGGAAGTCCGCAGGACTGATCGCAGTGATGGTGATCGGATGGATATTGACGCTAACGGCGCTTCTGGCGGCGGGGGCGGCGATGGCAGCCGTCTGGTACGGACAATTCAGATAGAGGGGAGGATATCATGTCGATTTTTTCAGACCGTTTTGAGCAGTTAAAGAGATCGGATAAGCCGGTCAAAGCACCAAAATATTTACAGGAGGTTATGGGATTCCAGCGTATTTCCAGGGAAGGGATCTTTGAAGTGGTGAAAGGCAGGTATTCCAGGACGTACCGCTTCCAGGATATCAACTATGTTACGGCAGGTACGGAGGACCAGATGGAGATTTTGAAGCAGTACTGCAAAACCGTCAATGCCATTGATGTTTCCTTTAAGATCACGGTCAATAACCGGAATAAAAATATGCAGGAGTTCCGGGAGAATGTGCTGTTCCAAAGAAAAGGGGATGGATTTGACTGGATCCGGGAAGCATATAACCGCATCACGGAGTCGCGGATCGTAGAAGGAAAGCAGGGGATCGAGCAGGAACGCTATCTGACCGTATGCGTGGAACGGAAAGGCTGCGAACAGGCAAAAGCGTTTTTCGCGACCTTCGAAGCAACCTTGAAGCAGAATTTCGCCGAACTGGGTTCGACCATTGAGCCACTTGACGCAAAAGAGAGGCTGCGGATCTTATTCAACTTCTACCGTATGGGGGATGAAGAACAGTTCCGGTTCAATTTCCGGGCATGCATGAAGCGGGGCGGGGACGCGAAGAACAGTATCTCCGCTGGCTATATGAGATTTTATCCAAACTATTTTGAGACAGACCGGAAGAAATGCAGGGCATTATTTATCAAGAAATACCCGGCCTCCTTGCCGGATACCTTCATCAATGAGACCACCAGCCTGCCGGTACACAGCATGACGACCATCGACATTGTGCCGGTTCCAAAGGAGCTGACGAACCGGGTGCTGCAGAAGAAATACCTTGGGATTGAAAATGATATCTTGAAGCAGCAGCGTGTCCGGAACAGGAACCATGATTTCTCCTCAGACATTTCCTATATCAAAAAGGTACAAAAGGAAAAGATCGAGGGCGTGATGGACGATGTGCGGGAAAATGACCAGAACCTGTTTTATGTAGGCGTGAATATGGTAATCATGGCGGATACAAAGGAAGAACTGGACAGCATTACGGAGACCCTGCGGAATATGGGAAATGGCCGGATGTGCCAGATCGAACCCCACCACTACCAACAGATGGAGGCGCTGAACACGGTGCTTCCGGTGGGAAACCGGCAGGTCTCCACGCTTCGGACCATGCTGACCAGGGACATCGCGGCCCTGCTTCCGTTCAACGTGCAGGAACTGAATGAACAAGGTATCTGCTACGGGATCAACCAGGTGTCCCATAACCTCTGCATTGCAGACCGGAAGAACCTGGCCAATGGAAACGGCATGGTATTCGGGATTCCGGGAAGCGGAAAATCCTATTTCAGCAAGTCAGAAATGCTGCAGGTATTTTTGGGGACCGAGGATGATATCATTGTGATCGATCCTACACTGGAATATTTTGACATTGCGGAGGCGCTTGGGGAACAGGCTGCGATCGTCAACCTTTCGACTTACACGAAGAATTATATCAACCCTCTTGAAATGGATGTAGATTCTCTGGATTTAAACGATTCCAACGGGCAGATCCGGGATAAGGGAGAGTTCATGCTGGGACTGTGCGAGCAGTGTTACGGCGATTCCCTGAACAGCCGGCATAAATCCATCATCGACCGCTGTGTCCGGAAGCTGTATACCGACATCGCAAGGTCCAGGGAGAAGCACATCCCGACCATGACAAAATTTTACAGCCTTTTGATGGAGCAGCCGGAGCCGGAAGCAAAAGACATCGCCCTAGCATTGGAATTGTTTGTCAATGGCTCCCTCAATATATTCAACAATCACACCAATGTGAATGTGCAGGCGCGGTTTTTGGTCTATGGAACCCGGGATCTTGGGAAAGAGCTGGGGGCGATCTCCACACTTGTCATGCTGGAAAATATCAGCGCCAGGATCGCGGAAAACGCAAAGAAGGGAAAAGCCACCTGGCTGTTCATTGACGAGTTCCACACCGTATTGGATAAAGAATACAGCGCAAAATATCTGTATACCCTCTGGAAAAAAGTGCGGAAGCTGGGCGGGCTGTGCACGGGCATCACGCAGAATATCACCGACATGCTGCAGAATTATACGGCGGTCACAATGCTGGGCAACAGTGAGTTTATCGCATTGCTCAAGCAGGCGAATGTGGACAGCCAGGAGCTCTCCAGGGTGGCAGGCATCCCGGAGGCACAGCTGCGGTTTGTGAATAATTCCCCGTCCGGGACCGGGATCATCAAGCATGGGAGCGTATGCATTCCGTTTGATAACCGGATGGGGAAGGAAGAAAACCCGATCTATGCGTTGTTCAATACGAATCTGCATGAGAAAGCTGTAGTTCACGGTCCGACCGACTATGAACCATAACGGGAAATCCAGATAAAAATGTTACTCTTTGGGTCGGATGCTGTGTAGCAAGTGTCCGATACCGTGTTTACAGTAACATGAGAGAACCATATCGGATATTGGCAGTAAATATTTATGGCAATCCGGGGAATACCATGTTATAATTTAGAAAAAGAGGGCGGCTTCCAAAACACTGTGCAGATTGTTCAGGAAACGGTACATCCATATCACCAGAGGATATAGGCGCAGAGAGCCAGCTTTTTAAGCAATTCCTATTCCGCAGGATTACCGGGTCACCGTGTCTGCGGAAAAGTACCGTTCACTACACAGATGGAGGGATAGAAAACATGATTAATACCAAGCATAAGGACCGCCTGTTCTGCTTCCTATTTGGAAGGGAAGAAAATAAGAAATGGACACTGAGCCTGTACAATGCAGTGAACCGTTCCTCCCATACGGATCCGGACAGTATCCGGATCACAACGATGGAAGATGTCCTCTATATGGGAATGAAAAATGATGCTTCATTTATCATTACGGATATCATGAGTATTTATGAGCAGCAGGCAACATACAATCCCAATATGCCGGTCAGGGAACTGATGTATGCCGCAAAGCTGTATGATAAATATATCCATGAGAACAAGCTGAATATCTATGGCGATACCCTGGTTGCGCTGCCAATCCCAAAACTGGTTGTTTTCTATAACGGAAAGGACAACTATGGAGACCGGATCCTGGAATTAAAGGACGCGTTCCAGGCAGGAAGAGAAAAACAGGATCCTGAAACAGATGCCGGGGCAGAAGAAAGCAGCAAAGAAGGGATGGAACCGGATATTGCAGTCCGGGTACGGATGTTCAATATCAATTACGGGCAGAATAAAGAACTGCTGTCGGCCTGCAAACCGTTGGAGGAATATGCGTGGCTGATCCAGCAGATCCGGGAATACAGCAGACATATGAATATTGAGGAGGCTGTTGATAAGACGATCGATGAGCTTCCAAAGAATTTTGAGATCAGGCCATTTCTGGTCGGGCACAGGGCGGAGGTGAAATCCATGTGTATTACAGAGTATAATGAAGCGGAGACCATGCAGATGTTTAAGGAACAATACCTGGAAGAAGGCATTGGGATTGGCGAACAGAACAGGGCGAATAAGATGGCTGAACGCATGATCCGGGCGAACGAACCGGGAGATAAGATCGTATTATATACCGGCCTTGGAAAAGAGGATGTGGACAGACTGGCAGGAAACCTGAATACGATCCTCGTATGGAATACAGTTGTAAAATAACCTGCAGAGTATAAAATAGTCAATAAAGATGAATGGGAAGAGTGTTTAAACCGCTGTTGTGTTTAAGCACTCTTTTTGCGTTTCAAAGTGACTGGCAGCGCAGGCAGAAAGGGGAAGGAAAATGGAATCAAGTTTTTTGTCATTTCCGCAATCGGAACAAGTGGAAATATTCCGGAGTATATTGGAGCAGACCGGAAGGAGCAACCAGGCAGAGGATATCGGGCAGCTGATCCAATGTCTGCAGTCTATCCAGACGAACCTGGCAGACGCCATGGATGAGGTCAGTTATCTGTTGGAGCAGATACAGACCGTGGAGGAGCCGGACATAAAAGCCAGGCTTGGCAGGATGCAGGAGGAGATCCAGAAAAACATGCATCAGTTTGGAAAGCTGGCCCAGGCGGCAGAGGCAGAAGTGATTGAAGGAATCCAAAATGCAATGCAGAACCTGAGAAAAAAAGGAGTGCAGGCACTTGACTGTGTTTTCAGTACGACACATGTATCCCAGGGGCTTGGCAGGGCGGAAGCGCTTCTGACACAGGCAGTATCAGGCCTGGAGAACAAGATGCAGGCCGTAGACTGTATGGCAGAGGAATTCCACGCCATGAAAGGCCATGCAAAAAACATCGGAAGGGCTGCTGTTGGAAAATCCGCGGAAGAGGTCCCCACAAGAAACAGAGACGCAGGGGCTATGGCAAAGATACGGGCGGGAATGGAATATTGTAAAAAGATACTTGCAGGGCTGGGACAAAAAGTATTGATGGCAAGGGCTCATGTGGAGCACCTGCACCAGACGGCCGAACTGCGGCCGGAAAATGTGGCTTCGGTGCAGGAAATCGCAAAGGAACTCCGTGATGCCCGGGACTTTGGCCCAGGCAGGCACCCGGAACTTCTACAGCTAAGGTGATAATGGAAAAAAGAAAGGAGGATGTAACGTATGGATCCAGAAAAAGAAATCTGTATGACTGCGGAACAGCTGAAACTTTTGCTGGAATATCTTCCGGACGGCGTCATGTTAGAAATTTCATGGGAGGGCACAGATGGAAGCGGGGCATGAATTGAAAATGGTCAGTGTGCGGCTTGTGGATGAGCCGCCGCTGCTTGGCAGTAAAAAGGTGAAGACCGTGCAGGATGCCGCGGAGGTGATGGCGAAGGAGCTGAGCGGCTGCGACAGGGAATTGTTCTGTATTCTGAACTTACGGACGAACGGGCAGGTGATCAATGCCAATATCGTGGCTATGGGAACCTTGAACTCGTCCCTGGTGTGCCCGCGTGAGATATTTAAATCTTCGATCCTTTCCAATGCAGCGCATGTGGTACTCCTGCATAACCATCCATCCGGAGATCCCGCACCCAGCCAGGAAGATATAATTGTTACGAAAAAGCTGCAGCTCTGCGGGGACATGATCGGGATCCCTGTCGTGGACCATATCATCACAAATTGCTATGGACAGTATTTTAGCTTTCTTGAGCAGGGGCTTCTGGTAAAGGTGAATCAGATCTGGGAAGAGATGAAGGTGGCGGAAGATAAGATCCCTTATTCTTTCAGTGAGGGTGCGAAGAGATGAAACAGATATAATTACAGAAAAATAGGGAAAGGAGGCGAAGTTCCGGCCGGGTAAAAGATATCTTCCCTCCTTTTTGCGGTTGGATTTAGAGAGGAAAGCAATAGAACGGATCAGAAATGCCAGTGAGATGGCACTTTTACATTACGGGAAGCCGCTGGTTGTAATGGACAGCGGAGGAAAGGACAGTGCGGTATGCCGGGAGCTCGTAAGGCGTTCCGGCGTACCCCATGAGATCATGCATAACCTGACTACGGCAGATGCGCCCCAGACGGTCTACTATATCCGGGAGCAGTTCATCAGGGCAGGGGAAACCGGCATCCCATGCGCGGTCAATCTCCCATACTACAGGGGGCAGCGTACCACCATGTGGCGCCTGATCCCTGCAAAGAAGATCCCGCCGACCCGGATCGCGCGCTACTGCTGTGAAGTCCTGAAAGAAGGAAACGGGAATGGCAGGTTTATCGTGACCGGAGTACGGTGGGCGGAAAGCTACAGGAGGAAGCAGCGGGGAATCTATGAATCGTTTGCAAAGACAAAAAAGAATAAGATCATCCTGAATAATGACAATGATGACCGGAGGAGGCTGTTTGAATCCTGCAGGCTTAAGGGCAAACATGTCTGCAATCCCATCATAGACTGGACGGACCGGGACATATGGGAATATATCCGGGCGGAAAAAATCCCGGTCAACCCATTGTATGATATGGGGTTCTTCCGTGTGGGATGTATCGGGTGCCCCATGGCCGGGAAACAGAGATACCGGGAGTTTGCACTGTTTCCCACATATAAAAGGGCCTATATCCGGGCGTTCGAACAAATGCTGCTGATACGGAGGCAGGAGGGAAAAGATGACAGATTTGGAAGATGGAAAGACGCGCAGGGCGTATTCCGATGGTGGATGGAAGAGGATCCGGTGCCCGGACAGTATGAACTGCTGTGGGATGAGGAAACGGAGGAACTGTATTACTGAAATGCGGCGGTTCCGTTCTGGAGGCTGATCCTGCGCATGTGGGTGAAAGGAAACAGAAGCATGGTACGAAATGGCAGAGGGAGGTGGTAATGATCAGGGAAAGATACAAAATAGCCTATGGATTACAGTATGACGCATGGGAACTGGAACTGCGGCTTCCGGACTGGGAGGAATACGGGACGGAGCGCGAAGCCAGAAAAAAGATTGGAGACCGGACGGTATCCGCGCTGTTGACTGCGGGTGCCATTTTTTTATTCTGCGGCGGGATGGAAATGCGGATTTCTCCGGAACAGCAGGAGATCTACCGGTTTTCGTTCATAAAGGAGGAGACTTATGAACGATTCGGACCGCCCCTGTCCCCGGAGGACCTGGACAGGCTCATTGAAAAGGATATGCTGGAGGAGGTGGCATTCAGCAGCAGATATATGCTGACAGAAGATGATTACGCGGAGTTTTCCGGGAACCTGTCGGATGCGTTTATAGAGCTGGAAAGATCAAGGGAACCGGAAATCTGGGAAAACAGTGGGAGAGGGAACCTGGCCGGATACTGGTTTGAGAGTGTCTGGTATCAGGCAGACCGTATCCGGTGAAGGGAGTCAGATTATGGGGATTTTAAACGTAAAAGAAAAAGAGCCGGAACTGAAATTGAAAAAGGAGCCGGAGATTGCCGTACATAAAGGAAATCTGACCGTAAAGAAAAAAGAGCAGCAGATTATATGCCGGAAAGAGGCAGGTTTTACGATTCTTGGAAAAAAATACGAAGAGGAGTCTGAAAATGAGAAAAGCCAGGAAACAGCTCAGGGAAAAAATTTATATGGAGACACCGAAAAACGTCCGTATGGTATTCTGGCCAGTGTGCCCGCAAATGGGAAATATACACATAAAAAAGACGGCAGGATCAAAGAGAGCGGAATCCCAAAGAAGAAAACGGAACATACCGGGAACGATCAAAGCGGTTTCAATCCGCGGATAAGGGAGAGCCAAAACAATTCCAATCTGCGGACAGGGGGAAACCAAAACAGAAATATGATGACCAACACGCAGGCTGAGGCAGACTACCGCAGGAAGCTAAAAATCAGGGAGCTTTCTGAGAATTTAAAAATACGTTCTGTAGGGGCAGAGCCGGGAATCCGTGTGAACCATCCCAAGGGCCTGCCTGCCGCTGTCGGGAAAGAAGGCGGGGAGCCGGTAAGGAGAAATAACCTGGGGATGGACAGAACGGTACAGCCAGGCGGAACCTCTGCGGACAGATCAGGCCAGGCACAAACCGGAGAGAGACCGAAGCTTACGGGAAAAAAGCAGAAAGGGGCAGAAAAGAAAAAAGCAGCAGACAAGTTTCTGCGAAAGGAGGGAAAGAAAAAGAGGAATGTCTTTCGGCAGAAAGGCGAGAACCGTGCCATCCGTCAGAGAAAGCTCCGGTTCATGCTGAATCAACTGTCCGGTTCAGAAGAACAGGACAGCCTGGGTCAGACCGTAAAGGATATCATAAGGATGAAAGCCTCCGCCCTGCTGGTAAAGACAGCGCAAAATCTGGGAGTGCTTCTGGCACCGCTGTCAGGGATGGTATTCCTGGCGGCGTTTCCAGTGGTATTGATCGTAGTACTCCTGTATGGTTCCCCGATTGCGGCGTTCATGGAAAACCCGTCTGCCGATACCCCTTCCATACAGGAGGTATTGGGAGGATATTACATGGAATTCAACCAAACGGTTTCCGCCAATGCCGGGAAAGACGGCGCGGTTTCCTATCTGCATGAAAAAGACGGAAATTATGTCAGCAACTACATGGATACCCTGATGGTCTATATGGTCCAATACGGGACCGGAGACCTGGGGGTCATCATGGATGAAAAGCACAAACGGCTCCTGAAAAAAGTATTTGACGAGATGAACCGTTTTGAGGACCAGACTGTGACAACTACGGTTCAGGCCGGACAATCCCTGGGAAATGTAGTCACAAGCGCCTACTGTGCCTGCAGCATCTGCTGCGGCCAGTGGGCAGGCGATCCGACGGCTTCCGGCGCATTGCCGAAAGCAGACCATACCATTGCCGTAGACGCCGCAGATCCATTTGTACCGATGGGAACCCGGATCATCATGGGCGGCAAGGAATATGTGGTAGAAGATACCGGAGCCTTTGCCAGATATGGGGTGCAGTTTGATATTTATTTTGACAGCCATGAGACGGCATCCCGTTGGGGACATGTGACCATGGAGGCATTTCTGGCAGAGGGAAATGAAAATACGGTATCGGTCACTAAAAAGGGCAGTTATGTAAGGAACCTGAATTTTGAGGATTATATTGCCCTGGGAAAATTGAACCGGGATCAGGAAGAACTTTTGCGGGAGGTTATGAGTGCAGACTTTCGAAGCGAGATCCCGTCCTCCGGTGCAGGAAGCGACGTGGCAAACCTTGCGCTTACCAAAGTAGGATGCCAGTACAGCCAGGAGCGAAGATATGAGGAAGGGTATTATGACTGCAGTTCCCTGGTTCAGAGATGCTACGCACAGTTCGGGATCAGTCTGCCCGCGATTGCGTCAACACAGGGGCAGTATATGGTAGAGCATGGGCTGGAAGTGACCGAAGATATGCTGGAACCTGGGGATGTGATCTTCTATTCCTACGAAAACAACGGGCAGTTCCGGAACATTTCCCATGTGGCGATCTATATCGGGAACGGCAGGATGGTCCATGCGTCAAGCCCGGAGCGGGGCGTAGTAAATGATCCGTTCAGCCCGTCAAATGTCGGCTTATATGGAAGGCCGGGAAGAGGAAGGCAATAGAAATAATCTATAAAACGGATTGGCTGCATTGGAGAAAAATATGAAAAAAATTGATTACAGAGCGGAACTAAAAGAAGAGTATGCTCGTTGGAAACGCTTATTTTGTCAGGGTGGGCAGGATCCATTCTGGCCGGACGGCGTGAACCTGAACCTTATCAGGAACCATATCACTGCCTGCAGGGCAGCACTGGAGCAGGAGGACAAAACGGTGCCGGAAGAATACGGCTGGCTCCTGCCGCCGGAAGTTCCTCCGGATTATATGGCAAGAGGAAAAGAAATCTGGTACCGGGGAATGGAAAGCTATAAAAAATACACAGCGGATGAAAACTATCAATATTTGAAAGAAGTGTCAGATACTCTTCCGGAAAAGGTGAAAAAAGAGAGCAGTATTGAAAATGTGTTAGGGAAACTTTCTGATGAACAGTTTGTATTTATGACTTCGGGCTATGAGGAAGAAAAAGACGCTGAAAGAGCGCATTGCGGTTTTAGACAGGCAGATACAGGCAGCCAAAGAGCATAACTCTGATGTAAAGAAATTCGTCCAGTTGGTAAAGAGATATACGCAGATAAAAGAACTGACCTATGAGAATGTGCATGAATTTATTGACCGTATTCTGATTTATGAACTGGACAGGGAAACCAACACCCGCAAGATTGAGATATTTTATAACTTTGTTGGTAAAGTAGAGAACACGCAAGAACCTATCAAAAACACATCTTATTTCCGTCAAATCGGTACTGACGTAGACAGTATCGTAGTCTAAGATAAAGCAAGGGCTAGATGTTGACACCACATATCAAAATGGTATCGTTATCTAACCCTAGCAAACGTCACGCCCGATACTCCGTCGTCAATGAAGAAAACGGGATTGGAAAAGCCGTTGTCCGCCGCATATTTGGAGAGGACTGCTTTCTGGTTCACAATGCTGTTGCTGTCGCCCTCTAACGTATCTTCCTGCGATAGACGGGCGTATAATGCTGTTATCTGTCCGGGCTTATATGTATTTGCTGTCACGTGTTCATTCCTCCTGTAATGAACGTCCGACAAACAGTAGTGCTAACCTTATTATAGCGTACTTATCCCTGTTTGTCATTGGGCGGTTTGACGGTTTCCTCTGTCGGCTTCCCTTTTTCGGGCAGATAGCCGCTGTCCTTGATTTCCAGTTCCCAATCCATTCTTTTCCCTTCCTTTCCGTATTTGCTAAATGATAAGTTTCGGAGCAAGCATAGGAAACGGGTACCCATTTCCGTAAATCTGTCCGTCCGCGCTATGGCTTGCCGGACAGATTTTGCTTGTTGGGAAGAATCCCAAACCCTCTTGAAAACCCTCTCACTACCTACAACACCGCACAGGGCGATTTTGACGGAGTTTTGAGAAAAATTCTTCAAAAAGACTTCCTTGTTTCTTAATACGGGGAAGTTTGGGAAATGCCAAACATGAATAAAAAATAACAGAGGTTTTTTGTAAGCTGTAATATGGTTTCAGAGTATGTCTATGCAGTTCTATCAGTTAGCTAAAATACTTCCTATAATGTAACGAATGATTTTCTGATTTTGGGGATATACGGCATTGCTAAATCAAGTTCCCTACTTGACAATAGCTATCAATCGTGCTATCATTTTCTTTACGAATATTCATTGCGAATATTCGTAAATGTAGTTCAGAAGAAAGGAGAAGTGAAGCTATGCCGTCAAAGCCAGTCCTTTCGGACTATGATAAAAAAGC
Organism: Lachnospiraceae bacterium; assembly: GCA_009911175.1. Next base: position 35,572 of record QXWX01000048.1, on the reverse strand, counting down.
AATCCGCAAAAAGCTGGAAGAACTATGCGAGGAATGTTGGATAGCGCAAGGGTACAAAAAGACAAGCATTAAGAATCTATGCGACAAGGCAGTTATATCTATCGGTACTTTTTATACGCTCTACCCGACAAAGGAAGATTTATTCCTTGAAACAATCACAGACATACAAAGGAGGTTGACAGAAAAGATTATCGACATAAACAGGAACAGCCGGACGAAAGAGGGCTTTGCACAGTCCATGAAAAGGCTTTTCCGGGAATACGACAGCAAGCCGTTCCTCTACAATGTCAATACGCCGGATTTTCAGTCTTTTGTGACAAAGCTGCCAGAAGAAACGATTAAGAAAATCAAGTTTGACAGTTTCGATTTTTTCAGACAGGTTATCCATGCCGCAGACCTCAATCTGAGAATGGAGGAGGCACAGGCATATGGAATTTTGAGTGCGCTGCTGTCAACAATCAATGCAAAAGAAACGCTTTCTGTCACTTGTGATTATTTCGCTGTTTTTGATTTTATGGTGGATAGCCTTGTGGCAGATATTTTTGAGTAAAGGAGATTTTTATGACAGAATTTGAGTACAAAACGATAGTAATTGACAGCAAGGAAACAGAACATTCCGAAAAGCCGCTGTCTGATAAACTGAATCATTACGGTAAGGACGGTTGGGAACTGGTTACTTGTTTTTCTTATCCATGTATAGGCAGCTCCCAATATTCCCTTATCGGAATCGCACAGAAAGCGACTTTGATATTTAAAAGGCGGCTATGCTCCGAAAAGGGGGCGAGCGAATGACAAATGCGGTTGAAGTCCGGCATTTATCAAAATCCATAGAGGGCAACCCCATACTGAATGATATTTGCATGAATGTAAGGCAAGGGGAAGTATACGGATTTCTGGGCGCAAACGGCGCAGGAAAAACTTCGCTGATGAAAACACTGTACCACATCATTTTCCCCGATACAGGTACGGTATGTTTATTAGGCGAAACGATCAACAAGGGCAACAATCCTGTTTTCTCCCGTATCGGCAGCATGATTGAAAGCCCTGTTTTTTACAGCCATTTAAGCGCATACGAGAACATGGAACTCCATTGCCGATACATGGGCGCAGGCTATGAAAACATCATGGAAACGCTGTCATTGTTGGGTATTGCAGAAACGGGCAATAAAGCCGTAGGGAAATTCTCTTTGGGAATGAAACAGCGGCTTGCGCTTGCAAGGGCAATGCTCACAAAGCCGGATTTGCTCATTTTAGACGAACCTATAAACGGCTTAGACCCACAGGGAATTATCGAAGTACGGGAGCTACTGCAGCGAATTAACCATGAATACCACACAAGCATTTTAATATCCAGCCATATCCTTGACGAGCTGTCTAAAATTGCCGACACAATCGGAATTATTGACCACGGGGCTATGCTTGCGGAAGTATCTATGAAAGAACTCACGGCGAAAGGGATAGACCTTGAATCCTATTATTTAGGCTTATTGGGAGGAGGTGGAAAAAATGTGGAATCTTATCCGCATGGAAATTAAGAAAGTACCGTTAAAGCCGCATATCGCCGGATTGTTAATCGCTAACTTTATCATTTTTCTGCTTTCCGTTTTTACGTCTAGCCTTTTAACTGCAAGCGGCAATATATCCACGCTTCCGGGATTTGCCCCAGTCCAGTTAGATACGGTTACATTAGCGGCAATGCTTGTAAGGGCTACTCTGATTGTATGGGAAGCGATACTGATTTCCGTATTTGTGATTGAAGAATACAGAAACAAGACAATCGGCTTGCTTTTCACTTACCCGATCAGCCGCACGAAACTGATTACGGCAAAACTCATTTTGATATGCTGCATTAGTTTTACGTTCCATGTGCTGTCAAATATCTTCCAATATGCCACAATCTTTCTTGCGGCAAAATGTTTTGATTTTGTCACGTTCAGCTTTGGAAACATACTGGCACAGGCAGTTACAACAATATCCGCTATCTTGTTGGGGCTTCTCCCGCTGTATGTTGGAATGATAAAGAAGTCAACGATTGCAACCGTTGTTTCGTCTATCATCATTGTTGCCATAGCGTCAAACTCACAGGGAAGCAGCGCAGGATTGATGTCAATTCCCGTTGCGGCAATTATTTTCAGTATCATAGGAATTATTTTTTCAGCAGTCGCAATGAGAAAATTGGTTTTATCAGATTTGAGCAATTAAAAGAAAGGGGGCGATAACATGAATTTTCCAATTCCCGATTTTGTACCCGTTCCAAGTGCGGAAATCATGCAGACTATTTCAATCGTGTCATTGATTGTGGGTTTCTGCCTTGTGAGTGTGGGATTGCTTTTTCAGTTTCTGAACAAGAGAAAAGGGAAAGAAAAGAAAGCCACAGCCCTATGGATTGTCATAGGCGTTGGCGCGTTGCTTATTGTAAATCACGGCATACAGTTATTATTTTAAGGAGGACAAAATGATTAAAGAAGTAAATAAGGCTTGCGAAAAGTTGAATAGTAGATTGGGGATTTCTGTAGAGCTTCCCAACCCGAAAAAGAAAGCGTTAAAAACGGCTGCGGCTTGTAACTTAGTTGTCGGTGCTGGTCTGGTGGCGGCAGGAATCCTTTTTCCGTCAAAATCTTGTGCGTTATTGGGCGGCATCAGCGTTATCAGTAGCGTTGTACTGCGAAAAGAAAGCAAGAATAAGAACCATGAATCATGACAGAAACGAGCAATTCAAATGGTTATTATGCCCTGTTTGCGGAAGCAAGACATGCGTTAAAATGCGGTCAGACACAGAACTTCGGAATTTCCCGCTGTTCTGCCCCAAATGTAAGCAGGAAATCTTAATCAGTATAACACAATTTCATATTTCGGTTATCAAAGAGCCAGACGCACAGACGCAGTATTGCGGCACTACACCGCATATATCAAATACCTATCTATGTATAAGGGGTATATCAATGACGATACACAGGACAGATTAAAAACAAAACTGGTTGAAGCTATATTGAAATTTCGCTTCGACCGATAGGAAATAGCAAAGACAGGAAAAGCTGTCAAGGGTAAACTTCGCGCTACGCGCCTTTGACAGCTTTTCCCGCCTTTGCTATTGGGCAGTCAAGAGGACGAAATCAGTAAACTGCTTTCGCCCTCAATTTATTATGGGGATTGTTACGCAATAGAGGGTATTTTATCCTTGATTTATGCGGCTTTGTGGGCGTTGGAATGACGGGGTAAGGATTTTTTAGAATTTGATGATGAATGGAAAGCATAGTTGTTGTCACTTCATATTCTCCTGCATCATCATCAAAAACTTTTCCGCAGGTTTGGAAAAGACCTGATATTTTTTCCAAATCATATACATTTCAATCTCAATGGACGGTGACAGAGGGCGAAACGTAAGTCTACTGTCACCGGAAGTATTGATGATACGGTCAAAACAGACAGCGTACCCCAATCCCTCTTCCACGAGCAGGGAAGCATTGAACAGCAGATTATAAGTCATAATGATATCCAGCTCCGAGAGGCGGCGCTTCATCCACTGGGACATTCTGCCGCCCTCAGTCTCCTGCTGTGATATCAGTAATGGCTGGTCCCACAGGTCTTCCGGAGAGACAGAATCTTTTTCTGCTAATGGCGAATCCTTTCTCATTAAGACACCCCAGATATCCTTTGACGGGAGCTTTAATACTTCATATTTCTTTGTATCAGGCGTTCCGAATATAATCCCGAAATCAATCAGTCCTTTATCCAGCTGCTCTTTGACAAAGACAGAATTGCCGCTGGAAATATGGTAATGGATTCCGGGATAAAGTTTTTTTAAACTTCCGGCAGCTCTTGCCAACAGGCGCATACCATCTGTCTCTCCGGCGCCAATATAGACATCTCCGATGACCACATCATCGGAACAGGCAATTTCATTTTCTGTTTTCTTTACCAGATCCAAAATTTCCTCAGCCCTTTTCCGAAGAATCATTCCCTCTTCCGTCAGCGTAACCTTGCGGGACCCCTTTGTGCCGCGGATCAGGAGCTGTTTTCCCAATTCCTTTTCCATATTTTTGATCTGTGTGGAAAGAGTAGGCTGTGAGAGATGAAGAGACTCGGCAGCCCGTATGATGCTTTGCTCTCTTGCGATGGCAAGAAAATATTGAAGTACACGTATTTCCATAGTTTCGCTCCTTATTACCCATGACAGTTAAAAAAATCCTATCACAAGTTTCAATAGGTTTCAACTATAAAAATGAATCACATATAAATATTTGCTATTTATTTGCCATCTTGTTAAGATAAATCCAGAAACACAAAACAAAAAGTAATTGAGAAATCTGCAAGAATTCATTTAGAAATTGTTTATCTTTCTGTTAGGTGGATGTTATCCGGGGCAGTTAAAGTATAGCTCATAAAATACACATGGCTACAGCCACAGAAAAGGAAGTGAAAAAGGTGAAAAGAGATTTTTTGATATGTCTGCTTTCGATATTGGGGGCGGCAGGGCTTCTGTCAGGATGCGGAAAAGATTCTGGCGAGCAGACAGGGATAAAGAACTATAGTGAAGAAAGCCAGGAAAGCCGGACAGAGGAAGAAGGAGCAGTGAGGGAAGAAAACGGAAAAGAAAGCAGAGATGAAAGTGCGATCCGGGTCACTCCTACTTCTGAAATTACGGAACTGGAAACGGGATTGTCAGTGGTTCGGTATGAAGGGGAGTATGGCTTTGACACATTCCTGGAGCAGGGAGGAGCCGCCTCTGACGGGGAGATTGCGGCGTATATCACTTCACTGCTGGCACAGGAAATTCACATGGAAGGAGCTCCTTTCGGATGCAGTACCCTGTCAGTGGAAAATCAGGATGGCGGATTCCTGTTCGGAAGAAATTTTGACTGGAATGCCTGTAATGGATTGATTGTCAGCGCCAGACCGGAAAACGGCTACTTTTCTGTTTCAACCGTCAATATGGACTTTATTCGTGCCGGCGGGCTTGATATTTCACGGTTGCCGGATTCCATGCAGGCTTTTGTTTCCTTATATGCGCCACTGGACGGAATGAATGAAAAAGGGCTGGCGGTTTCCGTGAATATGATTCAGGATTCCGTAAGTATCAATCAGGATACAGCCAAACCTGACCTCACAACGACTACGGCAGTCCGGCTATTGCTTGACGAGGCGGCCAATGTGGAAGAGGCGCTGGAGCTTTTGCAGCAATATGATTTTCACAGCTCCATGGGAATGATGGTGCATCTGGCTCTGGCGGACGCGGAAGGCAGGAGCGTGGCTGTGGAATATGTAGGCAATGAGATAATTGTTACCGAAACACCGGTTGTTACCAATTTTTATCTGGCGGATGGAGAGAAGCAGGGGATCGGAACCGCCCAGTCCCATACCCGGTATGAAATCCTTATCCAAACACTGGAAGAACGAGGGGCAATGACAGAAACAGAAGTGCGAGACGCGCTGGACAGCGTGAGCAAGGACAATTTTGGCGAGTTTGAACGCATTCCGCAGGGTGGGATGAGTTCACGAGGAAGTAGTGAAACGGATTCCGAGTGTCCGCTTGAAACTACCGAATGGAGTATTGTGATGAATCAGGAAACAAAGGAACTGATCTACTACCACAGGGAAAATTATGAAACGGCATATATCATTTCGGTAGAATAGGCGAATCCACGCAGCAATTTTGACGAGGAGGAAGGAAATGAATTACTTAAAGATTTTAATAGATTTATACAGACTGAAAAAGAATGTAAAGTTAAGCGCGAAAGAGATGCATTCCCTGCAGAACAAAAAACTGCGGAGGCTTCTCAGATTCGCCTGGGAACATTCCGCTTATTACAGGGTAGCTTTTGAGAATGCGGGAATTACGAAAGAACACCTGTATACATTGCCTCTTTCCTGCTTTCCTGCCATCGACAAGCAGGTGCTTTTGGAGCATTTCGATGAATTGGTCACAGTGCCTGACCTAAAACAGGAAGACTTACGGGAATTTGACGCAGAAGAAGCGGCAGACCGAAAGCCCCATCAGGGAAAGTACCATGTGGTTCATTCTTCCGGCAGCACCGGGAAGCCCGGATATTTTGTATATGGTGAAGATGCCTGGAATCAGATGCTTCTGGGTATCATCCGGGCGGCTCTATGGGATATGTCCATGCCCCAGATTTTAAGGCTCCTGATGAAACGCCCCAGAATCGTCTATATCGCTGCCACAGACGGAAGATACGGCGGCGCTATGGCGGTGGGGGACGGAATCGATGGGGTAGGAGCGGAGCAGATGTATCTGGATATCAAGACGCCGGTTGCCGAATGGATCAGACAGATCAGAGAGTTCCAGCCCAATATTGTTATTGGGTATCCGTCCGCTATTAAGATTCTGGCGCAGCTTATGGAAAAAGGGGATGTTGCCATAGAGGCCAGGAGGGTGATCTCCTGTGGGGAGCCGTTAGGCGAGGCTTTGCGGAAGAACCTGGAGAAGGTATTTCAGACGCCGATCGTAAATATCTACGGCGCCAGTGAGTCTTTGGCTTTGGGGGTAGAGACCAATCCGGAAAAGGGAATGTTCCTTTTTGACGATCTGAACCTGATTGAAGTGGAAAACGGAGTGATGTATCTGACCTGCCTGTATAATTACGCACAGCCCTTGATTCGCTACCAGCTTTCAGACCATCTGACATTGCAGGCGGCAGGGGAAGGAGAGCTGCCTTGTATAGCTTAAGCGGCATGGATCATATAACCGGAGGGCGTGTGTTTTACCGGGATAAGGAAATCAGCAGCTTTTCAGAAAAACAAATGGGGAGGCTAAGGGCAGAGGAGTTCGGGTTTGTATTCCAGCAGACTCATCTGGTGAGCAATCTGACACTTTTGGAGAACGTGTTGGTGGCAGGATATGTGGGCAAAAAGGACAGCGCCGAAAAGGTAAGGGAAAGGGCGGAAAATCTCCTGCGGCAGATGGATGTGGAGGAAGCGAAGAACAGACTGCCTTCCCAGGTATCCGGGGGCGAGGCGCAAAGGGCAGCTATCGCCAGAGCCATGATTGGGAATCCCGGCCTGCTGTTTGCTGACGAGCCCACAGGCGCGTTGAATCAGGCAAATACCCGTGAAGTTCTTGGCCTTCTGACCGATCTGAACCGGAAGGGCCAGAGCATCCTGATGGTAACCCATGACCTGCGGGCAGCCGCCAGAGGAAACAGGATTCTTTATCTGGAGGATGGAAAGATATGTGATGAGCTGGCTTTAGAGCCTTATAACGAAATGGAAGAAAAGCGGCGGGAAAGAGACGTAAGCCAGTGGCTTTCCGGATTACGTTGGTAGGAGGCGAAAATGTTGGAAAATCAAATGATCATCCGGGCAGGAATGAAAAGGCATAAGGGAAGTCTTTTCGGGATTGCGATTCTTATGTTTCTGACGGCGCTTTCCCTGACAGCGGTACTGATGATTGCTTTTGCAGGAAACAGTTACATCCGGGAAGAGATGGAGAGGGCGGGGTTCGGAGACCTTACCGCATGGACAGCCGATGTGCCGGATATGGAATTCCTGCTGGAAAGCATCCGGGAACAGGAAGGGGTAGAGGCTGCGGAGGTCCAGAGGCTGATCTTTTCGGAATATGAGGCAAAGGTTGTGGAATCTGACAGTGAGGGGCAGATGATTCCGTGGGTATCTTCGGAGAGCGGAATTTCCACCCGGAGCAGATATCGTTTCTTTGAAAACAACCTTTCCGGATATGCAAAAGCTCCGGAAGAAATCGGGGAGCAGGAAGTATTTGTTTCCCCTTCCATGAAATCCATGATGGATCTGGAGCCTGGGGATACCATCACCTTTCCCATAGCCAGGGGCGGGCAGGATATCAGCCTTACCGTGGCGGGATATTATGAAGATCCCTTTATGGGCAGCTCCATGATCGGGATGAAGGGATTCCTGATTTCGGAAAAAACCTATGAAGAGATTCTCTCTGTCATAGAAGAAAGCGGTATGGATGCTTTGGCCAGGGACGGAAGCATGATCCACATGGAAACGGCGGAAGGGATTACCGTTTCAGAGATGAACAGGGTATTGACCACGAATACGCCGCTTTCCATGTATACGGAATTTATCCACAGCGGGGAAACAATCGCAGGCTTTATGATGATTCTCCAGAACGCTTTCAGCGCGCTTTTTGCGGCTTTTGCGGTGGTGCTGTTGGGAGCTGCCCTGGCGGTGATGGGACATAGCATTTCCGGGCTGGTAGAGCAGGAATGGAAAAATTTCGGCATCCTGAAAACCATTGGATTTACCGGAAAACAACTGGCAGGGCAGGTAATGACGCAGTATATGACAGCTGTGGGAAGCGGTGTGGTAATGGGGATGCTCCTTGCGGTTCCGGTATCAGGACGGATCAGCCAGATGATGGTCACTACCACAGGGGTACTGCTTCCCATACGATTTCCGGTTCTTCCCTGTATGGGGGTTCTGGCCGCACTCCTGTTACTATCCGCAGGATTTTGTTTCCTGCGTCTTGGGAGGCTTGGCAGGATTTCGCCTATGGCGGCCATCCGCAGGGAAACCGGGGAGCAGACAGAACGGGGCAGGAACCTTAGTGCCAGTAGGCGCCAGAATGGAAAAAGTAACTCGATTCAGAGGGCAGATGCTGGGACACAGAGAAAGAAGCTCTCCACAAAGCACCGGGGACAGGGAGCAGGGATTCCGGCCATCCGGGCAAGGGGGCTTACATTCCATTTGGCGCTGCGCCAGGTCCTGACGGGGAGAAGGCGTTATGTCAGCGCCTGCCTGGTGGCGGCCATGCTGGTGTTCTTCGCTTCCCTGGCGGGCAGGATAAACGGCTGGCTGGGAACGGACGGGAAGGGAATGATGGATGCCTTTAACCCGGCAGACCTTGACCTGGGCGTGCAGGTTCTGGGAAAGCTCCCGGCGCAGGAGATGGAGCAGATGGTGCTTTCCTACACAGATATCACAGACAGCTACATGCTGGCCATGCCCAGTGTGTCAGTAAACGGGACAAATTATACGGCCAATGTGATCACGGAGCCGGAGAGGTTCCATATCAGCGCGGGACAGACCTGCATGGGAGCGGATGAGGTAGTGCTGACAGAGGCGCTTGCGGCAGATCTGGGAGTTGGGACAGGAGATACGGTGACAATCCGGGGAAACAAAGGCAGCAGGGAGTTTAGGGTTTCGGGCATTTACCACTGTGCCAACGATATGGGGGCGAACTTAGGGATGAGCAGGGAGGGGTATCTCTCTATCGGGGAGGATGACAGCCGGTTATGGTGTTACCACTATTTTTTAAGCGACCCTTCCCGGAAACAGGCGCTCACGGAGGAACTGGAACAGACCTATGGAGGGGATGTGCATGTCCATGAGAACTCCTGGCCTGGGCTATTCGGGATTATTTCTGCCATGCATGTATTGATCATCTTTCTGTATGGAGTAAGCGCGGTATTTGTCTGCATTGTCACGGGAATGGCAGGGGCAAGGATTCTGGATACAGAACAGAAGGATATCGGGATCTATAAATCTATAGGCTGCTCTGTGGAGATGCTGCGCTTATCCTTTGCGTTACGGTTTGGGCTTGTGGCGGCAGTTGGGGCAGTGATTGGGACGCTGTCGGCAGTTTGCTTTACGGATGTGATCGTTTCATCTGTTATGCGGCTTGCCGGGATCAGCAATTTTGCGTCAGGGAATACAACCGGAAGCATTCTTGTTCCGGGGTTGGCGATTACTTTCCTGTTTCTTTGGTTTGCCTGGCTTTTGGCAGGCAGGATCAGAAACCCTAAAGGATACCTGTATGGCCATACGACCTAAACAGAGGAAAGGAGGACATGAATGTGCTGACGGCGGAATAATCCTGATTTGTATGCCCGCTGAAGCGGGCAGATGAGAGTCAGAGCGTGAAAAAAACGACAAGTGATATGGCACTGCAATAAAATATTGAAAGGATGAAGAAAAATGAAAAGAAACTATTACAAAACAAACAAGGTAAAAAAAGGAATGAAAATGATGGCGGTTGCAGCGCTTTTGGCTGTGCTTCTGGCAGGATGCGGCCAGGGTAATGCGGAAGAGGGCAGGGATACCATTGCTGATGCAAGCGGAGCCGATGCAACAGACACGCAAAGGCTGGAAGATACCGCAAAAACAGCAGAGAACACTGACAACACAGAAGAGATTTCCGGTGCGGAAAACCAGGATGGCGGGGATCAGGCAGCAGAAAACGGGAGCGCGCAGCTGGAAGTCCGATTTGGGGACAATGGGGAGTCGTTTATGATGACCCTGCTGGATAATGAGACAGCGGCAGCGATTGCCAGATATGTGGGTACTTCTGACTGGCGCCTTCCCATCTATGAGAGGGATGACGATGTGGATTACAGTGTACTGCAGTATTACGACATTCCCAGCAGATATGATATTCCATCCGACAATCCGGAGACCGTGACAGAAGCAAAAGCAGGTGATGTGTTTTACTCTGATCCAAACCGTATCGTCCTGTTTTACCATGACGCGGAGATTTCAGCGGAATATACCAAGATTGGGACATTTGATGCCACAGAGGAGTTTGTGACTGCTGTTGAGGAAAACCCTGTGCTGGAGGGATGGGGAAATAAGATCATCCAGATATCACAGCCGTAAAACAGGAACGCTTTGACCATCCTGTACCGCCCGTTGTTTGAAGAAATATCAATAACGAAATGAAACCTATAAAATATATAAATCGAGTGGAGGAAATCAAGATGAAGGTAATTGAAAATCAGACTTTTGACATGGAGCGTGCTCTTTATGGAAGCGAGAATGTGTTGGTGCAAAACTGTTCTTTTGACGGGCCGGCAGACGGAGAGAGCGCCTTCAAAGAGGGAAGGAATATCGAAACGGCGCGTTGTTTTTTCAATCTGCGCTATCCTTTCTGGCATGACCATGGGCTTTCCATTAAGGATTCGGAAATGACGGAACTTTGCAGGGCAGCTCTCTGGTATTCCGACCATGTGGAGATTACGGATACGAAGCTGCATGGGATCAAGGCGCTCAGAGAGTGCAGCGATGTTGTAATCAAAAACTGCGATATCATCTCTCCGGAGTTCGGATGGTCTACCAGGGGAATCCGCATGGAAGATCCCACGGCGGTCAGCGAGTATTTTATGATGCGGTCGGAAAATCTGGTATTTCGTGGCGTGGAGTTTAAGGGGAAATACTCTTTCCAGTATATCAAAAACGCCACCTTTGAAAATTGCGTATTTGATACAAAGGATGCGTTCTGGCATGGGAGAATATAACCGTGAAAGACAGCGTGGTCAAAGGGAATATCTGGCATGGTACTCGGACGGCCTGACACTTCTTTTGATTTATTGAATGGAGGGATTTTACTATGGAAGAGATGCTGTCGCCAGAGAATCCTATGGGAACGGCAAAAATATCTGGTTTAGTGCTGAAAACAGGATTACCGCTGATGATTTCCCTGCTGATCAATTCTCTTTATAATTTTGTGGACAGCGTGTTTGTTGCCAGGATATCAGAAGAGGCATTGACTGCATTATCACTGGCGGCGCCGGTTCAGATCATTATGTCTGCCATGGGACTTGGCATTGCTGTGGGATTGAATGCGGTAATCTCCAGGGCATTAGGAGAGAAGAACCAGGACAGAGTAAATAAAACGGCATCTGCCGCGCTGGTATTGGCATTTCTGGCATGGGTACTGGTTGTTATGCTGGAACTAACTGTGATGAAACCCTATTTCAGATGGCAGTCCGGCGGAGCCGAAACCATTATGGGATATGGAATCCCATACCTGCGAATCTGTATGCTGGGCTCCCTGGGTATGATGGGACAATGGGTGTTTGACCGTTTTGTGATGGCAAGCGGAAAATCTTCGCTGTTTTTATTTACGCTTTCTGCCGCTTCCATCACCAATTTGGTGTTAGATCCAATCCTTATTTTCGGGTACTTTGGACTTCCGGCTATGGGGACGGCAGGCGCGGCTCTGGCTACCGTAATCGGCCAGTGGATCGGCTGCTTCGCCGGGTATTTTATTAACCGCAGATGGAATCGGGAAATTCCAATCCGTTTTACTATAAAGGCAGATACAGGGTGTATGGCGGCAATCTTAAAAGTTGGGATACCAAGTACATTTGTGCAGGTAATTACTTCTGTGCTGGCAATTTATGTGAATTCAGTCCTCATGGCCATTACACCCACGGCGGTTGCCGTCTATGGAGCCTGCGTAAAAATACAGGGGCTTGTGACTGTCGGGGTGAATGGGATGGGAAGCGGGCTGATCCCCATTGTGGCGTACAATTATGGAGCGAAAAAACCGGAAAGGATATATCAGAGCTGCCGGTGGGCGATGCTGTATTCCGTTATGCTTTACAGTGTATTTTTTCTCATTATGGAAATCGTGCCGGAACAGGTACTTTTGTTGTTTGATGCTTCGAAAGAAATGCTTGCGATAGGCGTGACGGCTCTGCGGATCATGGCGGTAAGCTATCTTCTCTCCAATGTATGCCTTACCTTTTCATCCGCTTTTCAAGGATTGGGAATGGGAGTCCAGAGTATGCTGCTTACTTTGAGCAGGCAGGTGGTCATGCAGGTGCTTTTGATTACAGCTGTTTCCTGGTTTGGTGAGTTGTCATTGATCTGGTGGGCGTTCGTGCTGGCAGAAGCGCTGGTGATTCCTGTAGGAATGATTCTCTGGAAAAAAGAATCAGGGAAGAGTTTAGGAGCATTGACAGTACAGAGAACATGGGAGCATGGAATAAAGGCAGGGCTTCTCACAGGAATGGGTTCTTCCATAGCGGACTGCATCTATGCGGCAATTGGAGCTTTTGGCCTGACCATAATTTCAGATTTTCTTCTGCAATACCAGGGGGCTATTCATCTGGTGGGAGGAACCATTGTCCTGTTTATGGGAATCCGGCGGCAATCCTGACCTTTCTGTTTGCTTTTTCCTGGTTTGGTATTGCGGGAGATAACACAAAAGCGGGTGGACAGCTTCCGGAAGATGAACCGGATTTTCGGAGTAGTATTGAGCTTGTTTGGAATCCTTGTTTTTATAAGGGCAATCCCGATATGAAATTATGTGAAAAAGTTAAAAAAGGAGCAGGTAAACGATGAGAAAATTTTATACAGTTTTGTATCTGGCTATCATCCTGTCTTGTATGGCAGCCTGTGGAAAGAATGATACACAGGCTCAGACACCCGGCCGCCAGGCAGAGCTTTCTACGATAGAGAGTTCCTCACAATCTGATAGTTTGAGCAACTCGAAGAATGCAGATGAATCCTCTGTGGCTATGGATTCCACGAAAACTGCGGATGAAACAATGTCAGAGAATACCATAGTGGATGAATCTGAAAACGTGGCAAAACCGATGGAGGATGCAAATGAAGCTGAATCTGTGCAGGAAACCGAGAGAAATGAAATGGATACGACAGAAACAAATATTCAGAATAATATGGAGGAAAATAAAGTGGAAAATATGAATGTGCAGGTTGGTGATATGGTATTTTCAGCGACACTGGAAGAGAATGAAGCCGTGTCTGCTCTGGTGGAAATGATGCGGGAGAGTCCTGTGGTGATCCAGATGAGTGACTATTCCGGCTTTGAAAAGGTAGGTTCTCTGGGAATAAGACTTCCGGCCAGCAACAGCCAGACCACGACACAGGCCGGGGATATCGTCTTATACAATGGGAATCAGATTGTTATTTTTTACGGTTCCAATTCCTGGAGTTATACAAGGCTGGGGCATATTGAAGATCTGACTGGTTGGGAAGGCGCGCTTGGAAGTGGAGATGTGACGGTGATTTTTTCGCTGGAATAGGAATTTGAGAGAATATATGGGCTGGTTTTTGCTGAAAGGAAGTCAAACCAATCTGTGGAAATAAAACAAGGCTACAGATACGATTTTCTTTGTTGTAAATAAGATCATATTTCCGGAGGTGAGGTAAAGAAGGAAGAGAAAACTTGCATTTGATTTATACAGGATTTCTTTTTTGCGTTTATCAATTGAAGATAGGAGGAGAATAGATTATAATATAGGAATAACTAAATCAGTGAAAGCAGGAAAGGGAAAATGTCAAAGCATCAGGATGTTGTATGGAAGGAAATTTGGAAAACAGGAAAGGGAAAGATAGGACTTTTGATTGCGGCATCAGGGCTTGCTATGATGGGGTTCGGGACTTACCGTGGGGAAGCGGCGGCAGTGCTGGAAAAAGCGATTAACATATGTTTGGAGTGTATTGGAATTGGATAAGAACAAAAAGATGCATGGCAGAGGGAGGTCTAAAGGGCAGACAGCGGCCGGCATGTCCGGAGGATCTTCAGGAGTAAAGGAATGGAAAAGACACGGGATACAGGCAACCTGGGCACTGCTTACCAACAGCTATCTGCTGGGGTTTGCGCAGGGGAAGATTTATAAGGGGAAGCTGAAAAGCTTGTGTGTTCCTGGCTTGAATTGTTATTCCTGCCCAGGGGCTCTTGGGGCATGTCCGATCGGGGCTATGCAGGCTGTCATCGGGAGCTGGAATTTTAAATTGACGTTTTATGCGGCAGGATTTTTGATGTTTGTGGGTGCGCTGATCGGCAGGTTTGTGTGCGGATGGCTCTGTCCGTTCGGTTTGATCCAGGATCTGCTCCATAAGATTCCGTTTTCGAAAAAGATCACGGCTTTTCGCGGGGACAGGATATTGAGAAAATTAAAATACCTGATACTGATTGTATTTGTTATATTGCTGCCGATGTTTTTGGTGGATATCCTGGGTCAGGGAGCGCCCTATTTTTGTAAACTGATCTGTCCGGCAGGGACATTGGAGGGCGGGATTCCATTGGTTTTGCTGAACCAATCCCTGAGGAGCGCCCTTGGGTGGCTGTACGTGTGGAAGAACGTACTGCTGCTGATTACCATTGTTCTTTCAATCGTGATCTACCGGCCATTCTGCAAGTATATATGTCCGCTGGGGGCGGTCTATTCGGTATTTAATCCGATTTCCGTGTTCCGGTATCGGGTGGATCAGGAAAAATGTGTGAAGTGCGGAGCCTGTGCGCATTCCTGTAAAATGCAGGTAGATCCGGTAAAGAATCCCAACGATCCGGAATGTATCCGCTGCGGGGCATGTAAGAAGGTATGTCCGGTGAAGGCGATCCGGTGAATAAAAATGAAACAGTTCGGTCTGTATTCTTTACAAATTCCGATAAATGGTCTAAAATTAGAGATAGAAAGAATTGCCTGAAAGGAGCTAACGGAACTATGGAAGAAAAAAGAAAGGACAGACGCATGAGCCTGTCTGCAAAGCTGTTGATTAAAAATATGAATGATGATTCAGTGAAGGCAGAAGAAGTAGAGATTGAGGTGCTGGATGTATCCAAGACAGGTGTCGGATTCATCTGCAATACGCCGCTGTCTATCGGAGCCGTGTATGAGGCGCATCTGAGGATCTGGAACGACGAAACGATCCATGCGTTTTTGAAAGTAGTCCGGATTGAACAGACGAAGGAAGAGCGGTATATTTGCGGAACGATTTTCATGGGGCTGCCGGAAGTGAATGCCAAGCGGATTGAGATCTATGAGATGATCGACCGAATCAATGAAAAATAATTGCTCCGGGCATGCCTGATTTTGGTACTGCCTGTGAGAAATAGCGGCAGATGTTCTGTACAGGGTAGTGCAGGAACTGCGGAGGCCTGAACGGAGAACAGAAATATAGAATAAGGACTGCTGGAAAATGAGATTTCCATACGATGTATAGCTGCGATTTGTTAGAAATTGTGGCATAGATTGGGGAAATACAGCGTTTTCCGGCAGTTTTTTATTGCAAACTTTTTCGGATTTTCCTTTAGAACAAAAACCTTTCTAATTGTACGGTTGTACAGTTAGAAACCTTTCAGGAGGATGCGCACTGCGGCGGTTTGCAGTCGTGCAACTGAAAAAAATAAAAAAATAGAAAACAAATGTTAATAATAAACGGATGTTATCCGATATATAGGTATGATCGTTAAATTTTTGAGCAAAGGAGATGCTTTATGGGAAGTGAAGATGCAACGCCAAGTGAGAGTGAATGGCTGATCATGGAAGTGCTTTGGGAGAGTGATACACCTATGACTTCATCGGCAGTGATCCGAAGGCTGGAAGGGAAGCTGGATATGACACCGAAAATGATCCGTGTGCTGATGAACCGGCTGTGTCAGAAAGGGATCCTGAGCCATCGGGTGGATGAGAAGGATTCCAGGGTCTACCACTATTCGGTATTGAAATCAAAGGAGGAATGTCTAAGAAGCAAGAGCAGGAAATTTGCGGACAGTTATTTTTCAGGGAATCAGAGCAGCGCGCTTGCGTCACTGATCCAAAGTATCGCGCTGACAGACGAACAGATCCATGAGCTGGAGGAAATTTTGGAGAAGAGTAAGGGGAAAGGAAAGAAATGAGCGGGAACATGTGGTACGGATTACTGCGTTTCCTGAATCTGCTGGATGATCTTACGACTTATTTTTCCATACAGCTGGGACGGTGCGTCCTGCTGTCTTTTCCGGTGCTGGCTTTGATCCTGATCCTGCGCAGGGGAGCGTTCATGAAAACTACATTTCTAAAGGGAATGGTGTGGGGAATATTTGCCGTAGTTCCGTTTTTGGGAAAGCTGAGTCTGTTTTATGACAGACCATGGGTGCCGAGGCTGTACATGTGGTGGAACGATCTCTGTATGGTGTGCCGGCCGGTCAGATATGGCTATATGCTGGGGATCGCTGTCTATGCAGGGCTGATGATCGGAAAGCGAAGAAGGCTCTGTACAATGATGCGGCATTTCGAGAGACGGTATATCTGCGGGCAGGAGGTCCTGGTCAGTGAGATGGCGGCTGTGCCGTTTGCGTCAGGGCTGTTTCATGCAAGGATCGCCGTTCCCAGGGCCATGATCGAGGAATTCCGGGAAGAGGAGCTGGAGATGATCCTGCTCCATGAAAAAATGCATATCCGTCTGGGGCATCTACGGTGTTTGTTCTTGGGAGATGTGCTGCGGATACTGCTTTGGCCGAATTTTTTCATAGGGATATGTATGAGGACGCTTCGGAAAGACCTGGAGGATATCTGCGATCAGGTGACGATACAGGAGAGCGGCGGGGATGCTTATGAATATGGAAGGCTGCTGATCAAATCAATGAAAGTCCTGCGGACGGAGGCATTTGAAGGAACGGCTGCATTTGCGGGGGAAAAAGAATACCGGGATATCCGGCAGAGGATACAGAGGATCACGGAATATGAACCCTATGACAGACGGCGGATACGGGCTTTTTGCGCATGCGGACTGGCAGTGCTGGCGGGAATATTTTTGACGGTCCGCAATCATTCACTGCCCCGCTATGTGAAGCTTACGGATATGGTGCTGGAGAATGACGCGGGGGAATTCTGGATCTTGAAGGACAGCGGGATTTTGAGAAAGGCGGTTTCGGCGGATGACGAGAGGGTGATGATCGACAGGGCGGCTATGGATCTGATTCTGGAGGAATATGAAATTGAAGAAAGGGAATTTTCGATTCTTTTCGGCGGTTATGAAAAGCTGCCGGGCTTTGGAGGAAATGGGAATCTTGTGTATGTGGATTATGCGGGACAGGAGGAGCGGCTGGAAATTCCGTATGAGAACAGTGACGCATATATTACGGTAATGATTTTAAAGTGGATCTGAATGTGGAGATTTTGTGGGTTGAGATTGGAATGAATGGAGGACGGAAATTTGGCTAATTTAATCACAGGCGGACTGAGCTTTGCGCTGATGTCGGCGGATTCCAGTGCAAAGGCGGCGTTAAAGCCGATGAATATAGTATCGAGGGAGCTACGGAAGCGGAATCCGGATCTGGAGCTGGTCGAGCGGGCAAGCATGTACGGTGGGAATGAACTGGATCATGCGGGAGAGGCGCTGGCCAGGGCACGGGAGGAACTGGAGGAGTCTCAGAAGGCAGCTGTGCAGGAGAAAAAAGCGGAGATGGAGGCAAGGCTGGAAGAGAAGACGACGGAGAAGGCTGCGGAACGGGAAGCAGAGAAGGAAGCGGAGCGGGAGCAGGCTGCGGGAGACAATCTGCGGATCAGCGGAAATGGCGCCTCAGATAACGCTGCCTCCGGCGGGCATGACCAGGACAGGGAGGAAATCAGTGAAAAGGCGGCGCGGGCGGTTCAGGAGAGAGTACGGATGGGATTTGCCGCGGCAGAGGATTCTGGAGCGGAGGCTTCGACGGGGCAGAAAGGAGCGGCGGCTGAATTGGGATTGAAGATTTCGGCAAGAGAGAGGTATTCGGCGATGACGTTTCGGGATCAGGTTTCCAGGATGCGGATGGATCTAAGGGGATAGAGGGAATTCCTGTCCCCTGAATGAACATTGTATGCAATAACCATTTGAATTTTATAAAAACATGTCGCCGGAGAAGGCTTTTGCATGGAATTATCAGGAAAGAGGATCCTGTGAATGGTTTGACAAAAGGAGATTTGTATCCAGGACAGACAGATTTCTCTGTAGAGCAAATTTGAAGATAAAGAAGCCATTGAACAGGCGCGGATTGCAGCCGAGCAGGCACGTATCGCGCAATAACAGAATCAGCAGGCGGCTCCAGTAGAGGGAATGGTATGGTTATCAGCAACAGGAAGTAAATATCACAATAAACCGAATTGCGGAAATATGAATCCCAATAATGCGCGCCAGGTGCCTTTATCAGAAGCGCAGAGGAAATATGATCCATGTAAAAATTGTTACAGATAATATTTATAGAGGATTTACCGGTAAGAAAAAAGTCGCAATCTAAATGGTGGGGATTGCGACTTTTTATCTGCATTTTTAATCGGTATGCCTGTGTGAAAATAAAACCTTATGATGGCACAGGAATGTGATATTGCGTCAGCAGTTCTCTCGTTCGGGCGAGTTCCGTATTTTTATCAGCGATAACAGCATCCCTCTCAGCGAGGTCAGCAATCAGAGCATCATTCTCAGTACGCAGGCGGTTTTGGAGTACGCTGGGTAGTTCGATCAATGGCTTTGTCATAAGGTCTGCCTCCTTCCACATATGACAAACCCGTCATTCTTTTTATCCTTAAAAGCGGTATACTGCATGGCGAAATGAAGATCATATGCGATCATGCGGATGAACATATCCTGATCGTTGTGCATCTGACATTCAAGATGGTAAAAATCAACACCATTGACAAGAAGTGAGATATCAGACATCCGGGAGCTGGGCGGCGCGTCCGGGCTTTCCTGATAAGTGGAGGACTCTGTGGCAAGCAGGGTGATCGGGGTTCCTTTCTTTTGTAATACAAGTGAATGAGCTGCAATTGCTTTGAAATATGGCGAGTTGCCAGAACTGCCGAACCGTCAGAATGACATTGTCCGATTTGTTTTCACACCACAGGTATAGCAGACAAAATGGAAAAAGTAAATGTATTTTTATAAACCTTGACAAAAGGTGTCAGGATATGTGTGTTAAAGTAAATACGATAGCATACAGCTATACATAAACTTTAAACACATTAGAAAGAGGTAAAGAAAATGAACGACATGAATGAAAGAAATCAGAAATTTTGTCAGTGCTGCGGTATGCCCATGGGAGATACGGATGAGCTGTACGGAACAAATGCCGACGGCAGCGGAAATGAGGAATATTGTAAGTATTGTTTTGAAAAGGGTGAGTTTACGTTTCATGGTACGATGGAAGAAATGATTGAGGCATGTGTACCGAATATGGCTGCGGCCAACCCTGATATGAGTGAAGAAGAAGCAAGAAAAGCCATGCTTGAGTGGTTCCCGACACTGAAACGCTGGAAAAACTGATCACTTCCGCATACGGTATGCCGAAACAGGAAATCGAAATGGTTTCCTGTTTTTTTTGTAAAATGCACTTGACAATTAGTGTAAAGTGAACTATACTATATGAGTAAAGTCAACTTGACAATTTTTTGGATGCATGATTTCCGAAAAATCTGGAGGGGGGGGCGAAGTGAAGAACAGGATCCAGGAACTGAGGAAAGAGTGGCGCATTACCCAGAGTGAGCTTGCGGATACGGTGGATGTGACGCGGCAGACGATCATCTCTCTGGAAAACGGGAGGTACAAGGCATCATTGGTTCTTGCGCATAAGATCGCGCAGTACTTTGGGATGGGAATTGAAGATGTGTTTATATTTGACTTGGAGGAGGAAAACGTATGTTGTTCAAATCATCAATATGGGAACCCGTGAATACAGATGAAGAATACAGGGAAACTTTAAAAAGAAGAAAAAAATTTATCCCGGTGCTGATGCTTGGGGGAGCCGCATCCATAGCCGTGTCGCTTATTCTCATGCAGTCAGGGGAGGAGAAGGAGTTTCTGGCCGGGTTGTATATGGGGATTGGATGCGGAATCCTGGGGGCAGGCGCCGTATGGTTTCTGCGGATCAGAAGTCTCCTGAAGGATGAGAAGAAGCTTCGGATGAAGCGGCTGCAGGAATATGACGAGCGGAATGTCCAGCTGAACCTGAAAGCGCACAATACGGCAGGGGTAATTCTGATCTTTACAGGATATGTGATCATGCTTGTTGCCGGATTTTTCAGTATGGAAGTCTTCTGGACGGTATGGGCGCTGGTCATGCTGTATTTCGCCCTGTTCATCACTGGAAGAATAATTTATGGCAAGGTGATGTAACCATTTGGAACAGCAGGAATGTACAAAAGCTGCATTGCGGCGGATCATCTGCGAAGCAGACGTGTCTGTGCCGCGCTGTTCTGAATCGTAACATACAACAGTAATAAGTAAAAGGAAGGTGATTTCATGATTGAGATCAATAATCTGACAAAGATCTACAAGCTGAATAAGAAGCAGATGAAGGAATCCAAGACGACCAATCCCCTGAAAACAGCGGTGGACGACTTAAGCCTCCGGGCGGTGCCGGGGGAGATCTACGGGCTGCTGGGGCCTAACGGGGCAGGAAAGACGACCACGCTCCGATGCATTTCCACCATTATCCGTCCCACGAAGGGGGAGATCTATGTTGCCGGGCACGAGGTGCAGAAGGAGCCGGAGCAGGTACGGGAGAAAATCGGGTTTCTGACAGGTGACATCAAGCTGGATCCCCAGTTCTCCGTGGACTATATGTTTGATTTTTTCGGAAGGCTCCACCATGTGCCGGAGGAGAAGCTGAAGGCCAGGAAGGAAGAGCTGTTCGAGTATTTTGGGATCAAGGATTTTGCGCATAAAAAGATCAAGGAGCTGTCTACCGGAATGGGACAGAAGGCGGCCATCGCGGTATGCCTGGTCCATGACCCGGACATCGTGATCTTTGACGAGCCCACCAACGGGCTGGATGTGGTGACGGCGCGAGGTGTGACGGATTACCTGAAAAAGCTGAGAAATGAGGGCAAGCTGGTGATCATCTCTACCCACATCATGTCTGAGGCGGAGAAGATCTGCGACCGGATCGGCGTCATTATCGACGGACAGAAGGTGGCCGAGGGAAGGCTGGAGGAGATTTTACAGGAGACCGGGGCGCAGGATCTGGAGGACGCGTTTTTTGAGCTTTACAGGGAGAGAAAGGGGGAGGCGTTATGATGGACGGAATCAGACAGATCTGCGGCAAGGAGCTGGCCCGCGTATTCAAGGACGGGAAAATGCTGTTTTCCGTATTTATCCTTCCGGTCGTGATCATGATCGTGGTGATGAGCCTTGTCAGCAATATGAGTCAGAAAGCAGAGCAGGATGTGGAGAAGCATGTGCCGGTGGTATATGTGGAAAATGCGCCTGTAGAGTTTGAGGGATTTCTGGGGCAGACCGGGATCGCATGTGAGGTTCGGGACGTGAAGGACCGGGAGAAGCTGAGGGATCAGATCCGCGGCGGAGAGGCGGATCTGTGGATTGAGTTTCCGGAGCATTTTGCGGAAGCGGTTGGAAATTACCAGAAAGGGGACGAAATCGTACAGGTGAAGACCTACTACAATCCGTCGGAGGAATATTCCAGGGCGGCATTTGATACCATCTCCACCGGGGCGCTGGAAATGTACCGGCAGACGCTGCTGGCAGAGCGGGTGGACGATATGCAGAAGCTGACGGTATTTACTGTAAATTCGGACAATCCGGATATGATCATCCAGGATGACCAGAAGGCCGGGGGAAAGGTGCTGGGAACGATGCTGCCTTACTTCGTGACAATCCTTCTGTTTGCCGGGGCCATGGGAATCGGAACAGACATGGTTGCGGGAGAGAAGGAGCGAGGGACGATGGCAAGCCTTCTGGTATCCCCGATCAAGCGAAGCTCTATCGTGCTGGGAAAGGTATTTGCGCTGATGATTATTTCCGGGGCATCGTCGGTGGTGTATGTGGCGGCCATGGTGGTATTCATGCCCCAGATGCTGGGCGGGGCGTCCGGAGAAGATTTGGGCATCAGCCTGACGCTGAGCCCGCGGCAGATTGGAATGCTGGCACTCTTGCTGGTGGCCATCGCATTTTTATATTCGGCGATTATTGTACTGGTGTCTGTATTTGCAAAGACGGTCAAGGAGGCGAGCTCTTATGTGACGCCGATGTATATGCTGGTCCTGGTGCTGGGGATCATGACCATGTTTACAACAGACGCGCCCAAGAGCTGGTTCTATATGCTTCCGATCTATAATACATCCATCGCGCTGCAGGGAATCCTGACCCAGGAGGTCACCGCCGCGCAGTATGGGATGACACTCGGGGTGACGCTGGCGCTGGGAGCGGTGCTTGTGGGAGTGATCGCAAAGGCATTTGAAAGTGAAAAGATGATGGCGATATAAGAAAAAAGGGCCGCCGGGAAAACAGTCATTTCCCGACAGCCTTTTTTTCCTGCCGTTTCTGAACAGATTGCGCAGGATATTTACATACAGTTGTTTATATATCCAAAGCTGCTACAGATCCCGCACGAGCAATGCGGTATTCGTCTTATCGATCCGGTTGCGGATCTGCATCATCTGATAATCCAGGACATCAATGGAATCGGCGCAGACCTTGAGCTGCCGCTCGATCTCTTCTGTATTTTCCACATCCTTTTTGTATCGCAGCTTGTGCTCCAGGCTGGCCCAGAAATCCATGGCAATGGTCCGAAACTGCATTTCCACCTTTACGTATTCTTTCCCGATGGACAGAAAAATCGGGACATCCAGGATCAAATGCAGACTGCGGTAGCCGTTGGATTTTGGATCCTTGATGTAGTCCTTTTTCTGCACCAGGATGATGTCATTGGACTGAACCACCAGATCTGCCAGGCGGTAAATATCATCTGGAAAGGAACAGATCACGCGGACACCGGCCACATCGGTGAGATATTCCCGAATGCTCTCCACCGTGATGGGATATCCTTTCCGGTCCAGCTTTTCATAAATGCTTTCCGGAGATTTCAGACGGCTCTTGATGGACTCAAACGGATTCCGGTTGTACTCCTGAGCAAATTCTTCGTAAAGGACCTTGAGCTTTGCCTCGATCACCATGATGGCGCTGCGGTACTGCATCATCAGGTCGTTAAAGATCTTGGTATCTCTCAGCTGGCGGGTATGGAGCCGGATGATCTGGCGCTGTTCCTCCAGGGCTCTTGTCTGCTTGGCGATGGTCTGCGCCATTGCGTTTTTGCGGGTGAAGAGTTCTACGATATTGTCTACCCGCTTTTTTACAATGGAGCTGTTAAAGGGCTTGTGGATAAAATCCGAAACACCCATTTCAAAGCAATAGTTTTCAACCTCCACGGCCCTTTCGCTGCTTATGATCAGGACAGGGATGATGTTGATCCACTTCTGGTCGTTCATCCAGTTCAGGACCGCGTAGCCGTCCGTATTCGGCATCTGCAGATCTAAAAGAAGGGCCGCGATGCCGCCCCGGTATTCCTGCAGCTTTTGGATGGCCTGCGTACCGTCCTCCGCTGTCTCTACGATATAATCCTCCATCAGCATATCATGCAGTATCTCGCGGTTGATCTCCACGTCATCTGCGACAAGTATCCTATGCATCATGCCACCTCAATTTTATCTTGGGAACTGTAGAAAAATAATGGATACAGACAAGTCAGGATGTGTCCGTTATTTTTCCGCAGCTCCTCATGTACTCGCTCACTTATTGTACCATAAAATGGGGGCTGTTTCAATGTTACAATTGAAATGTAGTACTGGAAAACCACCGGCGAATTAACCCCCAGGGGGGCTTGTATTGCTGCTGTAATATGGTAATCTGATATAGTAAAATATAACTTACTGGTTGTTTTTTTGCATGTGCGTGAATTGACTGTGAATAGGAACCGGTAAAATGGCCGAAAATGGGAGGGATTGCAATGCATATGGCAGATGCTCTGGCGGCTCCGGCGGTGGCAGGTACGATGTACGTCTGTTCTGCGGCGGCAGCGGCTTATTCAGTGAAAAAGATACGCCTGGATGTAGATACAAAAAAGGTTCCGGTGATGGGGGTGATGGGGGCCTTCGTGTTCGCGGCCCAGATGATCAACTTTACGATTCCGGGAACGGGATCCAGCGGCCACTTGTGCGGAGGGATGCTTTTATCGGCACTGTTGGGCCCCTATGCGGGTTTTTTGACCATGATCGGGGTGCTCCTGATCCAGGGGCTGTTATTTGCCGACGGAGGGCTTCTTGTTTTGGGCTGTAATGTCTGGAATATGGCGTTTTACGGATGCTTTCTGGGAGCGCTTCTGATCTGGAAGCCGTTGATGAAGCACGGGATGTCCAGAGCAAAGATTGCGGCGGCCTCGATCCTGGGATGTGTACTGACTCTGCAGCTGGGGGCGTTCAGTGTGTGTCTGGAAACATGGGCCTCGGGGATCACGGAGCTGCCGTTTATAGTCTTTGTGGGGACGATGCAGCCGATCCATCTGGCAATCGGATTTGTGGAGGGGCTGATCACCGCAGCGGTGCTTATGTTTGTATATGAAGCAAGGCCGGAGCTGCTCTATGGCAGCTCGCCGGAGGAGGAAAACAGGGGAAGATTTTCCTTCAAAAAGACGGTCCTTATCCTGGCTGCTGCCGCAGTGCTGATCGGAGGGGGGCTGTCCCTGGCGGCTTCTTCCCATCCGGACGGACTGGAATGGTCCATTGAGAAACTGACCGGTTCGGCAGAATTGGAAGCGGAGGGCGGAATCTATGAGGCGTCCGGGGCAGTGCAGGAAGCTACATCGCTGCTGCCGGATTATGCATTTCAGGGGTCAGAGTCGGCACTGGGCACCACATTTTCCGGAATTGCGGGAGCGGCTGCGGTCTTAGGCGTCTGTGTGGGAGCATGCTATTTGTTTAAATTTTTCAGGAAATGTACGGAATCATAAGGAATATGCGGGTATGAACAGGATCAGCGGCGCAATTTGTGAAATACATCATATGGATATGCTGGCGTCAAGGGACCAGTGGGTGAACCGAATTCATCCGCTGGTCAAGCTTGTGCTGACGATCTTGTATATCTCGGCAGTGGTATCCTTCCATAAATATGATGTGGCAGGGACTGCCGGGATGGCTGTCTATCCGATGGCTCTGTTTATTTTGGCGGAATTATCCTTTGCCGACAGCCTGAAACGGCTTCGGCTTGTGCTGCCGTTGGTCTGTTTTGTGGGGATTCTGAATCCATTTCTGGACCAAAATGCGGTGGTCATTGAGGGGATCCGGATCAGCGCGGGAGTGCTGTCCATGGTGACGCTGATCATGAAAGGGGTGTTCAGTGTGCTGGCTTCCTATCTGCTGATCGCCACAACCTCTGTGGACCGGCTTTGCTATGCGCTCCGGCTGCTGCGTATTCCGAAGGCTGTGGCAACGCAGTTTATGCTGACCTACCGCTATATTACGGTGCTTCTGGAGGAAGTGGACCGCATCACCCAGGCGTATCTGCTGCGGGCACCCCACCAGAAGGGGATCCATTTTAAGGCATGGGGGCCCCTTGCGGGACAGCTCCTTCTGCGGAGCATGGACCGGGCGAATGAGGTTTATGATAGTATGCTGCTTCGGGGATATCGGGGGGACTATGCGTATCTGCGGGAGCGGACGGCGTTTCAGGGGAAGGACCTGGCATATCTGCTGTTCTGGGCCGCAGTGATCGCGCTGCTGCGGAGATGGCCGGTCGTTCTTCTGGCCGGGGAGCTGTTTTCCTGATCAGGCGGTTTTGAGAGCAGGCCGGGGCTGGATTTCCGGACGGTAAGATTCCGGGAGCAGGCCGGGATGTTGTTTTCCTGAGCGGGCGGATTCCGGGAGCGGCAGGGAGGATATGATGAGCCATATACATATAGATGTGGAAAATGTTTCGTTTGGATATGAGAAGGGAAAGGAAATACTGCGGGAAATCTCACTGCACGCGTCAGAGACGGATTCTATCGGCATCATCGGCGCGAACGGGGTGGGGAAGTCTACATTTTTAAAAATGCTGGTAGGGCTGAATCTGGATTTTACAGGTTCTATCAGAATTGAGGAAATCCCGGTGGAAAAGTGTACGCTGGCTCAGATCCGCTCGAAGATCGGGTATGTGTTCCAGGACTCGGACAGCCAGCTTTTTATGAACACGGCTTATGAGGATATTGCATTTGCGCCGAGGAATTATGGCCTGCCGGAGGCGGAAGTGGAAAGAAGAGTGGAGCAGGCGCTTGCCGTGACGGGGATCGGGCATCTGCGGGAAAAGCAGATCTATAAGATGTCAGGCGGCGAGAAGAAGCTGGTTTCGATTGCCACGATCCTGTCCATGACGCCGGATATCATATTGATGGATGAGCCGTCGATCGCGCTGGATCCGAGAAACAGACGGAATCTGATCCGCATTTTAAATTCCTTTGCGCATTTGAAGATCATTGCGTCCCATGATCTGGATCTGATCCTGGATACCTGTGAGCGGACGGTGCTGATGTCGGACGGGCGGATCGTGAGGGATGGACGGACAGAAGAGATCCTGACGGATCAGGGGCTGCTGGAGGAACATGGACTGGAACTGCCGCTCTGTATGCAGAAAAGCGACAGCGTTACAGGTCACACCTTGACCAGGCGTGCCCTGTAACTCAGGCCGTCATTTTAAATTGCCTGCGGCAATGGACGGCCTGAATCCCAGCTTTTATGTGCATCCTCCTGACCAATCAGCGTAGTGATTGGTCAGTGTGTGACATGTAACGCGACAGCAACGGAAAAACTAAAGGTTTTCTTAAGATGCTTGACAGCGGAGGCAAAGAGTGATATATTTTTGTCAAGCAATTGAAAGGGAGTAGCTGAACACCCGGAATCGGGTGGGTTTGAAACCGTCAACCGATATCGAGAGATATCCGTATCAAATGAGATAGCAAGACTTTTATTGTGGCTGATGTCATGATAGGAGTCTTTTTTTCATCCTGTTGGATACAGCCGCATCAACTTGCTGACTGGTAAAGGCTGCGATTGTTTAAGCTTAAGAAAGTGAGGAAATGGAAATGGCAGAGGAACAAAGGAAACAGGAAATCAGAGAAGCGTTGGGCGCGGGCGCGCGGGCTCTTACAAGCCTGAGAGAAGCAAAGGAAAAACTGGAAAGCGCGAGAAAATGGGGCATCGTCGATCTGCTTGGAGGCGGGGTTGTCATCGATATGATCAAGCATTCAAGAATGGGAGACGCGGTAAACTGCATGGAGACAGCGAAAAGGGATCTGCAGAGGTTCCAGAAGGAGCTGGGAGATGTGGAGGTTCCCATGGAGCTGCGGATGGAGATCAGCACATTTCTTTCATTTGCGGACTTTTTCTTTGACGGCCTTGTGGCGGATTATCTGGTGCAGAAAAGGATCACGGAGGCCAGGGAACAAGTGGAGGAAGCGATCGGCTATGTGGAAAGGCTGATGGCGGAATTGAAGCAGATCGTATGACGGAACAGGGAGAAGCGCATATAATTTAGAAAAAAGAAAGTTACTATGAACGGCCGGTCAGGCCGTGAATCGTAACCAAAAGAAAGGATGAATGGTTATGGGATGTTTGGGAAATTTGCTGTGGTTTGTATTCGGCGGTCTGGTGACGGGCTTGAGCTGGTGTCTGGCGGGTTGCCTGTGGTGTATTTCGATCGTTGGGATTCCGGTGGGGCTGCAGTGTTTTAAGTTTGCGCAGCTCAGCTTCTTCCCGTTTGGGAAGGAAGTGCAGTACGGCGGCGGGGCAGGATCATTTTTATTGAATGTGATATGGCTTCTGATCTCGGGGCTTCCGCTGGCTCTGGAGCATCTGGTGATCGGAGGGGTGATGTGCATTACGGTGATCGGAATTCCATTTGGGCTGCAGCACTTTAAACTGGCGAAGCTGGCATTGATGCCGTTTGGGGCTGCGGTGTATTAAGATTACGAGGTCACGGTGACTCCTGCGGTTCGAGAAGCTGCCGGAGGATAAAGTCCCGGAAGTTTGTGACTGCGGGAGTCAGGTATACCTGCTTGTTGGAGACCATGTAAATGTTGCCTTCCCAGGCGGGGCGGACGATGGGGAGGATCTTTACATTCAGCTTTAAGAGGATCTCACGGTAAGGGGTGACGGCAATTCCGAAGCCGTAAGCGACAAGGCCGAAGATGATCTGCTCCTCGTCCGTTTCGTAGGCGATCTCCGGGCGGCGGCCGACTGCTTCGAACAGTTCGTCGATCACGAAACGCAGTCCGGTTTTATTATTGAAATAAATGTAAGGGTACTGCAGTGTGTCCTCCAGGGAAACGGACTTGTTTTCTGCCAGCGGATGGTCCTTCGGCACGATCAGGACAAGCTCCTGGCGGTCGATGGGGACGCAGGAGAGGTCGTCGGATTCTACAGGGCGCACGCAGAAGATCAGGTCATATTTTCGAAGTCTCAGGCCATCTAAGAGCTCCGGTGTCCGGTCTCCGTGGAAGGTAAAATCGATCTTGCAGTCTGAGTTCAGGGAGAGAAAACGGGAGGCCAGTCTGGGGATGAACTGGACGCCCAGCTGGGTGAGAAAGCCCAGGCGGATCAGCCCCTCGCCTTTTGCGTAGCGATGCATATTTTCAATGCCATTGTCCAGGATGGACAGGGAACGTGTGACGCATTGCAGAAATTCCTGTCCGTATCCGGTCAGCCTGGTTCCCCTCCCGGCTTTTTCAAACAGCTGTACTCCAAGCTCTTCCTCCAATTGTGAAATGGCGTGGCTTAAGCTGGGCTGGGAGATATTCAGGTGCTGGGCGGCATTGGTATAGTGCTGCTCCTGGGCGAGCTCTGCGAAATATCTTAACTGGTACAGGTTCATAGAAATCCCTCTTTTCATTTATTGTTCGTTTTACATAGTATAAACCAATCCATAGATGTTGTCTATGAATAAATAGAAATTATTCATTTGTTTTATATATGGATGTGTGATAACTTAGTATGTGCAGAAACGAACAGAAGAAATCTGAAAGTTCAGTGACGATATGAAAGATGGAGGGATATCTAATGGATACAAAGAAAACAATGGTCAGAGGGGAACTGGTTCTTCCGGTCATTATTGTGATGAACAGCTTCGGGGTGGTACTGATGCTGTATTCGGGAACCGGGATCTCGGCGATCTCCAGTATGACTTATGCGCTGAGTGAGGTACTCCCTGTATTTTCACTGGGAACGTGGACGTACATTTTCCAGAGCGCGCTGGTGCTCAGCCTGATGATTCTGAGAAAAAGATTTGTTCTGCAGTATCTTTTGAGCTTTGGAGTGGGATTCGCGTTCGGGCTGATGATGGATGTACACAAGGAATGGATGCAGGTGCTTCCGCTGGCAGCTCCGTTTCGGGTCTTCTACTTCGCAGCGAGCTACCTGATCATCTGTATGGGGGTTGCGTTGTCCAACCGGTGTAAGATGCCGATCATTCCGACGGATCTGTTCCCAAAGGAATTGTCGGATATTACGGGAACGGCATTTTCCAGGATTAAGGTTTCTTTCGATCTGATCTGTGTGGTCGTTACGGCTGTGCTGACCCTTGTGTGCCTTGGCGGGATCAGCGGACTTGGGATCGGGACGTTGCTCAGCGCGCTGACCATGGGGAAGGTGATCGGACGCATGGACGGCTGGATGGACAGGCATGTGGAATTTGTCACATATCAGATGAGAGGGCATGGAAGACGGAGACTGTGCGTTACTGTTCACAGTGCCTTGCACTCTGCTGCAAGGCATCCGTCCAGTAAAATATCGGCTGCACCGTTATATGTCACACATTGACCAATCACCACGCTGATTGGTCAGGAGGATGCACATAAAAGCTGGCATTCAGGCCGTCCATTGCCGTAGGCAATTTTAAATGGCGGCCTGAGTTACAGGGCACGCCTGGCCAAGGTGTGACCTGTAACGCTGCACCTGGCCTGATGCGAATTTTGTAAAAAGTGGATTGTGAAATCCCGGCAGGTATGATAAAGTAAGGATATAGGATCATGAGCACCTGTTCAGGAGCGGTGTGTGAGGCATGCCGATCGGCTGTTTACGGTAGCCGGTGTGCGGCTTGACTGGGCAGATCTGATTACATTTATTATACAAGGGGAATGGAACATGGAAAGAAAAGTAGGTACTGTTTCAAGAGGAATCCGATGCCCGATCATCAGGGAAGGCGACCATCTGGCGGATATTATTGTAACGAGCGTGCTGGAAGCAGCGGAAAGCGAAGGCTTTTCACTTCATGACAGGGATGTGATCGCGGCAACAGAGTCCATCGTGGCAAGGGCGCAGGGAAATTATGCGTCGATTGACGCAATCGCAAAGGACGTGAGAGAAAAGCTGGGAGGAGAGACCGTGGGAGTGATCTTCCCGATCCTGTCCCGCAACCGGTTTTCCGTGTGTCTGAAAGGGATCGCAAGAGGCGCGAAGAAGATCGTGCTGATGCTGAGCTACCCAAGCGATGAAGTGGGAAATGAACTGGTCTCTCTGGACCAGGTGGATGAGGCAGGGATCAACCCCTACAGCGACGTGCTGGATGTGGCGCGTTACAGAGAACTGTTCGGCGAGAATAAGCACCGCTTCACAGGCGTAGATTATGTGGCTTATTACAGTGAGCTGATCCGGGAGCAGGGAGCGGAGGCAGAGGTGATCTTTGCAAATAATCCGCGGGAGATCCTGAAGTATACGAAGCATGTGCTGGCCTGCGACATCCATACCCGGGCAAGGACGAAGCGGATCTTGAAGGCTGAGGGCGCAGAGGTGGTGCTTGGGATGGACGACATTTTGACAAGCCCGGTGGACGGCAGCGGATGCAACGAGCGTTTTGGGCTGCTGGGTTCGAATAAATCCACGGAGGAATCGGTCAAGCTGTTCCCGAGAGAGTGTACGGGTCTGGTGGAAGAGGTTCAGAAGCAGATCCTGGAAAAGACAGGGAAGCATGTGGAAGTCATGGTATATGGGGATGGCGCGTTTAAGGATCCGGTAGGCAAGATCTGGGAACTGGCAGATCCGTGTGTATCGGTAGCTAACACGAAGGGGCTGGAAGGCACGCCGAATGAATTGAAGCTGAAATATCTGGCGGACAATGACTTTAAGGAGCTGTCGGGAAAAGAGCTGCAGGATGCGATCTCAAAGAGGATCCAGGAGAAAAAGGAGAATCTGGTGGGAGATATGGTATCCCAGGGGACGACTCCGCGGAGGATCACGGATTTGATCGGCTCGCTCTGCGACCTGACCAGCGGGTCGGGGGACAAGGGGACTCCGGTGATTCTGGTGCAGGGGTATTTTGACAATTATACTCATGGCAAATGAAATTTGCGGTGAGTATTGCGCAGGCGGCAAAAGGGTATCATTTCTGGTGACGTTCAGGCGAGATGAAATCATCGGCCGGCTTATGGAGAGAATCTGTAAGCCGGCCGGTTAAATTTCAGTTCCGAATGTGAAGATGATGATCAGCGCGAAAGGGTAATTATGCGGGAGGTTTTCGGTATGAAGAAAAAAATAATCGTAGCCTGCGGCGGAGCAGTGGCGACTTCGACGATTGCGGCAAAAAAGGTGGAGGAGCTGTGCCGGCAGTACGGGATTGAGGCGGAGATCTGCCAGATGAGAATCTCAGAGGTGGAAGAGAACCTGGAGGGTACGGTTCTGATCGTGACGACTGCCAGGGCAAAAAAAGAATATGGTGTGCCGCTGGTCAGCGGGATGCCGTTTATTACGGGAATCGGGGCGGAAGAGCTGCAGGACAGGATTCTGGAGATACTTCGTCCATAATCAGGAGTCAGCAGAACAGAGACGGGGAATCCACTCTGCTTTTGCCGGGAGCATCTCTGCGGCGGGAAGGACAGATTTTTTTATTAGTGAAAAAAGGAAACATAAAGTATGCAGCTGTTTGGCAGTAACTTGCGGGACGGCTGCATATTTTTATTTAGTGGGAACTTCGTGGTACAGATATATGGATTCTGCGATGGTAAAAAATGTGTATTTAATGTAAATTCAACTGTCTTGTCATATGTAAAACTATGTGCTATAATGATTGCTGTTTGCGGTAGTGAATGAAGCATTGGAGGAAATGGAAGATGACATTGACAGAGGAAATCAACAGGCTGAAAAAGGAAAAGGATGCGGTCATCCTCGCCCACTATTACGCGGAGCCTGAGGTGCAGGCGGTTGCGGACTATGTGGGGGATTCCTTTTATCTGAGCAGGGTGGCCGTGGGGCTTGCGGAGCAGACGATCGTGTTCTGCGGAGTGTCTTTTATGGGGGAGAGCGCGAAAATATTGAATCCGGGGAAAACGGTGCTGATGCCGGATCTGCGCGCGGACTGTCCGATGGCGCATATGGCGGACGCTGGGACGATCCGGCGGATGCGGGAGAAGTATGAGGATCTGGCGGTGGTATGCTATATCAATTCCACGGCGGAATTGAAGCAGTATTCTGACGTATGCGTGACCTCGGCAAATGCGGTGGAGATCGTGAAGGCCCTGCCGAACCGGAACATTTTTTTCATTCCGGATAAGAATCTGGCCCATTATGTGGCGGAGCAGGTGCCGGAGAAGCATTTTGTATTCAATGAAGGGTACTGCCCGGTCCATGAAGAGCTGCAGCTTCGGGAGCTGGCGGAGGCAAAGGCCATGCACCCGGACGCAGAGGTCCTGTCTCACCCGGAATGCCGGGAAGAGGTGCTGAAACAGTCGGATTACATAGGCAGTACATCGGGGATCATCCAGTATGCCGCCAGGAGTGCCGGCAGGGAGTTTATCGTCTGTACGGAAAAAGGGGTGCGGTGGAAGCTGGAAAAGGACAACCCGGGAAAGAAGTTTTATTTTACGAAGACAGAGCCGGTGTGCAGGGATATGAAATTGAATACTCTGGAAAAGCTCCTGCATGTGCTGAAAACCGGGGAAAATGCGGTGGAAGTGGATCAGGAGCTGCGGGAGCTGTCGAAGAAGCCGCTGGAAAGAATGCTGGAGCTGGCAAAACAGGAGAAGAAGTTATGAAAATGGAAGCTGATGTGGTAATTGTGGGGACAGGCGCCGCGGGGCTGTTCAGTGCCCTGAACCTGCCGGGAGATAAAAAGATCATTATGATCACGAAGTCGGATCTGGAAAGCAGTGATTCCTTTCTGGCACAGGGGGGAATCTCGGTGCTGCGGGATGATGAGGATTATGACAGCTATTTTGAGGATACGATGCGGGCCGGACATTATGAGAACCGGAAGGAGTCCGTGGATATTATGATCCGGGGATCGAGAGATGTCATTGACAAGCTGGTAGGATTCGGAGTAGAATTTGAACATGAGCAGGCTGAGGATGGGGAATTTCTCTACACGCGGGAAGGGGCGCATTCGAAGCCGCGGATCCTGTATCACAAGGACATTACCGGAAAAGAGATCACCAGCAGGCTGCTGGAGCAGGTGAAGAGGCTGGAAAATGTGATGCTGTACGAGTATACCGCAATGACGGATATTATCGTGGAAAACGGAGCGTGCGTCGGGATACTGGCGGAACGTGTAAAGAGCGACGGGCAGGCGGCGACGGATCCGGAAGCTGCGGATCTGAGAGAATGTCATGCGGAAGATGGTATTTTGCGGGGAGAGGATGTGCGCAGAGAGCGGGAGAAGGCAGAAGCTCCGGGAGAGGATACGTGCGGGGAACAGATAGAGATCTGCGCCGGCTATACCATATTTGCCACAGGCGGGATCGGGGGACAGTATACCCATTCCACGAATTTTCCGCATTTGACGGGGGATGCGATTGAAATTTCAAAGAAGCACGGCATCCGGCTGGAACATTTGGATTATGTGCAGTTCCATCCGACCACGCTGTATTCGAAAAAGCCGGGGAGGCGGTTCTTGATCTCGGAATCTGTGCGCGGGGAAGGCGCGGTGCTGTATAATAAGAAGAAAGAACGGTTTGTGGATGAACTGCTTCCCAGGGATGTGGTGGCCGCCGCGATCCGGGAACAAATGGAAAAGGACGGGACGGATTTTGTGTACCTGTCCATGGAGCATATTGAGAAAGAGACGATCCTGCGGCATTTTCCAAACATTTACCTGCGGTGTCTGGAAGAGGGATATGATGTATTGAAGGAATGCGTTCCGGTGGTTCCGGCGCAGCATTATTTTATGGGCGGCGTGTGGGTGGATTCGGACAGCCGGACCTCTATGCCGCGTTTATTTGCGGTGGGAGAGACCAGCTGCAACGGGGTTCACGGGGCGAACCGGCTGGCAAGCAATTCCCTACTGGAAAGCTTGGTGTTCGCGAAGCGGGCGGCGATGAAGATCCGGGAGGAAATGGAGTGCCGGCGCAGGGATGATTCGGATGATATAGAATAAGTGAAGTGAGGAGAAAAAAGATGAATAAAATTACGGAAACATTGCAGATGGATCATTTGATTATGGAGGCTTTGCGGGAGGATATTTCCAGTGAGGACGTGACCACCAATTCGGTCATGAAGGAGGCTGTGGAAGGAGAGGTGGAGCTGATCTGCAAGCAGGACGGGGTCATTGCCGGGCTGCAGGTGTTTGAACGGGTTTTTCAGCTGCTGGATGGGGAGACGAAGGCGGAGTTTTTCTGCAAGGACGGCGACGCGGTGAAGTCCGGCGAGCTGCTGGGAAAGGTGACCGGCGATATCCGGGTTCTGCTCTCCGGTGAGCGTGTGGCGCTGAATTATCTGCAGCGGATGAGCGGCATTGCGAGCTATACGCGCTCGGTCGCGGATCTCCTGTCGGGCAGCAGGACGAAGCTTCTGGATACGAGGAAGACCACGCCGAATATGCGGATTTTTGAGAAATACGCGGTCCGGGTGGGAGGCGGCTATAACCATCGGTACAACCTTTCTGACGGGGTGCTTCTCAAGGATAATCACATCGGGGCAGCAGGAAGCGTGACAAAGGCGGTCCGGATGGCAAAGGAGTACGCGCCGTTTGTGCGGAAGATCGAAGTGGAGGTGGAGAATCTGGATATGGTGAAAGAGGCGGTGGAAGCTGGGGCTGACATCATCATGCTGGATAACATGTCCGCGGAGGAAATGCGGGAGGCGATCCGTATCATTGACGGCAGGGCAGAGACGGAGTGCTCCGGAAACGTGACGAAAGAGAATATCGGGCGGCTGACGGCTCTGGGAGTGGATTATATTTCCAGCGGCGCGTTGACGCATTCCGCTCCGATACTTGACATTTCGTTGAAAAACCTGCATGCTGTTTCCTAGTACAACGAATAATAAATAACTAGTACAGCATTGCGTATATAATGGTGAATAATGTGCCTGATATTTTTGTCAGGACAAGGCGGAGGAAAGAGGCG
>QXWX01000417.1 GCA_009911175.1 Lachnospiraceae bacterium | reverse complement strand
AGTAAAAATAGAAATACTAAACGTGAGGTGAAGAATATGGAGAATTATAGAAAATCGTCACATTGCACGTATGATATTAAGTATCATCTGGTCTGGATCACAAAATATAGAAAACCGGTGATAACAGGAAAGATAGCAGTACGGACAAGAGAATTAATCCGAATCATATGCGAAAAGAACGAGGTAGAAATCCTAGCAGGACATGTAGGAAGTGATCACATCCATATGCTGGTATCAGCACCACCACATCTATCAGCAAGTAAATTGGTACAATATATCAAGGGAACAGCATCCAGAAAATTGCAGATGGAATACAAAGAATTGAACAAGCAATTCTGGGGACAGCATTTGTGGGCAAGAGGATACTTTGTGGCAAGTAGTGGAAATGTGACAGATGAAATTATCAAAGAGTATATTAAAAATCAAGATTTACAAGAGAAAACCAAAACGGACAACTTTGAAATAAGTTAAGTAGGAAGGGAAATAAGTGAAGTGGCGACAACTTTAGGCTGCTTCAGCAGCAAACCGAACCTACCGGCTTTAGCCGGTAGTGGTTCAGTTT
>QXWX01000416.1 GCA_009911175.1 Lachnospiraceae bacterium | reverse complement strand
TAACGCTCCAGGTAATCAATTGGATTGAGTTTTCCCACGCTCTTTGCGTATTCCTGTAATGCGCTGTACCGGAACATTGTCTCTTTCATTTCCTCATAGGTTTCCTGCATGACTGTCCCGGCGTTTATTGAAATATTCCGCATACCTTGTAGATTGCAATCATCCCAGAAATCTTGCCCCGTATACGGATTATGCTTGTGATAGTCTATCTGGGTCTTTTTGCCCGGCTCAAAATACGCTCTTGCAATCTCTATTCCGGAGAGCTCTTCACAGGCGTTGTACATTTCCGTGCCTTTATCCCCACAAATGAATCCCAGTATCCACTTTTTCTCCACTTCCACATACCGCATGACCATTCCATTTTCTTTGTACTTCTGCCCCAAAAACAGATAGACAGACTTACTGTGCGTTCCTTTCACTTTTCCCTGGCATTGATACTTTCCGCGCGCTCCGCACATCGGACAGGTTCCATAGCAGCCCTCCCTCGGTTCTTCCGTCCATCTCTGGAACTGGCTTTCATAGGAGATCCCGCTTCTCCATCTCGCGTCTGTTACTCCTCCGCATTTGCT
>QXWX01000415.1 GCA_009911175.1 Lachnospiraceae bacterium | reverse complement strand
TAACGCTCCAGGTAATCAATTGGATTGAGTTTTCCCACGCTCTTTGCGTATTCCTGTAATGCGCTGTACCGGAACATGGTCTCTTTCATTTCCTCATAGGTTTCCCGCATGATCTGCCCTGCGTTTATTGAAATATTATTCATGCCTTGCAGGTTGCAATCATCCCAGAAATTCTTCCCCCTATACGGATCATGCTTGTGATAGTCTATCTGGGTCTTTTTGCCCGGCTCAAAATATGCTCTTGCAATCTCTATTCCAGAGAGTTCTTCACAGGCATCGTACATTTCTGTGCCTTTATCCCCACAAATGAAGTCAAGTATCCACTTTTTCTCCACTTTCACATACCGCATGACCATTCCATTTTCTTTGTACTTCTGTCCCAAAAACAGATAGATAGACTTACTGCTCGTTCCTTTCACTTTTCCCTGGCATTGATACTTTCCGCGCGCTCCGCACATCGGGCAGGTCCCATATATGCCCTCCCTCGGTTCCTCCGTCCATCTCTGGAACTGGCTTTCATAGGAGATCCCGCTTCTCCATCTCGCGTCTGTTACTCCTCCGCATTTGCT
>QXWX01000414.1 GCA_009911175.1 Lachnospiraceae bacterium | reverse complement strand
GCTCCCCTCACTCCTCGCCGCCGCGACCACCTTCTCCCTCGCCCACGCGCCGGCGTCCCTGGCGGCGGACATCGAAAAGGCGGCCCTTTTCGATTTCAACCTGACCCTCCCCATCATCGCCGTGGAGTTCTTGTTCCTGATGTTCGCGCTGGACAAGCTGTACTACTCCCCGCTGGGGAACTTCATGGATGAGAGAGACGCGGCCATCAGAGAGAAGCTGAGCAGCGTCAAGGACACCTCGGGGGAGGTCAAGCAGCTGGAGGAGCAGGCCGCGGCCGTGATGAAGGCGGCGAGGGCGGAGATATCGGCGGCGCTGAACAAGATGAAGAAGGAGACGCAGGTGGAGGTGGAGGAGAAGCTGGCGGAGGGGCGGAAGAAGATCGAGGCGGAGCTGCAGGAGGCCCTCGCTATCCTCGACAAGCAGAAGGATGAGACCATCAAGGCCCTCGATTCGCAGATTGCAGCCCTCAGTGAAGAGATTGTCAAGAAAGTGCTGCCTGTTTAAACCACATTCAATCTTGGATTTCTTTTTCAGTTTATAAATGCTATATGTACGATGTTGGAGAAACT
>QXWX01000413.1 GCA_009911175.1 Lachnospiraceae bacterium | reverse complement strand
TGGTTGTGTAATCCTTGAAGAGCAAAAGAATTCTAGAGATGGCAACCAGCAGCATGGCATCTGCTGCATGTGGATTTGTGGTGGCTCCAAACATGGCATCCAACACAACTACTGTTAAGAGCAGCATGCTTTTCTTCTCTCACAAGAATAACAGAAGTTCTAGGTTGGTCGTCGTCCGGGCGGCGGACGAGGCGGAGACACCAGCTGCCGCCCCCGCTGCCACCGCCGATGCACCGGCTGCAGCCCCTAAAGTAGTCAAGCCACCACCAGTTGGCCCACCAAGAGGCACAAAGGTGAGAATTCTTAGGAAGGAGTCCTACTGGTACAAGGGCGTTGGTTCAGTTGTTGCTGTTGACCAGGACCCCAAGACTCGGTACCCGGTGGTGGTGAGATTCCAAAAAGTGAACTACGCAAATGTATCTACAAACAACTACGCTTTGGATGAAGTCGAAGTGGTTGCATGATTTTTATGTATTAAATCTGTAGCATCCTTAATTATTTCCTACTTTTTAATGCCAGACATCGATCTGTACCATCCATTTCCCACTCTCTAAGTCTATGTGATTATTTTTTT
>QXWX01000412.1 GCA_009911175.1 Lachnospiraceae bacterium | reverse complement strand
CAACTTTACAAGGTCATCAAACAGCCTCACTCACATACTTCACTTTCCGGGTGTAAAGTTAGTAGCGTAGGACCAAGCATTGTTGTTAACTGGGTCAGCAAGGTGGTCGGCAAGGTTCTCCAACGGTCCCTTTCCGGTGACGATGGCCTGAACGAAGAACCCGAACATCGAAAACATGGCTAGTCTCCCGTTCTTGAGCTCCTTAACCTTCAGCTCAGCGAAGGCT
>QXWX01000411.1 GCA_009911175.1 Lachnospiraceae bacterium | reverse complement strand
AATGGGTCGAAGCTACCACCAGGGTAGATGGGGTCGGTCACCTCACCGAGTGGGCCGCCGGCAATACGGTAGCCCTCAATGGCTCCCATCAACACGACCTGAGTAGCCCAAATAGCTAGAATGCTCTGTGCGTGGACCAAGCTTGGGTTGCCCAAGTAGTCCAAACCGCCCTCGCTGAAGATCTGTGAACCGGCCTTGAACCAGACTGCCTCACCGAACTTCACGCCATTGCGGGCCAAGAGCTCCGGGAAGACGCAGCCGAGGGCTCCGAGCATGGCCCATCTGCTGTGGATCACCTCCAG
>QXWX01000410.1 GCA_009911175.1 Lachnospiraceae bacterium | reverse complement strand
GAAGGTGCGGCTGGATCACCTCCTTTCTAAGGAAGAAAGAAGTAGAGTGCGTTGTCTATTGTTTAGTTATCAATGAGCGAATGCATAATGCATGAGCGAAGTACAACAGAAGATAACTAATATGTTTTTGGCGGCAATGCGCCCGGGGGAAACACCCGTACCCATCCCGAACACGATGGTTAAGCCTCGGGCGGCCGATGGTACTACACTGGTGACGGTGTGGGAGAGTAGGTGGCCGCCAAACTAAAAGAAATGGGCTTATAGCTCAGCAGGTTAGAGCGCACGCCTGATAAGCGTGAGGTCGGTGGTTCGAGTCCACTTAAGCCCATGCTGTAAAAAGCAAAAGATAATAATTTAAAATGGGGGATTAGCTCAGTTGGGAGAGCGCCTGCCTTGCAAGCAGGAGGTCACGAGTTCGACTCTCGTATTCTCCACTTGATTCTGAAAAGAATCAATAGTGCACCTTGAAAACTGCATACGAAGAAAGAAATACTTATTGATTTTGAAAAAGAAAACAATGAGTAAGATTGAATCAAATAGAAATGAGACAATCAAGACATCCGAGGTAATGTTAACA
>QXWX01000409.1 GCA_009911175.1 Lachnospiraceae bacterium | reverse complement strand
CTCAACACTCCTTCATGGTACACTGCCGGTGAACAAGACTACTTCACCGATACCACAACACTCTTCGTTATTGAGTTGATCCTCATTGGCTGGGCTGAAGGAAGAAGATGGGCAGACATCATCAAGCCAGGATCTGTCAACACTGATCCAATTTTCCCCAACAACAAGCTTACTGGAACAGATGTTGGCTACCCTGGTGGGCTGTGGTTCGACCCACTCGGGTGGGGGTCCGGATCACCAGCCAAAATCAAGGAGTTGAGAACAAAGGAAATCAAGAATGGAAGGCTGGCAATGTTGGCAGTCATGGGAGCATGGTTCCAACATATCTACACTGGAACAGGACCCATTGATAACCTCTTCGCTCACCTTGCTGATCCTGGTCATGCCACCATATTTGCTACTTTCAGCCCCAAGTAAAAGAAGCCACCAAGTCGATAACAGATGTGTTTGAGAGACCACAGCAACCGTAATTGTGGAGAAATGGAAGAGATTATCAGTGTGTTTTTCCAATTAATGTTGCATTGTTAGATATGTACTGCTACATCCTTATGTGTGTAGAAAAGTGCTTAAGCAGTGTACAAATGCC
>QXWX01000408.1 GCA_009911175.1 Lachnospiraceae bacterium | reverse complement strand
GTGAACTTAACTTCAATGGGACTAACATTCTTCCCAATGGACCTCATGTTTAGACCAACACCTTGACGACCAGCGTTGACTTTTTCGGGGTAAACACCATCTTTAGGATGCAAATACTGAACTTCACCATTAGGAAACACCCTATAAAACTGATACTTGATCTTGTACTTAGACCTCAATCTTGTCCCTAAAGCCAAACATTGCTCTTTCCTGGCTAACTTCAACAAGTTTGGTCCTTCCCTCATGATGGCAGCACCACCAGTTGGCATCTCAAAGATTTGTTCTTTTGGAGATTCCCATGTGATGACATAGAATTCTTCAACTTGTGCTTTACGAAGAAGCCCACCTGTGCTTCCTGCAAAGATGGGTGAAGGGGTGTTTGGGTCTAGTTCTGGTGGGGTGAAACCAGCTGGTGCTTCTTTAGCTGGAGCTGGAGCTGGTGCGGCTGGGGTGCCTTCAGCAGCTGCTGCAGCTTTGATGGTGAAGGTCCTGGTGGTCAGGTTGAGATGTTTGACACCTGTGAAGGTGGCTTGTTTCCATAAGGAAGTTTGGTTTGAAAGCGTTGGAGTGAAGAGGGAAGCTTGAGTT
>QXWX01000407.1 GCA_009911175.1 Lachnospiraceae bacterium | reverse complement strand
CAGCTTTGATCAACTGAGTTCCATTTCTCAAAACCTCTCCCTCCCACATACAATGGCAGCCTCAACAATGGCTCTCTCGTCTCCATCATTCGCCGGCCAAGCCGTCAAGCTCGCCTCGACCACTGGAGACCTCCTCGGTGAAGGAAGAGTCACCATGAGGAAGACTGCCGGAAAGCCCAAGCCCGCCGCCTCTGGCAGCCCGTGGTATGGCCCCGACCGAGTTAAATACTTGGGACCATTCTCCGGCGAGGCACCATCCTACCTCACCGGAGAATTCCCCGGAGACTACGGCTGGGATACCGCCGGACTCTCTGCGGACCCCGAGACCTTCGCCAAGAACCGTGAACTAGAAGTCATCCACTCCAGGTGGGCCATGCTTGGAGCCCTGGGCTGCGTATTCCCAGAGCTCCTGGCCCGCAATGGAGTGAAGTTCGGGGAAGCGGTCTGGTTCAAGGCCGGGTCCCAGATCTTCAGCGAGGGCGGGCTAGACTACTTGGGCAACCCGAGTTTAGTCCATGCACAGAGCATTTTGGCCATATGGGCGACCCAAGTGCTACTAATGGGCGCGGTGGAAGGATACAGAATCGG
>QXWX01000047.1 GCA_009911175.1 Lachnospiraceae bacterium | reverse complement strand
TCAATTTCAACTTCTGAAATTCCACGGCTGGAATCCTGACTAATCTGGAAAAAATCCCCGCCTTCTCCAGTTCCAAATCTACTTGTACGATGGTTTTGTGAGCCGATTGAATCCTGCTCCTCAAAACTACGTACTCCCAGCCCTACTATGTACCATTGGTTGATACAAATAATTCCAATATCATCATTTCCCCGGTAATGCCCTATCATACTTCTCTTATTGTGTCCACACAAATAACACTCTGCAATCTCAATCAGCCCGGATTCCACAGGAGGCTGTATCTTATACTCATAATTGCAATTTCCCCCTTCCTTAACCACATGCTCATTCTGCCGGCAATATAAAAAAATCAATGATGCCATAGATACAATCAGTAAAAGCACCATTCCCCACATGATTTCCAAACGAACCAAACAATAGCTTGCTTTTCCCTGTTTTGATTTTTTCCACATCATTGCATTCACCTCTCTTTATTTATGATTGTACCAACTATTATTTATGTCTGTTATGGCCATAAATAGTGTATGGCACTTGCATTATTTATGTATTACCATAAAGCAAATCAAAGGGGATGTAAATACATGGAACGATCAGACATTAAAAGAATCGGGCAGATTTTAAAAGACAGAAGGCTTCAATTAGGCTATACCCAGGAATTTGCCGCCGAAAAAGTAGGCATTTCCTATTCCTACTATACTAAAATTGAGCGTGGTGAGCAGCTTCCATCATTGGAAGTATGCCTTCATATAGCCAAAACCTTTCGTTTATCATTGGACAGCTGGCTCTTAAATACCTTGCCGGATCTGAAAACATCTCCGGAAATGGCAGCCCTGTTCCAGTATTTGAAAGAAATGGATTCTAAATCAATCCACGAAGTTGAATTGCTTCTTCAAAAAGCTGCCCTGTTGGTTAAATAATTTATTCCCACAAAACAGTAGCGAGAAAGATTCCTATAAAAGTTCTTATCCCTTAAAGTATTTACCTTTGGACAGAATGCGGATATAAGAGTAACCGCATTCTGTTCATCATGATCCTCTATCTCTTCCTTCCGCTTTTCCATATCTTATCTTCTTGCCTTTTCAGATCAGCCTGTACTTTTATGATCCATCTAATACCCACTATATTGGGAATATTAAAATCACATAAATGTCAATATAATATTCTCAAAGGCAGGAATATTATATGATTGATTTTAGTCCATTATGGAAAACATTGGCACAAAAAGATATTTCCACATATTGCTTGATCAATAAGTATCATTTATCCAAGGGAACGCTTGATAATCTAAAGCACAATCGCAATGTCACCCTGAATACGATTGATAATCTCTGTCAAATCTTAGAGGTTCCAATCGAAAAAGTGGTAAACATTACTTTTGATAACGATACCATGGATGGATAATTCTTATCGCAAGTGGTTATTGTTTCTTCATTATACCCACTTTATAGGGTATAGTAAAGTCCTATATTTTTTCACTACCGTTTGGAACTCTTGTCCAGTCTATCAAGGGACTTTTGGCCTATATGGTTTCTTTTTACATAATCCCGCCAATCACTGGCAGCTTCTTTGCTTTTCCATTCATCGCGTTCAGAATCCCCATCACCGCCAGCACTGGAAACAGATAATGTACCATGCCTGCCATTTTCACAATATAATATAAATGCCAGGAAATAGACAGCACGACAATACTCAGTATGCAGTAACAGATTGCAAACAGGACCAGCCCCTGCTTCACATGATACCTTACAAATTTTGATCTTTTTGCCGCTAAAATGAACATGTATATTTCCTATGTTGATACATTTCTTTCCTCGGTCTGATAAGAAAATTTGCATTCTCCATCAATATCTTTTTTGTATGATCTCCTATCTTTTCTGCCTGCTCATTACTGCCTACTTTTACTCCCAAAGATTTTATTTCTTCATCAGATACAAATATATATTTATCTGACATTTCTCCCATCAATGTTATAAATTGTTCCTCCTGCTCCTCGGTCAGTTCAACTTGGACAACATCCGCCAAAAGCAATTCATAACACTGAAAATGTTCCCCATACCTAAAATCTGTCATATGACGCCCACAATAGGTATAAGTTAGTGCCCCAAATGTTTCCTGTGCTAAAATCCTTGTATTAAATATTTCTTCTTTAAATTCACGAGTCAAATTAGTTATCATTTCTCTATCTAATGTCTCATCAAACCTTTTTACAAATCTTCGTAAATACCGATTTTTAAATCGAAGTCTATAATCTCCTTTTGACGTTTCATCTACCGTAATTTTATTATCATCCTCAGTGAAAAAATTTTGTCTTAAATAATTCGCTTCTTCCGGATGTACTTTATATACACCACCCACAGGCTGATATTTGCCTGTCCCACGTTCATTCTTTACTAAAAAGTATTTTCCATTAACTTTAATTCTAAATAAATACGCAAATGAAATTCTCACTTCTGTATTTTTATCAATAATTTTCCCCCGCTGAAGTTTTCTTTGCGAAGCTTTCCAATTTGTATTATCTGTAAAATCAACTATACTTGCCTAAAGAGGTGCCAATGTTAATCCTGCTACTAATCCACCTAATGAACTTCCAACAGGCAAATTTTTTATTTCAAAGAACACTATTACCACGATTGCCACTACTGATAAAACTAATAAAGCAAAACATTTTAGTATTTTGGTCTTCAATTATCTCCCGCCTCCTGCTATCTCCATTTTTATGAAATTCTACAATTATTGGTTGACGCATTTCATCACCTCCCTATTCTATCATACAATCAAATGCGCAGTCAGCGCAATACATTACTTAAATACTATACTTTCGCTTCACGGCCTGCCGGACGCGAAATGCAGCGCATATAAAGCTTTTTTTCACACAGGTACACTATAAAATTATATAAAATTTCATTATAAAAAGCCGCAATCCCAATCTTTTGGATTACGACTTTTTTAACAATACGTTCGATATAAAAGATTATCTATAGCAGTTTTTGCAAGGTCCATCCGTATACCTTTGTGCTTCTGATAAAGTCACCTGGCGGGCATTGTTTGGATTCATATTTCCGCAATTCGGTTTATTGTGATATTTACTTCCGGTTGCAGATAACCATACCATTGCTTCTATTGGAGCCGTCTGCTGGTTCTGCTCTTGTGCTATACGCGCCTGCTCGGCAGCGATCTGCGCCTGTTCCTGTGCGATCCGTGCCTGCTCCGCTGCAACCCGTTCCTGTTCCGCCTGTTCCGCTGCAATCCGTGCCTGCTCCGCTGCAATCCGTTCCTGTTCCGCCTGCTCTGCTGCAATCCGTGCCTGTTCGGCCTGTTCGGCGGCAATCCGTTCCTGCTCCGCCTGTTCCGCAGCTATACGCTCCTGTTCCGCCTGCTCCGCTGCAATCTGAGCCTGCGCAATCGC
Source organism: Lachnospiraceae bacterium (assembly GCA_009911175.1). Next base: position 49,456 of record QXWX01000047.1, on the reverse strand, counting down.
TTCTTTGTCTTCAAATTTCAGCGTAAGTGTATTACTCATAACATCCGAATACTCTACGCTAATATCAAATTCACCATCTACGGATGAGGTAAACGTTATTTTATCATCTTTAAAATCCAATTCACCGCCTGTTATTTCAAAAGCGGATTTTGGGATATGATAATCTTCCGGATTCGTTTCTACAACAATATCTACTGGATTATTAATATCATAAACTTGATCACTGTCCAGGGATAATATAATTTCTTCAAGCTGTTTTTCCGGTGTCGGTGTCGCTGCAGCTACACAGAGAATTAGAAACCAAAAGCCAAACAAGCCGCTAAACAGGGTTTTTACAATTTTATTCCACTTTTTATTCCTCCAAGTCAATACAATGCCAACTGGAAAAAACATAAATAACAAAAATAGAATCCACCCCGTTTTTTGGTACCAATGCACTTTTTCTTTTTTCTTAGAAGTCAAATTATTTTGTTTCTTACCAGACGTACCTTTCGTTTGCTGCTCAGATGTCTTAGCAGCACTTTTTTTCGTAGTTTTGCCATTCATCAATCTGCATCCTCTTTCTATAGATTACCTGTTTCCCCGACACGCCAAATACATGTTAAGTATATCACAAATTCTTCCTTTTATCTGTTCAATAATTCTTTTTTCTTTTTCTCAAATTCTGCTCTTGTTATCATAATTTCCAAAATGACAAATCTGAACTGCGAGTTCGTAAAGCATGAATTTGAAATTTTGACATCTTGATTGTACTATTCGCACTTCTATGCTATGATAGAGAAAATAACGGGTAAATAACGAGAATACTGAACTTTGAACAGGAATAATGGTAAGAGGTGACAATATGGCAGTATGCTATAAAAAGCTGTGGAAAATGCTGATTGATAAAGACATGATAAAAAAAGACTTGCGCTTGCAGACTGGTTTCAGTACGACAACAATGTCGAAGTTGTCTAAAGATGAAAATGTCAGCATGGATGTATTAGAAAAAATTTGTTCCGTATTAAATTGCGATGTTGGGGACATCATGGAATTTGTTCCTGATAAAAAAGAGGAACCGTAAGGAGGCAAAACATTGTGGATCATTCTTATCCGTATATAGCGTCTTTGACCAGAGAACCGTTCCTTTTCTATGAAATGCGTTCCACCGCAAAGCTGATGAGCGAAGGACTCTCAGATGAAGCGATTGTAACAGAAATTATGGAGCAGAATCTTTTCCAGTATCCAACTGAAAAATCGATTACACGGATGGCAAAAGCCTGTATGAAACGACTTCATGCTCTGGAAGATGAAACTCTGGTTTCTGCGATTGCATCGCAGCCGACAGAGATAGCAAAGCAGATCTGCCTGTATGCGATGATGAAGCAGAGCCGACTTGTTTGGGAGTTTATGCTGACAGTCATTGGAGAGAAGTACCGGTTAAGGGACACGTCCTTTGGTAAGATAGATTTGAATATATTTTTTATGCGTTTGCAGGAGCAGAATGATACCGTGGCTTCCTGGAGCGACAGCACAATCACAAAGCTAAAACAGATTATGTGCATGAACAGCAGGCTCGTTATCGTACAGCTATTGCCGATCTGGAACAGCGTATAGCCAATGCTTCCACCGGCGAGCGTGTGAAACTAAATAAAAAGCTGACTGCTTTGCAGGCGCAGGATACCGAGATTCGCACCTATGAGGAAAAGATTCATCACCTTGCCGACCAGATGATTTCTATTGACCTGGACGACGGTGTGAAGAAAAATTATACAATTTTTCAGGATATTTTGGCTAAAATAAAGTAAAGGAGGGCTTGCGTATGAGGATGGGTGAGAACATTAAAAATTCCAACGAGCTTGAGTTTGCCGTTTTCTGTATTGAAAATGTTGCGGCAAAGCTGGCTGTGGATGCAGAGCGCGTTTATCAGGCGTTGGCCGAAAAGAGCGATATTCTGAACGGTTATATCGTGCCGGAATACGAAGTATTGCACACCCAGAGCCGGGAATATATCGTGAATGACCTCCTTGATGTAATGAAGGAAAGGGGGGTGGAAGTATGATTCTCTATCATGGTTCTTTTTTAGAGATTTCACAGCCGGATTTGGTTCATTCCCGCCCCAATTTAGACTTCGGACGTGGCTTTTATGTCACACCGCTGTATGAGCAGGCTGCAAAGTGGTGTGGAAAGTTCAAACGCCGAGGAAAAGATGGTATTATTTCAAAATATGAGTATGATGAGAGCCGGGAAACTGAACTGAATGTTTTGAAATTCGATTCTTATTCCGAGGAATGGCTTGATTTTATTCTGAACTGCCGCAGCGGAAAAGATATGACCAACTATGACCTTGTATTTGGTGGTGTTGCCAATGATAAGGTATTCAATACAGTGGAACTGTTTTTTGACGGACTGATTGATAAAGCAGAAGCCATCAATCGTCTGCGTTATGAAAGGCCGAATCTGCAAATTTGTTTCTGCACAGAAAAAGCACTGTCTTTGTTGCATTTTGAAGGGAGTGAAAGATTATGACGGCAAATCCAATTCTGCTTCAAAAAAAATATTGTCGTGTCATTGAGCGCTTTGCAAAACAGCAGGGACTTTCACTGGATGCGGCATTGAGCTTTTTCTATCATTCCGAGGTTTATCAGCTGATACGAGATGGCGTATCGGACATGCACTGTATGAGCGATGCATATTTGGTAGAGGAATTGGTACAAGAAGATAGTCAAAATACAGAATAATGGCTTGTCAGTAATTTTGGACTCAGTGAGTCCAAAATTTAGAAACACCAAAAAATAATGTGAATATCTAAACATAGGAAGGTGCTACATGACACTACAGGAAGTGGTTGCAAGATTTAATACAACCCCATTTTTATTTGCGGGTTCTGGTATTACCCGAAGATATTATGGATTACCAGATTGGGTTGGTTTATTGACGTACTTTGCCAAAAAGGTAAAGAAAGATTCATTTGCTTATAGATTCTATGAAAATAAAGCCAGTAAAATATGCTTGCATTGTCGATTGGTTTGTCAACGACCAGATTTTGGATAAAGAAGGGAGGAGGATCATGACCATAGAAGAAATTCTTGCAGGTGAATCCAAGAATGTGGAGTTCAAAAAAAACCTGCCGGAGAAAAGTTTCAAATATATGAAGTCTGTAGTTGCCTTTGCCAATGGAACCGGAGGTAAAATCATTTTCGGAATTGCTGATAAGACCAGAGAAGTGATTGGCTTTGACAAGGAAGATGTATTCAAGAAAATGGATGCCATTGCCAATGCTGTGTCGGATAGTTGTGAACCGGCAATTATTCCAGATATTACATTACGGACAGTTGACGGTAAGACTGTTATTGTAGCGGAAATTTCCGAGGGCAGACAGCGACCGTATTATATCAAGGCTCTTGGTAGAGAAGGCGGGGTATATGTCCGTGTTGCCGGAACTCCCCGTCTTGCTGACGAATACATGATCAAAGAGCTGATGTTTGAAGGAAGCAACCGCTATTTCGATCAAGCTTTGTGTACTGGATTAACGATTACAGATGAAGATATTGACGCTCTTTGCAAAGCCATGAAGGAACAGGCAGTGCAAAACGCTCATAATGAGGAACAGAAAGCATCTATCAAAGATGTTGGCAGACAGCAGTTGCGTTCTTGGGGAGTTTTGATTGAGCGTGACGGAATAGATTATCCGTCCAATGCCTTTGCCATTTTGACTGGCAACGGAGGACTTCATGTCACAACACAATGTGGCGTGTTCAAAGGTACAACAAAAGCGGTATTTGTTGACCGTAGAGAATATCCCGGCCCGCTTTGTGAGCAAATAGATGAAGCATTTCAGTTTGTCTTGCGAAACATTCACTTGGGGGCTACGTTTGTGGGAATTTACCGACAGGATATTTATGAAATTCCACCGGATGCTATTCGTGAGTTGATTATCAATGCTATGGTACATCGTAGCTATCTGGATCATGGTACGATACAGGTTGCGGTATATGATAACCGGCTGGAAATCACTTCCCCTGGAAAGCTGCCAATGGGACAGACGATGGAGCGTATGAAAGAAGGGTATTCCAAAATCAGAAATGAAGCTCTTGCTCATGCATTTGCTTATATGAACTTGATCGAGCATTGGGGAAGTGGCATTCCAAGAATTATTGATAAAGTAAAAGCTGCCGGACTGCGGGAGCCGGAGTTCATTAGCGGTGAGGTTGATTTGCGTATCAATATTTATCGAGGTCAGATTAATGACAATGTTGACCGGGGTAGTGATCTCAATGATCCCAATAGTGCCGATAAAGTGCCGGGTAATATTTCAAAAGTGCCGGATAGTGCCGATAAAGTGCCGGATAATACTTCAAAAGTGCCGGATAGTGCCGATAAAGTGCCGGATAATACTTCAAAAGTGCCGGATAATGCTATCAAAATGCCGGATAGTGAACAGGAACAACGTATTTATAAATATGTACTGGAAAATGGTTCTATAACAACAAATAAAGTGATGGAACTTCTTAATGTGAAGCAGCGTAGAGCAAGGGTTATTTTGCAGTCGATGATTGAAAAAGATTGGCTGAAAAAAACGGGTGCAGCAAGAAGTACCATTTATTTGAAGAACACAGAGGGGAGGTAACGCGGCATGGATACCGACAAAGTAATACAAGACTTGAACCGGCGGTTTGCTGCCCCTTTGCCGGAATTTTATCAGCGTCGTATCATCTTCTGGTATGACAAAGATAAAGAATTTGAGGACAAGTTGGACGAGGTGGTCCTTGAAAATGCAAAGGTGATTGCACTGACTGGTAACAATGCGTTTTCTGTGAAAAAACTGCTTTCAGTGGATGATTTGACTACCAATTATCTGGTTTACAGTCCATTGTCTTATGACCGCCCAGATGATAACTGGCTTTTAGATATAGTACTTTACAGCGAGGAGTTCCGGGCAGATTTGATTTCTATTTGGATGGATGAGATGGGACTTGCATCGAATCCGGCCATGAGAAAGCAGATGAAAAATTATCGTGCCTATTTCAATGCGAAAGACCGGCGTTTGAAAATCAGCACTCAGAATAAAATTCCGGCAACTCCGGCACAGCTGCACATGGCTGTGATGGCGGCAATCTGCGGATTGAAGGACGCACAGCCGAACCTGATTTTACGCAGTGTGTTCCGGGCAGGACTTGATTTGAACAACAATGCAGTTTATCAGGATTTTGTAAAGTATCATGCAGACGGTGCGTTCTGGGCGATGGTTCACCAGGGATGTGGCTTTGCTGAGGAAGAACCTGATCTTGGACGGCTGGCAATTCATTTGCTGCTGACTGCTGCTACCCGTACTATGCGGCAGGAATATCTTGCCGGACTGGACGGATTTATTTCTATACCGCACCAGGCGTATTGTTACGATTTCATTTCGGAATGGTTTCATAGCAAAGATATTCAGCAGCTTTATGATGTGGCAAGATATGTGGAAGATGAAGCACGTCTGCGTCAGCGGTTTGAAAAACTGACGGTTGACGATCTGGTTGGTACAGAGTGCTTCCCGTGCATCAACGAAGTGATTTTGACAAAGCTGATGACCGAAATCAGCGACCATATCATTGATGTGGATACCATTATTTCAACCGTAGAGAAACGTAGAACCTGTGCATGGTATGAGCCATTTGAGAATTTTTATGACGGTATTTTGCAGGTTGCAAATATGCAGCGCTTCTTCAAGGAACACTCTGCCGGATTCCATACCGCAGAAGCAAAGGGCATCTGGAAGGAATACACCGAAAGCTATTATCAGATGGACACTTACTACCGTTTGTTCCACCTGAGTTTCCAAAAGAGCCTGGAGACCTCCAATATTCTGCTGGACGATCTGTTCAAGCACGTTGTTGATAAAGTGGAAGGACTTTATACGCACTGGTTCTTAGGTGAACTGGGTAACAACTGGTCGGATGTGTGTGCAGACGAACTGGCAGCCTATGGCAAGGTTCTGGAAGTACCGCAGCAGGAAGAATTTTATTGTTCTCGCATCAAAACTTCAGATACCAAGGTATTTGTGATTATTTCTGACGCTATGCGTTATGAAGTGGCGGCAGCGATGGCAGATCAGCTTCGCAGAGAAACACAGAGTAAGGTTTCTCTTGGCAGTATGCAGAGCATCTTCCCTTCTATCACAAAGTTTGGTATGGCAGCACTGCTTCCGCATAAGGAACTGACGGTAGAACTTCGGAACGATATTTTGACTGTGCTGGCAGATGGGCAGTCTACGGCAAGCGGCTATCGTGATAAGGTCCTGAAATCAGAAGATCCGGCGAGTGTAGCATTGAAGTATAATGACATGATCGCCATGAAGCGGGCAGAACGGAGTGCATTGGTGAAAGGAATGGATGTAGTTTACATCTATCATGATACCATTGATGAAGCAAGCCACACTTCTGATACCGCTGTTTTTGCCGCCTGTGATAAAGCGATTTCAGAACTGAAAAATCTTGTGCGTATTATTGTAAATGAATTTGGCGGTACGAATATTTTGATTACAGCTGACCATGGATTCCTTTATACATACAGCCCGTTGACTGAGGATGACAAAGTAGGAAAAAATGAGTTTTACGATGTGGACAGTGAAAACATAAATGATCTGAAAAAAGAAAGTGCGAAACGCTGTGTAGAGTATGGCAGACGATATGCAATCATGCAAAAAGGCGTACAGCCAAACTACTTATTGCCTGTGAAGTTCCTGGACGGGAAGTCTGACTTTGGCGGTTTTGCCCCAAGAGAAAGCATTCGTATTAAAATGAATGGCGGCGGCATGAACTTTGTGCATGGCGGTATCAGCTTGCAGGAAATGGTTGTTCCGGTCATCGAGTATCACTATCTCCGCAGCGATTCTATGGAGTATAAACGTAATAAGCAGAAATATGATACGAAGCCGGTAACGGTTAATCTGTTGTCAGCAAACCGTAAAATCAGTAATATGATTTTTTCTCTGAATTTCTATCAGAAGGATGCTGTTGGTGCCAACCGTGAAGCAGCTGCCTATCAGGTTTACTTTACGGATGAAAATGGCAGGCAGATTAGTGATGTTCAGAAGATGATTGCAGATAAGACAAGCGATAATGGTGCAGAGCGTACTTTCCGTTGCCAGTTTAATCTGAAATCTCTGAAATACAGCAATACTGCAACTTATTATCTGGTCATTGCAGACGAACAGGGATTGCAGATGCCGCAGCGTGAACCATTCCAGATTGACATCGCTTTTGCGGTGGATGAGTTTGATTTCTTTAGCTAATTGTTCAGCTGGACTATGAAGTGGAAGAAATTATTCAGATTGCTTTGGAAATATTTGATAAAGGAGTATAATAAATATGTTATGGTCTATTCGCAGGGGAATTATATTCTTTGTATTCGGTATTTTTATTTTTTTGAAACCGGATTTGATATGGAAAATAACAGAAGAATGGAAATCTTATCGTGCAGATGAACCCTCTGATTTGTATGCTTAAAAATTAAATCAGAACCACCCGAAAAGCCGTTGCATGGACAAAAACCCAAGCAACGGCTTTTCCTTATCTCAGCGTCGGCAGCAGGAAAGCTGATTTCCCTTTGGAAAAAACGGCTCCCACCGCGAATCATTCCAGTACTTTCACAAACGCGTCCGCCCTTGTACAGGGTCTCCACTCCTCTGCATCCGCCGGTTTCCCGGTCTTCATAAAGTTCACCCAATACTCCAGCATCTCCCGGCTCAGCTTCCGGTCCTGCTCCTCAAAGGGCCGCCAGCAGCGGTCCAGCGTGCCGAACATATACCAGAGTTCTGCGCAGTGGAACGCACCCCAGTCGTCCCCCGGCAAATGCCGCTTAAAGTAATACACATAGGAAGGCTGGTTCCAGAGTTCCTCTGTTTTTTGGCTCCACTCAACGCACCCTTTGTAAAGCGTCGTCTTCTCCCCTCTTTCCAGCATTTCGGGCGTGACAAAAAGGTCATTTTCCGTAGTGCCCAGCATATACGGAATCTGCTTTACATGTCCGTGCTCCAGGCAATCCGTTGTATTTTCCGAAAATACATATCCGTCTGCAACCGGCATGAACAGGATTCCCTCCTGCTTCCCGGCGCTGTATGCTTCCGCCAGCAGTTCCAGCCGGTCTGCCGGCATGGCCCGCAGCTCCTCCAGCGAACCCGCCTTTGTCTCTTCCACAAATTCCCGGCCGATCTCCATACTCTTTTCCCAGGCGCAGCCAGCAAGCGCTTCGTTGTTATGTGCCCCGCCGCTCTGGAAGATAGCCTTTGCGATCCTGTTTCCGGTTAATTCCGTAGATACAAGAAACTGTGTGCTCATGGCCCCGGCTGACTGCCCGAACACCGTAATATTGTCCGGATCTCCGCCAAATGCCTCAATATTGTCATAGACCCATTTCAGCGCTTCTATCTGATCCAGAATACCGTAATTCCCCGATACGCCATGTTCATTCTCTGCGTTCAGCCAGGGGTGTACCAGGTTCCCCCACATTCCAAGACGGTATGCAATGGTAACCAGGATCACTCCCCGCCCACAGTATGCTTCTCCGTCAAATTCCTTTTCCCAGCTCCAGCCGCTTCCAAAGCCGCCTCCGTGTACCCAGAATGCAACCGGCAGTTTTTCTCCGGCCTGCTTTGCGGGTGTCCAGATATTCAGATAGAGCATATCTTCACTCATCTCCGGAGTATACCGGGGATCATCGTAAAATTCTTTCAACAGCTTTTCCTTCCAGAAGGGAACCTCCCCTTCCGTATCATTTTCCTGCCAGCCCCGGGCACGAAACCTGTCTGCACGGTACACGCCCTCCCAGGGTTTTACGGGCCGGGGCGCCTTCCAGCGGAGTTCCCCGACCGGCGGCTCTGCATATGGGATTCCGCAAAACAGGGAATATCCCGTTTTCTCCACGCCTTCTATCACACCATATTTCGTTGTTGCCAGCTTCATATTGATTATTCCTTTCCAGGTTTTTCCTCTCAGAATTTATTTGCAGAGCTTCCTGCCGCAGGCAGCCTGCAGCCACGGCTCCGCACGTTCTCTACTGCCCCTTTAATATAGTCTCCCTGCGTTCCTTGAGCGTCTGGCGGATAACTGTCATTTTCTCTTCATTCAGGTCAAAAAGCAGCATCGGGACGATCGCCGCTGCCGCCGCCACAAGGGGAACAATATTGACGCCTGTATTGATCCCGGTCAGCGCACGCTCCGTCAGGTCTGCGCCGTTGGTATACCCGAATGCCGCCATGACCATCAGCCCGATGGAACCCGCAATGGCCGCGGAGATCTTCGTCATCAGCCCGTTAAACGCAAATGCCACTCCGTCGTTGCGCACACCGGTTCTGTATTCATAATTGTCCAGTGCATCGACGATCATAGCGCCCACACATGCACTGTACCCGCCGCCAAGTCCATAGACCAGATTTGCGGCAATGGTATAAGGAATATTGGTATATGGGCCTGCAAACATCATGATCAGTCCGATAATCTGGATGATCTGTGATACAATGACCACCTTTTTCTTTCCGTACTTCCCGATCAGCGCCGGGACAAAGGGGATCAGCACCAGGCCCACCAGCCCGCTTACGGACATCAGTACAGATGCCCAGGCCATATTGCCTACACAGAACATATAATAATAGAAAGCGGTGCTTGCCCTTCCGATCTGGCTGAACATTGCGCAGAACATGTATACATAGACGCACAGCAGGTTTTTATTGGTAAAAATGGATTTTATAAATCCAAAAAAGGACGTTCCTTTTTCACCCTCTTTAGCGGCTGTGATCTCTTTTGCCTTCGCAATGTCCGGATTTTCTTTACAAAGCCGCACCATCAAAAGAACCATCGGCAGGGATACTACCGCATAGACTATGGCGGTTTTCTGATAGCCTGCTTCCTGCACGCCGTTTCCAAGCATCAGGATCAAGGGCATGGTACACATTCCCAGCACCGTACTTCCAAGTCCCCCTGCCCACATACTGGATGCGAACAGTTGGTTCAGCCGCTTCGGGTTGTCCGTCATCCGGGAAGGCAGTGCGTTAAACGGCACATTCATCACCGTATAAGCCATACCCAGCCCAATATAGGTCACATAGGCGTAGAACAGCTTTCCGCTGTCTCCAAATCCAGGCACGCTGAACGTCAGAATGGTAAAGAGCACCAATGCAACGGCACCAGCGATCATATAGGTACGATATCCCCCCACCCGGGTATATGTCTTATCCATCAGCGCCCCCATCATCGGGTCATTGATACCGTCCCATACCTTCGCCACGAGCAGAAGCGTTGCCACCGCCGCCGCAGACAGTCCGAATACGTCGGTATAAAAATATGCCAGGTACATGTTGACCATCGTAAAGGATAGCTGGCACGCAAAATTCCCCATCCCATATGCCCCGACCTGAATCCGTCCGACATTTTCTTTTACTCTGTTTCCGGTTTCCATAAAAGAAATCCTCCTTTTCCTTTGTTTTCTTATTATTTTAAGATTTCTTTTCCCGAAAAACTAATCCTCAGCCTTTGAAAAATGTCCTTTCCTTGAAAATGCTGATGTCCGGATAGATCAGAGACGCAAAAATCATCTATATATTTGTCGATTTTTGCCGTTTCTCCTCCTCCTGATTGATTTCCTGGATTTCCGGCCATCTCCACAGACTTGTTTCTCCCTTTTTAAGGATAATCCTTGCTGAAAACCAGGATCAGCGCCATCTCGTTGGCCTCCAGCATCACATCCAGCTCCAGTATCCCTCCTGTAACCTCCTGATACAATACCTCCATCCGTGGAATGCAGATCTTCTGCAGGTACGCAATCTCCGATCGCAGCAGGTCATTGGCGTATCCCAGCTTTTTCCACTCCGCCAGAACATTGCCGGAGGCTTCCCCCACCCGGTAAATGCATATTTTTTTCTTTCCGTTTTTCATCCCCTCCAGGGCAAAGGTCAGCTCCAGCCTATGGCTGTTCCGGAATACGAACGGCAGCTCGCCGGGCGCCAGCCGGTCCTCGTCCTTGAGCTGATAACCGTAGCTGAACTGCTTCGCGTTAAATGTCAGGATCTGGACAGAGTCCCCATGCTGGGATGTGGCGATGTAGTGTTCTCCTTTTCCAAGCATCCGCTCGCCCAACTGCTTCCAAAATTCAAACGCATAGTAGGCCGGCTTCGGCAGAGCGTCCCTGGTGATCAGTCCGGTGGCGCCGATCAGCGGGGCCGCAGAATCAAAATACTGAGAGGGACAGTCGCTGATCCCCCAATAGCTCATCCGGCAGATCCTGTCTGCGACATCCACCATCTGCGTCAGCATATGGCATGCCTTTGCGCAGCTATCATTGTAAATATTCCGTTCCGAGAGAGAGGTATTCCATTCAGATACCCATACCGGTGTTTCCGGATAGCCTGCCTCTCTCATGAGCGCATAATAATTTTCCATATCCTGTTTTACAAAGTGGGTATCCGAATCAATGCTCAAAAGGCTGTACTGTTTTCCTGTCTCCTTCTTTTCATCCCATTCCACCTGGTATGGATAACTGATAAATGTCAGAAAATCCGGCCGCTCCTCCCGATCCTTCCACCAGAGGAGCTGTTCCTTTAGCACGTCCCGGCTGAGCTCAGTATTCAATCCGCTGCCCCCGATCTTCGCTTCCGGAGCATAAGTCTTGATGATGCTCCTCGTCCGCTCATATAAAAGAAAATACGGAATCTGTCCCGCGCCGGTCACCTGTTCCACGTCGTACCAGATCTCAAAGCCCCATCTGCCGACCTCCTTTGCCGTATAGCGGTCTGTCAGATGCTTCATCAGCGCTTCCAGGGCACGCTCCCACTCCTCCAGGGACAGAAAAACCGGATCTGTCCTGATCTCCTCCAGCCTTTTATCCGAACCGATACTGACGATCATCTTTTTCTGCCGCTCCGGAAGCTCAAATACCGGAACTGCGTCCTGCTCCAGCAAAAAATCCAGTACCGTATCCATTTTTTCAAAATTCATCTGTTCCGTCCCGTGGCCGGACCGTATTTTCAGCTCCGGATCAAACGGGTTGGACAGCCGGATGCATTTCACGCCCAGATTTTGTATTACCATGGCCACATGCTTCTGCACCCTTGCCTCCAGAAGATTGGCAAACATCCCGGCATTCATGCAGTACAGCGCCGAATCCCCGAAGGGACTTCCCTTCCTTGTATCGATCAAAATTCGTTTCCCCTTCGTCTCTGCCTTTTTCTTATAAGAGGCGGAATCCTTTAAATAGGCCGCCAGCCCATCCAGATCTGAAGCGTTCATTTTCTGTACCGGTGTGTTTCTTTCCTGCCGGAATTGTTTGGGACTTAAGGAAAATGCCTGCCTGAAATTTTTATTAAATACGGACAGATTGGAATATCCGCAGTCATAGGCAATCTCCGTGACGGTCTTATTGGTGGACAAAAGCTGTTCCTTTGCCTGTTCCAGACGGAGATTTCTCACATATTCCGTAAATCCGGTTCCCGTCTCCCGTTTGAAAAACCTGGAAAACGCAGATTCCGACATGTACCATCTCGCCGCTGTCTCCGCCAGATTTAACGGCTGGCCGTAAGACGTTTGGATATAGTCCATCACTTCCCCGATCTTATCACCCACCGGCGCGGTCTTTCCGGGACTTGCCGCCAGATACTGGGTTTTGATTCCCTCCCACAGCGCATAATACAGGCTTTCCACCCAGAACCCATCCGGTGCTTCCGCATATTTGCTCAAAATCGTTTCCAGGATGTAGCGGATTCTCCCATAATCCTTCTCCGGCTCTCTGACACTGTTGCATAAAAACAAAAATGGCTCCTGCTTCAGCGCGTTTTTCAGCACATAATAGTCCATATATATCTTACAGACCAGCGCGCCCTTATGGCCGCTCCAGCCGTGCGGTTCTTCCGGATTGATCAATATCACATCCTTTGGAAACGCCTGAAAATCTTCTCCCCGGATATGGATCTTGGCCTGTCCTGTCAGCACATAGATCAGTTCTGCGCTTCTGTGGGAATGGCAGGCTTCCCCGCCTGCCGATGTAATCTGTATCTTGTTCATTTCCTGTTCTCCTGACTGTTGTTTGTAACCAATTTGCGTAGCAAATTGATTGCCTTCTGAATGCAACCACTCGCACAGCAAGTGATTGCTTGCCCGCCAACTGCGAAGCAGACTTTAAATGCGGGCAATACCCGTATCATTTATTTATACGATACTTTACACTCCCCCATTGTCAAAACCAGTTTCTGCGTCGACTCGATTGCTTTCTGTCTGTATATGCTGCCCTCTGCCGGGCAGAAAATATATTATTTTCTTAGTTTATATCTTTCAGCATATCTGCGCTTTTCTCCCTGCTGCTTTTTGAGGCGAAAAATTTTATCTTTTTCCACACAAGAAAACTGCCATGACAAAAATCATAGCAGTTTTCTTGTTGCCTTCTTCACCATCTCCGGATAACCGGGATTCGGTGTGGATACCGTCACGACATCCGGTGTGGCAAAGAGGTCATAGTTACTTCTCTGCTTTTTTCTCCGTGTTACACGTGGTCAGGCGTTCTCTGACCGCCTCCATATATCCTGGCTTGTCCAGGTCATACAATGCAAGCGGGATGATCCCGATCAGGAATACGATTCCGGGAAGCAGGTTTGCCGCCAGATTGATCCCGGTCTGTACATGGGGTGTGATCTCTCCTCCGCCCACATATCCAAATGCTCCCATGACAAGAAGGAACACCGAATTGGCGATTGCGGTCGCAATCTTGATTGCGGTACCGTTAAAGGAAAATGCCATACCGTCATTACGGACGCCATACTTGTCGTCAAAGTCATCAATCGCGTCAACGATCATACCGCTTCCGGATGGACCTGCTATATATCCGGTTCCATAGATGATCATGCACAGGAAGTTGAACGGTATACTGGTGGACGGTCCGAAGTACAGCAGGAGCAATGCGGCTCCCTGAATCACCATGGAGATGATCGCGCCGTTCCTTTTTCCGAACTTCTCTACAAATTTCGGCGCAAAAGGCATCACCAGCGTCCCGACTGCCATCTGCATCATCATAAATACCGTGATCAGCGCAAAATTCTGTACACAGTGCATGTAAAAGAATACAGCCACCGAAATACGTCCTAAGATACCGAACATATTAAAGAAGGAATAGAACATGGCGCAAAGCAGATTCTTATTCTTTGCGATCATTTTCAAGCCGTCCAGAACCTTGCCCTGTTCTTTCTTTTCCACCGTCACCTTTTCTTTCGACATCACTGCCACTGCCCAGAACATCGGAAGCGCAACGATTGCCAGCAGGGTCGCCGTCTTCTGATATCCATTTGCCTGGTCTCCGCCGCCGATGAAGGTGACCAGAGGCAATACGGTCAGGTTCAGAACGATCTGCCCGATGGTCATGCCCATCATCTGTGCGGCATTCAGCCGGTTTACTTCCTTCGGATCATGAGTCATAACGGCCGGGAGCGCTGTGTACGGCACATTGGTCATGGTATAAGCCATTCCCAATCCGATATAGGTCACATATGCATAGATCAACTTGGCCGGTCCGCCGAATCCCGAAACCGTAAATGTCAGGATCGTAAATACGACCAAAAGCGGCGCGCCGGCAAATATATAAGGTCTGAAACGTCCCCATCTCGTATGGGTTCGTTCCATGATGGTTCCCATCATAGGATCATTGATACCATCCCAGACCTTGGCGATCAGCATCAGCATGGCTACAGCCCCTACCCCGAGGCCAAATACATCCGTATAGAAAATAGAGAGATATGTACCTACCATGGTCCAGGACAACTGGGAAGCAAAATTCCCCATTCCGTACACAAAGTAATTTTTAAAGGTCAGCGGTTCCATACCATATTTGTTTATTTTTGTTTCATTCATAGCGCCCTCCTGACATTACTTTCTCTCAAGTAATGGTATATTTTTATTCTCATTCCTCCGTGCTACATGGCAGCAATGCTCTCCTCAAAGTTCTCATATTTTTCCATCATCTTCGGCAGTGTCTCCTTGTTGGCTGTCAGTTTCGGCACACAGACCTTGATCATGTTCTGGATCTCGTTGTAATGCTCATAAATTCCAATGGCCGTATTGCGCGCCCGCGCAATTTCTTTTTCAGGCCAATCTACCTTCACCCTCTCTCCTTCCACGGACAGCTCTCCCCAGATCCCGCAGACCGGGCACTCCACGTGGGGCGTCCCGTTCATACTAAGCAGCGGGTTATGGCAGACCGGACAAACTCCATCCTCTCCCACCCAGGTATCCACTTCCTCGTATGGTTTTCCAACAGACTCTGCCACAGCCTTTCCAAGCTCCCCGCACTTTGCCATCAGAGCCGGATCCAGCAGCGGATGCCCTGTCCTTCCCTGATCATATGCGTCCACATGACCCACGCACTTCATGCAGAAGGAAAAGCTGAACAGATCCAGCATAGGAAGCCCCAGAGATACCCAGTTATGAGTCTGCGCGCCTCCTACGGAAATGAATCCGGTATAGCGGTCTTTAAAATATCTGGGATCCAGCTCCTGTTTGCCTTCTTCCTTACGTTTCTTATTTACTTCCAGAAGCGCTGCCCTGTCATGGGACGGCCCGAAACGATCCACAAAATTCTTAAACTGCCCTACGATACCAACCGCATAGACCGGCGCGCCGATGATGATCCCGTCCGCTTCCAGGCACGCCTCCTCCAAAACAGAAAAATCATCCTTCATGCAGCAGTGGATCTCCACTTCCCCCTTGTCCCGCAGACGGCTGCAGTAATCACATGCGCGGCAATGTCCGATATCCATTCGGATTGTATTGATAAACCGCACCTCTGCTCCTGCTGCCTTCGCAGCAAACAGTGCCTCTTTTACCATCACATCACAGCGCTGATTCCTTCTTCCAAAGGAAATTCCCAGTACTTTCATTTCATCATCCTCCATGTTTGTTGTGTTATATTTAAGTTTACAGCTTTAGCAAAAATTTTCTTTCGTGTATTTATCTGAAACCAGCATCAATATTTAATACAATTTTTAGGGGAAAGCCATAAAAACTAAAAATCATCATAGAGATTTTAATATCTGTACCAAATATCCAAAAGCCGGATTTCCTGAGGCTGCATCACATGTTCCAGTTCCAGGGTCCCATCCGTTGCCTGAACAGTCCTGATTTCCATACTGGGGATTGCCCGCCTTTTCAGATATTCGATCTCATCCTTCGCAAGGACCTTTTCGTACCCCATCATTTTCCAGATATTCTGAACCGAGCCATTTTCGTGATTCACATAATGGGACTTTACCTGATACGTTCCATTGTTTACATTTTTCAGACAGATTTTCAGTTTCAGCGGTTCCATATCCTCCACAAACTGATCCATCTCGTCGATCTGGATCTCTTCCTCTTTGCAGAATGCGTATTTTGATGAAAAGCTTTTATAATTATGGCAGACCGCAGTGAACCGTCCCCGCCCATTTGCAGTAACGACACTGTTCTCATTTCTGCATACTACATGGCTTTGCAGCTTATTCATGAACTGAAACGCATAAAAAGAGGGCTTCCGTATACCATCTCTGGTAATCAGTCCGGAATCTCCGTTCAATACGGACGTAACGTCCGAATGACCTTGCTGTATACTTTCCTGTCCTGCCGGAAACGTATCGCCCTGTGCTCCTGTGGCAGCATAGTCCGACCCGATATCCAGTCCCTGCCAATATCCCATAAAATCTGCATTACCCAGCATGCTGATACAGGTTTTTACTATATAGGCTCCCTGCGCAGAGCTGTCATTGAACACATTATGATTCGAGTCCGTAAAATTCCACTGAACAATGTGTATCTCCGGAATCTGGAAATCTTCCTCTTCCATCGTGTCCCGGATTAACTGCATCTGATTTTTCATGTAGCTGCTGTCAATAGATTTTCTTCCATAAATAAGCTCGTCCTCAGCAATCGACATATCCTGACAGGAACGAAAGGACAGGAAATCCGGCCGGAACTTACGTTTCTTCCAGATACGGAAGATCTTGCGGAAGAAGGAATTTTCATACCCCAGCAAAAGCCCGGCGCCTCCCACCCGAATTTCCGGGGCAATCTCCTTAAATATCCGGCAGATGGCCTCAAATGCCTGGTAATAGGCTCCGTCCTCCGCTGTCATTCCAAGGCCGGAAGCCTTCCCGAATTCAAAATACCAGCCCTCTATCTCTTCCAGGCCATAGCGGTTGATCAGATGCAGATAGAACGCCCTTATCATTTCACAGAACATCTCATAATCCCACGTTTCTTTCCTTTTCGCTCCATCCTTCCCCGCCTCTTTTACTTCTGTTCCTCCCCCCAGTTCAATGTACGGCTTCATTTGATGATCAATGATAAAATCCAGCACCAGATCCAGCTTTCGGAAATTCATTCCCCCTTTTTCGTCTGCACACTGTTTCCGGGAGAGCAGATTCCAGATCCTTGCATATCTCATGCCGGTCTCCTGCTGAATCTGTATAAGCTGATCCTGCACCTCTGACTGCAGAAGTGTATATGCTTCTCCCACATTCACCGCCCGGGTCCACTCCGCATTTTGAATCTCATAATAGCTGGCATCCGCAGTACAAATCTGCTGTCTGCTGCCGGTCTCCTGCTGTCCCGTCTGTCTGTTCCTTAAATATTCGTGTACCAGATCCAGACTTTTTTCTTCCAGCTCATACTCCTGGTGAATCGGGGGCATATTCTGCTGCATCCTCTTACGGTACTGGCTGGGCGCCTCACGGTGAATGCTCCGGAAGCTCTTGATAAATGCCGCTGATGTTGGAAATCCGTTATCCATCGCAATACGTGTAATACTTTTATTCGTATACAGCAGTTCATCTACCGCATGGAACAGACGCACATTATTCAGATATTCCAAAAAGGTAAGGCCTATATGTTTTTTTATATATTTTGACAGATACACATTTGACAGATACAATCTCTGCGCAAGATCATTCAGGCTGATCTGCGTCTGATAGTTTGCCTGAATATAATTCTGTATCTGCCGGACCCGGATCTGATTCCTGGAATCCTCTTGATTCGTCCATACCTGATCTGCTTTCACCATAAAATAGCTGACCAGATGATACAGCAGTTCATAATAAAGCGAATTCAGATATAATGCGCCTTTTTCCTCCTGATCGGAGCAGCAGCTTAAAATCCGGTCCAATAATTTCCGTACCTCTTCATATGCATCATTTCTGTCCACCACTGTATTGCACCAGAACATCAGCTGCAGCGTACCCATATGCTCTGCCAGAATATGAAAATCAATAAAAAATCTTGCCGCTAAAATCCCCTGCGTTCCCACGCAGGAATGTCTTTTATTGGCATTGATCAAGATAAAATCCCCTTTTTGGAGTTGATACACCGACTCATCAATTCTAATCTCCATTTTCCCTTTCATCACATAAATGATCTCCAGATCCTGATGGTAATGCACCGATGATTCTTCCTGTCTGATAAAAAAGAACTGCATTAGTTTTCTTTTGTTTTCCATAGTCCTCTCTTCCGCCGCGATCATTTCATTGGTTTTGGATTCCGTTTTTATAAAGCAAGCGGGACTGTCACTGCCGGCTATATACGGCGTACAGTCCCCTATTTTCTAAAAAACTTCGTTCAGTTTTATTCAAATACGATTGTCTCACCCGTTGCGGCAGACTGATAAATAGCCTCGATCACACGGGTAACGATTGCTGCCTGCTCCGGAAGAACTGCGGGATCCGTTCCCTTTGTAATACATTCCACCCATTTTGTCATGTCATATTCCCACATGTCATACTTCGCTTCCGGACTTGTGATCTCTGTTTTCATTTCTCCGCCAACCATCTTTGTGATACGAACGCTGTCTTCAAATCCAGGGCCGACCATATCCGCGCCGGCAAGCGTTCCCGCTACGGAGCAGATGATTCCGGGAGCTTCCTGCAGCATGTTTGTACGCCATGCTGTCTCAATATAGAACATTGCGCCGTTTTTCATTGTGATCATGGCCATTGCGGTATCTTCTACATCGAAGTTGTCCGGATCCCACGGCCCAAGCTGATTTCCCTCCGGGAAATTTTTCATCTTATCAAAAGTGACTCCCCGAACGCTTGCAACATCATAATTGTTTGTCAGCCACATGGGAAGGTCAATGGAATGAGGACCTCCGTCCATTAAAACTCCGCCGCCGTTCAGCTCCTTGTTTGTGTATACACCGTATGCCGGAAGGCGGTTCGGGCGGAGCTGGGAAGAACGGATATAGTATACGTCTCCGAATTCACCTGCTTCATACATTCTCTTCATTTCCATCGGAGCCGTATTATAACGCCACTGTGTACCGCTTGTGAGCTTTCTGCCTGCTTTTTTCTGTGCCTCAAGCATTTTCTGCGCATCCGCGTAGGTACATGCAAGGGGTTTCTCACAGTAAACATCTTTTCCGTGTTCAAACGCGCAGATCGTCATCTCGCAGTGAAGCGGATTCGGAGTACAAACGTGTACCGCGTCAACATCGTCTGCCGCGCACATTTCTTTGTAATCCGTGTAAATCTTTGCTTTCAGGCCGAAATCTTTATTGGCCTTTTCACATCTCTCCGTAAGAATATCGCACAGCGCAACGACCTCTACTTCATCCGAATGCTTGACAAGCTGTGTTAAATGCTTTGTCGTTCCAATCTCACCAATACCAATTACTCCGATTCTTTTCTTTGCCATTTCATTTTCCTCCATAGATTTTTTTATATTCTTCCGACTGTACGGCCGGATATTTCTTTTATAATATGTATGGTGCAGCGCCGCATTCATTTGGCTGAAAATGAATGGTACAGTACACCAGGGTTTCTTCTGTTATGCAGGCAGCACTTTGCAGGATGCGGCCACCTTCTCATCGCGGTTCTCGAATGTAAAGAATTCCAGGCAGAAGTTTCCTTCATAGCCAAGTTCCTTCACGGTATTCAAAATAAACGCATAATCAAGCTCTCCTACTGTCAGTTCCGCTCTCATCGGCGCCCCTGCCCCGTGAAGATCTCCGATCAGCTCCAGGTTCGCCTTGATCGTCTCCGTAATCTGTCCTTCAATATTCTGGAAGTGGAAAATGTCATAAAGAAGCTTTACATGTTCACTTCCTACGTTCTTAATTAAGCCAAATGCCTGTTTCGAGCTTGTAAAGAATCCGCCCGTCAGCGGCTCAACAAGTACTGTTACCCCCTCTTTCTCAGCAATCGGAGCAAGACGCTTCAATGCGTCCTCCATCGCCGCAAGAACCTCCTCTGCGGAAAGATCTTTCGCATAATCAGCCGCATTCAGGATCAGCCTGCCGCACCCGATCTGCTTAGCCTTTGGCACACTCTGTGTAAAAAGGGAAACCAGCTCCTCCGTCTTAGCCGGGTCTCCCAGAAGAGATGCTCCCGCGGAAACGCATGCGCGGATCTCAATCCCCAGTTCCTTTCCCGCCGCGGCAATGCGGTCCAGATCTCTTCCCTCCAGGTCAAACATTTCAATCCCCGTTAATCCGTTCTTTTTTGCCAGTTTCATGCCCTCAATGATTCCGTCCGTATCCGGCCAGACAGGCCCCTTTTCGCCGACTGCCACAAACATAATGTCTGCACATAAACTGTACTTCATCGCTTTCCTAACTCCTTTCGTTTTCTCTTTGTTTATGTCTCCATTATAAGACAAGGATTTTTCATCGGCGTTCTTCCTCAGCAACAATGTTCCACAAAAAAAGAATCTGGTTTCAAATTTGAAACCAGATTCTTTTACCCGTTTACATACTTACCGAATATATTTCATCCGGTATATCTCACTCAGCATCAGAAAATACAGGTCAAACAAAAGTACCCCTGTTACCACCTTTTCCCTGCTGCCCCGGAACAATTCCCTATCCAGATACTTTTTATACCGCTTTGACGCGCCATATACCTTCGCCCCTTTTGCCTTGATATTGGCAAATACCGGCTCCATGTCCATGGTCTCCACATGTTCAATCATATTGACAATGACGATACTCTGCTCCGTCAATGTACCGCTGTCCTCCATCATATCCGGAAGCAGGCAGTAATATCCTGTCTCCTTCCCGTCCATGGCAAGATTCTGCTGCAGCGAGAGTATGGCGCTGTTTTTATAAGGTGTATAGAAGACCACCTTATCCGCGTCGCTCAGTTCCTCTGCAATCCGTTCCGCCTCACCTGCATCGATCTGATCCCGCAAGATCTCACAGGTTTCTATGGCCTGTGCCAGCATGGCATCCTTCACACTTACGGCATCCCGGCTCTGTTCCGGCGGCAAGAGCCGGTTGTAGTAGGTATACTGCTTCACCGCCCGTTTCAATTCATGATGAAAATCCGTAAAATTCTGGTATCCCAGCTTCTGCACCATCCGCCACACTGTCGTCCGGGATGAGTTCGTCAGCTCCGCGACATCATAAATACTGCCGTCCGCCGCTTCCTCCAGATTCTCGAGGATCCCTCTGCAGACATTCCGGTATGTACTGTCAAAGGAAAGGTGATTGTATAATTCTGTCAAACTCTGAAGAACATTCATATCCTTTTCCCCTTTGCAGGCAATTTACAAATCAGATTTTCATGTGTACAGATTCCGTATCATTTTTTACGCTTACACGGTCTCGATTCACCCAATCTGTATCTATCATGGTATCACAAAGAATTTTGCTCTTGATGAAAAACATTGCAGCAGTTATTCCGCTTGAGTTTTCCTCATTTCAGACAAGACAGCAGTCGCTGAATATAATAAAGAAGGACAAGTTTACGTTACCTGCCCTCCAATATTTAACTGTTATTATACCGGCCGAATGCCCTGCAGCAAGGTACAGGGCATCCGAAATCATAACTGCTGCATATCACGCCTGCGTGAAATACAACTCCAACTCTCCGATTATTCCTCAAATGCGATTGATTTTCCCGTCTTTGCGGATTCTCTCACCGCATCCATCAGACGGAGCACCCGTCTTACCTGTTCCGGTTTTACAATGATCTCTTCTTCTCCATTGAATGCTTTCAGGAAATGCTCAAAATAATTCCTGTGCGCCACGTTTACTTCCGGCAGCGGTTCTTCGGAAAGAAGTCCCGGCTCCGGCGGTCCGAAGCTTCTTGTGGGGCCTGCAGCAGTCATCGTGATCTTGCCGGGTACATTCTCCAGCAGATGCGCGGTGCGGACAATCTTGCCCTCTCCGCCGAATCCGTCAATGATTGCGGAGCCTTTCTTACCGCCGATGAACCAAGCGCGCTTCGGTGTCAGGTAATAGGTTCCCAGCTCGATCTCTGCGGTCACGCCGTTTTTGAATTTCAAGATGATCTTGAAATAATCGTCTACGTTTTCATTGATGACATTCTGTACATCCGCATAGAGGGATACTACCTCGGACTTCACCATATCCAGCATCTGGTCGATCAGATGTACGCCCCAGTCATAGAGCATTCCTCCGCCCATCTCCGGATAAATATGCCAGTCATGCATGTTGCCGTTTACGCCGTAGAGCTGGGATTTGATGATGTACATATCCCCGACCAGGTTCTTGTCATAGACTTCTTTCATGATCCGGTAGTCTTTATCCCATCTTCTCTGCTGATGCACGGTAAAGAGCACGCCGTTCTCTTTACATGCCGCAACCATCTCGTCATATTCCGCAATGCTCATGGCAGCCGGTTTCTCACAGATCACATGCTTTTTCGCTGCCGCCGCCTTCTTCACCATCTCCGGATGGCTGGGGTTCGGTGTGGATACCATCACGACGTTGATATCCGCGTTGGCAAGCATCTCGTCAATATTTGCGTATGTCTCCACGCCCTCCGGCGCGTCTTTGAGCTGATCCGGATTCGTATCCGCAACCGCTACCAGGTCGATCTCGTCAAATGTATTCATCATGTCCGCATCGCAGTGGCCCATAAAACCAAATCCAACGATACCTAATTTTATTTTTTCCATTATTTTCTTCCTTTCCGATTTACGATATTTCTATTTTAAAGCTTGCTGCAAGCATGCTTCCACGATCTGCTTTCACAGAGTGCTGCTGTTCTTCTCATCCGTCCGGAACTGCAGGTCTCAGACTCGTCTGCTTTGCAGACTATCCGCTGCTTTCGCAGCTCCTGTCTGAGACTGATTGGGCGTCCCGCCCAATATCACTCTGTGAAAACAGCTCTTTGCAAGCATGCTTCCACGATCTGCTTTCACAGAGTGCTGCTGTTCTTCCCATCCGGCCGGAACTGCAGGTCTCAGACTCGTCTGCTTTGCAGACTATCCGCTGCTTTCGCTGCTCCTGTCTGAGACTGATTGGGCGTCCCGCCCAATACCACTCTGTGAAAACAGCTCTTTGCAAGCAAGCTTGCACAATCTGCTTTCACAGAGTGCTGCTGTTCCTGACTTTTAATCAAAGTATACTTCTTTTCCGGTCTCGGCGGATTTGTAGATTGCTTCCAGGATCTGGGTCACTACAAATGCCTGCTCCGGTTTTACGAGGGGCTCGCCGTCGTTGATGATCGCATTCAGCCACTGCTCCTGCTCCCTCACTGCCTCTGCTGCCGCACCGCCCTCGAAGAAGTCTACCACGCCTGCCGGGGAGATGGTCTTTTCCATCAACTGGTTGTGTTCTACCGTGTTGTAGATCAGCTCGTCCTGGGGATAGCTTCCGCCGTGATGGATCTCGGCTCCGCCCTTGGTTCCGCACAGTGTGGTGGATGCTTCCATGGACTTCAGTACGTTCAGCGCCCAGGATGCTTCCAGATAAATGGTCGCTCCGTTTTTCATCTTTACAAGACCAAATGCGGAATCCTCTACCTCAAAGGTCTCCGGATCCCATGGGCCGAATACGTTTCCTTCCGGGCCGTCCGCCTGGCGTCCCAGCTTGTAGAATACCTGTCCGGATACAGAAGCCGGCTCGTAGTTGTTCATCATCCAAAGTGTGATGTCCAGCGCATGGGTTCCGATGTCGATCAGCGGACCGCCGCCCTGCAGCGCCTTGTTCGGGAATACGCCCCATGTCGGAACCGCTCTTCTTCTGAGCGCATGTGCCTTTGCAAAATAGATATCCCCAAGCTCCCCTGCTTCACAGGAAGCGTGCAGTGTCTGGGTATCGTCACGGAGACGGTTCTGGTAGCCAATGGTAAATTTCTTGCCGGATTTCTTCCATGCGTCCAGCATCTTCTGTGCGTCCTCGGTATTGTGCGCCATAGGCTTTTCACACATCACATGCTTGCCTGCCTCAAAGGAAGCAACCGTGATCGGGCAGTGCGCCACGTTGGGGGTACATACGTGAACCACATCGATCTCGATGCTCGTATCCGCCAGCATCTCCTTGTAATCTGTGTAAACCTTTGCGCCCTCTGCACCATATTCTTTACATGCCTTCTCCGCCCGCTCCGGAATGATGTCACAGAACGCTACCATAACAGCCTTGTCCTCATTCGCCTTGATCGAAGGCATATGCTTCTGATTTGCGATACCGCCGCATCCAACGATTGCTACTCTCAATTTGCTCATTGTTTTGTTCTCCTTTTGTTTTTACTGTTCCGCTTTCGCTGATTCTATTATAAGTTGTTTCCGCAAAGGAAACATTCCTTCAATTGTCCTGTTTTTATATGATATTTTAGCTATGTCCTGCCCTCATACGAAGGCAGGATAAAAAAGAAAGGATTATTTTTGATACGACTGTAAATCGTAGTTACTATTCACAGTAACAAATCGTAACATCAGATGACAAAATTCCGCAGATATCTCTGGCTCAGTACAAGGGAATCTTCCACCTTCTCCTTGGTTCCCTCGAATGCCTTGTCCTCGACTTCGATACAGGTGCATCCGTCATAGCCGATGTCCGTCAGCGCAGAAACATATTTGCCCCAGTCCACATCTCCCAGTCCCGGAAGCTTCGGTGACATGAAGTCAAGCGGATATGCCATGATGCCGCAGTCGTTCAGGCGGTCCGGATAAACCTTGATGTCCTTGTAGTGTACGTGGAAAATCTTGTCCTTAAATTCATAGATCGGCTTGATATAGTCGATCATCTGCCATACAAAGTGGGACGGGTCATAGTTGATTCCCAGGTTGTCGCTGTTCAGAATCTCAAATACCTGTCTCCAGATCTTCGGAGTGGTCATCAGGTTCTGTCCGCCCGGCCACTGATCCGGTCCGAAGAGCATGGGGCAGTTCTCGATGGCAATCTTCACATCATTCTCTTCCGCTGTTTTGATGATGGACGGCCAAACCTCTTTCACCAGTTCCAGGTTTTCCTCGATATTCTTTGTCTGATCCCTTCCGATAAATGTGGTCACCATGCCGATTCCGAGCTTATGGCTCGCCTTGATCAGGTTTTTCAGATGAGACACAGCCGCCTCACGCTTCTCCAGATTTCCGTCCATGGTATTGGGATAATATGCAAGAGAAGAAATCTGCACGCCCTTTTCTTTGCTGTAGTCCGTGATATGCGCAGCATATGTATCATCCTCCAGTACACGCTCCGCGTCAATGTGGCTTACGCCCGCATATCTTCTCTCCGCCTTCCCCTGCGGCCAGCATGCCACTTCCACACATTCGAATCCATGGTCAGATGCAAAATCCATCATTTCCTCATACGTCCATGTGTCCAGAATCGCACTTACAAATCCTAATTTCATAGCTTTTTGTTCTCCTTTTCTTTTTCTCTTGATCTTGAGTACATTATAATAGAAAGAACGAGGAAAAACTTTCGTTTAATTATCCAGATTTATTCTCATATTTAGACTTTTTTGTACCCTCCAAAAAAGGCAGGACAAAAAAAGATATACTTTTTTTGTCCTGCCTTTCTTCAGACAACCGCCTCTATCAATACTTTATCGCCGCATACAATCTTGTTGACGCCGATCTGCTTTTTTTTATTAAAGTTGAAGCTGACCATATAGCCCCGTTTCAGATGATATTCTTCCAGATATTCCGAAAGCTGTGCCTCTCCCCGCCGGTTGTACTCTTCCCCATGCCAGATCTTCAGTTCCACGATCTTTTGCTCTCCGCAAAAGTCAATAATCAAATCTGTGCGCCTGTTCGACCTTGTCTTTGACTCGATGTAGTAATTTCCCGTTCCATTGATAATTGGTTTCATATAAAGCAGGAAGATACAGCGCCCATTGTCTTCCAGAAAATGTTCATGACACGCCCCGAACAGCTCCGAATAGTGACTGACAAACCTTTGAAGAACCCGTTCCATATCCAGTTGTCCACTGACAATAAATTGGTTCTTCTCATTCGCGGCAATCTGTGAAATCTCTATTTGCCTGGCCTTTTCCGCAAGAAATCCATTATAAAGCCGTGTTTCAAATATCCGGTTTGAAACAACGGCAATCCCGTTATTCAATGTAACGAATCCGAACATGACAGCCATCCGTATCCCCGTATCTCCGGGCACATATTCGACCATCCTGCCTTTCAGCAACAAATCCTGCAGCATCTGCTTCAGCTCCGGAAAATCAATCAGCTTATTGTCGAGAGACTCGAACAACGTATTTTCCTCCTGAAGAAGCATCCGAATTGCCGCCAAAAATCCTTCCCTGGTCCATGCCGAATTTTTATCCGGAAATTCCCGGCTGCCTGCTGTTTTTTCATCGATCAGCTTACAGATTTTGGATACGAGAAACGGATACCCGGATGAATATTCGTATATCAAAGCCGCCAATTCCCGAACATTCATCCCTGTCCGGTTATCCTGCTCATAATCTTCCAGCATTCCCGCAATCCCATTTTCAGGCAGGCTCATGTCGATATCAAAATCTGCCGCAATATTCCATGGACTATTTGTCTGATGTTCTGTTTCTATGCGTATTTTTAGCTTCAGACTCTTTATATCATATACTCCAGCCAGAATCACAGACTGGAAAATCGGCATTTCATCCCGGTCTATATAATATCCTCTCAACTGTGCCAGAAAGTCTAAAAACACCTGATTATTTGCAGCACAGTCCACTTCATCAATCAACATGACGATCGGCTGCTCTGCCGCCCCGCAGATCTGGCTTAGATATCCAAACAAATCAAACAAAGTAAATGTCCTGTGGCTTTTGCATACTATTTCCCACAGTTCGTTCAATTGTTCCTCCATTTCATCTGTTCTGTCTGCACATTCTCTCCTCAGCAAACGAATAAAGTAAGACGCAAATGCCAGCGAAAACATATTTCCATTCTCGAATTTTGCCGCATCCAGTTTTTGAAAATCCAGGCTGAGCACAATATACTCTTCCTGCAGATATCTCTTTAATGCCCGCAAGGTTGTGGTCTTCCCATATTGCCGTGCACGGTGAATCGAAAAATATTCTCCTCTGTCTACAAGCTCTTTTATCTTTCGAAGGCGCTCACTGATATCTACCATATAGTGCAGATTCGGTTTGCAGTCCCCACTCACATTAAATATTTTTCCCATTGCCGCTTCCTCCTCTCCGCCGCAGCCCTGCTCTGGACAGTTATAATTATACTCTATCGCAGCAGGAAAAGACAGCTTCAATTTTCCTTTTACCGCAATAAAATATCGAACCCTTTCCCTCGATCTATTTTCGCACACGAATAAATCCTCTCCAAATCCATATACTTTTCAGGTATGCATAAACTGAACCGAAGCGGCAAACCCCCGTTTTGAACTTACAGGTATTTTCAAAGTCAGAAAGAAGTAACCTGGGATTGTGCAATCTGCCCAAAAACACATCTGAATTTTCTATCAAATTGCGTCCTTTTTTGAAAAGAACGAAAGAACTTTCAGAACCATGTGTATCTATTGAAAATATTTTCTTCAATGCTATACTGAATATCAGAAGCGATAAACAAAGCCCGAAAGGGCGGATTCATCAACATTCTATGAGATGAAAGGAGTAAGTCTATGAGGGAATGTGTGGAACAACTAAAAGGGAAGCTGGTCGTCTCGTGCCAGGCTCTTCCCCACGAGCCGCTGCATTCTTCCTTTATTATGGGAAGGATGGCGCTGGCCGCAAAAGAAGGGGGCGCAATGGGGATCCGCGCCAACACCCGGGAGGACATCCGTGAGATCCAGTCGCAGGTAGACCTTCCGGTCATCGGAATCGTAAAAAGAGACTATGAGGACAGCAGCATTTACATCACTCCGACCATGAAAGAGGTGGAGGAGCTGATGGAGGTCAAACCGGAGATCATCGCCCTAGACGCGACCGGCGGCCTGCGTCCCGGCAATCTGACGCTGGATGATTTCTTTCACCAGGTAAAGGAACGCTACCCGGATCAGCTCTGGATGGCGGACTGCTCGACCATTGAGGAAGCTCTCCATGCGGACGAGCTGGGATTCGACTTTATCGGAACCACCATGGTAGGCTACACCCCCCAGAGCAAGGGAGACCAGATCGAGGCAGACGATTTCCGGATCATCCGGGAGATCCTCGCCAACGTGAAGCACCGGGTCATTGCGGAGGGCAACATCAACACACCGGAAAAGGCGCGCCGGGTCATCGATCTTGGAGCCTTCTGCGTTGTCGTAGGCTCATGCATCACAAGGCCCCAGCTCATTACGAAATCATTTGCTGAAGGGTTGGAAGTCTGAGGCAGCGCTGATCCGTCAACAACATTTACCAGGCAAAAAATGTGACGGAACCATGCCAGGCTGAATGACAGATTCAATCCGGCAAAATACTGTACCAGATAATTTTTTTATATATCGCAATGCAAAACAGCAGAAAAACGTAAACAGAGTTCCAACCCATTGATCAGTTCGCAAAATTCGTGCAGCCGCACAGTTGGAAAACGTTTTCTGCATCCACATTAAAAAAGGAGAAAAATCATGAGAGATCTTAACAAATACAAAGGAGTCATCCCCGCATTTTACGCTTGCTACGACGAGAACGGAAATATCAGCCCCGAGGGCGTACAGTCACTGACCAGATATTTTGTAGAAAAAGGCGTGAAGGGCGTCTATGTCAATGGTTCGTCCGGAGAATGCATTTACCAGAGTGTAGAAGACCGGAAGATCGTCCTGGAAAATGTCATGAAAGCCGCTGACGGCAAACTCACCGTGATCAACCATGTGGCATGCAACAACACCAAGGACAGTATGGAACTGGCGAAGCATGCGGAGAGCCTGGGCGTAGACGCCATCGCTGCCATCCCCCCGATCTATTTCCGTCTGCCAGAGCATGCCATTGCAAAATACTGGAATGATATCAGCTCCGCCGCACCGAATACAGACTTTGTGATCTACAACATCCCCCAGCTCGCAGGCGTAGCCCTGACGATGGGACTGTTTGCCGAAATGCGCAGAAACCCGAACGTCATCGGCGTGAAAAATTCATCCATGCCGGTACAGGATATCCAGATGTTCAAGCAGGCCGCAGGTGAGGATTACATCATTTTCAACGGTCCCGACGAGCAGTTTATCAGCGGCCTTGCCATCGGCGCGGAAGGCGGCATCGGCGGAACCTACGGCGCAATGCCGGAGCTGTTCCTGAAGCTGGAAGCCCTGGTGAAGGCAAATGAGATGGAACAGGCACGGAAGCTCCAGTATACAGTCAATGAGATCATCTATAAGCTGTGTTCCGGACACGGAAATATGTACGGCATCATCAAAGCGGTCTTAAAGCAGAACGAAGGTCTGGAACTGGGCAGCGTAAGGGCGCCTCTGGCTTCCCTGATCGAGAGCGACGCGGAAGTAGTCAAAGAAGCAGCACAGATGATCCAGAATGCGAAGGCGGAATATGGCTGTTAAGCCTGCATTCCGGAGAAAATGCAGAAAACTGCTACCGCCAGCTTTTCTGCATACGATGGCATACAGGAAGCCTGCTCCGGCAGACTTTCTGCAGAGGATAATATCTATAGCCGGCACGGTAATCCATACCCTTATGCCGGCTGCGAATGAGAAAAAGGAGGAGAATTTATGCAAGGCTTTACAATGATAGATCTGGTTATTTTAGTTGTGTATCTGGCTGCAGTCCTGTTTGCGGGTCTTCACTTCGCAAAGAGAGAAATGAAGGGAAAAGAGTATTTCAAGGGAGACGGCACCGTGCCCTGGTGGGTGACTTCCGTATCCATCTTCGCAACCCTGTTAAGCCCCATATCTTTCCTGTCGCTTGCGGGAAATTCCTACGCGGGAACCTGGATCATGTGGTTCGCGCAGCTCGGTATGCTGCTTGCCATCCCGCTGACCATCAAGTTTTTCCTGCCGATCTACAGCAAGCTGGATATTGATACGGCCTATCATTATCTGGAACTGCGGTTCGAAAGCAAGGGGCTCCGCGTATTGGGCGCAGTCATGTTTATCATTTACCAGGTAGGACGTATGTCCATCATCATGTACCTGCCCTGTATGGTACTGGGAAGCCTGACCGGAATCAGCGTCAACCTGCTGATCATCATCATGGGTGTGATCGCGATCATCTATTCCTACACCGGCGGCTTAAAATCCGTACTCTGGACTGACTTTATCCAGGGCTCCGTACTGCTCATCGGCGTCACCTTTGCGCTGGTATTCCTTCTGGCACACATTGACGGAGGAATCGGAGCGATCTTCGGCGCATTTGCCGCAGACCACAAATTCCTGGCAGTAGACCAGCCCATATTTGACATCAATATCTTAAAAGACAGCGTATTCATCATGATCGTAGGTGCGGGCTTCAACACCATGGGCTCCTATGTATCCAGCCAGGATATCGTACAGCGTTTCACGACCACGACAGATACGAAGAAGTTAAACAAAATGATGCTGACCAACGGAGCTCTTTCCATCTTTATCGCAACCGTATTCTATCTGATCGGAACCGGACTCTATGTGTTCTATCAGCAGAATACCCTTCCGCCGGCAGCGGCGCAGGATCAGATTTTCGCGTCCTACATCGCGTTTGAGCTTCCGGTCGGAATCACCGGCCTGCTCCTTGCAGCGATCTATGCGGCATCCCAGTCCACCCTGTCAACCGGGCTGAACTCCGTAGCCGCAAGCTGGACCCTGGACATCCAGGCAAGGCTTACCAAGAAAGAATTAAGCTTTGAGACGCAGACCAAGATCGGCCAGTACGTATCCCTGATCGTAGGTATTTTCTCCATCATCGTATCCATGGTACTGGCAAACGGCGGCGTGAAGTCCGCATACGAATGGTTCAACGGATTCATGGGACTGGTACTCGGAATCCTCATCGGAACCTTCATCCTGGGCGCATTTACCAAGGTGGCAAATACCTTCGGCGCAACGCTGGCATTTATCGCGGCATCCGCTGTGATGGTAGGGATCAAGTATTTTGCTCCGGCAGGCTCGGTATCCATCTGGTCCTACTCCCTGATATCCATCGCGGTATCTCTGGCAGTGGGGATCCCGGCAAGTATCATTTCCCGAAAGATGACAGGCGATACCTCCGTACCGGCGCCCAACACAACGGTCTTCAAATAGAAAACCGAACCCATCTTTACAAAATACCCGGGCATACATCCATCGTCGCAGGACGTACCTGATCAGGGTGCGGCCTGCAGCGGTCTGCCCGAAGAACAGGAGAACAGATATGATATTCGGAAATATACAGAATTTAAAAGAATATGCATTCCTGGAAGACGCGGTTAAGGAATGCTTCGATTACGCAGGCTCGCACGACCTGAAAGCCTATGAAAAAGGAAGCCATGAGATTGACGGAAAACGTCTCTTTGTGAACATCGTTGAGTATCAGACCGTAGAGGCAGAAAAACGTTTCTGGGAGGCCCACAGGGAATACCTGGACATCCACCTGATGCTGGACGGCACCG
Organism: Lachnospiraceae bacterium; assembly: GCA_009911175.1. The sequence goes on along the minus strand of QXWX01000047.1, from coordinate 17,807 downwards.
AACAGATCGACCTGAATTTTATCCAGGATATGGATGTAAAGGACTATGTTCCGGCGGATGATTTTCTTCCCATGCAAGGCCCCAAGAACAGCTCCGTTGTACTCAAAAGCGGGGATTTCCTGATCTGCTTTCCAAGCGACGCCCACCGCACGGCCGTTGCCGCGGAAACATCAGAGACCATAAAAAAGGCAATCTTCAAGGTACACATTTGATGTTGCTGTTCACACGGCGTCGTGCACCCTGCTGCACGACATCCGGCCAATACAGTAACACCATCTGATTGTTACAGGTCACACCTTGACCAGGCGTGCCCTGTAACTCAGGCCGTCATTTAAAATTGCCTACGGCAATGGACGGCCTGAATCCCAGCTTTTATGTGCATCCTCCTGACCAATCAGCGTAGTGATTGGTCAGGGTGTGACATGTAACATCTGATTCATGTTCCATACACGTTACTATAAATCAGATTGCCGAAGCAACAGTAATATATTATAATAGAGGGGCACACATATGAATAAATATGTAACTATAGATATCGGCGGCACCGCCATCAAATACGGCATCTTAAGCGAAGGCGGAGAATTTCTCTGCCGCAGCCAGATGCGCACCGAAGCCTACAAAGGCGGCCCGTCCATTCTGGAAAAGGCGGTCGGCATTGCGGGCGAATACATCGGCGCAAATCAGATCAGCGGCATCTGCATCTCTACCGCAGGCATGGTAGACACAGAAAAAGGCGAGATCTTTCACGCCGCTCCGCTGATTCCCCATTATACGGGCACACGGTTTAAAGAAGTGATGGAGCGGCGGTTTAAAATTCCCTGTGAAGTGGAAAATGACGTGAACTGCGCCGGCCTGGCGGAGTCCGTGTCCGGTGCGGCCAAAGGCTGCTCCCCCGCCCTCATGCTGACCATCGGAACCGGCATCGGAGGCTGTATCATTGCGGACGGCAAAGTATTCCGTGGCTTTAGCAACAGCGCCTGTGAGGTGGGGTACATGCACATGGCCGGAAGTGATTTTCAGACACTGGGGGCAGCAAGTATCCTCACCAGAAAAGTTGCCGAATGGAAAAATGAACCGGCGGAGGTCTGGAACGGATACCACATCTTTGAAGAGGCAAAAAAGGGCGACGGGCTCTGCGTCCGTGCAATCGAGGAAATGGCCGATGTCCTTGGCCAGGGAATTGCGAACATCTGCTATGTGATCAATCCGGAGACAGTGGTCCTGGGCGGAGGAATCATGGCCCAGGAAGAATATCTGAGGCCCCTGATGGAACACGCCCTGGAAAAGTACCTGATCCCGAGCATTTGTTCCCGCACAAGGATCGCATTCGCAAAGCACAGAAATGATGCCGGAATGCTGGGGGCGTTCTATCACTTTATGCAGCGCCGCTCTGTATAAAAGAATATATGCCGCTTTGCGGCCGATACGGTACTCACAGCAAATGCATTTTGCTGTGAGTACCTGTACAAACGTGTTTCAGAAAATACATCCGTCTCAAAACAATAGGTAAGGAACCAATGGAATATTATGTAAAATCCGTAGTACCCATGATCGAATCGAATTATGATAACTTTACAATGGTCGAAAAAACGATCGCAGATTTTTTCATACAGAACCGCAGGAAAATGGATTTTTCCGCAAAATCCATTTCCGAAAAGCTGTATGTATCTGAAGCCTCACTGTCCCGCTTTGCCAAAAAATGCGGTTACCGGGGGTATCGTGAGTTCGTATACCAATACGAAGAGACTTTCGTAGAAAAACAGGAATCCATGACCGGCAATACAAGGATGGTCCTCAACGCCTACCAGGAGCTTTTGAATAAGACCTACAGCCTGGTAGACGAGGCCCAGATTGCCCGGATCGGCCGGTATCTCAACCAGTCTGGCCGGGTCTTTGTGTGCGGCCGGGGGAGCTCCGGCCTGACAGCCGAAGAAATGGAATTACGTTTTATGCGGATCGGGGTAGACATTGATTCCATCAAGGACACCGACCTGATGCGCATGCAGGCCGTGTTCCAGGACTCAAACAGCCTGGTATTCGGAATCAGTATCAGCGGGGAAAAGGAGGATGTGCTCTACCTGCTCAGGGAGGCCCACCGCAGAGGCGCCAAAACGGTCATCCTGACCGCCAAGAATCGTGGCATCTTCGAAGAGTTTTGCGACGAGATCGTGCTTTTGCCCTCCCTCCGGCATCTGAACCACGGCAACGTGATCTCCCCCCAGTTTCCCATTCTGGTCATGCTGGATATCATGTATTCCTATTATGTGGGACAAGACAAATTTGCCAAAGAGCTTCTTCATGACAATACGCTGCGGGCGCTGGAGGAAGGGGAACACAAACGTCGGGAAGTGATCGAATAGTTTGGGGCTGTCGGAAAATAGATAGCCATCATTAACTGCTTTTGTCATGGTCGATACCTCCACTTAGATTTGATCAACATCCTCATATTTTTATGTCTATCTTTTTTTACATGGAACCGGCTTCCTCGGGCACCGCGGCTTCACCGCCCCGGCCCGTACCACCGCGTCCTCATCACAGGCTTCCATACACGCGCCGCACTGTGTACATTCGTTCTGCTCGATCACATGCACGAAGCGTGCTTTTCCCAGGATCGCGTCCTCGTCGCACGCATCCATGCAGTCGCCGCAGCCTACACATTTCTCTGCAAGGATATGATAGGTCATGAACTTTTTACATACCCCGGCCCGGCATCCCTTCTTTCCGATGTGATCCTCAAAATCGCTCTGATAGAGTTCCGCCACTTCCAGAACGGCCCTGGCGATCTCTTCTCCCTTTTCGCAGAGAGACTGGCCCTCCATCAGCTCACCCAGCTCCCGAAGCAGCTCCAGATCCGTGCTTTTTCCCTTTTTTACTGTGATATCGCTGAGGATCATTTCCAACTGCGTGATCCCCTCGTATCCGAATACGCACCTTCCGCACATCCGGCATTCGTTTGCGCGCACTTCTTTTAAAAGGACATCCACGGCGCATTCCGTATCTTTCAAATTTTTTATCCGATCTAATGTACTCATGCTACAAATGCCCTCCTAATATTCATTCCAAAGTTTCGGTTTTGTAAGCCGCAGGCGCAGGTCGCACTGCAGGCACCGTCCTGCCTCGCACTGTGCCTCCTCACAGGTCAGCGGCTGCTCCACCAGGTCAAATCCTTTTACACGTTCCTGTGGTTCTGCCGTCTTTGGTTCCACACGCCGCAGTCCCGCAAATCCCTCTGCCTGTCCGATATAAGCATCCGGAATCTCAGGTTCCAGAAGAATCTCGCTGATATCACCGTCTCCGCCCAGATACAGATCCATCTGCTCCGCCGCCTTCCTCCCGGCCGCAATCGCCGCGATCACGGATTTCGTCCCGGTGACCACATCTCCGGCCGCATACACGCCTTCCATGCTGGTCTTCAAGTCCTGATCCGTCCGGATATAAGGCCCATGGGTCAGTTCCAGCCCGAAGTCTTCCGTCCCTTCCGGCTTCTGTCCCACCGCAAAGATGACCTGATCCGCAGGAATGACCCGATTGCTTCCTTCCACCAGGTCGATGACAGCTTTCCGATTTTCGTCGAAATAAAACCGTTCCACTTTCTGAAGCTCTACTCCTGTCACCTTCTCTTCCCCGGTGATCCGAAGAAATGAATGCGCCGCATGGAGCTGGATTCCTTCCTGCGCCCCTTCTTCAATCTCCTCCGGTGTGGAGGTCATCTGCCGTTCGTTTTCCAGACAGGCAATATGCACCGCTTTCGCCCCAAGCCGAAGCGCGGTCCTTGCACAGTCATAGGCTACATTTCCGCCGCCCAGCACCATCACGCTTTCTCCCACGGGAAGCGGTTTGCCCTGTCTTGCCCGTTTGAGAAATTCCGTGTTCACGCAGACTCCTGCCAAGTCATTTCCTTCCAGAGGAAGCCTTACTCCCTGGTGAGTCCCCACTGCCACCAGGACAGTGTCAAATCCCTGCTTTAAAAGTTCTTCCGGCGTTCCTGCCTTTACGGAGGTTTTCAGTTCCACCCCTGTCTCCAGAATGGTCCCGATCTCACGGTCCAGAATTTCATCCGGCAGGCGGTAGGCAGGAATCCCATACCTGCACTGTCCTCCGGCCTTTTCGTTTTTCTCGAACACCGTCACCTGATGGCCTTTCTTTGCCAGATAATATGCAGCGGTAAGCCCTCCCGGCCCGGCTCCAATGATGGCTGCCTTTTTGCCGGTAGGCGAATCCTGGCGTATATTGGCTTTCCAGGCTCCGCTGTCGTTCACTGCCGCCGCCCGTTTCAGCTTGCATACGGAAATCGGCGCTCCCAGTTCATTACGCTTGCACTCCGCTTCACAGGCGTGATTACAGATGCTTCCCAGGGTTTCCGGGAAGGGAACCTTCTCCCGCGTGACCGCGGCCGCCTTGTCAAATTCTCCCTGGCGTATGTAGCGCACATACCGTGGGATATCGATGTGCGCGGGGCAGGCGCTTCTGCAGGGCACGATATTTTCCGCATAGGAGCGGTCTTCTTTCATGATCTTCACCTGGTCCATAATGGAACCGGTAGGGCAGACCTCAATACACGCTCCGCAGAAACGGCAGCCCGCTTCCCGCAGAGATTTTCCCTCAGGTATCCCGGCACGGATTCCGGCATCGGTCCGGATATAGTCCAGTACCTTCACGCCCCGCAGATCCTGGCAGGCCCGGATGCACCGGCCGCAGCGGATGCATCGGGTAAATAAATGAGAGATCAGCGGATTGCTGTCGTCATTCGCGACACTTCTGGATTTTTTTCTCCAGCGCTCCGCCCCCACGCCCATGTACTGGTACATAGACTGGAGCTCACATTTTCCGTATTTCGGACATCCGGTACAGTCCGCCGGATGGGTGGCGAGGATCAGCTCCATGGCAGTCTTTCTGACCTTTTCCGCCTTCTCCCCGTGAACAGATACCTGCATCCCCGGCTCTGCCATGGTCTTACATGCCGGCACCGGGCCCTTTGTCCCTTCGATCTCTATGGAGCACAGGCGGCATCCTCCCTTGGCCTCCAAATCCGGATGACTGCATAAATGGGGGATAAATATCCCGGCTTCCAGAGCGGCGTCCAGTACCGACTGCCCCTCCTTTGCCTCAATTTCTTTTCCGTCAATGTTTATCTTCATGTTTTCGCTCCTACAGATCAATATTCAAAATCGTCCAGCTCCGCAGCAGCATTTTCCCCAGCGATCCGCCCGCTGTTCAGGCAGAAGCCCATGGTATTACCCGCAAGGATAAATGGATAGCTGTCTCCGAAAATGTTGCAGGCATCGGTTCCCACGCAGTAAAGCCCCGGAATGGCTTTTGCCTCCTGAGTCAGTACCTGCGTCTTGTGATTGATCTTGACCCCGCCCAGAGAACCATAAGCGCCTACATTCTGACGGCAGCAGTAGAACGGCGCCTTTGCGATGGGCTGCATGTAGTGCCTGTCCTTCTCAAAGATCTCATCAAATCCATCGGCACACATCTCATTGTATTCTTCAATCTGCGCAACAAGCCCTTCTACATCAATCCCCGCTTTCTCAGCCAGCTCCTCGATGGTATCCGCCTGGGTTATAGGCTCATATCCGTCCGCCAGATCCCGTTCCCACTGCTCGTCAAAATGATCATACAGGTCATGTGGATGTACATGAGATACGATGTCCGGACCTTTCTTTTTGTATTTCTTCAGGAGCTTGCTGTCAAAGATTGAATACGCCACGCTGCCCGGCTGTACGGTAATCGCGTTTCCGGTAAATGTGGTGTTTCCGATCTGGTCTTCCGGCATGAACCGCTGGCCGTTTCTGTTGACCCACAGGCAGGGCTGCCGGAAGGCTCCGTCCAGGATAAAATGGTTCATATTGTCCGGAAGCTGGTACATCAGCTCCATTCCGCAGGGTTCTTTTCCTGCCCCTGCTTCCCATGCCATTTTCAGGCCGTCCCCCTTCATACCAGGAATGGCAAAATTGAAGATGGTCTTTCCGAATTCATACCCGGTCTCTTCCCGGATCATCTTCGGATTGTCCCCGAATCCGCCGGTGGCAATGATCACAGAATTTGCCCTTGCCTCAATCTCTTCTCCGTCTTTATCCTTTGCCAGCACGCCCACCGCGCGTCCCTCTTCCATGAGGATCTTGCTCACCGGAGTCTCCAGCAGAAATTCCACGCCCAGCTCCCTTGCGTGCTCCGTCATCTTCTTGGTCATGGATGTAGCCGCGCGCGGTCCCGGGATTCCGCCGCCCTCCGGCTTGCACACGTGCCAGGTAAATTCTCCGTCTGAATAAGCCCTGGTATCCTCCGGAGCGCTGAACGCCCGCTGCACCCCTACGAACTCTACGCCCATATCCATGAGCCAGTCAATGGTGTCTCCGGATTTGAAATAATAATCCCGTACCATCCTTGCGTCTACCCGATAATGGGTAAAATACATGTGCTTGCGGAAAGCTTCTCCCGGTGTCAGTGAGATCATATGCTCCCTCTGAATCCTGGAGCCGACTCCCAGGGGGCCCATCCCCATATTGGCTGCTCCGCCGGTGGTGTTTGCCTTCTCAAAAGCCAGCACCCTTGCGCCGTTTTCCGCCGCCGCTATGCCGGCCGCAAGGCCGGAAAGTCCTGCCGCCACTACGATCACATCTGTTTCCATTTTCTTCATGATTTTCTGCCTCCTTTTTCTGATTGAAATTTATTCCCTGCTCTATGCGGATTCCTGATTTCCAATGCCTGAAACCTGCTTCCTGTTCTCCGTGGATTTACGATCTCCAGTCTGCTTTATATTCCCTTGAACTGCTTGTTCTTATATGTTTCCAGCCTTTGATTCACCAGCTCCAGCTTCTTCGGGTCCGCATAGAATCCACCTTCCGTATGCCCGATCTCTTCCAGGTGCTTCGCCCGTCCCGCGACTGTGGTACGGTCTTTCAGATAGCCGTCCTCCTGGATCACGAACTTCCACTTTCCGTCCTCTGTCTGCTCCAGATTACCGCCCGCGCCGCAGACCTGGCATTCCACCGGATAATGCAGGCCGTCCCACTGGGGCTCTCCCAGCACCAGCGCGTTGGAATGGCAGTTGGGACACCACCCCATATCCTCATCGCCGAGCCATCCCCGCTCCTCCGGGGGCGTATGGATCGCCTTCATGATGTTTTCACCCATTTTTCTTGCCCGCGCCATCAGCTTATCATCCAGGAGGCACTGCGCTCTGCCCGGAACCCGGGTTGCCAGGATCATGTCCACGACCTTCATATCCGTGGTAAACATGGTTGCCTGCATCGCCTCCAATGCCATAGACTGCCATGCCCTTGTAGATCCCCCGGCACAGATCAGGCCCGCGATCCGGTCCTTGTGCTCAATCGCTCCGATGGTCTCCAGAAACGAAGTTTCATAACTCAGGCTCCTCTGGGCAAACATCAGATATTCCGCATTCGGCATCAGGTCATAGGTGGGAGCCGAAAAGAGGACCGCGTCCTGTGCCAGCATAGCTTCCATGATCTTCTTTTTGTCATCTTTCTGGTCCAGCACGCATCCCACATTCTTTCCCTGTGCCATACCTCTGGTACAGGACGTACAGCCGGTGCAGCTTTCAATATGATAATCTTTCAAATTGATCATCGTGACATCCGCGCCTGTCTCCTCACAGTACATCAGGGCTTCTTTCAGGAGCACTTCACTGTTGCTGTTCTTTCTTCCGCAAGTGATGCCCATTACTTTTACCGCCATTTTCATCCTCCTTTTGTCTGATTCATCATCTTTTCTGTTTGTTTTCTCTGTTCTCATTTTATCCTGTATCATGCTTCTCACGATAACTCCGGGACTTCACGCATTTCTCTTGAAAACAATGGATGAATCTGTTATACTTTATGTAGATTATAACAGTTATTTTTTTAACAATCATGCTCTGCAGGTCGAATAAAATGGAAGATACAGCATTATTTTTCAGACATTTGTCTGATAGATATTTTCATACGATTTCCTGCATATTTCTTTTTTATAACTAAAGGCATCTCTTTTTGATTTATCCGGAACAGGAGGATACCCATGGCATATTTAGAACAAATCATTCATGCGTTAGAAACTACATTCCATATACAGATTCATGGGCAATATCATTCCAGGACAGCCATTTACGGAGTCCGCTTTTTCTCAGAACAGCAACGCTGTCCTGCTTCCTCTGAAAATGCAGCAGGCCGCGTTTTGGCTGGCACAATGCAATCCCGCCGCCCGTCTGCGCCAGGGGAAAATCTGCTCTATATCTGCAGCGCCGGGCAGTTCTGTCCCGAAAATCCTCCGCCCCATCTTTTGCTTCTCGGCCGGAAGGATGCCCCCGCCTGTTCGGAGATTCTGTATATAAAGGAAAATCTGGAGATTACAGAGATTTTTAACTGTATTGAAGAAGTGATACTGGAGCATACCATGCTGGAAGAGAGAAGAAAAAGTTTATTCCAGGCGCTGCACAATAACAGCGGGATTTCCGCAATGGCCCGGATCGCCCACTCCTTTCTGAATAATCCGGTGACGGTATGCGACACCAGTTTTTCCGTGATCTCCGCCTATCCGGTCGTAAACGATACAGAGCATCTGGAGATAAAGCAGGGACGTACTTATGTAAAAGAGCGCTTATTCGAGAACATGGAAAACCACAAGATCATTGAACACATTTATACTTCTACCGTGCCTTTTATCACCACACTGGACGAACACCCTTACAAATGGGTCTTCGAGAGTATCCGCATTCACCATACAGTAGTAGGTTATATCTGTGTGCGGGGTACGGTCCGGGAATTTACAGAGGATGACCTGGAATTTATCGAAGCCTTTTCCCAGATGCTTTCCATCGAAATGCAAAAGGATTCCAGTTACCGGCACCCCACGGGGTTTAAATATGAATATTTTCTTACAGAACTTTTGGAAGGGCATTTTGACCGGACGGATTATATCCTAGACCACCTGATCCGTCTCGGACACTCTCAGACGTATTTTTATTCGGTACTGGTGCTTAAGTTTACGGAGCCCTCAAAAAATCGGCTTCACCCGAAAAGCTACTATGAACAGCTTCTTACCATCCTTCCAGACTGCATGGTCGTTCTGTTCCGCGGGGATCTGGTGATTCTGCTTCCCCGCAATTCCCGGATGATTTTCGCAGAAAAGGAAAAGAACCGATTGGAAACATTTTTGAAACTGAACCATATCTGCGCCTTTATCAGTCATCCCTATACCGATATTGCCCGGACCAGCCTTTACTATCAGCAAGCCTATGAGCTGTTCCGGCTTTATGAAAAAATATCCCATCCGCTCAAGCAGTATCTAGTTTATTTTGAAGGCTATTTTCTCGAGCATATTTTTTCACAATGTACGGATACGGGACTTTTGGCGGCCTCCGTCCACCCGGATCTCCTGCGCCTTCTTGAATACGACCGGACCTCCGGGACGGAATACACCCACACACTGAGGCTTTACCTGTCGAATAACCGCAATGCGGCGGCGTCAGCGGCAGAACTGCATATCCACCGGAGTACATTTTTTTACAGGCTGGGAAAAATGGAAGAATTGTTTGACATACAGATCAATTCCGGAAAGGATCTGTTCGCCTATGAATATTCTTTCCGGGTATTAGATTATCTGAAAGGGCAGAAAAAATAGTATTATATTCCCCTTTCCTGAAAAATCCGGTAAAGCTCCTCCGCCTCTTCGATCGAGTTGCCCCATCCGTATTCTCTCAGATCCACCTGCCAGCCCGCATCCGTCTTCCGCACCCGGACGCCCTCCGCCTCCAGAAGCCGTTTCTGGGTCTCCGGGGTCTCAAAAGCCTCTGCGCCGCTTAACAAGCCCTTTGCATTCACAATCCGATGGGCGGGGACACTCTCCCCTGCCCGTCCCCGCCGCAGGGCATAACCAACCTGCCGGGCATTGCCCGGCTTTCCGCAGAGCAGGGCGATCTGTCCGTAGGATGCTGCCCGGCCTGCCGGAATCCGCTTACATACCAGTTCCATCCGTTTATAAAAATCCATCATCAATCACCAGATTTCGATTCTTTAACTCATACTCCGTTCCTAACAGCAAGTTTCCGAAAAAATGCTCCAGATATTCCGTAGTTGCATGGATTCCCCTCGTCAGATCGTTGTAATTCGCACGCACAAGGGCATTTCGAAAATACCAGGAATGCTCTGCAAACGCATCATTGTTGATATGGAATCCAAATGTTTTCAGATATTTCACAATAAATACGGCCGTAGTCCTTGTATTCCCCTCTGGAAATGGTACGATGGGAATACAAAAACTATTCATAAACTTGCCAGTAACCGTATCGTTTACCACCCTTGCGCTCAATCGTACCTCTGCTCTTTAATACCTCCAAACCTCTCTGAATTGTTCGTCTATTAACAGATAACTGCCTGGCCATATCGGTGGTAGTAATAGATGCATTTTCTTTAATCAAATTTAATATTTTTATTTCTATTGTGGCATCCTTTGTGACATCTTTTAGGACATTTAGGGCTTTAGCATCCGATACTTTAGCACTTTGGAGGGCAGAAAATTTCACCATGATATCTTCACCATGAACAATATACTCAGGTTCATCTGCTCCAAGACTTTTGCATGCATCCCGAATCTTCTGAATACCTCGTCCCCAACTTTCAATATATCCTGCACGATAAAACACTTTTGCAACATCAGGATTATATGGCTTTGATACATGGGTGCTTAAAAGTGTTTCTACAGTCCAGCCAAAGGGCAACATACTACAATTACTGATATACATGGCATCATCTTCAATACGTATCTGTACTGGAACATTGTCAGCCCAATTGCAATGAATCAAAGCGTTAAAAACGGCTTCTCTTACGGCATCACGTGCAAAAGGATATGTTTCCACTCTGGTTTCTTTGTAATAAGAAATTGCTGCTTTCAAATATTTCAAATAAATCAGGTCAATCACCCTGTCTGCCAAAATAAGCAAAGAACCATGCACTTCATCCTGATATAATAGCTCACTGCCTTCAAATTTTCCAATTTTCACATAACATCCACCAATAATTTTTTCTGGGTTGCGGTAAAAACACAATGCCCCTGCACGTTTAAGTTTTCCATCTACTACTAAGTCCAGTTTTTCCAACAGTTCAACATTCGCAATATCCAAATCTTCTTTTGTCATTCGCCCGCTTCGCAAGGCCTCTCTTCTAAAAATATCAAAGCTTTCCTGATCTAAATCATCTACCCCAATATTAGATATTGTCGCTGCATCCCATTTCAATCCAGTCTTTGACATTAAAAAATTCGTCAATGCATTTCCCCGCAGCATCTGTTTTGTACTACCACTTCTATAATGGTATTCTCCATCATAGTTTACGGGAAACGCCCACGGACTAACGACAATCTCAATATAATCCAGTCCACCTTTAGTAAGCAGATTCACATCCGCCATAATTCCCAATTTGTTTTGAATTTTATTGGGAATATCCTCTAATAGCTTTTTTGGGTTACGAACTCCAATTACCATCCCATCATCTCGTGTTCCAATATAAATTTTGCCGCCCTGTGCATTTGCAAATCCGCATATCCATTTAAGATATTCGTCACGCCACGATTCTTTCCATTCAATATTTTGACTCTCTGCCATCTTTTGAACCCCCGCTTATGTCCGAAGCTCATTCTATCAAAATCATATATAATATGCCACTTGTTATTTTATCACCATATTTTACAAAAATATAACCCATTTCAAAAGCAATATATTTATTTCAATATAATTTTATTCCATACTTCCAGTTTTTCATTAATCTCCACTAATTTGTCATCCAATTGATCATATATATTTTTCACCACTTTGCTTAATATAATGATACTTTCTCCTAAAGTTTGTTTATCCTTAACTTTTTCCTTCCCATATTTATAATGTGCTATTTTGCAACGAGTTTCATAAATATAGTTTGCTACTTTATCTTTTAAATTTTCCTTATCACACTCTTGTAACATTAAATTCTTCATCATATACGTATAGTATTCATTTATAATCTCATCGGAACAATATTCGGTAATTATCGCTTGCATATTAGAATTTTCTGAAAATCTTATTTTTTCTACATTTATCATTTTTAACACATTCTCTAATTGCAATTCATATTTTTTTGAATAATCCAATGCTTTATGTATAATATATAAATACTCTATACATCGATACAATTGTAAAAAAATCAAATCTTCATTTTGAGTTTGCAAAATATTTTCAACCATTGCTAATATACATCTGCTCGACTCCAGTTTTAATAATTCAAACATATTAGAACTCAATTCACTTTCTTCTAATTTTGATTTGAAAGAAAGCATATATAAAATTCTATCCAGATCCTCATAATATTTTATTAAAAAATCCTCATCTGTTATTTCAAATACTAAATAATTGTCTACAATTTCAAAAATATCACTACATTTATATCGTTTATCTTCTTTATGACCAAAAAATATATCATATATTGGAAACCCTTCGAATTGTGGCTTGGGTTTAAGAATACCTTCATTAAAAAGCAATACTCCTATCCCATATAACAATTCTTTATCGTCTACTTCATACTCAAAATTTAATACACCTCTTTCAAATAACGATTCACTTAGATATATGTAATTATTACTTTTGTACCGAATCAAAGCAATTCTATATCCCAAAATTGCATTACTACAATAAAAATCCGCTTTTTCAATCACATCATAAGTTAATCGTGTAAAAAACAAATTTCGCTTAACATTAGTTATTCTAATAGTCATTTCTTGAGGTACATAATTCTGTAATGTATTGAACACTTTTTGTTCTTGCTCTCGTACAGTTCTAGACATATCTACTCTCTCCAAAAGTCCTCTAAAGAAGAAATCTCTTCTATATCATCATATTTTAACATTGCCATAAAAGCATCTTTAAACAGCAACCGCATTTCGTCCCCAATTCTTGTTTTTGGCAATCCAATACATCTTGTGTTCAAAACATCCAAACTTAAATAATCTTCATTCATGCTAACATTCTTTTCCAATTCAGCTAGAATTAAGTCCATTTGTTTTTGATATTTTTCTTTTTTCCCAACAATTACTTCTTCTGTTCTTTCTACAGAAATTTTCCCCATAATATACTCAGCACTGGCTACCACAAATCCAACATTAGCCGTTGAACTTCCAAAAATATCTTTTCCTTCACTAAACTGACCCTGTACTTCACTTTTTTTACAATATTTTGAAAAAGCTAAATCTAATTTACACATCATTCCTAATATGCATATAAAAATATCGAAAGAATTTTTTTTATCTATTGATTCCATCATATCAAAGCGTTGATATTCTTCCGCCAATTCATCTGTAACATTAATCTTAACATTTCTAATGTTAAATCCCAAATACAGCTCTATAACAGATGATTTATGATATTTTCCTGCTTGTGTTCTATATTTTCCATCATCTATTCCATATATATCAATCTTTTCTTTAAGCTCAGGATAATTGTTATATAATTCTCTTTCTATATTTCGTGATAAATTTCCATAGATCACCTCTATTTGTCTCCTTGTATTCCAAGGAGTCTGCCCTGTATTTAATACTAGCATACGATATAATAGCTTTTCACTATTTTCTGCAACCCAAAATTCTACTCTAATTTTTCTATTTTCATTTCCCTCAAAATTCTTAAAATAAATATTACTTCTCTGCATACCATCAATTATTGAAATAATACAATCTGCAAAAATCTCTTTACTATCATACTCCTCGCCTTCCTTTAATTTCTTGCCAAAATCAGAATCACTTTGAATCCCTAATACTACTTGTGGAAAAATAACACCCAGACAAAAATCATCCTGCATACGCTTTCGTATTCTAGTAGCCACCGCTGACTTAGTAATTACACCTCGTTGTCCCTCAAAATTTCCATTTAATTTAAAAGAATCATGTGCCAATTCTTTATATTCCTTCAATAACATATTTGTTAAAATAGAAACACACCCACTTCTCACATCTTTATCAATCGTAATAATTTTCATTTCTATACCTCCGAATTTTATATACCAATCATTGTTTCCATAGCTGTACCAAATATTGGAATCTCTCTGCAAACCATATCCTTCATAGATTCATAATCTGCTTGTATTGTCTTAAACCGATATTCCGGTGGTTTCAACGTCCCAATAAGCTCAATGCCGTATTTCCACATAGGGCAATAGTTGAGCCATTGCTTTTGCAATTGCCTCTGGATTTACTACGGCAATCAGAACAAACAAAAAACAATCCCTGCATCCGCCTCCCCAATCCGTTTCTGTATTTGTCCAGAATATCCACCAACCATTTTTCCACCTCTTTTTGTCCTAAATATTATATGTTATTCAGAACATTTTTTCAATAAGACTTCGGATTCTAATTATAGTATTTCGTTCAACAAAAAGCTTATGCACTAAGACCAAATCAAATTTGATGTAGAACCCCCTTTTCCATTTCGTTCAGTTCCATGTGAATCCCCTTTCTCCTGAAAATGGGTACAAAAAGAGGACATCCACCTGAATAAAAGATGAAATGTCCTTTGGCATGTACGCTATTCAATTTTATATACAAAGCAGTTTGCCGCTGTTACGCCGCTTTCTGTTGGTGTCTCAATGTTACATTCCCCTCGCAAAACGGATGAATCTGCCAGATATCAGAAGTAAATTTTGCCAGATGCCTTACGGATTCCTGCAATGACAGCCCTTTATAAGAGAATTGCTTTTCCTGTCCAAAATCGTATTCTAACGTCGCATTGATGCTGTCTGCCGACGCATAAAATACACTTTTTCCATGAAGCACCCATTCTTTTTTCGTAATGTTATAGGTGCGGGCCATTCCTGCGTGATCGTAGATACCAAAGAAAAGACGCTTATGAATCATCCTGTATTCCGCCGGTGAAAACTGGAATGTCTTTTCGCTGAGAATCTGGGTGATCCGTGCAGCAACCCTGTCTGCCTCCTCCGTACCCTTTTCCTCTTCCCTGCGCTCCGTCCGGGTCTCGTAATAGCTGTCGATCCGTTTCCGCGCAGTATCAATATCAATATATCCCTCAATATGCTCCTTCGCTGTCTCCAGCAGATATGCCGATGTTTGCAGTCCATCCACATCCTGCAGGCCGATTGCCGTTTTCCACGCGCAGCTCTTTTCCGCTTTCCCGGCTTCTCCCTGCCGGATATACTCTTCCAGGTCGAATTGCCATGGCTTTGAGGCGTTCTGTTTTTGATTCATAATCCACCATCCTGAATTTTCCTTGACGTTCCTCGTAAAAGTAAAATTATTATATCATACGGATCTTCAGGGTTCAATTCCTTGTTTTTGACTCCAGAAAGCAGTTGATTTTTCTTAAATAAAACGAAACCATTTATGTTCTTATCACACAGATATTTTTATATACAGTGCCTGCCATGTATTGATATTGCCCGTGCTCACTGCCTCGCGGCAATCGCCAAATATCCATGCAGGCATGGCTGCTTGGCTCATTGCTTCGTGGAAATAAAAAGCCCTGCGACTGCCAGCACCGTCCCCCCGGCCGACATCCAGGTGACCGGCTCTTTCAGAACCAGCGCGGAAGTCACAACCGTGATCACCGGAACCATATAAATATAGACGCTTGTCCTCACCGCCCCCAGTACATGCACCGCAAAATTCCACGTAACAAAGCAAAGGGCAGACGCCCCCAGCCCCAGATAGAGGAGATTGAACATAACCGTTCCATCCGCAAACCTCTCCGCCCCGATCTTACAGTCAAACACAAACAACGCCGGAACCATAAACAGTATCCCATAAAAAAATGTCCTGCGGGTGGCAAGGATCACCGGATAGCCGAAGTCTCCGATCTTTCTCATCAAAATAGAATAGCAGGCCCACACAAAAGCCGCAAGAAGCGCCAGTATATCCCCTGCCGGATTCAGCTCCGGCCCGGAACCGTTCAAGCTGATCATCAGGATGCCGGCCATCGCCACCCCGAATCCTATGAAAAAAGCAGGCCCCAGCTTCCCCTCCGACTTCATGAACAGCCTTGACAATATTGCCGTAAAAAACGGAGCCGCCGAGATGATGACCCCCACATTGGATGCAAGCGTACAGGTAAGCGCGATATTTTCCAGAAGATAGTACAGGCAGATCCCGCACAGCCCGGCCAGCGCGAAAACCTTCTCCTGCCTGCGGTCCACGCCTTTCATCCCGTGCGGACAGGCCAGGATCAAAGCCCCGAATCCTATGACAAAGCGGAAAAACAAAATCTCCACCGGCTGAAAATCTGCCAGAAGGATTTTCGTCGATATAAATGTCGTTCCCCAGATGATAATCGTAAACAGCGCCGCCAGATGCCCGGCTGATTTTCTACTCCCCATATGCGCCACCCTCCTTTTCACAAAAGATTTCCACCTGTACGGTTGCAATCCGAAGTCACATTTTTATGCAATTTATTGTAATGAAAATGCGACTTCGGATTAGCAACCTACCTCATTAATGAGTAAAATGTGACTGCGTTAGCAGGCACAAAAGTGCGAAGCACGGATTTTACGAATGAATGAGGTGGGTTGGATGCTCAAAGAGCATCCAACCGTACAGGTAGAAAGATTTCACGGTAGATTCCCGGCGTAAGCCCGATAAACTGGTTGAAATAATTCGAAAAATGGCTCTGATCCGAAAAGCCCGTCTCTATGGCCGCTTCCACAGGCGTCATCCCCTCCGCAAGCAGTTTTTTTGCTTCGTTGATGCGGATTGTCTCCAGATAGCGGTAGGGCGTGACTCCCTTCGACTTTGTAAAAGCACGGAGCAGCGTGGATTTGCTTAGCCCTGCACAGCGGCAGATCTGATCCAGATAAATCCGTTCCTTAAAATGCATCTCCATATATCCGCAGGCTTTCTCAATCTCCGTCCGGCACTCCGGGCTGCACCTGTCAAAGGGCTGACCGCAGTTTTGGAGCAGGAGCGAAATCAGAAACAGCAGTTCTTCCTCTTTTCCCAAATCACCGGTTCCCGTCATGACCATCTCATGCAGCAGACACAGACAGCCTCCTGCTTCCTCATCATAGATGACATTCTTTGAAAAGCCCGGAAGCTCCCGCCTTCCGGTCACCTCCTCCGCCAGGTCAAGCATAACCTCCCTGGAAATATTGAGTCCCCGGTAGTCAAATGTCTCCCCGCCGCTCTGCAGGCACGCATGGCTGTCTCCCGGGTTGAAAAGCAGGATGCTGCCCTTTTCCAGCGCATATTCTCTGTCCCTGCAGAAAAGGACGCGCTGCCCCGCCTCCACAAGCCCGATGACATAATGTCCATGGAAATGGTTCGGAAACGGCTGCACGATCCCTTCAAAGCGGTAGGCTTCGATCCTTAGTTCCTCGTCGTATACTGCGGTCCGTGTCTCCTTTTTCATAGCGGATCTCCTCCATAACAAATCTGTACGGCAGCTCTCTTTCCTGAACATTCCGCCGTCTTCCGGCAGTTTTTGGATGCAGGCTGCTTTTTCACCGCATCTTTTCACAGAATCTTTTACATTGCCGTCACAGTCATTGTACCCCTTATTCCAGGCTCTGTCTTGTAAAATATCTTCATGTTTCCGGTCAATCACTTTTCCTTTCGCAGTCAAATATCCATTCGTGCAGGGATCCAAAGCTGCTTCGCATATGGAACAGACGATCACTTTATGTAATACTTTTTTAGGTGAAATCACACGATATAGAATCTTAACAGGTAGATGTGAATTTTCATTCTGTCAATATTTTCTCAGGGTTGAAAGGTGAAATTTTTTCGCACTAAAAAAGTAAATAACTACTGTTGTTTGAGGCGGTTTGTGATAAAATTTAGAA
>QXWX01000406.1 GCA_009911175.1 Lachnospiraceae bacterium | reverse complement strand
CTTTTGCCAAGAATGCTAGGGAGGCTTCTTTGTTCGATGTAGTGGCTGCACAGCTAACTCCAAAGACTGCAGGATCCACACCAGTTAAGGGAGAGACCGTTGCCAAACTGAAGGTCGCGATAAATGGTTTTGGGCGCATTGGGAGGAACTTTCTCCGCTGCTGGCATGGCCGTAAGGACTCACCACTCGAGGTGGTGGTGGTGAACGACAGTGGTGGTGTCAAGAATGCCTCCCACTTGTTGAAGTATGACTCCATGCTTGGCACCTTCAAAGCAGATGTCAAGGTAGTCGACAACGAGACCATCAGCGTTGATGGGAAGCTCATCAAGGTGGTCTCCAACAGGGACCCTCTCAAGCTTCCTTGGGCTGAACTTGGCATTGACATTGTCATTGAGGGGACCGGTGTGTTCGTGGATGGTCCTGGAGCTGGCAAGCACATCCAAGCCGGAGCTCAGAAGGTTATCATCACTGCTCCGGCTAAAGGTGCGGATATTCCAACCTACGTCATTGGTGTGAATGAACAAGACTACTCTCACGAAGTCGCTAACATCATAAGCAATGCTTCCTGCACCACCAATTGTTTGGCTCCT
>QXWX01000405.1 GCA_009911175.1 Lachnospiraceae bacterium | reverse complement strand
GACTGCATCTGGTTCGTCCCGATCTTTCCCACGTGGTATCCGTCCCGGTAAAAATGGCTCCCGTTGTGGTTAAAGGCAGCCCGCTTTTTGCTGTCCGATACGCCGTTATCGTATATAGCAATCTCCCCGGGATTGATCTGCACATACTTACTGCTCTGGTTAAATCCGTAGATCACCTTGTCATAATACTGCTGCGCATAAGAACCAAATTCCCCCTTTGAGACCTTGGTCTGCACCGAATCAGCAGTCACTTTCAGGGACGCGCTCAGCTCCGCCTCCACACCCTTGGCCCGGGTGACCTCCGCCTCAATCCTTCCGGCAGCCACATCAAACTTCGCCGTGATCTCCTCAGTGACCCCTGATTTATATTCCGCAGACAGCTTCTCCGCGGTAACAGATCCGGCCTTGATGAACTCTCCTAGGAATACACCGTCTATCGTCCATGCGTTCTTGTATGGCCCTTCGAACCCCTCCCTGGAAAATCCGATACCATTCATGTTGATCTGCATCACCAGGGAAGCATCCTCTTTATTCGGAGCGTTCATGTACAGGTCCCGGAGCCAGCGGCCGTCCTCATCGTATTCCGATAT
>QXWX01000404.1 GCA_009911175.1 Lachnospiraceae bacterium | reverse complement strand
GGGCAACGCCCATTGGCGGGTTAAGGGCGGCAGTCCTTATCGGGTCAAGGGTGAAACGCCTTGCCCAGCTAGAGTTGGCGCTTGCGCCAATTCGTACTGGGTATTACCTGACGCAAGCCCCGCAGGTTCGGCAGCTCCGCAGCCCTCCCGCCAGCCCGGGAATCGGTAAAAAGGAAAGGGGGATTTTGGATTGAAACTGACACGGCACAACGGACGCTCCGGCAAAAACGGCACGTACAACCCACGCCACAATGACCGCCGCTTTGACGTGGAAAACAGCGGTCATATTGATTCGGAGCGGGCAAAGAAAAATGTATACTGGGACTGCTACCGGGGCTATACCACCGCCGGGAGCCGGGAGGATTCCTCCCAGCCGGATTTCAGCTTTGAGCAGATAGAACTGGCTTATTACACCGAGAATTATTCGGATTTCATTGAAGCCCAGAACGCAAGGAACGAGAAGAACCGGCACACGGAACGCAACCGCACGGTGGGGGATTTGTTAAAGAACAATAAGACCTGCCCGGAGGAAAGCATTTACCAGATTGGGACGGTGGAGGAATCCGTCCCGCCGGAAACCTTGTTCCAGAT